>NZ_JBHTCW010000032.1:0-544 GCF_042666305.1 Brachybacterium sp. GCM10030268 | reverse complement strand
GTTTCGTCCGTAGATGCTGTGGCGCGCAACGCCATTGGTAGAGCTGCGGTGCGCTCACAAGATCGCCTCGCTGGTGCCGTAGCCCCAATCGATCAGGTGCTCGATGACCTCGGCGAGCGTGTTGCTGTGCCGGTAGATCTCCTGCCTGTTCTGCTGGACGCGCAGCACTACTGGCGTGTGCAGCCCGAAAACCTCGATCTGGTCGGCCAGCAGCTCTAGGACTTCGGAGACGATCCGCTCGGGGTCGGTGGTTCGTGCATCGACCCAGGCCAGGATCTCTATTGGGTTGTTCATGGGGTCTCCTGAGATGATCATCAGGAAGGACCGGCCAGCTACGAACTGGCCGGTCCTTCGTGGTTTCAGTGGTCAATGGCGGGCATCGCGCAGGTGGTGTCGACAGCTGCGGGCCGAGTGGTGTCCAGCCGGGTGGCGTGCAGCGCGTCGAGCAGATCGTCGACAAGGGCCTCCACATCAGCGCGGGTGTGGACACGGCGCGCACGACGACGCAGCTTGCTGCACAAGTCGTCGATCTCGCTTGCCAGCA
>NZ_JBHTCW010000031.1:0-599 GCF_042666305.1 Brachybacterium sp. GCM10030268 | reverse complement strand
CATGGCGGAATACACGCTTCCGGATCTCGATTACGACTACGGGGCTCTCGCGCCGTCCATCTCGGGGCAGATCATGGAGCTGCACCACTCCAAGCACCACGCGACCTACGTCAAGGGCGCGAACACGGCGCTGGAGCGTCTGGCGGCGGCCCGGGAGTCGGGTGACTTCACCTCGGTCAACCAGTTCTCCAAGGATCTGGCGTTCAACCTCGGTGGTCACACGAACCACTCGATCTTCTGGAAGAACCTCTCCCCGGAAGGTGGGGACAAGCCCACCGGTGAGCTGGCCTCCGCGATCGATGAGTACTTCGGCTCCTTCGATGCGTTCCGTGACCACTTCACCGCGGCGGCGCTGGGTATCCAGGGCTCGGGCTGGGCCGTGCTGGCCTACGAGCCGGCCGGTGGCAATCTGGTGATCGAGCAGTTCTACGATCAGCAGAACGGGGTGCCGGTGGCGACGATCCCGCTGTTCCAGCTGGATATGTGGGAGCACGCCTTCTACCTCGACTACCAGAACGTCAAGGCGGACTACGTCAAGGCGATCTGGGACATCGTGAACTGGGCCGATGTGGCCAAGCGGTTCGAGAACGCCCGCTCCA
>NZ_JBHTCW010000030.1:0-975 GCF_042666305.1 Brachybacterium sp. GCM10030268 | reverse complement strand
CTAGGGCATGTCTCCTATTTGCGTAGCCAGGCGATGACGGCGCAGAGGACGACGCTGGCGCGGTAGGTGATGGCGTGTTTGTCGTAGCGGGTGGCGATCCCGCGCCACTGTTTGGCCAGGCCGAACTGCCGCTCGACGACGTTGCGGCCAGCGTATGCGGTCTGGTCGAGTCCGGGCGGTCGGCCCCCGCAGGAACCCTTCCTCTGGCGGGCAAAGAGCTCGTCGGACTTCTGCGGGATCACGGCCTTGATGCCCCGAGCCGCAAGCATCCGGCGGGTCTTGCCCGAGGAGTAGGCCTTGTCGGCGACCACCGCAGCAGGCCGGGTCCGGGGCCTTCCGGGGCCAAGGCGAGGGACTCGAATATCGTCGAGGACCTCGACGAGCATCGCGCCGTCGTTGCGTTGACCGCCGGTCAGAACGATCGCCAGCGGCATGCCATTGCCGTCGACCGCGGCATGGACTTTGCTGCCCAGCCCGCCGCGTGACCTGCCGACCGCGTGGCCTTCGGGCTCCTCAGCGGTCGGATTCTTGTGGTTCGCGCCCGCCCCCTGTGGGCTGGTCGGGACGAGTTGTGTTGGTCCCGTGCTGGTGGGCTCGGCTGATCGTCGAATCCACCGAGACCGTCCAGTCGATGCCGCCTGCCGCGTCGGCCTGCGCCATCAGTGCGGCATGGATTCGGTCCCAGACCCCGAGCCGGGCGTAGAGGTAGTGGCGCTTCCACACCGTCTGCCACGGTCCGAACTGGTCACGCGGCAGGTCGCGCCACGGGATCCCGGTGCGGGACCGGTAGATGATGCCCTCGACGATCTTCCGGTTGTCGCGGAAGGGATGCCCTTTGCGACCCTTGTTCGACGGCAACAGCGGCTCGATCCGCTCCCACTGCTCGTCGGACAGGACCTGATGTCGAGTCGTCGCGGTAGCCATGCATACAGGCTCTCAAGTGAAACCGCCTCACATATAGGAGACACGCCCTAG
>NZ_JBHTCW010000029.1:0-1229 GCF_042666305.1 Brachybacterium sp. GCM10030268 | reverse complement strand
CCGTCGATGATCAGCTTGATGCCGGGCACGTCGGCCGCGGAGAGCTCGCGGTATTCGGCGTGGTTGGTCTGCACGATCACCAGGTCCGCGCTCTCGCCCACGTGGTACGGGGCCCAGCCGAATCCGGCGAGCTCCTCGTCGTCGTAGTACGTGTCGTGGACGGCGACCTCGGCGCCGTGCTCACGCAGCGCCTCGACCACGGGGAACACGCCGGAGAACGCGGTCTCCTTCACCCCGGTGCGGTACGAGGCGCCGAGCACCACGGCCTTCAGGCCCTGCAGCGAACCCAGCAGGTTCGCGGCACGCTCGACCAGGTGCGAGGGCACCGACGCGTTCAGGGTGCGGGCGGTGCGCACGGTGGTCGCGTTCGGATCGGTCGAGAGGTACAGGCGCGGGTAGACGGGGATGCAGTGCCCGCCGACGGCGATGCCCGGCTGGTGGATGTGGGAGTAGGGCTGGGAGTTGGAGGCCTCGATCACCTTGTAGACGTCGATCCCGTGGTCCTGCGCGAAGAGGGCGAACTCGTTGGCCAGGGCGATGTTCACGTCGCGGTAGGTGGTCTCGGCGAGCTTCGCCAGCTCCGAGGCCTCGGGGGAGCCGAGGTCCCACACCCCGTTGGGACGTGCCAGGTCGGGACGCTCGTCGAAGGTGAGGGCGGACTCGTAGAACTCCGTGGCCCGCTTCGTGCCCTCGGCGGACAGCGCGCCGATCAGCTTGGGGTACTTGCGCAGGTCCTCGAAGACCCGGCCGGTCAGCACGCGCTCGGGGGAGAAGACCGCGAAGAAGTCCTTCGACTCCGTCAGGCCCGAGATCTGCTCGATCATGGGCGTGAAGCGGGTGCGCAGCGTTCCCACCGGCAGGGTGGTCTCGTAGGAGACGAGGGTGCCGGGGGTGATGTGCTCCGCGAGGGACCGGGTGGCCGAGTCCATCCAGCCGAAGTCCGGCTCCCACGTGGCGTCGTTCACGAACAGCGGTACCACGATCACCACGGCGTCGGCCTGCGGGATCGCCTCGGCGTAGTCGGTCGTCGCCCGCAGCCGGCCCGCCGGGACCAGTTCGCTCAGCTTCTCCTGCAGCTGCGCCTCGCCCGGGAACGGCTCTCTCGCCTGGTTGATCAGCTCGACCTGGCGGGGATTGGTGTCCACGCCGATGACCTCGTGCCCTGCATCGGCGAACTGCACCGCCAGCGGCAGCCCGATCTTCCCCAGTGCCACGACAGCTGTCTTCAC
>NZ_JBHTCW010000028.1:0-1306 GCF_042666305.1 Brachybacterium sp. GCM10030268 | reverse complement strand
TGAAGCGCCCTGGCTTCCGTTCCGCTTTCTATGCGGGGGCCGGTGAGGGCTCCCGGGACTCAGCGTAGGCGGCCTCAACCTCGATCGGGGTCGAGTACTCGAGGGCCTGATGGAGTCGCTGGTGGTTCCACCAGTGGACCCAGTTCATCGTTGCGAACTCAACCTCGGTCATCGACGGCCACGCGGTCCGGGCGTGGATCAGCTCGGTTTTATAGAGCCCGTTGACGGTCTCGGCCAGGGCATTGTCGTAGCTGTCGCCGCGTGAGCCGACCGAGGCGGTGATCCCGGCCTCGGCGAGGTGCTCGGTGTAGCGAATGGAAACGTATTGGCTTCCTCGGTCGCTGTGATGGACCAGATCGGTGATGGCCTGGTCTTTCGCAGCGATCAGCGCGTGCTGCAGGGCCTCGAGGGGTAGGTCCTCGGTGCGCATCGTCGCCCGGGTCGCCCAGCCCGCGATCCGGCGGGAGAAGGCGTCGATGACGAACGCGGTGTAGCAGAATCCGCTGGTGGTGCGCACGTAGGTGATATCAGCGACCCAGAGCTGGTTCGGGCCGGGAGCGTGGAAGTTCCGCTCGACCAGGTCTGGCCGATGATCCGGCACCGACGCCGGTTTCGTGGTGCGGGGCTTCCGTCCCCGGACAACGCCGTGCAGGCCGGCTGTGCGCATGAGCCGGGCGCACTGGTCGCGTCCGATGTCCCAGCCCTCGCGGCGCATGGCATGCCACATCTTCCGCGCCCCATAGACGCCATAGTTCTGAGCGTGGATGCGCTTGACCTCGGGGATCAGGGTTTGGTCTCGCAGGGCACGGTCGCTGGCCGGTCTCCTCTTAGCGGCGCGGTATCCGCGTGAGGTGATGAAGCCGCCCTCGGCTGCCGCGAGGGTGCGGCAGATGAGCTCGACCCCGAACTGATCGCGGTGCAGGTCGATGAACGCGATCATTTCGTCGAGGGGCGGTCGAGCTCCGCGGCGAAAAACGCCGATGCGGACTTGAGGATCTCGTTCGCCCTGCGCAGCTCGGCGTTCTCCCGCTTGAGCCGGCGGATCTCCTCCTGCGCCTCGGTCGATCGGCCCGGCTTGGTCCCGGCATCGACGTCGGACTGCTCGATCCAGCGTCGCAGCGACTCCTTCGACACGTTCAGCTTCGGGGCGATCTCGGTGATCGCCTGGTACTGCGACAGGCCCTCCTCGGCCTCCATCCGATCGGTGACCATGCGAATGGCACGGTCCCGGAACGACTGTGGGTACTTGCTCGGCATGTTCCAATCCTCCTCGTATCAGGATCGGAACGAAACCCAGGGCGCTTCA
>NZ_JBHTCW010000027.1:0-1337 GCF_042666305.1 Brachybacterium sp. GCM10030268 | reverse complement strand
GCGAGAGCGCGGACCTGGTGATCGTGCAGACCAACCACGCCGAATACCGCGAGCTCTCCGCGGCCGACGTGCCCGGCATCAAGCTGATCATCGACGGGCGCAACATCACCACGGCCGAGAACTGGGCCGGCACCCCCCGCCTCGTTCTCGGCGACGGTTCCGCCTCCACCCACCAGCAGGGCGACCAGCCGGCCGATCAGATCCGAGTCCACACTAGAGACGGCAGCAAGAAGTGGCTGAATACGACATGGTCCCTCCGGTGAAGCCGATTTTCGGTCATCACGAGCGGGACGTGGTAGATCGGGTGCCGGCGTCCGGGATCGCAGCTCGGGGGACTAGAGATTGCGACGTTTCAGCAGGAGTTCTCAGCGGCGCTGGTGGCCGGTCGTGGGGTGGTGGCCGTAATCTCGGGCGCCTCGGGCCATCATCCGGGGATGCTGGCCCTGGGGCTGAAGGTCGGTGATGAGGTGATCGTGCCGCCGTTCACCCTCGCAGCGACCGCGGACTCGGTGGCGCTGTGGGATGCGCCGCCGGTGTTCGTGGAAGTGGATCCAGAGAAGTTCACGAGCGATGCCGCGGCGGTGGACGCTCGCACCCGGACCAGGAACAGAATCGTAACGGCCGTCAACAAGCCCCCGAAGGAAGGAGCATAAGCATGGCGGACAAGACGCTGCGGGCCGGACTGATCGGGCTGGGCATGATGGGCCGGCACCACGCCCGCAACCTCAAAGCGCTCGACGGCGTAGAATTGGTGGCCTGCGCCGATCCAGGGGGCGATCCACACGGTGCGGTTCCGGAGCTGGACGTTCTACCGAGCGCCGAGGCGCTCGTCGAGGCGGGTATCGACTACGCGGTGGTCGCCGTGCCTACCCAGTTTCATCGCGATGTCGCACTGACGTTCGCAGAAGCGGGGGTGCACACGCTGGTGGAGAAGCCGCTGGCCTTCGACATCAGCGAGGCCGAGGAGATCACCGCCGCGTTCGAGAAGGCCGGGTTAGTCGGCGCCGTGGGATATGTGGAGCGATACAACGCCGCCCTCCAGGAGATGCGTCGGCGCATCTCCGGCGGGCAGCTTGGCGAGATCTACCAGATCGCAACGCGCCGGCAAGGCGCGTTCCCCGCTCGGATCCGCGACGTGGGGGTCGTCAAGGACCTTGCGACTCATGATCTGGACCTCACCGCCTGGGTCGCCCAGTCCCGGTACGCCAGCGTCGCCGCGGCGTCGGCGCGACGCTCCGGTCCTGAGTTGATGCATTTGCTTAGTGTCCCGGTTGCCCGGTGATCTGCTCGATGATCGTGGCGGCGTCCTCGGGGATCTGGGGCGGGATCAGTTGGGT
>NZ_JBHTCW010000026.1:0-1347 GCF_042666305.1 Brachybacterium sp. GCM10030268 | reverse complement strand
GTCAGTGTGAGGCTCTGTGGTGCCGCGGATGTCGCGGTGGTTGGATCGCTTCCATCCGGTGATTGGCCCGTACAGTGGCTGCCGCTCCTCGCTGAGCTGGCTTTCATGGGTATTGCCGTCGCCGGGTGGAAGGACCGGCCGGCGTGACTTGATAGGAGCGTGCAGCTGCCCCACTGAGGTTTGTCCGCCGACCGGCCCGACCGTTTGACCCCACTCGGATTCAAGGGAGGCAGTCACCATGGTGGTCCTGATCGGCGCTGACGTCCACAAGAACTCGCATACCTTCGTCGCGGTCGACGCGGCGGGCAAACAGATCGGGCAGATCACTGTCCGCGCGACCCACAGCGGTCATGAGAAGGCCTACCGGTGGGCCAGGGCATCTTTCATCGAGCAGGATCGCCGGTGGGGGCTGGAGGACTGCCGCCACCTCACCGGTCTGCTCGAGCGCGATCTCCTGGCCCACGGCGAGCCGGTGCTCAGGGTGCCGGCGAAGCTGATGGCCCGCCAGCGCGCCGCATCGCGCACCCGCGGCAAGTCCGATCCGATCGATGCTCTCGCAGTCGCGCGAGCGATGGCCCGCGAGGACGACCTGCCGGCCGCGTTCACCGATGAGCAGGCGAGGGAGGTCAAGCTCGTTCTTGCTCGTCGTGAGGACCTGGTCGCGGAGCGGACTCGAGTGATCAACCGCTTGCGCTGGCACCTGCACGAACTCGATCCCGACATCGACCCGGCACCACGCGCGCTGACTCATCGACCTGCCCAGGAACAGGTGCGGGGCGTGATCGAGGCGAGCGAGGGGATCGTCGCGGAGATCGCGGGCATGGTCCTTGCCGATCTCGAACGGCTGTGCTCCTTGATCGGGGAGCTCGATGCGCGGCTGCGTGCCATGGTGAGGGAGCTGGAGCCGGTGCTGCTGGAGATTCCCGGCTGCGCGGAGCTGTCTGCCGCGAAGATCATCGCCGAGACCGCCGGGATCGAACGATTCGCCACGGAGTCGAAGTTCGCGATGTTCGCCGGCTGCGCCCCGATCCCGGTCTGGTCAGGCAAGACAGAAGGCAGAGTCCGTCTGAACAGGGGCGGGAACAGACAGCTGAACTGCGCCATCCATCGCATCGCCCTCACTCAGGTCCGTCTCGAGGGGCCAGGCAAGGAGTACTACGAACGACTCCGAGCAGACGGGAAGACCGTGATGGAAGCCCTCCGCTGCCTGAAGAACGCGATCGTCCGCCGCATCTGGCGCACTCTTACCCGTGCCCACGCCGCAGCACTCATGAACACCCCGATCTCACTGAACCCCACCTCAACGACTTGCATCCCGCAAGCCGCTTGACATAGGAGATACCCATG
>NZ_JBHTCW010000025.1:0-1414 GCF_042666305.1 Brachybacterium sp. GCM10030268 | reverse complement strand
CAGTTGAGTCCCGCATAGTGGTGTAGCGCGGTGGCTGCCGTGATCGTCTCGGACGTGGACGCGGTCACCGTGTGATCCTTCGAGTCAACCTTCCACAGAATCCTCGAACGGAGTCATCACGATGACCGCTCCTCATATTGTCGACCCTCATGGCCTGCTCGGTGAAGCTCTGGCCGAAGCCTCCCCAGATTTGATGCGCGCCATGCTGCAGAGGATCATCAATGATCTCCTGTCGGCGGACGCTGACGCTGTCGCCGGCGCGGAATACGGCCGGCCCAGCCCCGAGCGGATTGTCCAGCGCAACGGCTATCGCCACCGCGACCTCGACACCCGGGTCGGCACTATCGACGTCGCCGTCCCCAAGCTCCGCTCCGGCACCTACTTCCCGGAGTGGCTGCTCGAGCGCCGCAAACGCGCCGAATCCGCGCTGATCACAGTTGTGGCGGACTGCTACCTTGCCGGTGTCTCCACTCGCCGCATGGACAAGTTGGTGAAGACGCTCGGGATCAACTCGCTTTCGAAGTCACAGGTCAGCCGGATGGCGGCCGATCTCGATGAGCACGTCGATCAGTTCCGCCACCGCCCCTTGGACGCGGCCGGGCCATTCACGTTCGTCTCCGCTGACGCGCTGACGATGAAGGTCCGCGAAGGCGGCCGCGTGATCAACGCTGTTGTCCTGCTCGCGACCGGAGTCAACGGTGACGGGCACCGCGAAGTCCTCGGCATGCGGGTCGCCACCAGCGAGACGGGCGCGGCCTGGAATAGTTTCTTCGCCGACCTCGTCTCCCGCGGTCTCGGCGGAGTCCGGCTCGTCACCTCCGATGCTCATGCCGGCCTGGTCGAGGCGATCGCCGCGCACCTGCCCGGCGCGTCCTGGCAGCGGTGCCGGACCCACTACGCGGCGAATCTGATGAGTATCTGTCCCAAGGGCATGTGGCCTGCGGTGAAAGCGATGCTGCACAGCGTCTATGACCAGCCCGACCAGGCAGCAGTGAACGCCCAGTTCGAGAGGCTGCTGGACTACGTCGGCGAGAAACTTCCCGAGGTGGCCGAGCACCTCGACGCCGCCCGCGCTGATGTCCTGGCGTTCACTGCCTTCCCCAAGGACGTGTGGGTCCAGATTTGGTCGAATAACCCCACCGAACGCTTGAACCGCGAGATCCGCCGCCGCACCGACTCCGTCGGCATCTTCCCCTCTCGAGAGGCGATCGTCCGCCTCATCGGCGCAGTCCTGGCCGAACAGACCGACGAATGGGCCGAAGGCCGCCGCTACCTCGGCCTCGACGTCCTCGCCCGCTGCCGCCTGACCATCACCACTACCCCCGAGCAGGAGGTGACCACCAACTCCCTACCCGCCCTAACCGCCTGACCCCTCTCACCGAAGGACCGCTACACCACTTCCCGGGACTTGACC
>NZ_JBHTCW010000024.1:0-1482 GCF_042666305.1 Brachybacterium sp. GCM10030268 | reverse complement strand
CATGAGTTCCCTGAGTCAACCTCTAGGCCGTGAGAGCGCTGCTGTGGTCGTTTCTGTCGGTTCTGCGCCGCTCGTGGATGGTGGGGTCGTAGCACGTTCCGTCGCGCCAGCAGGCGTAGATGATCCGCAGCCAGGAGCGGGCCAGGATCCGCACGGCGTGGGGATGTCGTTTGCCTTGTTCTCGAGCGGTGTCGTAGATGTTTCTGGCCCAGGTCGAGGAGTGTCGGGAGTTGTCGGCCCAGCGGATGAGGGCTTGTCTGGCTCGCCGGTTGGTGGCGTAGCGGAACACGACTGCGCGGGACTTGCCCGAGGCGCGGGTGACGGGCACGACGCCGGCTTCGGCAGCGAGCTGGTCCGCGCTGGCGGCGTGCTCCAGCAGGGGGCCGGCCTCGCCGATGATCTGGGCGAGGTTGACGGTCCCCACCCTGGGAAGGTTCTCGATCAGGGCTGCCCAGGGGTGGGTGGCCAGAGCCGTGTCGATCTGGGCCTCGAGCTCGCAGATCACGGTCTTCAGGGCGCGGATGACGGCGATCTGGTTGCGCACCAGCACGGTGATCGTCTCGTCACTCAGTCTGGAGACGGGCGCGGGAGCGTTACGGAGCCTGCCGATCAGTACGGCAGGATCGGTGCGTCCGGAGTAGTGCTGGCGGGCCAGCCAGTCGCGCATTCTCGCCGGTGCCAGGTGCCGCGCGGAGCTGCGGGTGGGGAAGCGATCGCAGAATGCCAGGGCGATGTCGGAGTCCAGGTCAGCGAAGACCGTCCCGGCACCGGGCCAGTGTTCGGCCAGCAGCGCGGCGAGCTGGTTGGTCGCCGTCACGCGGGCGGTGACCTGATCCTCGCGGGCGCGCACCAGGGCTTGCAGCTCGAGGGTGGTCTGCTCGGTCGGGCGCAGGGTCCTCAAGCGGTGGCCGTCGGTGCGCAGGTAGTCAGCGAGCTTGAACGCGTCGCCGGGATCGTCCTTCGCGCGGGCCGCGCCCCAGCGGGGACGCACAGCGTTGAACGCATTGGGGTGGACGGCCACGACCGGGTGTCCGGCCGCCAGGAGTCGGTCCACGATCAGCCCGCGGGTGGTCTCGATCGCGACCGGCAGGTCAGCCGGCGCGGCGTGGCCGGCCAGGCGAGCGAATGTGGCGCGCAGGCCGTCCTCGTTGTGAGGGGTGGGCCAGCGATCGACGAGATGGCCGTGGTCGTCGATGACCGCAATTGCATGGGTGGTGTTGCCCCAGTCCCATCCGACATACATGCACGTACTCCAGGTCTTTCGAAGGAGCACCACTTGGTGGAGGACATCTGCCGGAAGCTCACTGCTCGGCCCTCGAGGGGGCATGTTCCTGACGCCGTTCAGATGGCCTCGGCCCGGCAGGGCTGGCAGAACTCATGCTGGCCGTCGAACGGCTCGCATCCTAGGCCATGCACCCGCCGGGACCGAGTGGTCACGACCCTACCGAACAAGGCCGCACTAAGGAGGGTCCCCCAGTGAGC
>NZ_JBHTCW010000023.1:0-1752 GCF_042666305.1 Brachybacterium sp. GCM10030268 | reverse complement strand
ACCTGACTTGATGCACGGTGATGTCGCTGGCGAGCTATCAACCCGTTGACCTGGAGGTTTGTGGGTCGAGGTGGGTGATTCGGGATACTAACGGGGTGGCGTTCGTGCGGAAGGTGAGGACCGGGTCCGGAGCGACTGCGGTGCAGGTCGTCCAGAAGCGGCACGGGAAGCTGGAGATCATCCAGCACCTCGGCTCCGGTCATAGTCCGGTCGAGGTCGCACTGCTGGTCCAGCGGGGCCGCGAGATCCTCCAGGGCGAGCAGGAAGCCCTCGAACTGGGCGTGGATTCCGGAGCGGATACCACGCTGGCCCGCCCCGCAGAGCAACAGCCCCAACTCATCCCGACTGCTGCACCACCAGCAGAGACGTCTGCTGCGGGAAGTCACGGTGGTGTTCGCGTCGTGGGAACCACCAGCGATGTGCTCTGGTCCACGTTGAGAGCTGCGTACTCGCGCCTGGGCTTCGGGGTCGTCGAGGACGAGGTGTTCGAGCAGGTCGTGCTGGCACGCTTGGTGGAGCCGACCTCGAAGCTCGATTCGATCCGTGTGCTCGAGGGGCTGGGTGTGGATCCACCGCATCACGCGACGATCTATCGCCACCTCCGCCAGGCCCAGGAACGCCGCTATCGCGACCAGATCGCCACGAAGTGCTTCGAACACACCGCCACCAGCGGCGACATCTCTCTGGTCCTCTACGACGTCACCACGCTCTACTTCGAGGCAGAGTACGAAGATCAGTTGCGCAAGGTCGGCTACTCCAAGGAGCGCCGGGTGGATCCGCAGATCGTGGTCGGGCTGCTGGTGGACCGCAACGGATTCCCGTTGGAGATCGGCTGCTTCGAGGGCAACCATGCGGAGACCCGCACGATCGTGCCGATCATCAAGCAGTTCCAGGACCGTCACAACCTCGCCGACATGGTCGTTGTCGCTGATGCGGGGATGCTCTCCACCGCCAACCTGACCGCGCTGGACGAAGCGGGTCTGAGATTCATCGTCGGCTCGAGACAGGTCAAAGCCCCCGGTGACCTCGCCAATCACTTCCACTGGAACGGGGACGCCTTCGAGGATGGACAGCTGATCGACACCATCACGCCCCGCCACGGCAACGCCAAAACGGAGCAGAAGCGGCGCCGGCGGGAACCGGTCTGGAATGCCGAGGAGCATCCCGGGCATTGGCGCGCGGTCTGGGCCTTCTCGAAGAAGCGCGCTACCCGGGATGGGCACACGCTGACCGCGCAGGAGAACCGTGCCCGCGCGGTCATCGACGGGGACGCGGCGGTGAAGTCGACCCGGTTCGTCAAGACCACCGCCGCGGGCCGGGCCCTCGACGAGGGGTCCCTCGAACGAGCTCGTGGCCTGGTCGGGCTGAAGGGCTACGTCACCAACATCCCCGCCGATGTCATGCCGCCGGCTGAGGTGCTCTCGAGCTATCACGACCTCTGGCAGGTCGAGCAATCGTTCCGGATGAGCAAGAGCGACCTGCAGGCCAGGCCCATGTTCCATCGGCAACGCGACTCGATCGAAGCGCACCTGACCATTGTGTTCACTGCCCTGGCGATCGCGCGATTCATGCAGAACGCGACCGGGCTGAGCCTGAAACGGATCATCACCACGCTGCGCCCGATCCAGTCCGCGCTGCTGCAAGCCGGCGATCACACCCAACTGATCCCGCCCCAGATCCCCGAGGACGCCGCCACGATCATCGAGCAGATCACCGGGCAACCGGGACACTAAGCAAATGCATCAACTCAGG
>NZ_JBHTCW010000022.1:0-2735 GCF_042666305.1 Brachybacterium sp. GCM10030268 | reverse complement strand
TCGCCACCCGCTACGACAAACACGCCATCACCTACCGCGCCAGCGTCGTCCTCTGCGCCGTCATCGCCTGGCTACGCAAATAGGAGACATGCCCTAGTGCTCCCATTATGAAGTACAGCTGGTTGAAGCCCGAAGAGGCCGTGCGCCAGGCAGAGGCAGGCATCGCCGGCGGGGCCGCGCGCGTGTGCCTGGTGGCAAGCGGCCGTGGCCCGATGAGCCGCGACGTCGAGCGTGTCTCCGGCATCGCTTCCGAGCTCAAAGAGCAAAACCCCGACGTCGAAATTTGCGCGTGCCTTGGCCTACTGAAGGCCGGGCAGGCCGAGCGTCTCGCTGAGGCAGGCGTCGATGCGTACAACCACAACATCAACACCGCGGAGTCGTTCCACGACGAAATCGTGACGACGCACAGCTACCAAGATCGTGTTGGCACGATCCTCAAGGCGAAACAGGCAGGCATTTCCCCGTGCAGCGGACTGATCGTCGGAATGGGAGAGTCCAACGAGCAAATCATCGAAGCCCTCTTCGCTCTACGCGAGCTGGAATCGGATTCCATTCCGATCAACTTCTTGGTTCCCTTCGACGGAACTCCGATGGAAGGCCGCTGGGACCTGACCCCAGCGCAATGCCTGAGGATCGTCGCGCTTGCGCGACTCATCTGCCCCAGCAAAGAGATTCGCTTGGCCGGCGGCCGTGAGATTCACCTGCGGAGCCTGCAGGGGCTGGCCCTCCACGTCGCCAACTCGATTTTCCTGGGCGACTATTTGACCGCCGAAGGCCAGGCCGCGGCCGCTGACCTCGAACTGATCCGAGACAACGGTTTTGTGATTGAGAGAGAGGAGCAACAACTCACGGACGCGCCGGTTCACCACACGAAAGCGCGACAGCGCGGGGCAGGGACGGTCGTACTGCCAAATGCCTGAGCACACCCAATGCACATGCTCATCGAAGAACTCACGGTCAGATGCTCCTGCGTGCGCGACGCTTGAGCGACGGGGCAGACGCCCTTCACGAGAGTGTCAGGTCGCCGAGCGGATATGGGCAACGAGGAGATCTGGAGTGATCGCGAGGTGATGCGTGCGCGATCTTTCGTTTGCGGTCAGACGCCCGACTCATCGACCTGGCCAGTTTCCTCCACACCGGCGCTGGGAGGCGACTGGCTCGCCCTGACGGGGGTCTGACGACCCCACGCATCGATCCCTAGACGCACACGCAATGCGAGACAGGCAGAGTTCGGGACTGATGCGCGATCAGGTGTCAGCTGGGGTTAGGCCGCCAGACTGACGGTCGGGTTCATGATGGCCTCGTATTCGATGGGGGTCAATCGACCCAGGCGGGCCTGCCGGCGACGGCGGTGGTAGGGCCGCTCGATCCAGGTGATGATCGCAATCCGGAGCTCCTCGCGGGTGCGCCAACGACGTCGATCCAGCACGTTTTTCTGGAGCAGCGCGAAGAAGGATTCCATAAACGCGTTTTCACCGGCGGCACCGACCTTCCCCATCGACCCCACGACGTGGTGATGGTTCAGAGCATGCACGAACTTCCGTGACCGAAACTGGGACCCGCGGTCCGAGTGGACGATGCACCCGGCGACGCCACCCCGTCTGGATACGGCGCTGGCCAGAGCATTCACTGCAAGACGGGCCTTCATACGGGAGTCGATCGAGTACCCCACGATCCGGCCAGAAAAGGCGTCCTTGAGGGCGCAGAGATAGAGCTTGCCCTCATCGGTCCAGTGCTCGGTGATGTCCGTGGGCCAGAGTTCATTGACATCATCAGCGGAGAAGTCCCGTTGCACGAGGTCGTCGTGGACGGGAGGTCCCGGTCGTTTTCCGTTCTTCCCGCGTTTCTTGCCAAACACGGACCACCACCGATTGTCCCGGCAGATCCGCCATGCGGTCCGCTCACACATGTGCTGGCCAGCGGCCTCCGCTTCGCCGGCGAGGAAGCGGCAACCGAACTCGGGATCGTCCCGGTGGGCGTCGAACAGGGCATTGGCTCGATAGGCCTCGACCAGCTCGGACTCGGTGACCTGCTGTTTCCGCCAGCGGTAGTACGGCTGGCGGGAGAGCTTCAGGACCCGCAGGGACACCGCGACGGGGATCCCGTCGCCGGCGAGCTCGTTCACGAGCGGGTAGAGGATTCTCCCGGCAGGTTTGCCTGGGAGAGGTAGGCGGCCGCGCGGCGCAGGACCTCGTTCTCCTGCTCGAGGAGGCGGTTGCGGCGACAGAGAACCGAAGTTCTGTCGGTTCCTCACGGGTCTTGCCGGGCCGGGCCCCGTCTTCGACGCCGGCTTGGCGCATCCAGTTCGTCAGGCAGGACTCGGAGATTCCGAAGTCCTTCGCAATCACGGCGAGCTTCTGGCCAGGTTCACGGTTCCTCGCGACGCGGACGACGTCGTCCCGGAACTCCTGGGGTAGGGAGCAGGCACGATGCACGTCCTTCCCTGCAACGCTCCTCAGCGCCGCAGATCACGTGACGCCTACCCGCGCATCAGTCCCTACCAGCGCCCCCAGACATGAACCCCCCGGGCACGACAGCCCGACCCATCCCACGCCACCACAGCAGCGAACCCACACAAGAAAACTGAGCCGCGCCACCGTTCGTAAACGATGACGCGACTCAGGAAAGGGCGGTAGCGGCGGTGTCTGGGTGCACGACATCGTTGACAGATTCTACCGGCGGGTTTGGTGGTGATCGTTGACGGGTCAGTCGGGACATCGTTGACAAGGGCGGTG
>NZ_JBHTCW010000021.1:0-5402 GCF_042666305.1 Brachybacterium sp. GCM10030268 | reverse complement strand
CGGTTGTTTTCGGGCGCGAAAAAAGGGAGTGGGAGGAGCGAAACCCCTTGTTCAAGGGGTCTCCAGCTCACTCCCACTCCCAGTGAAGATGTCCGGCGGCGACCTACTCTCCCACACCCTCGCGAGTGCAGTACCATCGGCGCAATCGAGCTTAGCTTCCGGGTTCGGAATGGAACCGGGCGTTTCCTCGACGCTATGACCGCCGTAACACGACGAGACCGAACCAGCCCACCCACACACCCCACAAAACCGGGGCACATGGCGAGGTTGTCTCTTCAGAACCACACAGTGGACGCGAACACAGCAAACAATCAAAAAATGTGTTGATAAGTCATCGGCCATTAGTACCAGTCAGCTCCACACGTTGCCGTGCTTCCACATCTGGCCTATCAACCCAGTCATCTACTGGGGGCCTCTCACACAAAAGTGTATGGATATCTCATCTTGAAGCAGGCTTCCCGCTTAGATGCTTTCAGCGGTTATCCCTTCCCGACGTAGCCAACCAGCCATGCTCTTGGCAGAACAACTGGCACACCAGAGGTCAGTCCATCCCGGTCCTCTCGTACTAGGGACAGGACTTCTCAAATATCCAACGCGCGCAGCGGATAGGGACCGAACTGTCTCACGACGTTCTAAACCCAGCTCGCGTACCGCTTTAATAGGCGAACAGCCTAACCCTTGGGACCAACTCCAGCCCCAGGATGCGACGAGCCGACATCGAGGTGCCAAACCATGCCGTCGATATGAGCTCTTGGGCAAGATCAGCCTGTTATCCCCGGGGTACCTTTTATCCGTTGAGCGACACCCATTCCACAATGAGGTGCCGGATCACTAGTTCCTGCTTTCGCACCTGCCCGACATGTCTGTCTCGCAGTCAAGCTCCCTTGTGCACTTACACTCAACACCTGATTGCCAACCAGGCTGAGGGAACCTTTGAGCGCCTCCGTTACTCTTTAGGAGGCAACCGCCCCAGTTAAACTACCCATCAGACACTGTCCCTGATCCGGATCACGGACCGAGGTTAGGAATCCAGAACGACCAGAGTGGTATTTCAACAATGACTCCACACTCACTGGCGTGAATGCTTCCCAGTCTCCCACCTATCCTACACAAGCCGTCCCGAACACCAATATCAAACTGTAGTAAAGGTCCCGGGGTCTTTCCGTCCTGCTGCGCGTAACGAGCATCTTTACTCGTAATGCAATTTCGCCGAGTTCGCGGTTGAGACAGTGGAGAAGTCGTTACGCCATTCGTGCAGGTCGGAACTTACCCGACAAGGAATTTCGCTACCTTAGGATGGTTATAGTTACCACCGCCGTTTACTGGGGCTTAAATTCTCAGCTTCGATCCGAAGATCTAACCGGTCCTCTTAACCTTCCAGCACCGGGCAGGCGTCAGTCCGTATACAGCGTTTTACAACTTCGCACGGACCTGTGTTTTTAGTAAACAGTCGCTTCTCCCTGGTCTCTGCGGCCCTCAAGGCTCTCACCTCTCGGGCCCCCCTTCTCCCGAAGTTACGGGGGCATTTTGCCGAGTTCCTTAACCACGATTCTCTCGAACGCCTCGGTATTCTCTACCTGATCACCTGAGTCGGTTTCGGGTACGGGCGACCGTATTCGTCACGCCGGAACTTTTCTAGGCAGTACAGGATCACTCACCTTCGCCCCTACGGGATCCCCATCACGTCTCACCCAATACGGCACCGCATTACCGGTGCTCGGGCTGCTCGTTTGGACGGACTATTCCATTAAGTCCGCGGAAGCTACCTCTCTGCGTCATCCCCTGCGCTGACCTACTACAGCCTTGGTTCCCAGCCTCACCATCAGCCACACCCCGAAGGGCATGGCGACAGCTCGGGTGGTTAGCATCAGCTGCCTCGGTATGGGTCCTCCTACGATCGGTTCGGGAATATCAACCCGATGTCCATCGACTACGCCTGTCGGCCTCGCCTTAGGTCCCGACTAACCCAGGGCGGATAAACCTGGCCCTGGAACCCTTGATCAATCGGCGGACGGGTTTCTCACCCGTCTTTCGCTACTCATGCCTGCATTCTCACTCGTACAGCCTCCACCACTGGGTCACCCCGCGGCTTCGCAGTCTGTACGACGCTCCCCTACCCATCCAGACATACATCTGAATGACACAGCTTCGGCGGTGTGCTTGAGCCCCGCTAAATTGTCGGCGCAGAATCACTTGACCAGTGAGCTATTACGCACTCTTTCAAGGGTGGCTGCTTCTAAGCCAACCTCCTGGTTGTCTAAGCAACTCCACATCCTTTTCCACTTAGCACACGCTTAGGGGCCTTAGCTGATGTTCTGGGCTGTTTCCCTCTCGACCATGAAGCTTATCCCCCACAGTCTCACTGCTGCGCTCTCACGTACCGGCATTCGGAGTTTGGCTAAGGTCAGTAACCCGGTGGGGCCCATCGCCTATCCAGTGCTCTACCTCCGGCACGAAACACGCAACGCTGCACCTAAATGCATTTCGGGGAGAACCAGCTATCACGAAGTTTGATTGGCCTTTCACCCCTATCCACAGGTCATCCCCTCCATTTTCAACTGAAGTGGGTTCGCGCCTCCACGCGGTCTTACCCGCGCTTCACACTGCCCATGGATAGATCACTTCGCTTCGGGTCTAGAGCCGGCGACTGAACGCCCCGTTCAGACTCGCTTTCGCTACGGCTACCCCACACGGGTTAACCTCGCCACCGACCACTAACTCGCAGGCTCATTCTTCAAAAGGCACGCCGTCACCCCAAAAGGCTCCGACGGCTTGTAGGCACACGGTTTCAGGTACTATTTCACTCCCCTCCCGGGGTGCTTTTCACCTTTCCCTCACGGTACTTGTCCGCTATCGGTCAAGAGGTAGTATTCAGGCTTACCAGGTGGTCCTGGCAGATTCACACCGGATTTCACGGGCCCGGTGCTACTCGGGAACAGCGTCACGCCGCATGCCAGTTTCGTCTACGGGGGTCACACCCTCTACGCCGTCGCACTCACCACGACTTCGACTACCAGCACACGTCCACGTCGGTCCGCCGGCAGACGGACCAGACACGTCCCACAACCCCTGACCTGCAACCCCTGCCGGGTATCACACAGACCAGGTTTAGCCTCCTCCGCTTTCGCTCGCCACTACTCACGGAATCACTATTTGTTTTCTCTTCCTGCGGGTACTGAGATGTTTCACTTCCCCGCGTTCCCTCCACACCACCTATACATTCAGTGGCGGGTACCGCGACATGACTCGCGGCGGGTTTCCCCATTCGGACATCCTCGGATCACAGTTCGGTTGTCAACTCCCCGAGGCTTTTCGCAGACTCCCACGTCCTTCGTCGGCTCCTCTTGCCAAGGCATCCACCGTGCGCCCTTAATAACTTAGGCAACACACAAAGACACAAAATCTTCAAAATTGCTTACAAGATGCTCGCGTCCACTATGTAGTTCTCAAGAAACAACCCCACACCGACACCCACAGCCACCACGGCCACAAGCATCAGGGAGGACCAGCCACACACCCCCGGCACCCCGGACCCCGAAGGACCCGGACCGGAGGCCGCGTGCAGCCTCACAACCCAATAGCGTGTCTCCACCTCGAACCACCCCGCAAGCCACGCTCCAGAACCCCGAAGGGAACGTACCAGCGACTCACACGATGATGAAGTGCCCATTCGTTGATGTTCCACCCTTGAGCAACCACCCCCACCACACTCGGGCGAGAAGATGGCCACCAATTACTGGTGATGCTCCTTAGAAAGGAGGTGATCCAGCCGCACCTTCCGGTACGGCTACCTTGTTACGACTTAGTCCCAATCACCGATCCCACCTTCGACGGCTCCCTCACAAGGATGGGCCACCGGCTTCGGGTGTTACCGACTTTCGTGACTTGACGGGCGGTGTGTACAAGGCCCGGGAACGTATTCACCGCAGCGTTGCTGATCTGCGATTACTAGCGACTCCGACTTCATGGGGTCGAGTTGCAGACCCCAATCCGAACTGAGGCCGGCTTTTTGGGATTCGCTCCACCTCACAGCTTCGCAACCCATTGTACCGACCATTGTAGCATGCTTGAAGCCCAAGACATAAGGGGCATGATGATTTGACGTCGTCCCCACCTTCCTCCGAGTTGACCCCGGCAGTCTCCCATGAGTCCCCGCCATTACGCGCTGGCAACATGGAACGAGGGTTGCGCTCGTTGCGGGACTTAACCCAACATCTCACGACACGAGCTGACGACAACCATGCACCACCTGTGCACCAGTCCAAAGAAAGCCACATTTCTGCAGCCGTCCGGTGCATGTCAAGCCTTGGTAAGGTTCTTCGCGTTGCATCGAATTAATCAGCATGCTCCGCCGCTTGTGCGGGCCCCCGTCAATTCCTTTGAGTTTTAGCCTTGCGGCCGTACTCCCCAGGCGGGGCACTTAATGCGTTAGCTACGGCGCGGAAAACGTGGAATGTCCCCCACACCTAGTGCCCAACGTTTACGGCATGGACTACCAGGGTATCTAATCCTGTTCGCTACCCATGCTTTCGCTCCTCAGTGTCAGTAATGGCCCAGAGACCTGCCTTCGCCATCGGTGTTCTTCCTGATATCTGCGCATTTCACCGCTACACCAGGAGTTCCAGTCTCCCCTACCACACTCTAGCCTGCCCGTACCCACCGCACGCCCGAGGTTGAGCCTCGGGTTTTCACGGCAGACGCGACAAGCCACCTACGAGCTCTTTACGCCCAATAATTCCGGACAACGCTTGCGCCCTACGTATTACCGCGGCTGCTGGCACGTAGTTAGCCGGCGCTTCTTCTGCAGGTACCGTCACTTTCGCTTCTTCCCTACTGAAAGAGGTTTACAACCCGAAGGCCGTCATCCCCCACGCGGCGTCGCTGCATCAGGCTTTCGCCCATTGTGCAATATTCCCCACTGCTGCCTCCCGTAGGAGTCTGGGCCGTGTCTCAGTCCCAGTGTGGCCGGTCGCCCTCTCAGGCCGGCTACCCGTCATCGCCTTGGTGAGCCATTACCTCACCAACAAACTGATAGGCCGCGAGTCCATCCCTCACCGAAAAACTTTCCAACCCACACCATGCGGTGCGAGCTCATATCCGGTATTAGCCTCGATTTCTCGAGGTTATCCCGAAGTGAAGGGCAGGTTACTCACGTGTTACTCACCCGTTCGCCACTAATCAGACCGTGCAAGCACGGTCGTCATCGTTCGACTTGCATGTGTTAAGCACGCCGCCAGCGTTCGTCCTGAGCCAGGATCAAACTCTCCATGAAAACATAGAAAAAACCCTGGCAAACAACAAACAACCAGCATATAACTGCTGTATCATCCGTTAAAATTTGCCAATCAAATATTGGCATCAACAAACAGACACGCTATTGAGATATCAAGCAACACGCGCAC
>NZ_JBHTCW010000020.1:0-14003 GCF_042666305.1 Brachybacterium sp. GCM10030268 | reverse complement strand
CGTCGAACGGCTCGCATCCTAGGCCATGCACCCGCCGGGACCGAGTGGTCACGACCCTACCGAACAAGGCCGCACTAAGGAGGGTCCCCCAGTGAGCTCCAAGGACAAGGACCTCCTGATCGTCCGCGCGGTCACCGAGCAGGGCCTGACCCACGCCCAAGCCGCAGCCCGCTACGGCACCAGCCGCCAATGGGTCCACACCCTCGTCCTGCGCTACCAGACCGGCGGCCCACCAGCCCTCGAGCCCCGCTCCCGCGCACCAAGGACCCGCCCCGGAACGACTCCGGCCAGCCTCCGCGCCCGCACCATTGTCGGGGAACGGCATCGTTCGGTTGAGAGTTACTCTCCGGCCGATCCGTGCACAGTAGTGATCGCATCTCGTGCCGATCATCGACGAGAGCGCATGCCGGGTCACTGCAGGCTCAAGCCCTACCACCAGGCTCCAGCATCGGTGCCCGGCAGGGTCGACCCCAGTCGAGATTCTCAGCTTCCCAGGCCCCCTCAGCTACCCCCGGCAACACCAGCCGTGACGAGGGCAACTCGCTGATGTGATGACGTCGTGTCTACCTCCGATGTCGTGCCCTAGGAATATGTGGAGGGCCTCTCCGCATACACTCTACAGACAAGCGGAGACTGGCTCCGCTACGAAATCCATCGGAGTGTGCCCGTCGTGTCCCAAGCCATGAACCGTCCTCGAGTCGCCGGGCTGGCGCTCTCCGCCGTGCTGGCACTTCAGCTCATGCTGCAGCTTGATGCGCAAGTGATGACCGTCGCCCTCCCAGCCGTGCAGGGTGAGCTCGGGTTCTCCCCCGCGTCCCTGTCCTGGGTGCCCAATGCGTACGCCCTCGCCTTCGGTGGCCTGATATTACTGGGTGGTCGGCTCGGCGACGGCTTCGGTCGGGTCCGGGTGTTCTCCATCGGAACCGGCATCTTCGTGCTTGGATCGCTGATCGGCGGTCTCGCTATCGACCCGAACATGTTGGTCGCGGCCCGCAGCCTCCAAGGGATCGGTGCGGCGGTGGCCGCGCCCAGCGTCCTGGCCCTGATCGCGACCATGGCCAAGGATGAGGCAGCCCGCGCGAAAGGCCTTGCCTGGTTCACCGCAATATCAGCGATCGGCTCCTCGGCGGGCCTCATCCTCGGGGGCCTGCTCACGGACCTCTTCTCGTGGAGATGGGGGCTGCTCATCAACGTCCCGGTGGGTGTTGTCGTGGCCGTCCTGGTAATCCGCCTTGTCGCGGAGACGGACCGGCATCGGTCACGAGCGTTCGATGCACCCGGCGCGGTCTTCGCGAGCCTCGCCTCGGCAGCCATCGTGTGGGCGTTCATCTTCGCCGGCGAGAACGGTTGGTCGAGTCTCGGCACGGCCGGCTTCTTCGTCCTCGCCGTCGCGATCGCTACAGTTCTCGTCCTCATAGAGCGCCGCTCCGCCAATCCGCTGATCGCCGTTCACCTCCTGAAGGACACTGCGCGCCTCGGTGCACTGGCGAATATGGGACTGGTCGTCGGAGCTCATTTCGCGATGCTGTTCTTCATCGTGCAATTCCTTCAGCGGGTACTGGACTTCGGTCCCCTGCTCGCCGGCGTGGCATTCCTCCCCCTCACAGCGACGGTCTTCACCGTCACCCGCTGGGTACCGGGCATCGTCGCGCGCGTCGGCGCCCGTACCCCTCTCGTCGTCGGGGGCGTACTCGTCACGGCGAGCTTCCTCCTCTGGGCTCCTCTGACGCAGGATGCGTCGTACCTTGCCATCGTTATTCCGCTCGTCATCCAGGCCCTAGGAATCGCTCTGATCTTCACCGCGGGAACGCTGACCGCCATGGATGCGGTACCGGATGCCGACACGGGGTCAGCCTCCGGGATGCTCCAGATGGTCCAGCAGGTCGGCGGATCCGTCGGTATCGCAGTGGCCGTGTCCGTATACGCGAGCGGAGCCGTGGAAGATCAGTTCCTGCCCGGATTCGGTGGAGCCATGCTCGCGGGAGCCGGGCTCGCTCTCACCGCGACCGTCGTGGCCGCCTTCACCGTTCGGGCACCGACGCCGACGGCTGGGGCATCACCACTGGCCTCGCTCGGCACAAAGGTCTGAGCCGCCCCTCAGGGAACCTGTTCCCGTACCCTGGGAATTGCCCCGATCGCACGAGGAGAACCCCACGGAGACGAACGCCCCACGGCCGATGCGCGCTGATGCCGTGAAGAACCGAGCCCGCATTCTCGACGCTGCTCGCGTCGAGGTTGCACTTCACGGCACTGACTGCTCATTGGACCTGATCGCCAAACGAGCGGGAGTCGGTCCAGGGACTTTGTATCGCCACTTCCCAACCCGCGAGGACCTACTGAGCGAACTTCTGCACTCATGGGTCGGTGACGTGCGTGCCGACGCCGACGCCACCTCAGCTGAAGACCTGGACGAGATCCTGAACTGGCTCGTACGACTGGCAGATCACGCCATGATCTACCGCGGACTCGCCAGCACTATGGCCGCAAGCGAAGGAGACGAGTCCTCTCCGCTGCGCACCGCACACACGGCCGTACTCGCCGCGAATAGTGAGGTCTTTGACCGCGCCCGAGCAGCCGGGGTCGTCACGGAACCTGTGGACTCAGGTGAAATCAGCCGCCTGGTCACGGGCGTTGCCATGATCGCAGAGCGATCCCACCTCGCTTCGACCCAGGTCCGCTCCATGCTCGCAATCATCCTCAACGGGCTAGCGCACTCACGTTGACCGCCGCATTCGGCTCTCTGCACTCACGCCCCGTGAAGGCAGGGAGCCGAGCTCGATGATTCTCAGTCCGCGCGGCTGGAGGCCGGCCGTGAGACCTCCGAGCACAGAGCAGTACGGGCTATCCCGCTGGCCCGTCTCGTCGTCGCCCGTCACGCCGAACCTACGTTGACGATGGCGCTGAAAGCGCGCTTCAGTTCTTCGGACGGGTCTTCGGGATTTTCGAGATAGCCGCCGACCATGGCGCCGTCTCGGAGCATCATCACGTGCCCTGCTGTCGTCTCGGCGTCCACGGCTCCGGCCTCGCCGGACAGAGTCGCGAACAGGTCGCGAGTCCATTGCCGGTGCTGTTGCACGACGATGCGCACGGGGTCCTCGGGGTCGGGGAACTCGGCAGCCGCGTTGATGAACGGACAACCCCGGAACCCGGGTGAGCAGCTGAACGTGGCGATCATGTCCGCGATAGAGAGCAGAGCATCCGCTGCCGTCTGCCCCTCGATGGCGGCGGTGATCGCCGCCTTCTCCCGTTCCGCCTGCATCTCCAGATAGGCGACGACGACGTCGGTCTTCGTGGGGAAGTGCCGGTAGAAGGTCACCCTCGTGACCCCTACCTGCTCGAGGATCCGGTCGGCGCTGGTACCCCGGATTCCCCGCGCATAGAACATCTCGGTCGCGACGCTGAGGATGCGGGCCCGGGTCTCAGCCGCCCCCCCACGCCGCGCGGGCCTCACCTCCGCGGACGATGAATCGCTCACATCTCCTCCTTCTCTTCGCCGACTCTTGCGCCGATCGACTTCACAGCCTAGAGTCTCGCATGTAGACGTACTACTAACTCTACATTCGACATCGAAGACAGGAACCCCATGACCACCGCCGACCTCCGCCCCGCGACGATCGCGACCGCCCTCCGGAAGCTCTACCTTGCCCGCTTCGGATTCGCTGCCCTCTGGGCGATCCTCCTCGGCGTCTCCGCCGCCACGCTCAACCCGCTGAGCATCGCCCTCCTGGTTCTCTACCCGGTGGTGGATCTCGTCGCCGCCGTGATCGACTTCCGGGCCTCACGAGCCGTCAAGCCCGCACCCGCGCTCTACGTCAACATGGCACTGAGCCTGCTGGCAGCGATCGGCCTCGGCATCGCCGTCGCCTCTGGCACCTCCGCCGTGATGGTCGTCTGGGGTGCCTGGGCGATCACCGCCGGCATCGTCCAGCTCGTCGTCGCGGTCACGCGCCGCGCCCTGGGGGGCCAGTGGCCGATGATCCTCAGCGGCAGCCTGTCCGCAGTCGCGGGCACGGCTTTCATCGTGCAGGGCCAGATGGCGGGCGCATCCGTCACGGGCCTTGCCGGATACGCCGCCCTCGGCGGCATCTTCTTCCTCCTCTCCGCCCTGCGTCTGGGCCGCACCGCAAAGGCCGGCAACCGATGACCACCACGGAGTACGACGTCGTCATCATCGGAGCTGGCCCGGTCGGCGAGAACGTCGCCGACCGCGTCGTCCAGGGCGGACTGACCGCAGTGGTCATCGAAGCGGAGCTGGTGGGAGGTGAATGCTCCTACTGGGCGTGCATGCCCACGAAAGCCCTGCTCCGCGACGCCGCTGCGCTCCGCGCCGCCCGTCAGGTGCCCGGGGCCGCAGCAGCCATCACCGGCACGCTCGACGTCAGTGCCGTTCTAGCTCGGCGAGATCGCTTCGCCTCGGATTGGTCCGACGAGGGTCAGGTCGCCTGGCTGGACGAAGCAGGCATCACCCTTGTTCGCGGGCACGGACGCGTCAGTGGGAACCGGACGGTCACCGTCACCGACCATGACGGGCGCACCACCACGCTCTCCGCCCGCCACGCCGTCGTGATCGCCACCGGGAGCAGTGCCGCGCTCCCCTCGATCCCGGGGCTGGCCGATGCCCGCCCCTGGACCAGCCGCGACGCCGCCTCCGCACGCCACATCCCCGAGCGCCTGGCCATCATCGGCGGCGGAGTCGTCGGCGCTGAGATGTCGACGGCATACACCGCACTCGGTGCGGCCGTCACACTCATCTCACGCAACGGCATCCTCTCCACCGTCGAGCCGTACGCCGCCCAGTACGTCAGGGAATCGCTCGTGGAGTCCGGCGCCCGCGTCATGACCGGCACCGCCCCCTCCACTGTGAGCCGTGACGTCGACGGGACCGTCCGCATCACCCTCGCCGACGGCGGGATCGTCGAGGCGGACGAGCTGCTGGTCGCCACGGGCCGCACTCCGAACACGGCTGACATCGGCCTCGAGCGGGTCGGTCTGCCTGCCGGTTCGTGGCTGTCGGTAGATGACACCCTCCGAGTGACCGACGGGCACGGCACCGTGGTGGGGAACGGCTGGCTCTACGCCGTCGGCGACGTCAACCATCGGGCCCTGGTCACCCATCAGGGCAAGTACCAGGCTCGAGCCGCCGGCAGTGTGATCCTGGCCCGGGCCGCAGGCTCCCCGGTCCAGGACATTCCCTGGGGGCGGCATTCCGCCACCGCCGACCAACGAGCCGTACCGCAGGTCATCTTCACCGACCCGGAGATCGCGTCGGTCGGCCACACGCGAGCGTCCGCGGAGAAGGCCAGGCTCCCAGTCCGCACTGTCGAGTACGACCTCGGTGCCGTCGCCGGTGCCGCCCTGCACGCCGACGGATATACCGGTCGCGCCTGCATGCTGGTCGACGAGGCAACCAGCACCGTCGTCGGCTTCACCGCCGTGGGACCCGACGTGGCCGAACTCCTCCACGCCGCCACCATCGCGATCGCCGGTGAGGTCCCCCTCGATCGGCTCCGGCACGCCGTCCCCGCCTACCCCACCGTGAACGAGGTGTGGCTGCGCCTGCTCGAAACGGCCGACATCCCACCGACCTCGTAGCACCGGCCACCCCCGCCGAAGTCACCATCACCACCACGAAGGAACCACATCATGAGCACCAAGATCACCTTCCTCATCAACAACCCGACCGACTTCGCAGCCTTCGAGACGGCCTACGAGCAGATCCTCGGACTCGCCGCACAGCTGCCGGATCAGCAGCGCCTGGAATCCGCGAAGGTCTGGCCGAAGGAGGACGGCTCCCCCACCCCCGCACACCGGACGCTCGACATCTACTTCGACACCTACGAAGCAGCCTCAGCAGCTGTCGCCACACCCGTAGCCGGAGAGTTCTTCCAGCAGCTCCTCGCCACCGACACCCCGTTCACCGCCCTCTTCTCCGATATCGAACAGGCCTGACCGGTCCGTGCCCTGGGCGACCCTCTCGTCCAGCCCGCTCGGAGCCGCCGGCGCGGCGCGATGGAGCCCCGACTCGTCAACACGAGTCGGGGCTCCATCGCGCGCGAAACAGATCCCTACGGGATGATCGAGTCGATGTATCCCCCATCGACCCGTACCGCGGCGCCGGTGGTGGCAGAGGCGAGGGGCGAGGCGAGGTAGGCCACCAGGTTGACGATCTCCTGGGGCTCGATGAGCCGCTGCAGAAGCGATTGCGGCCGGTGGACCCGCATGAACTCGCGCTGGGCCTCGTCCCACGGGGTCGCGGGGTCCACCAGCTCGTAGACGAAGCCCCAGCTGCCGCCGGGCGGGCGGGGTATCGGCGGCCAACGTCGGTCGTTCGGAGTTCGACGTCCAAGGATGCCGATCAGCTCTCCGCCGACGCTACTCCTCCTGGCCGACGCCTGCGCTCATGCCGACCTGGCAGCCGACGGCGTGTGCGATCCGCCTAGACGAGGAGGCGAACCGTGTGCAACACTAGTTACGTACCGATCGATACGCTATCGAAGGGAGGCGACCATGGTGCCAGGAGGGCGGCCACGCGCGTTCGACACCGAAGCGGCTTTGGATGCTGCCGTCGAGACGTTCTGGCGGCACGGCTACGACGCGGCCGGACTTGCTGAACTCACCGAAGCGATGGGGATCAGCCGACCCGCGCTGTACCGCGCGTTCGGGGACAAATCCCAACTGTTCCGTGCTGCGATGGATCGATACGTCGCGCGCAACATGGGCTACGTCGAAGCCGCTCTGGCCGAGTCCACTGCCCGGGACGTCGCTGAGGCATTCCTGACAGGCAATGCCGCGGCGGTGACGACCCCCGGGCGCCCACCCGGATGCCTGTCCGTCCAGGCGATGGTCACCCACGAAGCAGACGCCTTCTCGCTGCTCGCCGAGAACCGCCGGGTGATACAGGGGCGGCTCACCGACCGATTCCGCCGCGCAATCCGCGAGGGCGACCTCCCGTCCGATGAGGACCCCGAGGAGCTCGCTCGTTTCCTCATCACGCTGACCACCGGCTTCGCCATCCGCGCGGCCGATGGCGAGACCCGGCACGCGTTGGTCGCACTTGCTCATCGCGCAGCTGCCATCTTCCCGGTAACGGGACCCGCACCGCATCCAGACGGTGCTTCGCACACAACTCGAAAGGCATAACACATGACCAGCACAGCCAACCTCGCTCCGGCACGGGACGAAGCACTGGAGGTCCGTCGCCTCTACGAGATCCTCGAGCAGCGCTTCAACGGCGAGACGTGGTCCCTCCATGAACTCATGCTCGGCTTCTCCAACGATGTCGGCTACATCGGACGTCTTCTTCTCGCCCACGGCGGAACGTGGGCGATCGACGGCGACAGCGAGGCCGAGCTGAAGCACAAGCTCGCCGAAACCCTGTGGTGGGTGTTCGTCCTCGCCGACAGGCTCGACATCGACATCGACCAGGCCTTCGCCGAGACCATGGCACACATTCGTACCGGTCTCGACAGCACGATCGCCCGCACCGAACCCACCAACCCGTCACTGTGAATCGAGTGAGGACTCCATGACACCCAGCACCATCGTTCAGATCCGACCCGAGACCCACGTCGAAGGCCGCCATGCAGGAAAAGTTGCCTTGGTGATGGGCGGCGCCCGTGGCATCGGAGCCGGCATCGTGAGCCGGCTCGCGGCCGAGGGCGCACGAGTGACCTTCACCTATGCCTCCGCCACAGAAGAGGCGGACGCGCTCGTGTCGCGCATCGCCGAGACCGGTGGCCAGGTCGCAGGGATCAGGGCGAACAGTGCCGACCGAGCGAAGGTCCGCGAGGTGATCACCGACGTCGCCGCCCAGGAGGGACGCCTCGACATCGTCGTCTCCAACGCCGGCGGCGGCACGAAGAAGCGCGTCGAGGCACTCTCCGACGACGAGATCGACCGCATGATCGACGTCAACATCCGAGGCACCCTCGACACCATTCGATTCAGCACTCCGCACCTGCACGCGGGCGGCCGGATCATCGTGATCGGCAGCGTCAGCGCGACCCACTTCCCGGACGACATCACGTCGATCTATGGAATGACCAAGGGAGCGGTGGCGAGCCTCGTCCGCGGCATGTCTCGTGAG
The DNA here is from genome assembly GCF_042666305.1 of Brachybacterium sp. GCM10030268. NCBI lineage: Bacteria > Bacillati > Actinomycetota > Actinomycetes > Micrococcales > Dermabacteraceae > Brachybacterium > Brachybacterium sp. GCM10030268. Next base: position 5,917 of record NZ_JBHTCW010000020.1, on the reverse strand, counting down.
CTCGGTCCACGCGGCGTCACCATCAACAATGTCCAGCCCGGCCCTGTGAACACCCCCGCGAACCCCCAAGACGGACCCTTTGGAGACACGCTTCGCGCGATGATCCCCGTCGGACGGTTCGGCCGAGTCGACGAGGTCGCATCACTCGTCTCCCACCTCGCCAGTGACGACGGCGCCTACATCAACGGGGCCTCCCTCGACATCGATGGGGGGTTCAGCGCGTGAGCACACCATCAGACAGGGAGACAACGCCGACGGGGAACATCCTGATCTATGGAGCGACCGGATACACGGGCACTCTGATTGCTGAGCATGCGACCCGCGCTGGCCTGCAAATCACCATTGGTGGACGCAACCCGGCGCGCGTGGCGGCACTCGCGGAGCAGCTCGACTCGCCCGCTGTGGTGTTCGATGCCGCCGATGCGGACCAGGCAGTGAGAGCACTGGAACCCTTTGACGTCCTCCTGAACGTCGCGGGGCCCTTCCGGCACACTGCCGAACCGCTGATGAGAGCATCTCTCGACTCCGGAACCCACTACCTGGACACCACGGCCGAATTCGAGACCTTCACGACCGCCGCATCCTTCGATGATGCCGCCCGACGAGCGGGAGTGATGATCATGTCCGGAGTCGGCTGGGACGTCGTCCCGACGGACTCCCTGGCGGTCTACGTCGCGCAGCGGGCCGTGGAACCGATCAGCTTGCGGATTGCGATCCGCATTGCGGGAGGGTTCTCCCGCGGTTCGCTCGAGAGCGCCGCGGGCATCGAGAACTCCCGGACCCTGGTGCGTCGCTCGGGACTTCTCGTGCCAGCACCACCGGAGACGACTCGAACGTTTGACAGCGGGGACGGAGCCGAGGAATACACCCTCGCCTCGATGGGCGACCTCGTCACCGGGCACCACTCCACCGGCCTCGGCGACATCGAGGTGTATCTCCGCACGGACAGCGGCTTCCCTGATCGCGACGAATTCGTCTCCGGCCCCACCGCTCACGAGCGAAGCCAAGACCGCTATCACGCCCTCGCCGAGGTCACCGAGCACCGCGGGAAGACCGTCCGAGCACGCATCGACACTCCCAATGGGTACACATTCACCCAGCTCAGCAGCGTCGAGGTGGCCCGCAGGGCCGCCGCCGGCGAGGTTCGACCTGGCTTCCAGAGTCCAGCCTCGGTCTACGGCCATCAGCTCGCCACCAGCATCTACTCCACGACGATCACCGACCTCTGAGCCCCGGGCTCGGAGCGGAAGGACCTTCAACCATGACGTCCGCCCCGCATCTCCACGCCGCAGACGACCCCGAGTTCGTCCGCCTTCCCTCCGTGACATACATGTCGATCGCCGGCTCCGGATCACCCGGGACCGACGAGTTCTACCGCAAGATGCTCCTCGCCGGCGACGTCGCACGCCAACTCACCAGGGAGTCGCACCCCGTGATCGAGATCCAGTACTGGTACCCGGAGGGCTCGGCCCCGGTCGAGATCGCGGACTTCTACACCGTCAACCCCGTGCCCTCCCTGCTGTACCGGGTCCTGACGGCAGTCCCCGACACCACCACGACCGAGGACCTGACCGCAGCGCGAACTCGCGCGGCAAGCAGCGCAGATGAACGCGGCGACGTCATCGAGCTGCACACCACGCCCGAGCAGGACGTCGTCCAGGTCATGCACCACGGACCGTTCTCCGAGGAGTTCGCCACTCTCGAACGCCTCGGCGCACTCGCCCAGAAGCGGGGAGCCCACCGAAGCGGCCCCCACCACGAGATCCACCTCGACGCCTTCACCCGCAAGACCCCACAGGACACGCTTCGCACCATCCTGCGCGATCCCGTCGCCTGACGCCTCAATCTGCACGTCACGGACTGATCGAAAGGCACGCCATGACCGGCACTTCTCCCAAGCCGACTATCGTCATCGTCCACGGAGCGTGGACAGATGCAAGCTCCTTCACCGAGGTGCAGCAGACCCTCACTCGACATGGCTACGACGTCCTCGAGTTTGCGAACCCGCTGCGCTCCCTCTCCGGAGACACGGACTACCTCGCCTCGTTCCTGCGAACCCGCACCACCGGACCCGTGATCATCGTCGGTCATTCCTACGGCGGTGCGCTCATCGGGGCAGCCGCAGCCCACGAGGCCCGCGTCCGGGCACTCGTGTACGTCAACGCGTTCGTCCCGGCCGAGGGAGAGAGCCTGCTGGACCTGCTCAACAGCGCGGGTCCCGTCGATCCGTCCCAGCTCTTCGACATGGTCCCGTACCCCGACGCACCTGAGGGCGACCTCGATCTGTACATCCAGCGCGGGCCCTTCGAGCCGGCGTTCGCGACCGGCCTGTCCGAGGAGAAGCAGACCGAGTTCTACGCCAGACAGCGCCCGATCACGCTCCGCGCCGTCGCTGCGCCTGCTTCCGCGGAACAAGCCTGGCGGACGGTGCCGTCCTGGTATGTCGCCGGCACCCGCGACGGCAGCATCCCCCTGGCGCTTCAGCTGCGGATGGCTGAACGCGCCGGCTCCGCGGTGACGCAGCTGGAGAGCGGGCACCTCTCCATGGTGACTCATCCAAGCGAGGTCACCGAGGTCATCATTACTGCAGCAACGAGCGGAGACCGCTCATGACCTTCCTCGAGGATTTCTCCCCCCAGCACCTCACGCTCACCGTCGAATCGCCCACCTTCTGGCGCGTGACCTTCAACAATCCCCCGATCAACGTGGTCGGACTCGAGATGTTGAGCGAGCTCAAGGCGTTGCTCACCGAGCTGGAGAACAACAACACCGTGAACGTCGTGCTGTTCGACAGCGCGGACCCCGATTTCTTCATCGCCCACTACGACGTCGAGATCGACAACGACGCCGCCGAGGCGCTGCCGAGCCCGACCGGTTACACGGCGTGGGTCGACATTACGGTCCGGATGAGCAAGCTCAACGCAGTCACCATCGCAGCCATCCGAGGCATCACCCGTGGCGCCGGGAGCGAGCTAGTCCTGGCGATGGACATGCGGTTCGCGAGCCTGGAGAAGGCACGGCTCGCGCAGGTGGAGATTGCCTTGAACGCCGTCACCGGCGGCGGGGCCAGCGGGCGCCTGCCCTCTCTCGTCGGCCGCGGCCGCACCATGGAAATACTACTAGGAGGTGAGGACTTCGACGGCGCCCTCGCAGAGCGGTACGGCTACGTCAACCGTGCGATCCCCGATGCCGAGTTCGAAGACTTCGTCGACGCTTTCGCGAAGCGTGTGGCCGGGTGGGACCACCAGGCCATCGTGGAGGTGAAGGAGTTCGTCAACAAGTACTCACGGCTGCCGGACGCTGAGTATCCGCTCCACTCCGACGCGTACTGGGCTGCCGTCTCCCAGCCCGAGGTTGGCAACATCGTCGGACGCTTGATCGGGCACGGCATGCAACAGCGCACTCCGCTGGAGTACAACCTTGGTCGAGACATCGCGGCCATTGCCCAGAGCGAGCGATAGAGACAATCCGCTTCGGTGGCGACACGCACTTGGCCGGTCAGAAGCCCAAGAAGTCTCGCCACCGCAGCTGGCCCGGAGCGATGCCCAGTGGGCGGGCGACGGACTGCACGGCATAGTCGACACTGATTGACGGCCGCCCAGCGCCCGTTCCCGACCGTACGCCACTCAGAGATGAGAGAGAACAACATGTCGGACAACGAACTAGAAAAGACGATCAGGGACTGGATCGGGGCGACCAACACCCACACTGCCGCCAACTACTTGGCTTTCTTCACCGAAGACGCAGTCCTCGATGACCCATCTGTCGGGGAAGTCTTCGAAGGGCGCGCGCGGATCGAGGATTACTTCCGGTCCTACTTCGTCGGCTACAACACGCAGACTCAACTGGTCAGCGTTGAGTCTCGTGAGGGGTATGTCCATGTCGAGGTAAAATTCACCGGAGACTTCCCGGAAGGAGAGGTCGGCGGGATCTTCGACATCACGGTGGTAGCTGACTACAAGTTCCAGCACATAAAGGCGGATCTCATCCGATAACACGCTCCAGCGAGCCGCTTGAGGCCAATCGCAGCAGACAGCTATCCCATGCCGGCGCTGAGCGGTACCGACCCCGAGCCGAATCCTGTCCACGATGCCGTCGGCGCCATCGATCTGCTGTCAGTCTGCTCGCGCAGTGGACAGCAGGTCGATGGGGCCGACATGGTGCGTGGTCTCTCCTGCGAAGCGCAGAAAGCTTCGACGCGGCGACATGTCGCGGGAGGCGGACGTGACGTGCAGCGAGAACGCGGCGGGAACGACGGAGTCGCTGCGACCTACTCGTGCAGGGTCGGGTTCCTTGCCCGTCATTCGCCGGGCGTCGCTGTCGGATGCGCAAGAGAGTGCTGCTTCAGCCCGGAGATAATGGTGTCTACCCCAAACCGGAAGGCGCCTGCACAGGACTCCATGCGCAGCATCACCGGCTCGCCGGACAGGGCTCCGAGGCTGTCGTACTGGATTCGCTGCTGCTCTAGCGAGACATGTCCCAGGATGAAGTGCAGCATGGTCGCTGCCGCTCGTTGAGTCATCTCGGCGTCGAACGGGCTGGAATCGAGCGCGTCACGGAGTGTCGAATGTGCGGGATTCTCTCCGAGCCCGAGGGCCAGCGAGCTTGAGACGATTTCCGCGCTGTCTCGGTAGGCCAGGAGCGAATCACGAAGAGCGAGGGCCACAAGGCGCAGCTGCTCGTCCCACCCGGTTACGAGCTCCGCCGGCCGCCCCTGGGTCACGATGCGGTCTGCAAGGTCAGCCAGCAGCGTCTGCTTGTTGGGGAAGTACCAGTACAGCGCACTCGGGCGCACGTTGAGGTCAGCCGCGAGCCTCCGCATCGTCAAGTCGGGCAAACCCATCTCGTCGAGTATGCGGAGCGCCGCTCGAGCGACCTCGTCCTTCGACAACTTCGGGTTCTGCATCCCGCTCACTCTACCCGCAGGCCCAGCTTCTGATACAGTCCTGAACACCGTTCAGTGAACATCGTTCAGGAGAGGCAATATTGTCAAGCGATGCACTCACGGCCCCCCGGGTCTATCTCGCCGACACCTGGCAGGCGAGCATCGCCCGAGACGCCATCCTTGTGCTCGGGGGAACTGCCTTCATCACGCTCTCGGCGTTCGTGACGATTCCGTTGCCGTTCACCCCGGTGCCGGTAGCCCTGGCCACCTTGGCCGTTTTGGCTACCGGCGCGTCGCTGGGTGCCCTTCGAGGGGCACTCAGCGCAGGTCTGTACCTGCTGTTCGGGGCGCTGGGCGCGCCGATCTTCTCGGACGGTCAATCAGGGGTCACGTTCCCGACCTTTGGGTACGTGATCGGTTATGTCATCGCCGCCATCGTCGTCGGGCAGCTCGCCCGCCATCAGGCCGACCGCAAGATGAGCACCACACTTGCCCTGGGGACGCTCGGCAGCATCATCCTGTACGTGTGCGGCGTGCCCTGGCTGGCGATCTCCCTCGGAGTCAGCTTGGGGCAGGCCGTTATTCTCGGCGTCGTTCCGTTCCTCATCGGAGACGCTTTCAAGATTCTCGCGCTCAGCGCGCTGCTGCCTTCCGCCTGGCGAATCGTTGGCAAGGTCAAGCCAGAGCGCGACGGGAGTGGGCGTTGATGGACTACACAGCACTAGCAGGCAACATCAGCGCCGGCGCGACACTCGACGCCTCCACGGCAGTTGCGATCCTCGACGCTCCAGACTCGGAGTTGCTCGATCTGGTGGCGGCTGCGGGTGCACTCCGACGAGAGCACTACGGCAACTACGTCAAGCTGAACTACCTGGTCAACCTGAAGTCAGGTCTCTGCCAGGAGAACTGCTCATACTGCTCCCAAGCACTCGGATCTAGGGCGTGTCTCCTATATGTGAGGCGGTTTCACTTGAGAGCCTGTATGCATGGCTACCGCGACGACTCGACATCAGGTCCTGTCCGACGAGCAGT
>NZ_JBHTCW010000019.1:0-20426 GCF_042666305.1 Brachybacterium sp. GCM10030268 | reverse complement strand
CTCGACTACCAGAACGTCAAGGCGGACTACGTCAAGGCGATCTGGGACATCGTGAACTGGGCCGATGTGGCCAAGCGGTTCGAGAACGCCCGCTCCAGCGCCTCCGGTCTGGTCGTCCCCCAGGCCTGATCGCGCGCGTCGATCCCGAGGGATCGACACACCATCGCCGGCGGCCGGTCCCCACAACGGGGGCCGGCCGCTTCGCTTGGGCGGCGTCTGCCTGCGCGCGGTTCCGACGAAGATCGAGCCGGCCGGCGTGGCCGGCGCCGCCACCGTTCCTCCCCATGGCCGCTTCGTCCACAGAACCGGCGGAGCACTGGAGGTCAGCGGAGGTCGCGGCAACGCTGGGGAGGGTCGGCACGGAGCCGACGCCGGGACGTCCCCGGAACCTCAGGAAGGACATCACCATGCGCGACCTCAACACAGTTCTCATGGGCAATGCCACCGCTGACCCCAGCGAGCGGCTCCAGAGCGACGGCAGCGTCACCGCGATCGTGCGCATCGCGGTGACCGGCCGCTACTACGACTCGGCCAAAGGCGACTTCACCGACCGCAAGACGGAGTTCATCTCGGTGTTCGCACGCCGGGCGCTGGCCCGCAATCTCATGCGATCGGTGAGCAAGGGCCATCCGCTGGTGGTCTCCGGCCGCCTCGGCAGCTCCGAATGGACGGCGGAGGACGGCACGATCCGTCACTCCCTGACGCTCCAGGCCGAAGCCATCGGCCACGACCTCACCTTCGGGACGGCTTCGTTCACCCGGCCGCTGAAGAACAGCGACATTCCCGATCACGACCCGCACACCGGCGAGATCGCCTCCGAGGCCGTGGACGACGCGGACGTGGACTCGGCGCTGACCGGGGAGGCACCAGTGGAAGGGGCGTTGACGACCGCCTCCTGACGTCGCCGCCTCTCGAGGTCGGCGCTGTCCGAAGCAGTTCGTGGGAAGGAGCTCAGGCGTCGGAGGTCAACGTCTGCACCAGAGCCGCAGAGAGGTCGGGGAGCAGCGCGGCGCCGAGGACATAGCCCTCCTCGTCGCCGCGGTGCACCGCCGACCACGTGGTGCCATCGGCCAGCGCCGCGACCACCACGCGCAGGGGGCGCCCCGCGGGGAGCTCGGTCTCGCCGACCCCGTCGCGCAGCGCCCACGCACTGGGCGCCAGGTCGCACGCAAGGGCTCCGCCTGCTGCCAGGTCCGGCCACTGCACCTCCTGCAGCGCGGCGAGGGGGTCCTGTCGCGGCGCCGAGTCCGCCGGCTCACCCGTGGGGCCCTCGTCGAGATCGATCGGTGTCAGGTGCAGGTCATCAGGGGCGTCCGCGCCGGCGCCGTCGGCGCCCAGCAGTGCTGCGAGGGCGGGCGAGGCCGCCGTCAGCTCCGCACTGCGGGCCAGGGCGAAGAGCCTGGGAGCGGGAAGGGGCTCATCCTCGAGATGGCGGGCCACCTCGAGGACCGCGGCGGCGAGGGCGGCCGTGGGGGCATCGAGCGGGTCCGCGTCGGGAGTCGTCATCGGATCGAGAGGTCCCTTACAGCTTCGGCCTGACAGAATAGAGGGGTCACCGCCATGAGCGGCGGCGCCCACTGTACCCGGAGACCCGACGTTGCTCCCTGCGTAGCTGCAGGTGGTGCCGCCGGCTCCGACCCCGAGGCACCCGAGGTTATCCGTGAGTTTCTCCGCCCCATTCGGCGACATGCCCCGGCCGCGCCCGCGCCCGGCTTCCGACCCGAACACGACGGACCGGCGGAGGATCTCCCCGTTGGCGATCGCCGCGATCGCGGTCGCGGCCCTGATCCTGCTGCTGCTCATCGCATCGGAGCTGTGGACGAAGTATCTCTGGATGGATCAGCTCGGCTTCACCAGCGTGCAGGTCGTCCGCTGGGTCACGCAGGGCATCCTGTTCGTGCTCGGGTTCCTCGTGTTCTCGGTGCCGCTGTTCCTGAGCCTGCGGATGGCCTACACCAAGCGTCCGGTCTACCCGCCGGTCACGCGTGAGCAGGAAGCCCTCGAGCAGTTCCGCTCCGCGGTCGATCCTCTGCGCCGCGGCGTGACCATCGCAGCACCGCTGATCATCGGGGCATTCGGCGGGCTGGCGGCCTCGCGCGGCTGGCAGGACGTCCAGCTGTTCCTGCATCCCCAGCCCTTCGGCGAGGTCGATCCGATCTTCGCCAACGACATCTCGTTCTACGTCTTCACGCTGCCCGTGATCGACATGATCATCAACTTCGGCAGGTTCGTCCTGCTGGTGACGATCGTGGGCGCGGTCATCGGCCACTTCATCTACGGCGGTGTCGCCTGGGGGCAGGAGAGCGGGCTCGAGGTCACGCGCGCCGCGCGCCGGCACCTCGGTGTCCTGGCCGCGATCTACGTGCTGATCCTCGGTGCGGGGCACTGGTTCCAGCGCTATGACCTGCTGACCGCCGAGCACGACCGCTTCCACGGTGCCTCGTACGCCGACGAGAACGCCATCCTGCCCGCGCAGACCATCCTGGCGATCGCCGCTGTGGCGGTCGCGGCCCTGTTCGTGCTGTGGATCTTCCGGTCCGACTGGCGGATCCCCGCGATCGGCGCCGGCCTGATGATCCTGTCCACGCTGGCCGTGGGGAACCTCTATCCCTGGGCCATCCAGCAGTTCCAGGTCCAGCCCAACGAGCGTGCGCTGGAACAGCCCTTCATCCAGCGCAACATCGACGCCACCCGCGCCGCGTTCGACATCGACGACGTCAACGAGGTCTCCTACACCGCGACCACCGACGCCGAGCCGGGCGCTTTGCGCGAGGACGCCTCGACCACCGCGCAGATCCGCCTGATGGACCCCAACATCATCTCGCCCACGTTCGAGCAGCGCGAGGCGAACCGTCGCTACTGGGGCTTCGACGACGTGCTCAGCGTGGACCGCTACGAGATCGACGGCGAACTGCAGGACACCGTCATCGGCGTGCGTGAGCTGCGACCGGACAAGTTCGGCCTCAACGAGCGCTCATGGGTGGATCAGCACATCATCTACACCCACGGCTACGGCACCGCCGCCGCCTATGGCAATCAGCGCAACGCCGATGGAGAGCCCAGCTTCCTGCAGTCCGGTGTGCCCGGCGATGGTGCCTTCGGCGACTACGAGGAGCGGGTCTACTTCGGCCGTCACTCTCCGGACTACTCCATCGTCGGCGCCCCCGAAGGCCATGAGCCCGAGGAGTTCGACTACCAGTCCGGGACCGATGACGAGGAGGGCGGAGACCAGGTCTACAACACCTTCCAAGGTGATGGCGGCCCCTCCGTCGGCGGCTTCTTCAACCAGCTGCTGTACTCGATCAAGTTCCGCGATCCCAACATCCTGATCTCGGGGTACCTCAACGAAGAGTCGCAGATCCTCTACGACCGCGACCCGCAGGAGAGGGTCCGCCAGGTCGCGCCGTTCCTCTCGCTGGACTCCCAGATGTACCCGGCCGTCGTGGACGGGGAGATGGTGTGGGTCATCGATGGGTACACGACCACCGACGAGTACCCGTACTCCCAGTCCGCCGAGCTGGACGGGGTCGTCGATGATTCGCAGACCAACCCCAACGAGACCGCAGCTGCGCGTGACCGCGAGGCGAACTACATGCGCAACGGCGTCAAGGCGACGGTCAACGCGTTCGACGGGTCGGTGACCCTGTACTCCTGGGACACCGAGGACCCGATCCTCAAGGCGTGGTCCGAGGTGTTCCCCGATGCGCTCCAGCCCGCCTCGGAGATCAGTGGTGAGCTGATGAGCCACCTGCGCTACCCGGCGGACTACTTCAAGGCACAGCGCGAGATGCTCTCGAAGTACCACGTCACCGACGCGGACGACTTCTTCGGCCAGCAGGACTTCTGGCAGGTCTCGCCGGATCCGACCGTTCCGGCTCCGGAGAATCCGGATGGCAGCTCCGGCGAGCAGCCCGCCCAGCCGCCGATGTACCTGTCGATGCAGATGCCCAACGCGGATGAACCCAGGTTCACGCTCTCCTCGAGCTATATCCCGACAGAGGGCCAGAACGTGCTCACGGGCTACCTGGCGGTGGATTCCGAGACCGGCAGCACGGAGGGCAACCCTGCGGACTCCTACGGTGACAAGACGCTGCTGGTGCTGCCCGCCTCGAACCCGGTCAACGGGCCGGGGCAGGTGCAGGCCACGTTCAACGCCGAACCGAACGTCTCCCAAGCCCTGAACCTGCTGAAATCGGGCAACTCCGAGGTGATCAACGGCAACCTGCTCACGCTGCCCGTCGGCGGCGGTCTGCTGTACGTCCAGCCGGTGTTCCTGCAGTCCTCCGCCTCCGGCGGCGGCACGCAGTACCCGCTGCTGCAGATGGTGCTGGTCTCCTTCGGCGACAAGATCGGCTTCGCCCCGACGCTCGACGAGGCCCTGGATCTGGTCTTCGGCGGTGATTCCGGCGCCACCGCCGGCGACGCCGAGGTCACCGACCCCGACGGTGTCGCCGGTACCGCCGACACCGAGACCGGCGAGGGCACGGTCGAGACGCCGGACGGCGAGGAGGCGCCGGCGGACGGCGAGGAGCCCCCGGCCGACGAGGAGCAGCCCGCAGACCAGGGAGGCTCCGCCCAGGAGCGTCTCGACCAGGCCCTGGCGGATATGGACGCCGCCGTGAAGGACTCGGAGGAGGCCATGGCAGCGGGGGACTGGGCGGCCTACGGCGAGGCCCAGGAGCGCGTCGCCGACGCCCTCCAGCGCGCCGTCGAGGCCAACGAGGAGCTCGGCGGGTCCGGCGTCCCGGCTCAGCCGTCCGATGGCGGGGGCGGCTGAGCCTCGGCTCCTGACTCCTGCCTGATCAGGACGCCCGATCGCTCCGGTGCCATGCCGCTGCGGTCGGGCGTTTTGACGTTCGCGCAGGTGAACGGGCCATGAACGTGTGATGGCACACGTTGGACGGCGATGAGTTGGACGCCGGCGGGCGGTGCCCGTAAAGTTATGGATGTCGCCGCGGGGTGGAGCAGTTCGGTAGCTCGCCGGGCTCATAACCCGGAGGTCGTAGGTTCAAATCCTGCCCCCGCTACGAGATAGGGCCCCTGGTCCGGTGGAAACACCGACCAGGGGCCTTTGTGCTGTGCCCTCGAACGGCACCGCAGGTCAGCACCTGGCTCTGGCAGGATATCGACCATGACGACGCCATCTCTGCCCGAGCCCCGGACCCTGCTCTTCATCGGCGACTCCATCACCGACTGCCAACGCCGCGAGGATCCCGAGGAGCTGGGATACGGCTACGTACGCCTGATCGCCGAGCACTTCGCCGCCCACGAGCCCACAGCTCGGGTCATCAACCGCGGGATCGGCGGGCACAAGGTCGCGGACCTCGTCGGCCGCTTCGGTCCGGACTGCCTCGACCTCGATCCGGACGTCGTCACGATCTATGTCGGTGTCAACGATGCCTGGCACCGCTTCACCCGGGGCGAGGAGATCACGCCCGAGGAGTTCGAAGAGGGCTACCGCTTCCTGCTCGACCAGCTCTCGGCCACCCGGCCCGCCGTGCCGGTGCTGCTGGTGATCCCGTTCGTCGTCGACGTCGACGAGGACAAGACGATCATCCACACGGACCTGGACGTGAAGGTCCGGATCATCCGCGATCTCGCCCGCGAGTTCGGCCATGCCGTCGTCGACCTCGAGGCGGTGCTCCAGCGCGCCTGGAGCGTCGGTCACACCCCGCTCAGCATCGCCGAGGACGGCGTGCATCCGACGATCGCCGGGCACCGACTCATCGCCGACGCCTGGCTGGAGACGTTCGCCCAGGTCGATACGGCCCGCCGCTGACAGCACCCGTCCGAACCGGTCGCGTCCTCAGCGCAGCGGCGGCGTCACGTCCAGCGAGAGGAAGCCGCGGCGGAAGGTGCGGGCGTCGACCACCAGCAGCCGGCCCGGACGCACCGGGTTGCGCAGCCGCACGTGCCCGCTGCGGGGATCGGCGCCCACCACCGCGAACACGTGGTTCGGCGGCAACCGGCCGTGGGCGGTGGTGACGAGCCCGCTGAGCGGATGCGTAGAGGCGGCGACCGCCCTGCCCTCGTCGGTCCAGGCCGCCAGCTGGGCAGCAGGCGGCAGGCGCAGCAGCGTCCGCACTCGCATCCCCAGCAGCAGTTCGAACCCGAAGCGCGCGAAGCCGCGCTGAATGTAGCCGTAGCCGCCGGCCACATACGCGGTGATCGCCTTCTCCAGGGCGCCCGCCCAGCCAGGATTCGCACCGTCGCGCCTCGCGTAGAGGAACTCGCCGGCGTCGTCGACGGGCATCATCCGATCCACGCGGATCGGGTGGCCCAGCGCGGGAAGATGCATCTCGACAGTTCCGTCGGGCAATGCCGACAGCAGCTGGGCGAGACGCTCCGGGGCGGTCTCGTGGATCGCCAGCATCGCGGCGAGCAGCCAGCAGTCCCCGAGGCGTCCCTGCCGGGGCCGCAGCAGACGCGGGGGAGCCAGGGGACCGGTGTCCTGCCTCCATCCGGCGGCGCGGGGACCGAGGCCGGGTGTTGCCGGCACATATGCCTCGCGCGCCCGCCCGGTCAGGGCGAGCGCGCGAAGGGTGCGGCGCCAGGTCCGCACGCGGGGCCGCGAGTCGGGCGCCATCAGGATCGTGCCCGGTGGGATGCTCGCGGTCTCGTACGGTCCTCGGCGATCAGTGGGCCTCGGCGGGGACGATCTTCTGCCCGGTGTGCTCCATGACCTCGTGGAACCAGGGCTGGGAGATGTCGAAGGCCTTGTGGCCGGCGATGCGCTCGAACTCGATCGCGCGCAGCACGTCCTCGTTGCCCTCGTCGTGGCCGATCACGCCCGATCCACCCTCGAGGGCGGTCTGGACGGCGAGGTCGGTCATGGACTTGATCAGACGCAGGTCCTCGGCGTTGGCCTTGGCCGAGCGGGAGAAGTAGCCGGACTTCTGGACCATGACCTTCTCGGCGCCGAGCTTGGCGGCGAACTGGTCGGCGAACCACTGGCCGGGGTTGATCTTGTCGATCTTGACGTGGCCGAAGGGGTCCTTCTCGGGCTCCACGCCGCGGGCCTGCATCTCGGCGATGATCTCCGGGATGCCGGCGCCCTCGGACAGGAAGATGTTCACGCAGCCGACCTCGTCCATGACGCCCTTGAGCCGCTCGGCCTCGGCGTCGATGTCCAGCGCCAGCTCGGGCAGGAACACCGCGTGGACGTCCCAGCGCTCGGCGCGGTGGCCGATCGAGGGCAGCCACTCCTGCTGGGCGTGCCAGCGCTGGTAGAAGCGTGCGGCCTCGGCGGTGAGGTACCCGCAGGCGCGGCCCATGATCTCGTGGACGATGAGCATGCGCGGGTTCGAGCCGTGCTCGGCGATGATGTTCTGGGCGAAGATGCTGGTCTGCTCGGCGGCGCTCTGGGCGCCGAGGGACTGGCGGATCGGCACGATGTCGTTGTCGATCGTCTTGGGCAGGCCGACGACCTGGAGGTCGTGGCCGTTGTCGTGGAGGTACTTCGCCAGGTCCGCGGCGGTGGTGTTGGTGTCGTCGCCGCCGATGGTGTGCAGGACGTCGACGCCGTCCTCCTGGAGCTTGGTGGCCGCCACCTCGAGGGCGTCCTGGCCCTCCTCGATCAAGCCGCGCTCGACGAGGTTCGCGGTGTTGGTGAGCTTGACGCGGGAGTTGCCGATGGGGGAGCCGCCGTAGTTGTGCAGCAGGCCCGCCTTGGCGCGCACCTCGTCATCGACGACGATCTTCTCCCCGGTCAGCAGACCCCAGTAGCCGTGCTTGTACGCGATGATCTCGACATCGGGCACCAGCTCGTTGTAGCGCTCGATGAGGCCGCCGACGGCGGAGGACAGGCAGGGGGCATAGCCACCTGCGGTCAGCAGGGCGACGCGCTTGACGGTCATGGAGAGGGGGTCCCTTCACGGTTCGGGGTCACGACTCGACGAGTCTACCGATGCCCGGCCCCTCCGCCGCGCGGCGTCCGTCCCCTCAGACGGCCTCGGCCGCGAGCGCGGTGAGGATCTCCTCGTGCAGCAGCCCGTTGGTGGCCACGGCGTTGCCGCCGAAGGGACCGTCCTCGCCGTCCAGCGAGGTGAATCGCCCGCCCGCCTCGGTGACGATCGGCGCCAGGGCGACCATGTCGTGCAGAGCGAGCTCGGGCTCGCAGGCGACGTCGACAGCGCCCTCGGCGACCAGCATGTACGACCAGAAGTCGCCGTAGGCGCGGGTGCGCCAGAAGCGCTGCATGAGGTTGAGCATCTGCGGGAGCCGGTCGCGCTCGGCCCAGCCGTGCAGGGAGGAGTAGGACAGCGAGGCCTCCTCCAGCCGGTCGATGCCGGAGACGCTGAGCCGGGTGGCGCTGTTGATCCGCGAACCGGTCCATGCCCCGGCGCCGGTGCCTCCCCACCATCTGCGGCCGAGCGAGGGGGCGGAGACGAGGCCGACGACGGGCCGGCCGTCCTCGATCAGACCGATCAGGGTTCCCCACACCGGGACCCCGCGCACGAAGTTGCTGGTGCCGTCGATGGGGTCGATGACCCACTGGCGCGGTGAGGAGCCGGTGGTGCCGAACTCCTCGCCGATCACCTGGTCCCGGGAGCGGGCACGGGCCAGCTGCGCGCGCACCAGCTGTTCGGCGGCCTTGTCGGCGTCGGTGACCTCGGTGAGATCGGGCTTGGTGGTGACCTCGAGATCCTGCGCCTTGAAGCGGGACAGCGTCAGCTGGTCCACAGCATCGGCGAGCACATGGGCGAGGCGCAGGTCGTCGGCATAGCGGCTGGACATGGAGCCCACCCTAGAGCTCCGGGGGCCCGCAGCCGCGCAGCGACGCGGAACCACGGGGCGGAGCCGGGCGTCCCGGTGCGGAGAATCCGCCCTGCGCGATTCGGGCCCGGCCGCGGGGCGCGGTCACACGTCCCAGGGGTCGTTCTGGCGCAGCGTGACCGCCAGCCTGCGATAGGAGGCCAGACGGGCCGGTCCCGCGCTGCCGGCCGCTCCGGTCTCGACCAGCTCGTCGAGGGCGCAGTCCGGAGCGTCCTCCAGGTGGCTGCAGCCCCGGGGGCAGGACTCGGCGAGGCCGGCCAGATCCTCGAAGGCATCCAGCAGCTCGTCGGGATCGACGTGCCCCAACCCGAAGGAGCGCACCCCCGGGGTGTCGATCACCCACCCGTCGGCGCCCGGCAGCTGCATCGCGAGCGCCGAGGAGGAGGTGTGGCGGCCACGGCCGGTGACGTCGTTGACCTCGCCGATGGCCCGGTCGGTGCCGGGGACCAGCGCGTTGATCAGGGTGGACTTGCCGACGCCGGAGTGGCCGATGAGCACGCTGATGCGGCCGGAGAGCCGCTCGCGCAGCTCCTCGAGACCCTCGACCTCCCCATCGGGGCGGCGACGGGTCACGACGTGGTCCAGGCCCAGCGGGGTGTAGCTGCGCAGGAACTCCTCGGGGGAGCGCAGATCGGCCTTGGTCAGCACCAGCAGGGCATCCACCCCGGCGACGTAGGCCGCCACCAGGCAGCGGTCGATCATCCCGCCGCGCGGCTCCGGTTCGGCGACGGCGGTCACCATCACCATCAGGTCGACATTGGCGACCAGCGGGCGCTCGGTGGAGTCGTCGTCGTCGGCGCTGCGGCGCAGGAACGAGCTGCGCTCGTGGATCCGCACGATCCTCGCCAGCGTCCCCTCGCGACCCGAGGTGTCACCGACCAGTCCCACCAGGTCGCCGGGGACGACGGGGGAGCGGCCCAGCTCCCGGGCGCGCATCGCGGTCACGGTGCGCTCCTCATCCGTGCCCGCGCCGACCACGGTCCGCCAGCGCCCGCGGTCGACCGAGACCACGCGTGCGGTGATCGCGTCGGCGTGCGCCGGGCGGTCCTTCGTGCGGGGCCGCGACCCGCGACGGTTGGGCCGGACGCGGACGTCGGCCTCGTCGTAGTCGCGCGGTGATCGGCTCACGCGTCCTCGCCGGCGGGCGGGTCGGTGTGCAGCATCGACAGCCACATCCCCACGAAGTCCGGCAGGGTCTTCTGGGTGGTGCCGATGTCGACGACCCGCAGGTCGGGCACACGCAGACCGAGGATGGCGGCGGCGGTGGCGAGCCGGTGGTCCTCGTAGGTCTCGAACGTGTCCCCGTGCAGCTCGCCCGGGTGGATCTCGAGACCGTCCTCGTGCTCGAGAGTGCGTGCGCCGACCTTGGTCAGCTCCGTGGCCAGGGCCTTCAGCCGGTCCGTCTCGTGGCCGCGCAGATGCCCCACGCCCCGCAGCCGGGACGGCGAATCGGCCAGGGCGGCGACGGCGGCGATCGTCGGCACCAGCTCGCCGACGGCGGACATGTCCGCGTCGATGCCCTGGACGGCGCCGGTCCCGCGCACGGTGAGAGTGCGGCCCTCGCGCCAGACCTCGGCGCCCATCCGGCTGAACAGGTCCCGATAGGCGTCTCCGGGCTGTGTGGTGACCTCCGGCCAGTCGTCCACGGCCATGGTGCCGCCGGTGACCATCGCGGCGGCGAGGAACGGGCCCGCGTTCGAGAGATCGGGTTCCACCGTGGTGGCGACCGGTTCGATCTCGCCGCGGGCGACGGTCCACACCGGCCTGCCCGTCCCGTCCCTGTGGTGCGCGGTCTCGACGCCGGCCTGGCGCAGCGTCTCCACGGTCATCTCGATGTGCGGCAGGGACGGGAGCGTCTTGCCCACGTGGACGAGCTCGAGGTCCGCCTCACCACGGGCCCCGACCAGTAGCACGTTGGAGATGAACTGGCTGGAGGCCGAGGCATCGATCTCGACCCGGCCGCCGCCGAGGCGCCCGGTGCCGTGCACGGTGAGCGGCAGGTGGCCGGGCACTCCGTGCTCGGTGACCCCCACGCCCTGCTGCCGAAGGGCCGCGATCACGGCGCTCATGGGCCGTGCCAGGGCCGCATCGTCCCCGGTGAACCGCACGTCCCCGTGGTGCAGCGCCGCCAGCATCGGCACGAAGCGCATGACGGTCCCTGCCAGACCCGTGTGGATCTCGATCGGATCCGCAGGATGCGGCGAAGGCGGCGGGAGCGGATGGATGCGCAGCGAGTCCTCATGGACCTCGAGGGTGGCCCCGAGGCGTTCGAGCGCATCGCGCATCAGGCGGGTGTCCCGCGAGACCAGGGCCCCGCGCAGATCGGAAGGTCCCGCCCCGGCGGCCGCCAGCACCATCCAGCGGGCGGTCAGCGATTTCGATCCCGGGACCCGCACCAGGGCATCGACGGGTCTGTCGGCGACCGGTGCCGTCCACAGGACCTCGGGGGACACGGCCTCAGCCCCGCTGCGAGGCGAGCTGCTTCTGCGCGGAGCCCGCCGTGGCCTTGGCGCGCTTCTGGGCCTTGCCGGCCTTCTTCTGCAGGTCCCGCTTGGTGGCGTCGGCCTTCTTCTCCAGCTTCCGCTGCGTGGAGCCGGCCTTCTTCTCGAGCTCGCGCTGCTTGGCGGCGGCCCTCTTCTGGCTGGTCTCGACGAACTTGTTCACCTGGTACCCGAGCGAGGGGCGGCCCTCGTGATCGACCACGGCCAGCAGCACGCCGCCGAGCAGGCCGGCGTCGGTGAGGATCGACTGGACCTCCTGCAGGAGCTCCTCGCCGCGCAGCTCCCACACCTTCTTGCGACCGGCCCAGCCGACCGACGTGGTCAGCAGCAGCGCCGCGGCCGCGGCGCGGGGGCAACGGTTGGTGGCGTACAGGACGCCGGCGCCGGCGGCGACGGCGCCGCTGACCCGGATGATCGTGCGCACGTCCACGAAGTCGGGGGTCGAGGACTTGGCCAGAGCGGAGTCGACCGCCTCGAACGCCTCGGGGTAGACATCGATCTCGCGCTCGGGGCGCTGGGCGGTGCGCACGCCTTCATAGATGAAGGGAGCGGCGAGCAGGGGACGGGCGATACGGCGGACCAGGGCCATGGTGTCCTCACGATCTTGACGAGTGTCAGCAGGTCCGGTGACCGATGTCGGGCAGGTCACCGACGTCCAGACTACCGCGCAGGGAACAAGCGCCGCGCCCGGCGCGTTGAACCATCCGGTCCCGACGCGCGCCGCTGGCCCGCGGGTGGCCGCACGGCAGCGATGAGCCGACAGATCGGTAGACATCGGTGGACCCCGACAACGGTCGATGGACGGCGACAGATACCGACACACGACGGCAGGCATCGACACACGACAGCAGACGACAACCGGCGACGACAGACGACAGCAGACGACAACAGACCAGGCAATGCGCGAAGGCGACCCCGGCGCAGGGAAGGCGGACGATGACTGCACTGCTCACACAGGCCCCTGCCCGCCGTTCTGGCGTAGGTTGGACGGCAATGATCCAGACAGATTCCGCCCCGAGCCCCGACGCGGGCCTCCCGGAGACCCCGACCGCCTCCTCCGCCACCACGGGGCCTGAGGGCGGCGGCGGTACCGCGCCCGAAGCGGCCGGCGACGAGCAGTCCCAGCGCCTCGCGCAGTCCT
The DNA here is from genome assembly GCF_042666305.1 of Brachybacterium sp. GCM10030268. NCBI lineage: Bacteria > Bacillati > Actinomycetota > Actinomycetes > Micrococcales > Dermabacteraceae > Brachybacterium > Brachybacterium sp. GCM10030268. Next base: position 8,009 of record NZ_JBHTCW010000019.1, on the reverse strand, counting down.
CCGGTCCCGACGGGGCCGCGGACGCCTTCGACTTCGAGAGCGAGGCGCTGTCCCATCTGGACTCGCTGTACGGCGGTGCCCTGCGGATGACGCGCAACCCGCACGACGCGGAGGACCTCGTCCAGGAGACCTTCATGAAGGCCTTCCGCGCCCGCGACCGCTTCACGCCGGGCACCAACATGCGCGCGTGGCTGTACCGGATCATGACCAACAGCTACATCTCGACCTACCGTCAGAAGCAGCGCCGCCCCCAGGAGGCCTGGAACGAGAACGTCGAGGACTGGCAGCTCGCCGAGGTCGCCTCGCACACCAGCAGCGGGCTGCGCTCCGCGGAGGCCGAGGCGCTGGACCACCTGCCGGACTCCGCGGTCAAGGACGCCCTCAGCGAACTGCGCGAGGACTACCGGCTCGCGGTGTACCTCGCCGATGTCGAGGGGTTCGCCTACAAGGAGATCGCCGAGATCATGGACACCCCGATCGGGACCGTGATGTCCCGGCTGCACCGGGGACGCCGCCAGCTGCGCGACATGCTCTCCGGCTACGCCTACCGCAGCGGCTTCCTGCGCGCGGACCCCTCGGCCGCGGCCGGGGCGGACGATGACACCACCGGCTCGAGAGATCGGGAGGAGGAACGATGACCCAGAACGACATGACCGCGACCGGCGGCACCGATCAGCCCCGCCGCGACCTGCGCTACGGTCTCGAGGAGGCGCTCGACGGCGAGCTGCCCCCCGAGGTGGTGGCACGGATGGAGCGCCACACCGAGGGCTGCCCCGAGTGCGCCGAGGAGTGGGAGCAGGTGCGCCGGATGAAGGAGCTCGTGCGCCGCAGCTGTGCGGATCGCGCGCCGTCCTCCCTGCGCGAGCGGATCGCGGTGCAGTACCGCAGCGTCTCGGTGACCCGGACCACCGACGCCGACGGCAGCACCAGCGTGCGCATCACCACGACCAGTACCCGCCGGCAGCTGCCCGACTGCTGACCCGCGCCGACGACACCTGCGCCGACGGCATCCGCAGACGACAGGAGGCCCCTCCCCGAACGGGGAAGGGCCTCCTGTCAGTTCGCGCCGAGCGCGATCACGGTCAGCTGTTGGGGCGCTTGCCGTGATTCGCGCTGTTCTTGCGGCGAGCCTTGCGCTTGCGTCCTCGCTTGCTCATCACGTTCTCCTTCCTTCGCCCGGCAACCCGATGATTGTGCCACAGCCTCGCTGATCGAGGCGGGCAACGAGGGCCGGGAGGTCACAGCTGAGGGGGAGGTCACTCCGGCCGTGGAAGCGCTCGGGCCCGGAGGCTCACGAGGAGGTGCCCAGCCAGGATCCGAAGCCGCCGTGGAGGACGAGCCAGGCCATCAGCCCGTAGCCGGTCTGGCCGGGGTGGTCACCGGGGGAGCGCGCCACGTCGGACTCCCACTGATCGTGCCCGGAGAGGCCGCTGACCGTGTTCACATAAGGGATCCGGCGCCGCGAGCAGACGTCCTCGAACGCGCCGGAGAGCTCCTGGATCGTGGCGGTGACCTGGGAGTCTCTGCTGGGAGGCGGGCCCACCACGAACGCTGGGATCCGCAGTCGCTCCAGGCCGTCCAGGATCTTGGCGAGGTTCAGCCGGGAACGGGCCAGGGAGATCCCGGCCTCGACGTCGGCGCGGCCCATGGCCAGGACGACGCGGTGGTCGACCCTGCCCTCGGCCTGCGCCGTGAGGTCCATCCGGCGCCTGACGTCCTCGTCCCACCGGTCGGCGAGCTCCGCGGTGGTCTCTCCAGGAAGCGCCGAGGTGAACACGTCGATGCGGTTCTCGGCGCCCTGCTCACTGGCCACGGCACGACCCAGCCACCCCAGGGCGCGAGCATCGCCGATGCCGGCGAGGAGCTCGTCACCGAGCGCGATGACCCGGATCCGGCAGTCCGAATTCGGGGTGGTCGATGTGGACACGGTGTGCACCGGGGCCTCCTGAGGGACGGGAACGTCAACTGTATCGGCGAGGAGGGTCGGGGGCGAACCCGCGGCCCGGTGGCGCCGCTCAGGATTCGAAGGCGCGGGTGAGCAGGTCCTCCTGCTCCTCCTTGTGCGTCGTCGCCGACCCGGTGGCCGGGGAGGCCGACGCCGGACGGGCGACGACCTTCAGCGTGCGCCCCACCTCGACGGCGAAGTTCAGGGCCATGAAGCCCCACGCGCCCTGGTTCAGCGGCTCCTCCTGGACCCACGTCAGCGAGGCCTCGGGATAGGCATCCAGCACCTGGGTGAGCTGCTCCGTGGGCAGCGGGTAGAGCTGTTCGAGACGGACGATCGCGGTATCGGTCAGCTCCTCCTTCTCGCGGCGGGCCGCCAGATCCCAGTACACCTTGCCGGAGGCCAGCAGCACCCGGCTCACGCCGGAGGCGTCGACCGTGGAATCCGCCAGCACCGGCTCGAAGCTGCCGGTGGTGAAGTCCTCCACCGAGCTGACCGCGGCCTTGTTGCGCAGCATCGACTTCGGCGTGAACACGATCAGCGGCTTGCGCGGATCGGTCTTGGCCTGCCGGCGCAGGAGATGGAAGTAGCTGGCCGGGGTCGACGGCATCGCCACCCGCAGGTTCTCCTCGGCGCACATCTGCAGGAACCGCTCGATGCGCGCGGAGGAGTGGTCGGGCCCCTGCCCCTCGTAGCCGTGGGGCAGCAGCAGCACGACGCTGGAGTTCTGCCCCCACTTCTGCTCCGAGGCCGAGATGAACTCGTCGATGACGACCTGTGCGCCGTTGACGAAATCGCCGAACTGCGCCTCCCACAGCACCAGCGACTCCGGGTTCTCCACGGAGTAGCCGTACTCGAAGCCCAGCGCCGCGAACTCCGAGAGCGAGGAGTCGTAGACGTTGAAGCGCGCCTGGTCCTCGGAGAGGTTCGCCAGCGGCGTCCAGGTCTCGCCGGTCTCGTGGTCGATGAGCACGCTGTGGCGCTGGACGAAGGTACCGCGGCGGGTGTCCTGACCGGTCAGGCGCACCCGCCGGCCCTCCATCAGCAGCGACCCGAACGCGAGCAGCTCACCGTAGGCCCAGTCCACGCCGCCCTGGGTGGACATCTGCTGGCGCCGGGCCAGGAGCGCGCCGAGCTTGGGATGGACGGTGAAGGAGTCCGGGACGGCCCCGTGCACCTCGCCGATGCGCTCGAGCACGGAGGCGTCCACGGCGGTCTGGACCGGGCCGCGGTCGCTTCCCGAGCGCTGCGAGGCGGGCAGATCAAGACCCTGCACGCTGGAATCGGGATCGGCGTCCGACCCCGAGCGGGTGGAGGCGAACGCTTCGTCCAGGTGCTCCTGGAAGTTGCGCACCAGGCCCTCGGTCTCCTCCTCGGTGAGGTCGCCCCGTTCGATGAGCGCTTCCATGTACAGCTTGCGGGCGCTGGGCTTCTCCTTGATCAGCGAGTACATCTGCGGCTGCGTCATCGAGGGGTCGTCGCCCTCGTTGTGACCGCGGCGGCGGTAGCAGACCATGTCGATGACCACGTCGCGGTGGAACTTCTGGCGGTAGCGGAAGGCGATCTCGGCGACCCGCACGCAGGCCTCGGGATCATCGCCGTTGACGTGGAAGATGGGCAGCTGCGTCGACTTCGCGACGTCGCTGGAATAGAACGACGAGCGCGAGGAATCCGGCAGCGTCGTGAAGCCGATCTGGTTGTTGATGATCACGTGGATGGTGCCGCCGGTGCGGTATCCGCGCAGCTCCGAGAGGTTCAGCGTCTCGGTGACCACGCCCTGGCCGGCGAAGGCCGCGTCGCCGTGCAGGAGGATGGGCAGCACCGGGAACTCCCCGGGGCGCTCGAGCTGGTCCTGCTTGGCCCGCGTGATGCCCTCGAGAACGGGATTGACCGCCTCCAGGTGCGAGGGGTTCGCCGCGAGATACACCTTGGTCGGCTCCCCGTCGTGGGAGGTGTAGGTGCCCTCGGTGCCCAGGTGGTACTTCACATCGCCGGAGCCCATGGTCTGGCCGTAGTTGCCCTCGAACTCCTGGAAGATCTGTCCGTAGCTCTTGCCGGCCAGGTTCGCGAGCACGTTGAGGCGACCACGGTGGGGCATCCCGATGCAGACCTCGTCGACGTCGTCGTGCGCGGCGCCGTGCAGCACCGCGTCGAGCATCGGGATCACGGACTCCCCGCCCTCGAGCGAGAACCGCTTCTGGCCGACGAACTTGGTCTGCAGGAAGGTCTCGAACGCCTCGGCGGCGTTGAGGCGCTCCATGATGTGGGTGTGCTCGACCTTGTCGAACGGCCGGCGCGGAGTCTCCATCTCCCGCTGCAGCCAGGCGCGCTCCTCCGGATCGGAGATATGCATGTACTCCACACCGATGGTGCGGCAGTACGCGTCGCGCAGGACCCCGAGGATCTCGCGCAGAGTCATCTCGTCCTTGCCGCCCAGCCCGCGGGTGGGGAAGATGCGGTCGAGGTCCCACAGCGTCAGCCCGTACGTCTCGACGTCGAGATCCGGGTGGGTGCGGATCTTGTACTGCAGCGGATCGGTGTCCGCCATCAGATGGCCGCGCACACGGTAGGAGTGGATCAGGTCCATGACCCGCGCGAGACGCTCGGACTTGGAATCCTTGAACGGATTGTCCGGCACCCAGCGGATCGGCTGGTAGGGGAGCCGCAGGGAGGCGAAGACGCGGTCGTAGAAGCCGTCCTTGCCCAGGAGCTTGTCACCCATGAGCTTGAGGAACTCGCCGGAGGCGGCGCCCTGGATGATCCGGTGGTCGTAGGTGGAGGTCAGCGTCATGACCTTCGAGACCGCGAGGTCCGCGAGGGTGGCCGGGCTGGCTCCCTGGAACTGGGCGGGGTAGTCCATCGCGCCGACGCCGACGATCGTGCCCTGGCCCTGCATGAGCCGCGGGATGGAATGGACGGTGCCGATGCCGCCGGGGTTCGTCAGCGACACCGTGGTGTGCGAGAAGTCCTCCATGGTCAGCTTGCCGGCGCGGGCCTTGCGCACCACTTCCTCGTAGGCCTTCCAGAAGCCGAGGAAGTCGAAGCGCTGGGCGGCCTTGATGTTCGGCACGACCAGGCCGCGCGAGCCGTCGGGGCGAGGCATGTCGATGGCGAGGCCGAAGTTGACGTCCTCGCGCTTCAGCAGCAGCGGCTTGCCCTTCTCATCGACATCGAACCCGTTGTTCATGTCGTTGACCTCGGTGATGGCCTCGACCATCGCCCAGCCGATGAGGTGGGTGAAGGAGACCTTGCCGGCGCGGTTGCGCTTGAGGTGGTTGTTGATCACGACGCGGTTGTCGAACAGCAGCTTCACCGGCACGTCGCGCACGGAGGTCGCCGTCGGCACCCCGAGCGACTCGTCCATGTTGCGCACGACGGCAGCGGCCGGGCCGCGCAGCTTGACCCGCTCCGGCTCCTGCAGCTCGACCACGGGGATCTGCGCGGTGGTGGTGGGGATCTTGGCCGGGCGGTCCGACGTGGTCGAGACGGCGGGCTTCTTCTGTTCGTCCTTCGCGGATGCGTCGTTCACGGGAGCAGATTCCTTCGCGGACTGAGAGGGTGCCGCGTTGCTCGCGGCAGGAGGAGTGGGAGCGTCGGAGGAGGGGGCGTCGGACGGCGGGGAGCTCTCGGCCTCGTCGGCCTGCCGGGGCTGCTGCTCGGCCTCGCCGGTCGGCGTCCGCTCGTCGGCCTCTTTCGAGGGGGACGAGTCGGTCTCCTCCGGCGCGCCGGAGGAAGCCTCCGGGGCGGGGTCCGGTGATGTCTCTGCTCGGTGGGAGGAGAAGTACTCCGCCCAACTGGGGTCGACGCTCGAGGGATCTTGCTGCCACTGCTCGCGGAGTGCGTCCACGAGCCATTGATTCGGACCGAACTCCGAGGTCCCGGAGTCCTGTGTCTGCTGTGACACTCTGAGATCGCCAGCCTTCTCACAGTCGAGTGATGCGGATATTGACAGCCTAACGGAGCAGGGCCGATGGATTGGGCCGCTCGCGCGGTCTGCGGGAGATTGACCGCCTGGTCGTGGGTGACATCACGTCGGCGGTCCGACCCGCGGCAGGACCACCCGGATCAGGGACGAGCGGCCGTCCTCGGCGACCTCGGTGCGCGGGTCGTCGAGCACCTCGATCGTGCCGCCGTGGAGCCCGACGGCCCACCGTGCGATCGCCAGTCCCAGGCCGGTGCCGCCGGAGCTGTCCGCGTAGCCGCCGCGCTGGAACCGCTCGAACACGCGCGAGCGGTCCTCGCGGGCGATGCCCGGTCCTTCGTCGTGCACGTCGATCCGCACGCCGGCGTCGTCGCCGGTGGGCGCTGCGCGGATGTGGATGCGTCCGCCGGCGGGGGAGTGCCGCGCCGCGTTCTCGAGGAGGTTGTGGATCACCTGGTGGATGCGAGCGGCATCGGCGGTGACGGTCAGATCCGGCGGCTCGACGTCGACGATCCACCGCGCGTCACGGCCTCCGGAGGCCAGCGCCGCCGAGTCGACCACTTCGTGCAGGAACGGGGTGAGCTCGATGTCCTCGAGGTCGAGATCGACGACGCCGGCGTCCAGCCGCGAGAGGTCCAGCAGATGGTCGACCAGGAGGGAGAGGCGCTCGGTCTCGGTGAGCGCGACCGACAGCGCGGCCGGGTCCGGCTCGGTGACTCCGTCCACGATGTTCTCGAGCTGAGTGCGGAGCCCGGCGACGGGGGTGCGCAGCTCGTGGGAGACGTTCGCGACGAGGTCCCGTCGCATCCGGTCGGTCTCCTCCAGCTCCGAGGCCATGGTGGAGAAGGCCGAGGCGAGCTGCCCCACCTCGTCCCGGCTGGTGGCGCGGATGCGCTGGGTGTAGTCGCCGCGGGCCATGGCCCGGGCGGCGGCGGTCATCTCCCGCAGCGGGGACGTCATGCCGCGGGCCAGCAGCTGGGTGACGACCAGAGCCGCGATCACGACCAGCGGGATGGCCAGCAGCGGCTCGATGCCGGCCCGGATGCTGACCTGGGTCAGCAGCGCGGCGGCGGTGACGACCACGCCCACCAGGACCCCGAGCTTGACCTTGAAGGACCGGAAGCTGTCCAGCGGGCGCACATCCAGCCGGTCCGGCACGCGTCTGCGCTGCGGGTGCGCGGAGCCCGGGTCCGCGCCGTCGTGCTCGGAGCTCACGATGCCGGGTGCGACTCGTCAGGTCCGGACTCGTCGGCCGGGTCCGCGGCGGCTGAGTCCTGGTCCCGGTCGTCCCCGGCGTCACCGCCGTCCGGATCCTCCTCGTCGTCCGGGATCTCCAGCGCGTAGCCGACGCCGTGGACCGTGCGGACCAGATCGGCGCCGAGCTTTCGCCGTAGCGCCTTGACGTGGGAGTCGACCGTCCGCGTGCCGGTGGCATCGACCCAGTCCCATACGTCGGCCAGGAGCTGCTCGCGGGTCAGCACCGTGCCCGGGGCGTTGGCCAGGCACAGCAGCAGGTCGAACTCGGTGGGCGTGAGGTGGGCGGGCACGCCCGCCCGCATCACGCGGCGGCCGGCCCGGTCGATGACGAGGTCGCCGAACTGCAGGGCGACCTGCTGCTCGCTCTCCGTGGTCGCCGGCGCCGCGGCGCGGCGCACCCGTCGCAGCAGAGCCTTCAGACGGGCGGCGAGCTCGCGCATGGAGAAGGGCTTGGTCATGTAGTCGTCCGCGCCCACACCGAGACCGACGAGCATGTCGGTCTCATCGTCCCGGGCGGTGAGCATGAGCACCGGGACGGGTTCGTCGGCCTGGATGCGCCGGCACACCTCGAGGCCGTCGAAGCCGGGCAGCATGACGTCCAGGACCACCACGTCCGGGCGCACCTCGGCGACCGTGCGCACGCCCGAGGGGCCGTCGAAGGCGGTGGAGACCTCCCAGCCCTCCGCGGTGAGGCGGTCGGCGATGGCGCGGGTGATCGTCATCTCGTCCTCGATCACCACCACGCGCACGGGCGAGGAGGGAGCGGATGATGCCTGGTCCGGGGTCGACATGGGTATCTCCTATGTCAAGCGGCTTGCGGGATGCAAGTCGTTGAGGTGGGGTTCAGTGAGATCGGGGTGTTCATGAGTGCTGCGGCGTGGGCAC
>NZ_JBHTCW010000018.1:0-24000 GCF_042666305.1 Brachybacterium sp. GCM10030268 | reverse complement strand
ACCCCGTTAGTATCCCGAATCACCCACCTCGACCCACAAACCTCCAGGTCAACGGGTTGATAGCTCGCCAGCGACATCACCGTGCATCAAGTCAGGTGTCGCCGGCCGCGAAGCATCCGGGTTTCCTCCATCAGAGCCGACGGCCATCCCCCCTGTGTCGGCGACCGGTGATGCGTACCCTCGACGGCATGGACGGCATCTTCCAGACCATTCGCAACATCGGCTTCCGACGCGGTCCGCGGCGCATGGTCGCGGGCATCGGAGGCGGCCTCGCCCAGAAGTTCGGACTCAATGTGTGGCTGGTCCGAGTGCTGCTGCTCGCCTCGTTCCTGCTGCCCGTGCTGGGCGTCGGGGCGTATCTCGTGGCATGGATCTTCCTTCCCTGGCAGGACGGTCGCATCCCCTTGGAACGGGCGCTGGGAGCCTGATCCGTACGACGCGGCTCGTACCCGTTCGGCCAGGACCGGAGCCAGGTCTACCCGTGCGTCTGTCCTTCACCTGATTCACGGGCCCGGCCCTTGACCTCGTCCGCACCGTCGGCCTGCTCGGCATCCCGCGCGGCATATCGTCCCTTGCCGAGGAGCTTTCGGCCGCGATCCATCGCGACTCCGCCCACGGCATTGGCCGAGCTGCTGGCGCCTCGCACGACGGACAATGTGCCGGAAGCTGCGTTTCCCGCGGCCCCTCCGATTCTCTCTCGTGCCGCGGCGAGGCGCCCCGTTGACGGCTCCGCTGCGCTTTCCGCCGCCGAGAGCGCGCTCCTGTAGTCGGCGGCATCGACACCGGGAGGTGGTAACTGGCGAAGGTGCTGCTTGAGCCGTGCGGCCTGGCTCCGCAGCGAGACCAGAGTCATGCCTCCCGAGATCACACCCCCTGCGAGCGGCACCGTCTTGGTGACGGTCTTGGCGAACGAGTCCTTCGTGATCTTGATGCCGATGAGTTTGAGGGTGCTCTTGACGGGCCCGTACCAGAGAGTCTTCGTCAGCGCCCTCTGCGAGAGCTGCTTCTGGATCGCTGGACGCGCCACCTGCGCGGCAAAGGTCGTCAGCGAAGCCGAGGCGCCACCGACTCCCATCATGACCCCCAGGAACACGGCCAGCTTGCCCAAGGTCTCGTCATCTATTTCGTCGAGATCGGCGATGAAGTTCTGCCACCCATAGAAATAGGCCAGCTTCTGCATCACACGGAATGCATGCACGTAATACTGGGTGATATCGGCAGGGACCGTCGCAAGCATCGTGAATCCACCAGGAATTCCCGCGGCGAACGATAACGTCGCGGCCTTGTTCGTCTCGAAAGAGATCAACGCGCCGGCGAGTTCGTCGAGCTGAGCAATGGAGATACCCGCTTGCACCGGTGTAGTTGCCACGGCACGGTCGATGGTCGCGCCGTCGAGGCCAAGCTTACGCAGTTCCTGACGCAAGAACGAAGAACGGTCGACTCGGACTCCACGGATACGTATGACCTTCTTGAGGAATTCCGCAGCGAAGGAGATCGCCTCCGCATCCTGCTGGCGCAGCGTGTCGTCGAACGCCCCACCGGGATCCGGTGCTTCCAGATCACCACCGACCCCGGCTACCTCGTTCTCCCGATCGACCATGGCGCCTCTTCCCCTTGTCACGTGATCCCCGCGGGAGGAGTTCATAGGCCCCTCGAGCCACAAGTATGAACTATTGACCGTCACACCCGATCTCTACCGGGTCCCGACGCTCGCCTCTCGTCGCGGTGGCCGTAGAGTCCCCTCATGCCACCGTCCACGAACACCACCGTCACCGTCGCCGCCGATGGAGTCGGGGCCGTCTCCACAGTCCTCGGCGGCCTGCTGACGATCGCACCGCTCACGAGCGGGCGATGGCTCGGTCTGGCCGATACCGACGCCGGTCATCGGCGCCTGCTCGGCATCACCGACCTCGGCCTCGGCATCACGATCCTCGCCGGCCGATCCTCACCCCGGCGATGGTGCGCCGTCGCGTCCCGAAGCCTGCTCCACGTCGCGTTCGCCCGCGAGTACTCGCGGCACGGTCGCCGATCCGCCGCCGTCGCGATGTGCGCACTGTTCGTCATCGATGCTGGGATCGCCGCGGGACTCCGCGTGGGGCGTCGTTCCGTTTGATACTGCCGCTGCGTTCCGGCACGGAGTGCCATCACGCCGGAGTCGCGTTACCGCTCCGCGTGGTCTTCGCCGACGATCGACGTACTGATGGCGTCTTCCTGCGCGACGTCCCCGGACGGGATTCCGGGGTGGAGGCCGTCGCGATGCGTTCCGTCGGAGCGGTTCCCGCCACCGTCGATTCTGAGCCGCGAGACGATTCGGTAGCGCTCGCCCTGGTGGACGGAGTGGACGTACGCAGCAACGTGTCCGGCGGTCTCGGTGGTGGGCCGGTCGAACAGCAGCGCCGGCGACAGCTCCGGGGCGTCCAGCAGATAAGCCTCGGTGACACTGAAGACTGGCGGCTCGATCGCCTGGACCACCTCGTGGACGCGCCATCGTGGCGGCCACCGTCTTCCTCACGACGCGCAATCGTCGCCGCGAGGCCACTCTGCTCCAGGACGCGGGCACCGCCCTGGACGGCCTCGCCGAGCAATAGGGGTGGACCTATGTGGCTGAGACCGCGCCACGCCCGGGGCACGGCGAAGTCGGGGAAGAATGTCTCGACCATTCACTCCCGGACGTTCTGGTCCGGGGACGGGACCGTTTCGACGGCCGGATCTGTCGAAGGATCGCCGTCGCGGCCGAGGCAACGCACGCGCAGCTGGTCGAGGGCATCGGCCTCGTGGGTTCCTGCCGCGGCAGAGAAGACGATCAGCGATTGATCCGTGTCCGGCAGCAGCAGCGTCTCGCAGTCCAGGACGAGCGTGCCGAGGGGTGGATGGGAGACGGTCTTCGTCAATGAACGCTGGACGGTCGCACGTCCTTCCTCCCACATGCTCCAGAACCGTTCGCTGCCGCTGATGAGGTCGTCGGTCAGGGCCCGGAGGTCCGGATCGTTCGGGTATCTGGACAACGCGGTCCGCAGAAGCCCGACGAACTGCCGGGCGGTTTCCTCATCTTCGTCCGGCGTGACCGCCACGCGAGCGGCGGTGGTCCCGAGGAAACGCTGCCAGATGAGGTTGGCGCGGCCCTCGGCGGGCTGGTGCAGATCCCCGAGCAACGCGCAGCCCATCGCGTTCTGGGCCAGCACGTCGCCCTTCGCCGAGACCACCAGCACCGGGAGGTCGGTGAGGCGGTGGAGCAGTCGCAGCACGCTCGCTCGCACTGACATCTCGACCCGACCGGCAAGCGGCGGAACGCTGCCGGCGAGACGGAAGACCAGGTCGCGCTCATCGCGCTCGAGCTGCAGGGCGGAGGTGAGTGACTCCAGGACCTGGTCCGACGGGCGGGATGCGCGCCCCTGTTCGAGACGCACCACGTATTCGACGCTCAGGCCGGCGAGCTGCGCCACTTCCTCGCGCCGCAACCCGGTGACCCGTCGCCTGGGGCCGGCCGGGAGCCCGACGTCCTGCGGGCGGAGGCGGGCCCGGGCTGAGGTGAGGATCTTGGCGAGTTCGGCACGGTCCATCGGCTCAGTCTCGCACCCACATTCCGCGCCGGGCCCGGGCCCGGACCCGCGATGGTGGTATCGGCGCTCCTACTCTCAGGCGTGCCTGGATGACATGACAGCCGGCGAGCACAGTCGAGGCATGAACACCACACCGGATACATCAACCCATCACGCCACCACAGTTCTGATCACCGGCGCCAACAAGGGCCTGGGCTACGAGACGGCCCGGCGCCTCGGCGAGTTCGGCTGGCGAGTCTTCCTCGGCGCACGGGACGAGGCACGCGGCCGAGCGGCCGCCGACGCCCTCGCCACCGGCGGGGCCGACGTCACCTTCATCCCCCTCGACGTCACCTCCGACGAGTCCGTGGAAGCCGCCGTCACGGCCCTCGGCGCGCACACCGATCGTCTGGACGTCCTGATCAACAACGCGGGTATCACCGGCGAGAGCGTCGGCCCGCTGGACGATCTCCTCACCCCGGAGACCACCCTGCCGCAGCACCTGATCCCGGTCTTCCGGGTCAACGTGCTCGGGCCGGTCCGCGTCACCCATGCGTTCCTCCCCCTGCTGCGAGCCGCGGAGGACCCGCGGGTGGTGATGGTGAGCAGCGGCGCGGGGTCGCTGACGGTCGCGACAGATCCTTCCCGCCTCGAAGCCCAGGTGGGCCACCTGCTGTATCCCGTCTCGAAGTCGGCGCTGAACATGCTGACCGTGCAGTACGCAAATGGCATCCCCGACGTCCGGTTCAACATGGCCGATCCCGGCTTCACCGCGACCGACCTCAATCATCACCAGGGCAGCCAGACGGTCACCGAGGGCACCGACGCCATCGTCGAGCTCGCCGTCGCCTCCCCCGGACCCAATCGGGCCTACCGCGACCGCAACGGCGTCGTCCCGTGGTGACGACGACTCCACGAGCTCTGACGGGATCGATGATGAGTGACTCCCCCGTGCCGACCTATTCGATGGCCGAGCGCACCCGTCGCTGGGACCTGCTGCGTGCCTTCATGCGCCGCGAAGGGTTCGACGCGATGCTCGTCGTCGGCGAGCACGAGGATGCCGGGCCCGCACCGTTCGCCTACGACGCGTGGATCACCAACGCTCGCGCGGGCACGACGGTGATCCTCGCCCGCGATGGCGACCCGATCGTGCTGCTTCCCATGGAGATGTTCACCAAGGACCACCGCGAATCCGCACGCCGGGGCGAGGCGATGTGGGTACCGCCGGAGAATCTGCGGATGCCCCGGGACTCCACAGTGGTCGCCCGCACTCTCCACGAACTCGGACTCGCTCGAGCGAGGATCGGCGTCATCGGGCTCGAGCTCTACCCGCCGTGGCATCCCGAGGGGATCATCCCGTACGGCCTGTGGAACCCGCTGCTCCGCGAGTTCCCCGACATCGAGTTCACACCCGTGGGGATGGCGGTGTCCCGACTGATCCTGCCGCTGGGTGCCGAGGAGATCGCCGTCGTGCGCCGCTCGGCCGAGATCGGCGATGCGATGGCGCGAGCCATGGTCGAGACTGCTGCGGTCGGTGTGCCGGAGAGCGAGGTGTACGCGGCGGGCATGGCAGCCGGCTATGCCCGGGGCACCACACCCGCGGCCATGCATTTCTGGTCAGGCCCCGACCCGCTGGCCTCCGGGCTCCCTCCGTGGAGCTACCGACCTCAGACGCCGCGCACCCTGGCCGAGGGCGACATCATCTCCGCGGAGGTGTTCAGCAACGTCGGTGGCCGGCACAGCCAGCACCAGGTCACCATCAGCATCGGTGAACCGCAGCCGGACCTGCTCCGCGCCGCCGACGTCGCCAGAGCGGTCTATGACGCCGCGCTGGAGGCGCTGCGTCCCGGCCGCAGCTTCGGCGAGGCGGTGGAGGACCTCCGGGCGCCGTACGCCGACGCGGGGGGATGGGAGTTCGGACCCAGCATCCACACTCTGAACCCGATGATCGCGGCAGGTGGGTTCCCTCGCGAGACCAGCCGCCTCATGGCAGCCGCCGACGCGTACCCCTCAGAGCCCGACCACAGCCCGACCATGAGCGCCGACATGCGCCTCGAACCCGGGATGACCTTCGCCCTCGAACCCAACTACGTGATCGGCCGCCGACTGGCCTACCTCGGCGGCACCGTGATCATCGGAGACGACCGACCGATCGAGCTGAATCCATACACCGCCCGGATCCTCGAGGCCGGGAGACCGTGAGCCGAATCAGTCCTCCCGACGGATCCGACGGTCACGCAACGGCGTGCGGTGGCACGGAGAGAACCCTCGTGAGGGCCGACCTGCACCTGTGGAAAGGAAGCATCGTGAGACAAGAGCCAGAAGCAGTCCAGCCGACACCTGGAGGTACGACGAACCTGGGCGACCACCCCGTCGCGCGCATCGGATACGGAGCGATGCAGCTGGCGCACGCAGATGAGGCCACGGCGCACGCCATCCTGCGCCGCGCCGCGGAACTCGGCGTCAACCACATCGACACCGCATCGTTCTACGGCAACGGCAGGGTCAACCGGCTCATCCGCTCGGCGCTCGCGCCGTACCCGAGCGACCTCGCACTGGTCAGCAAAGTAGGCGCCCGCTTCGACGCCGGCCACACCCCGACGACGGTACCGGCGCAGCGTCCGCACGAACTGCGCAGCGGCGTCGAAGATGATCTGCGTGAGCTCGGCACCGAGCGCATCACCGTGGTGAACCTGCGCCGCATGGACGCCGGGCCCGGGTTCGTGGACGAGGGTGGTGGCGGCGTGCCGCTCGATGACCAGCTCGCCGAGCTCGTGGCCCTCCGCGATGAGGGGAAGATCGGCGCCATCGGCCTCAGCAACGTCAGCGCCGCCCAGTTGCAGGCCGCGCTGACGGCGGGGATCGTGTGCGTCCAGAACCTCTACAGCGTCCTCGACCGCCGGGACGAGGCGCTTCTGGAGATGTGCCGGAGGCACGACATCGCCTGGGTGCCGTTCGCTCCGCTCGGATCGGCGCTCGACCACATCCCCTCGCCCACCGAGCATCCCGTGGTGAAGGAGATCGCCGCTCGCATCGGTGTCACATCCGCGCAGGTCAGCCTCGCATGGGTGCTCGCACACGCCCCGAACACCCTGCTCATCCCGGGCACCGGAAGCATCGAGCATCTGACCGAGAACATCGCCGCCGCCGACGTCCGCCTCTCGGCCGCCGACATGTCGGCGCTCGACGCTCTCACCTCGAACGCCACAGCTCGCATCCGCTAGTCAGCATGGACCGGGCCGCGCTCGACACCCTGACCCGCGAGGACGGCAGCAATTTCTCATCCCATCCCTTCCATCGCGACTGAACATTTGTTTAGCATGCTGATCATGCGTTCAGACCTCACGGCCCGCGCCCGAATCCGCGATGCCGCCCTCGAGCGCTTCGGCACCGAGGGCGTGGCCCGCGCGACGATCCGCGCCATCGCCGCCGACGCGGACGTCTCCCCGGCGCTGGTGCTGCACCACTTCGGCTCCCGCGACGGGCTCCGCGCCGCATGCGACGCGTACGTCATCGAGACCATCCGCGGGAGCGCCGGCCGTGAGAGCCAGCTCAGCGACGTCGGCCGACTGGCGGCCAATCTGCAGGGCGCGACCGGGCTGCGCCGCTACCTCGCCCGCACCCTCATCGACGGCACGGCCGGGGCCAACACGCTGTTCGACGAGATCGTCGAGGTGACCGCGGCCGAACTGGCCACCGGAGAAAGCGCCGGCTGGGCGCAGCCGAGCTCGGACCCGCGGGCCCGGGCTGCCGTCTACGTGAGCTGGCTGCTGGCACCCCTGGTGTTCGGCGATCACCTCGCGCGCGCCTTCGGCGTCGACGACCTGCACTCCCCGGACGCCACCGTGCGCTACTCGCACGCGATGGTCGAGATGCTCACCCGTGGCGTTTTCACCGACGACGACGCCCTGCAGGCCTGGGACGCCCTGACCGGCACTGCAACGTCCGATCCGCCCGCACCCGACGACGACCGCTCCCCCACCTGGCCGCCTCCGTCGGCGAGGACCACGCCGCCCGCAGGCGTGGAGAAAGGACCGTGATGACCGACCTGCATCTGTCCGACCTGCTCACCACACGGGACCGCGACGCGTTCTGGGCCGAGATCGGCACCGAGCCGCCGGTCCGCCGCGCGTTTTACTTCGACCAGTCGCACGTCTGGCTGGTCACCGGTTACGACGAGGCGACAGCCGTGCTGAAGGACCCTGCATCGTTCAGCAACGACATCAACACCCGGCAGGACACGGTGGACGTGGCAGCGGCTGCCGGCTTGCCCGATGACGTCGCGCCGTACATGACGGAGACCCTCGGCGCTTATGATCCCCCGGACCACGCCCGTTTGCGGCGCCTGGTCTCGCGAGCGTTCACCGTCCGGCGGGTGGAGTCCCTGCGACCCCGTATCCAGACCATCATCGATGAGCTGGTCGACGACTTCCCGGACGAGCCGTTCGACGTCATCGACCGCTTCGCCCTGCCCCTGCCGGTCCGAGTGATCTGCGAGCTGCTCGGTGTGCCGGACGAGGACGCCCCGCGCTGGCAGCAATGGTCGTCGGGCCTGACGGCGCCGGACCCGACCGTGATCGCCGACAGCGCCCGCGGCCTGGTCGCCTACATGTCCGAGCTGATCGAGCGCAAGCGCACGCACTCCGATGACGCTCTGCTCAGCGCGCTGATCGAGGTGCGGGAGTCCGACGGCGACCGGCTCAGCGACCGCGAGCTGATCTCGCTGTCGCTGACGTTGTTGCTGGCCGGGCACGAGACGACGGTGAGCGTGCTCAGCGAGGGCCTGCTGCTTCTGCTGACCCGGCCGGAGGAGCAGCGGCGCCTGCGAGGCGACCTCGACCAGGTGCCAGTCGCCGTCGAGGAGATGCTGCGGGTCGCCGGCCCGGCAGAGATCGCACCGATGCGCTACGCCAGGCGCGATGTCGAGGTCGGCGGCGTGAGGATCCCCGCCGGCGACGCAGTGCAGATCGTCTACGCGACGGCCAACCGGGATCCGCGCCGCGTCGAGGCGGCCGGTAGCACCGACCTCGCCCGTGAAGACAATCCCCATCTCGCGTTCGGCACCGGGATCCACTACTGCCTGGGGGCGTCGCTGGCGCGTGCGGAGGCCGACCTGGCCTTCCGGACGCTGCTGACGCGGTTCGAGGACCTGAGCCTCGCCACCGACGCCGACCAGCTGCGCTGGAAGCCGGGCATCGCACGCCGGCTCGAGCACCTGCCGGTGACAGTGACCCGGGCCGCGAGGCCCCGCGGCTGGTGATCTGCGCCGGAGACGGAGCAGTCCGCGGGGAGTCCGGGACCGGGCGGATAGGTAGGGTGCCCTCCGATGGAGCTTCTCGTGCCGATCCTCTTCGCCTTTGTCTTCGTCGCCATCGTGGCGGCTGCCGTGCTGCTCATGACGCGCGGCCGGCGTCGCGAGAGTGCGCTCCTCCAGGATTCGGACACGGCCCTGCACGACCTCGCCGAGCGGTGGGGGTGGACTTATGAGGCCGAGGAGACCGGCTTCGCGGATCGGTTCACCGGGTTCCCCTTCAGTCAGACGGCTCGCGGCCGCATCTCGCGGGAGATGCTGCACGGCTCATTCCGTGGTCGCCAGGCCGTCTGCCTGCTCTACGTCCCGACGCCGATGACCGTCGGCGAGCGCCGGACGTACCGGCGCCACTACCGGGTCTTCACGCTCCAGCTGGCTCGCGAGGTGGCGACGCTGCAGGTGACTCCGACCGCGCGAGATGTCCGGCCGCGGGGCGACGACGCGTTGGCGCAGCGGGTCCTCTCGGCGGAGGTGCGCACGGCGGTGCGCGAGCGCGGGCTGCCGATCCGGTTCGAGGGCGATGTGCTGATGACGTGGTTCGAGCAGAAGCACTCGTTCGGTCCGGCCGAGGTCGAGGCCGGGTTCGCGTACCTGGACGAGATCGCCGATCTTCTGCCCGAGGAGCTCGGCGGAACCCATTGTCGGCCCGGGTGACCGAACGCGATAGGCGCCACCATGGCGCATCGGTCGCGCTGCCTCCCGCCCCATGGTCGAGCGCGAGATCGTCGCGGATGAGGCCGGCTTCGTTCCCAGTCACGGCCTGACTCTCGAACCATGGCCTGATGCCGTCGCGGCAGCTTCGATACGCAGCGGTATTCTGCGCGAAAGCGGCTGGCGCAGAACACGAACGTGCACGTCCGACTATGACCGCTGGAGACTCTGCCGGCACCGACGAGGGTAGGCCCGGCGGACGCCCTCCGGCACGCCCTCGAGGAGCCGACATGACGCAGTACATCATCTACTTCAACCAGCAGTGGGTGGGCGAGCACAGCCCCGAGTCGATAGCCGAGCGCGGCCGGCGGGCCCATGACGTCGTCGAGGAGATGAAGCGCGCTGGCGTCTACGTGGTCGCGGGCGGCGTCGACGAGAACCTCGACAACGCCTTCAGCGCGGACGACACGGGCGGGACCCTCGTGATCACCGACGGCCCATACCCCGCGCAGGATGCGCGCCTGGGCGGACTGACCATCGTGGACGTGGCCGACGACACTGCGGCAAAGCTGTGGGCGGGCAAGCTGGCCGAGGCATGCGGCTGGCCGCAGGAGGTTCGCCGGATCTTCTGACTCGTGAGGCGCGTCGTCCAGGCGCGTCCTCGATGTGCAGATCTGAACCCGCGCCGCCGATCGCCCGCGCAGACCGTTGCCGGGCGCTCTCCGGCCAGGCTCCACTGCGACATCTGGGAGCTCTCCGATCTGCCGCGATCCCGGATGCACGTGCACACGGGCACATTCAGGACTGTCCGGGTCCACGATCCGTGACCTTGTACGGTTCACCCTTCTGGTCATAGGTGATCCATTCGCCGACGGGCTCGCCGGCGTCGAAATGCCCTGAACGCTTGAGCGTCCCGTCCTTCCGGTACCACTCCCAGTACCCGACCGGTACATCGCCGTCGACCTTCCCCCTCGACCAGCGCGACGCTCCGTCCGCGTGATACTTGATGAGGTATCCATCGACGAACTCAGACTGCTTCTTCGGTTCAGCCATGCTCACATCATTCCACTGCCGGTACAGCGGTCTCGTGCCGTGGCAGCGACCGCACCGTCGTGCGCAGGCCTCGGGTCAGGCGTGTGCAGGGGTCATACGCTGGCCAGGGCGGAGAATGGTTGGCATGAGGATCGGGATTCTGCGCACAGTGCTCCTGTCGCTCGCCTTCCTGGCGATCGTCGTCGCGTCGGGCATGCCGCTCGTGTCGGTCGAGGGCGACGGCGGCGGCAACACCCCAGACTGGCACCCCTACGGAGTCCTCTCCGACCCGGCGCATCCAGTGTCGTTCCTCGTGTACGCGAGCATCGTTCTCACCGTGGCCGCGGGCGCGGTCACGTGGGTCCGCCCCGGCCGAGGCGTCGCGGACCGGGCCGCCGGGGCCGTGCCGGCGGCACTCGCGGTACTCGTTCTCGTCCTCGCCGCCGCGTGGCTGGGTGCGCAGGAGAGCTTCATGACCTGGTCAGGTTGGGACGAGGTCAACGACCGCGAGATCGGCGGCATGACGGTCATGCGCCCCACCAGATGGGTCGCCCTCCTGTGGTTCGCAATCGCCTGCCACGCGGCCGCAGGGCTCCTCGCTCTCATTCCCAGAGGACCGAGGCCCTCGACTCCTTCGCAGGGCATACCGCGTTGAGATAACCGGTGGGCCGACGACGTTGAACCCCGGAGCCCTCGACGACCCCCGTGTAGAGAGCGGAACGGAAGCCAGGGCGATTCAGCCGCGCCTCCTCGCTGTCGTTGACCGCATCGACGCCATCGTGCCGACCGCCTCGTACGCGGCGACTCCGACGCGCCAGCCCCGCGCAAGGCCACCGGCGAGGACAGACTCTTCGACCACATCGACGGACAGGTGCACCGAACCCGTACGCGCCGCGAGGATCTCAGCCACGCTCTTCCCGACGCCGGGAAGCCCTGAGATCATCCCCTTGACGCTGCATATCGGTGTTCGAGGCGAACGCGACATAAACGGGAGTCGCATCGTCGTATCGAAGCGGGCGGAGATACGCCACACCATCCGGCGTCACCCCTTCACGACCCACGGGTCGACCAGCTCGACGCCGGTGTACGCGAAGTCCTTCACATTGCGCGTCGCACAGATCGCTCCTTGCGCGAGGCAGATCGCGGCGATCTGCGCGTTGGCCGTGCTGATAGGTGCCCCCACGCTCTCCCGAGCCACGAGCACTTCGGCATAGCGGTCGGCCGCCGGGTCGTCGAACGGCAGCACCGAGCGACTCCCTCGATACGGCTCGAGAGCGGCTTCGACGCGCCTCGTCAACTCATCTTTGCGTCGACCGTCGGGGAGTCGCCGGACACCCGCCAACAGCTCCGCGAGCGTGACGGACGTGATCGCGACATCACCCGTCAACGACGCGAGCCAATCCACCACATGCGCCTCCGGCGACGGCCGGAAGATCTCTGAGATGACGTTCGTGTCGAGAACAATCACTCGAAGTCCACCGCCCGCGCTGCGTCGTCACGCGCGGGGACCTGCAGGTCTTCGACTCCGCCAACGTCCTGCGCAGCTGACAGCAGCGCCATCCCGATGTGCGGCCGTCGAGCCGCCTTCGTCAGGATGTCGCGAACCTCCGCCTCCATGGAACGACCGTGCTCCTTCGCCTGCGTGGCGAGCCGCTGCTTCACTGCGTCGTCGAGCCCACGAACGATGATGGATGGCATCAGCGATCACCTCCTCTGATATCAGGCATGATAGCGCCACCGCAGTGAGCGCACCAGGCACTGTGGCACGCGCCTGATACGGATACCGCCCCAGCCGCCTCGTGCCGAAACGACCAGCGCTGTGTCCGTCGACGGGCACTAGTCACACGTTGAAGCGGAACTCCACCGCGTTCCGTCGTCGAATAACGTAAGCCCTCCGGCCCGGTCCGAGCCCGGTCCGGACCGGAGGGCTGGAGTCAGCCCCGTTCGATCGGGAGCCACAGCTCGCAGGTTGCTGTGCTGAAGTCGTCAGCGTGCTCGAGGATCGACACGATCGACGGCCCCGGGCGCAGCCGCCACGGATTCGATGGGAACCACTCCGACGCCGAGGCAGCGTAAGCGTCCTGTAACGCCGCGGGGTGCGGTCCCGATGTACGGAACACAACCCACTCCCCCGTCTCGAGATCGATCGCATCGAGGTCGCTCGGAGTCTCCGTCCCTCCTTCGACTGCGACCCCGTGCACGTAGGTGAGCTCACTTCCTTCGCGGTAGTCGGGGTCGACGTCAGCGGTCACCTGGAGGATCCCACTCGGCTCCGTGCTGCCGATGTCCTTGAGTCGCTGGTGCTCCGAGACGGGCAACGACGCGATGTGCTGCTGGATGTGTGTATTGACGCCCTCGTGGATCAGCGGCACGCGTGTGGCGTGGCCGACGAGGCGGAAAGCAGGTCGTTCGATGATTCGGGCATCCATGGGGACGCTCCCTTCGACAGTCAGGCGAAACCTGAGCGTGGGTTGGCTTCGAAGGGGGCCACCATCACGACGCACGTCGCCGTGGCTCACGCCGTGCACGGAACGGAACGCGCGCCCGAAGGCTTCGATGGATCCGTACCCGTAGCGCACCGCGATCGTCAGCAGGTCCTCGTCACCGATCAGGTCCGCCGCCGCGACGGTCATCCGCCGTCGACGCACGTACTCGGACACGGGCATACCCGCCAACGACGAGAACATTCGTCGGGCGTGATAACCCGTCGTGCCCATCGACACAGCGAGCACATCGATGTCGATGTCGTCGCCGATACGACTTTCGATCTCATCGACCAGCCGATTGAGGATCTCGATCATGGTTGCTCCCTTCGCCATCCACTCTCGTCCCGACGCTGAACCGCGCGCCCGACAATTCCGATCCGATTCCGTCGCGCCCGCACCCGCTCCACACACTCCGGACAGCGAAGGCCCCGCCGATCACGAAGATCGACGGGGCCCGGCAGGATCAGCTCAGCTCACACGTTAAACCGGAACTCCACCACGTCCCCGTCACGCATGACGTAGTCCTTGCCCTCCATGCGCACCCAGCCCTTGGCCTTGGCCTCGCTCATCGAGCCGGCCTCCATGAGCTGGTCGAACGAGACGATCTCGGCCTTGATGAAGCCGCGCTCGAAGTCGGTGTGGATGACGCCGGCGGCCTGCGGGGCGGTCGCGCCCTTGGGGATCGTCCAGGCGCGCGCTTCCTTGGGGCCGGCGGTGAGGTAGGTCTGCAGGCCCAGGGTGTCGAAGCCGACGCGTGCGAGCTGGTCCAGACCGGATTCCTCCTGGCCGGTGGATTCGAGCATCTCGGCGGCTTCCTCGGCGTCGAGCTCGATCAGCTCGGCCTCGAACTTGGCGTCGAGGAAGATCGCCTCGGCGGGGGCCACGAGCGCGCGCAGCCGCTCCTGCATCTCGGTGTCTGCCAGCCCGTCCTCGTCGGTGTTGAAGACGTAGATGAAGGGCTTGGCGGTCATCAGCTGCAGCTCGCGCAGCTCGGCGACGTCGATGCCGGCGGCGTCGGCGCCCTGGTAGAGGGTCTTGCCGGTCTCCAGCAGTGCCTTGGCCTTGGTGACGTTCTCCAGCACGGTCGGCTCGATCACGCCGCGCTTGGTGTCCTTCTCCAGGCGCTGCAGCGAGTTCTCAATCGTCTGGAGGTCGGCGAGGATCAGCTCGGTGGTGATGATCTCCATGTCACCGGAGGCGTCGACGCTTCCGGGCACGCGGGTCACGTCGGGATCGGAGAAGGCGCGGGTGACCTGGCAGATGGCCTCGGCCTCGCGGATGTTGGCCAGGAACTTGTTGCCCAGGCCCTCCCCTTCGCTGGCGCCCTTGACGATGCCGGCGATATCCACGAAGGAGACGGTCGCGGGGACCACCTTCTCGCTGTCGTACATCTCGGCGAGACGGCCGAGCCGAGGGTCCGGCAGCGGGACCATGCCGACGTTGGGGTCGATGGTCGCGAACGGGTAGTTCGCGGCGAGGACCTCGGCGCGGGTCAGGGCGTTGAACAGGGTGGACTTGCCGACGTTGGGCAGTCCGACGATTCCGATAGTGAGAGCCACGGGAGGAGATTCTACGTGCCACCGCAGCATCGTCACGGTTCCCAGCGGTGAGCCACTGCTCTCAGATCAGGCAGCCGCGCTCGGCGCGGTCACGGCCGGGAGCTCTGGCGTGCACCGGGTCGCATGGTTCCCGGCAGCGTCCCAGCACTCCCGGCCGGGCAGCGCCACGATCCCCGCTCAGTAGGCGACGGTGAAGTGTCCCCGGCGGTGCGCAGGCTTCTCGATCTCGTCGACGATCGCCAGCGCGAGATCCTGGCCCGAGATGAAGGAGCGCCCGTCCTCGTCCCTCATCAGCACCTCGCCGCCGAGGCGGTAGCTGCGTGTGGCCTCGCCCGGCGCGAAAGAGCCGAACTCGGCAGGCGGGCTGATGAAGAACCAGTCCAGATCCTCGTCGGCCGCCTTGAGGTCTTCGAGCACGCTGTCGAGCTCGCGCGGCTCGTCCTTGACCTCGAGCGGGAAGTCGGGCGAGTCCACGAACTTCGGACCCCCCTCGGCGACCAGCAGGGAGCCGGCCCCGCCGATGACGCCGAAGCGGACGCCCTTCTCCTGCGCGAGGCGGGCGACGGTCTTCTCGATGCCGCGCAGCGTGCCGGGCTCGGCCATATCCCCACGCGGTGAGAGAGCGGAGACGACGACGTCGGCGTCCTCCAGGATGCTCGCGATGAAGGACTCCTCGCGTACGTCCCCGGTGCGGTACTCGACGCCCTCGAGGGGATCGGACGGTGCGGTGCGGCTGACGGCGAGCACGTCGTGCCCGCGCTCGGCGGCCTCTGCGGCGAGGTGCCCTCCGGCGTAACCGGTGCCTCCCAGGATGACGATTCGCGACATGACCATTCCTTCCCGCGCCCGCAGGGCGTCCGTCGGCCGGCGGATTGCCACCGTCAGACCTCGCAACTGATTGAACATTGGAGAAACTACTCGCGGTGAGAACGAGACGTCAATGCACGCTCCCGTCGACGTGCAGCGTGGCCCCGACCGAGCGAGGTCGTTCTCGCCGCCTGCCCCCGATTCGGCCTGCGGAGCCCTGTTGCGCGATTACCGTGAGGACATGGCGACCTACCCCTCCCCCGGACCTGGACGGCCCGCATCCCGCAGCAAGCTGCCGTGGATCATCGGCGGGTGCTGCGCTCTTCTCGCGCTGGTGACCGCGCTCGTCGCAGTGGTCGGCGGCGTGTGGTTCTTCGCGCTGCGCGAGACGCCGGAGGACGTCGTCCAGCAATACCTGGATGCCTGGGACGCTCGGGACTGCGAAACCTTCGAAGCGGTCTCCACCGAGGACTTCCGGGGCGAGGACTACACATGCTCCAGCTGGTCGGAGCGCATCCAGGAGGAAGATCTGACCTTCGAGACAGAGATCGGCGAGACCACGATCGACGGCGACCGCGCTGAGGTCCGCATCACCGAGGTGATGACCGACTCCACCGGCAGCTATGAGGCCGTCTACGACTTCCTCCTGATCAAGGACAGCGGTGACTGGCTGCTCGACGGCTCCGAGACGGTCAGGGAGTCTCGCCCCGTCTGAGTCCTCGTGAGCTGACGGCGCGTGGCGGCGCTCGTCCGTCGCACCCCCGTGGTGTGCTGGGCCCATGAGCGGTACACAGATGCTCCTGCTGGGATTCCTGCTGGGCGCGGCGGTCGGAGCCCTCGCCACCTGGCTGCTGCTGCGCGAGCGCGCCCGCGTCGCCGGTGAGCAGCAGCGCGCCGAGGCCGAGGCCTCCGGTCAGCTGCTGCGCCTGGCCGACGAACGCTTCGAGCGCGACGTGGCCCGTCGCGACGCGGCGGAGGAGGAGCGCGAGGCGGAGCTGCAGCGCACCCTCGCCCCCATCACCGCCACGCTCTCGCACCTGGAGCGCTCCCTGGCACGGTCCGAGGCGGCGCGCATGGAGGCCGAGGGGGCGCTGCGCTCCCATCTCGACCAGCTCGCACAGCGCGCGCAGTCGCTGGAGACCGGAACCAGCGCCCTCACCGCGGCGCTGCGGGCACCCACGGCGCGAGGCCGCTGGGGCGAGGTGCAGCTGCGACGGATCGTCGAGGCCGCCGGCATGCTCGAGCACGTCGACTTCAGTGAGCAGCTCGCCGGCACGAGGGCCGACGGGGACAAGGGGCAGCGGCCGGATCTGGTCGTGCATCTGGCCGGCGACAGGCACGTGGTGGTCGACGCCAAGGCACCGATGGACGCCTACCTCGATGCGACCGGCGAGACCGACCCGGATCGCGCCGCGGCACGCCGCCGGGCGCACGCCAAGGCGCTGCGTCACCACGTCGGGGTCATCTCGGGCAAGGCCTATTGGAAGGCGCTCGGGGACACTCCGGAGTTCACGGTGCTGTTCGTACCCAGCGACGGTGTGCTCGCGGCGGCCCTGGAGACGGACCCGGATCTGCTCGAGCACGCTTTCGCCAAGGACGTCGTCGTCGCCTCGCCGGCGACTCTGGTGGCGCTGCTGCGCACCGTCGCGCACACGTGGCGCACCGATGCCCTCAATCGGGATGCGCGCACAGTGCTCGAGGCCGGGCGCGAACTGCACCACCGGCTCGGCACGTTCGTCGGCCATCTGGGCAAGGTGGGCCGGTCACTGGACTCATCGGTCGCGGCGTTCAACGAGGCGGTGGGCTCGCTGCAGTCACGGGTCATGGTCACGGCGCGCCGGTTCGAGGACCTGGGGCTCAGTGGTACGGAGATCGACGAGGTCGATCAGCTCACGCGGCGAGCCCGCACGCTCGATGACGCCGATATCGCAGATCTCGCGCGCCCGGCAGAGGCCCGCGCCCAGTCCCCCGATCGCGAGGATCGCGCCGGCTGATCCATGTATCGCGCGTTCCCGCGGGAACGCTGCACTCCGTCGAGACGTTCCCGCGGGAACGTTTTTCGCGGCTGCGTCAGCTTGGAGGGCAGGTGCCCCGCGGCTCGGCGCTCAGGACTCGATGATGATCAGGATTCGGCCGTGGCGTGGCGACCCGAGGGACGCTGGCGGCGGTCGGTCTCACCGCTGGCCTTCATCGACTGGCGCAGCTCACGGGGCAGGGAGAACATGAGGTCCTCCGTCGCGGTCCGCACGGGCTCGACATCTCCGAAACCGCGCTCGGCGAGCTCGCCGAGCAGCTGCTGGACCAGGATCTCGGGCACGGAGGCACCGGAGGTCACGCCCACGGTCTCGATCCCCTCGAACCACTCGTCGCGCAGCTCGGCGACCGAGTCGATGCGATGGGAGGCCTTGGCGCCGGCCTCCAGCGCCACCTCCATTAGACGCACCGAGTTCGAGGAGTTCGGGGAGCCGACGACCAGGACCAGATCGGCCTGGGGCGCGAGGTTCTTGACCGCGACCTGCCGGTTCTGGGTGGCGTAGCAGATGTCGTCGCTGGGCGGGGCCTGCAGCGCCGGGAAGCGCTCGCGGAGCCTGTTCACGGTCTCCATGGTCTCGTCCACGCTGAGGGTGGTCTGCGAGAGCCACACGACCTTCTCGGGGTCGCGCACCGTCACGTCGCCGACGTCGTCGGGCGAATTGACGACCTGGACGTGCTCCGGGGCCTCCCCCGCCGTGCCCTCGACCTCCTCGTGGCCGTCGTGGCCCACCAGCAGGATGTCGTAGTCCTCGCGGGCGAAGCGCACCGCTTCCTTGTGGACCTTGGTCACCAGCGGGCAGGTCGCGTCGATGGTGCGCAGATTGCGCTCCTCGGCCATCTCGCGAACCTTCGGGGAGATCCCGTGGGCGGAGAAGATCACGAGCGACCCCTCGGGGATCTCGTCGACCTCCTCGACGAAGACGGCGCCCTTCTCCTTCAGCCGATCCACGACGAACTTGTTGTGGACGATCTCGTGGCGCACGTAGACGGTCTCGTCGTAGTGCTCGAGGGCCCGTTCGACGGCGACCACAGCCCGGTCGACTCCGGCGCAGTAGCCGCGCGGCTCGGCAAGAAGGACGGTTCCGTTGCTCACGCCCCCATCGTAGGAGCGCGGAGCCGATCACGGCAGGGACGTGGGGCAAGACTCACCAACCCTGCACAGACCCGGTCCCGGGACGTCACCTCTGAGCGTCCGGGGCGGCGCCCCTCGGGGCGCGATCCCGCTGCGGCAGGGTCGTCGCTCGTGTGCGCCCCGGAACGTTCCTCCCCAGGGCATCTGCATCCCCCGAGCCCGGCGGCGGGGCCCACGCTGTCCCACCCTCGTGCCACAGTGGTGCCCATGAGCGAGACCTCCTCCGAACCCGGCGCGAGCGGTGCCGCGGCGCCGCGGCCGGCCCTGGCTCCCACCGCGGCGCTGACCACGGCGGAGAACCCCTGGCCGCTGCGGCAGCTGTCGGTCAAGGTGAGCGAGTACGTCGCCCGGATGTCCCCCCTGTGGGTCGAGGGCGAGATCGTCCAGCTCAATCGGCGTCCTGGCTCGGGTCTGAGCTTCATGACCCTGCGCGATATCGACGTGGACATGTCCTTCTCGGTGCCGATCCGCGAACACGTGCTGCGTGCCCTGCCGATGGAGCCGGTCGCCGGTGCCCGCGTCGTCGTCCATGCCAAGCCGACGTTCTGGACCAAGCGCGGCAGCCTGCAGCTCGAGGCCGACGACATGCGGCCGGTCGGGCTCGGAGAACTGCTCGCCCGGCTCGAGCAGCTCAAGCGGATCCTGGCCGCAGAAGGCCTGTTCGACGCGTCCCGCAAGCAGTCACTGCCCTTCCTGCCGCGCGTGGTGGGCCTGATCTGCGGCCGCGAGTCCGCCGCCGAGCGTGACGTGGTGGTCAATGCACGGCGCCGCTGGCCGGCAGTGCAGTTCGAGATCCGGGAAGTGGCGGTGCAGGGCACCAAGGCCGTGCGGGAGGTCTCCGCGGCGCTGCGCGAGCTCGACGAGCGCGAGGACGTCGACGTCATCATCCTCTCGCGCGGGGGCGGCTCCCTCGAGGACCTGCTGCCCTTCTCCGACGAACAGCTGACCCGGCTGGTCGCCACCGCGAGCACCCCGATCGTCTCCGCGATCGGCCACGAGGTCGATACGCCCCTGATCGATCTCGCGGCCGACGTGCGCGCCTCCACTCCCACCGATGCCGCCAAGCGCGTGGTCCCCGACATCCAGGCGGAGCTGGAGCAGCTGAACCTGGGACGCACCCGGCTGCGCTCCGCGATCCGTGCCCGGTTGGAGCGGGAGCAGTCCGCGCTGGATGCGATGCGCTCGCGCCCCGTGCTGGAGAATCCCTCGACCATCCTGGCCGGGCGCGCCGACGAGATCCGTTCCCGGATCGCCCTGGCCCGCACCCTGGTGGGATCGCGACTGGACCGCGCCGCCGACCAGATCGACCACCTCGGCCGGCAGGTGCGCTCCCTCAGTCCGCTGGCCACTCTCGAGCGCGGCTACGCGGTGGCGCAGACGGCCGATGGCAGCATCGTGCGCTCCCCGGAAGCAGTCGCCGTCGGGGAGCCTGTGTCGGTGCGTGTCGCCGGCGGACGCTTCGGCGCCCAGCGCACCGAGAACGACCCGTACACGCCGCCGGCGCCCTGACCCTGCCGTCCTGATCCCGTGCCCTCCGACCGTGAAGGAAGCCCATGAACCAGTCCCCTGCCGAGACTCCCACCGGCCCGTCCGACGCCGCGAGCACGGACGATCACCAGGCCGCGGAGACCGTCCCCGAGGTCACTCCCAAGGAGGACCAGCAGCTTCCGGCCGACATCGCCGAGCTGTCCTACGAGGCCGCCCGCGACCAGCTGGTCGAGGTCGTGCGCCGCCTCGAATCCGGTCAGGGCGGCCTCGAGGACTCCATCGGGCTGTGGGAGCGCGGCGAGATGCTCGCCCGACGCTGTCAGCAGTGGCTCGACGGGGCACGCGAGCGCCTCGATGAGGCCGTCAGCGCGCGGCGGAAGGACGACTGAGCCCGGCATTCCGGCCTCGGCCAGCGTGAGCGTGGACGCGGGGAGGTCGTCGAATGGCGGCGCCCTCCACGAGCTTCGTCCCCGGCCCGGCGTCAGGCAGCCGTGCCCTGCTCCATGTCGGCAAGTGCGGCTTCGGTGAGGGTTCGCAGCTCGGCAGGGTCGGCATCTCCATGCACCAGGATTCCGAAGTCCTCTCCCTGGCAGGCGATGCCCCGCTCAGTGGCGTCCCCCTCGCCACCGCGGAGGACCTGACAGCCGGCCCCGCCGATGCTGAGCTCCTCCTCGACCACGGCACCGGGAAGCGCGGAGGAGAGCATGGGCGCGCTGACCTCGGCTTCCTCGGTCAACGTCATCAGGGCTCCCTCCGGCGAGGAGTACTGCACCTGCCAGCGCGCGTTCTCGCCACCGGTGAACCGCGCCGAGCGTTCGGTCCATCCCTGGCCGAGCGCCGGCGCAGCGACCGGGAAGCCGGCCTCGGCCTGCGCACGCTGGGCGCTCGAGGCGACGTCGACCTCGGAGTTCTCCAGCGGTTCGCGATCGAGATCGCTGCCCACGCCGAAGAACGCGATCCCGACAATGACCACCACGGCGACCGTCAAGCTGAGAGCCCACACCATGTTGCGCAGAACCGTGTTCTGCTTCGTGGGCAGTTGATACGCCGATTTCGGCTGCGCAGGCGGGTCCTGGTTCTCCGGCGCGGCAGGCTGAGCGTCGGTCGTCTCATCGGGGGGCACGTGCATGGCCCCATTGTCCCGCACCGCGCCTCCACGGCCGACGCCTCGCGCGCCCGTACCGCTCTCCCGCACGCTCTCCGCCACGGCGGCGGCCCATCGGGTTCGCCCTGGCCCCGGAAACCTGCGATGATCGAGCGGTGACCGCGAGATTCCTCATCGTCGGAGAAGCACTCACTGACATCGTTGTCGGCGCCGACGGCGCCCGTCGTGAGCATCCCGGCGGTTCCCCCATGAACGTGGCCGTCGCGCTGAGCCGCCTCGGCCACACCACCCATCTGCTCACCCACATCGGCAACGATGCTCGAGGCGACGCCATCCGCGCCCATCTCGCCGAGTCCCGGGTCGAGCTGACCCCGGCGAGCTCGCTCGAGGGGCCCACCTCGACTGCTGAGGCCGTGCTGGATGCGAACGGGTCCGCCACCTACACCTTCGATCTGGCGTGGGACCCCGACCCGGCCGGGCTGCCCGAGAACGTCGGCGCCGTGCACACCTCCTCGATCGCCGCCGTGCTGGATCCCGGTGCCGCGACCGTCACGGATGTCCTGCGCCGCGCCCGCGAGCGCTCGACCATCAGCTACGACCCCAACGCCCGGCCGACCCTCATGGGCGATCCGGTGGCGGTGCGCGAGAGAGTCGAGGCGAACATCGCTCTCAGCGACATCGTCAAAGCCTCCGACGAGGACGTGACCTGGCTGTACGACACCGAGGACGTCGAGGACGTGGTCGCCTCCTGGCGCGATCTGGGCCCAGGGCTGACCGTCATGACCCGCGGCGGCGAGAGCGCAGTCGGATTCACCGACGGCGGTCGCGTGCAGGTCTCCCCCGTGGTCACCGAGGCGGTCGACACCGTCGGCGCCGGGGACACCTTCGCCGCCGGCATCCTCGATGCGCTCGCCGACAAGTCGCTGCTGGGCGCCGATCGCCGCGAAGGACTGGCGTGGCTGCCCTCCGACGACGTCGCCGCCGTGCTGCGGCGCGCCTCAAGGCTCGCCGCCATCACCGTCTCGCGGCCCGGCGCGGATCCGCCGTGGAGCCATGAGCTGAGCTGAGCTCCGCCCGCGCTCGGACACCCATCGCCGGGGACCGCAATTCCCCGTCGGCCCCATAGCAACCGCACGACCCGATTCGATCGTCCGACAGCTCGATCGTACGAACAGACTGAGGGAGGCCTCTCCATGTCCCAGACCACGCCGGCCAGTGACCAGGACGACTACCGCATCGAGCACGACACCATGGGTGAGGTCCGGGTGCCCGCCTCGGCCCTGTACCGTGCGCAGACCCAGCGCGCCGTCCAGAACTTCCCGATCTCCGGGCAGGGGCTGGAGAACGCGCACATCCACGCCCTCGCCCAGGTGAAGAAGGCGGCGGCGCGCGCGAACAAGGACCTGGGAGTCCTGGCGGGGGATATCGCCGATGCGATCGTGGCCGCCGCGGATGAGGTCATCGCCGGCGATCACGACGGCCAGTTCCCCGTGGACACCTACCAGACCGGCTCCGGCACCAGCTCGAACATGAACATGAACGAGGTGCTCGCGACCCTGGCCAGCGACGGCGGCCCCGAGGTCCACCCCAACGATCACGTCAACGCCTCGCAGTCCTCCAACGACGTCTTCCCCACCTCCGTGCACGTGGCCGTCACCGAAGGCGTCGCCAAGCAGCTGCTGCCGGCGCTGGACCACCTCGCCGAGTCGCTGGAGACCAAGGCCGAGGCCTGGAAGGCGGTCGTGAAGTCCGGCCGCACCCACCTGATGGACGCCACCCCGGTCACCCTCGGCCAGGAGTTCGGGGGGTATGCGGCCGCGATCCGCTACGGCATCGAGCGCGTCGAGGCCGCCCTGCCCCGCACCGCCGAGGTCCCACAGGGCGGCACCGCCGTGGGCACCGGGATCAACACCCCTGCGGGATTCCCGCAGAAGGTCATCGCCAACCTCGCCGAGCAGACCGGGCTCCCGCTGACCGAGGCCCGCAACCACTTCGAGGCGCAGTCGGCCCGCGACGGCCTGGTGGAGATGTCCGGTGCGCTGCGCACCATCGCCGTCTCGCTGACCAAGATCTGCAACGATCTGCGCTGGATGGGTTCGGGCCCCAACACCGGGCTCGGCGAGATCGCACTGCCGGACCTCCAGCCCGGCTCCTCGATCATGCCGGGGAAGGTCAACCCGGTGATCCCCGAAGCCGTGCTGATGGTCAGCGCCCGCATCGTCGGCAACGATGCAGCCATCGCCTGGGGTGGCGCCCAGGGCTCTTTCGAGCTGAACGTCCAGATCCCGCTGATGGGCACCAGCCTGCTGGAGTCGATCCGTCTGCTCTCCAACGCCTCGCGGGTGCTGGCGGACAAGACCGTCGACGGGCTCGTCGCCAACGAGGAGAAGGCCCGGTTCTACGCCGAGGCCTCCCCCTCCATCGTGACGCCGCTGAACAAGCTGATCGGCTACGAGAGCGCCGCGAAGATCGCCAAGCACGCCGTGGCGGAGCGGGTCTCCGTGCGCGAGGCCACGATCGCGCTGGGCTTCGTCGAGCGCGGCGAGCTCACCGATGAGCAGCTCGACGCGGCCCTCGACGTGCTCTCGATGACGGCGCCGCAGGCCTGACGCGGCGGCCTCAGCCCGGGCCACCCGCCCGAGCCTGCGCCAGGAACCGCACACGGCGGCGTCGGCGCCGCCCGACGTAGGACTGCACGGGCTCATCCTAACCGGCGCCGACATGGAGCCAGCATGTGCACAGCTAGGTCCATATAGCGCCTAGGGCATGTCTCCTATTTGCGTAGCCAGGCGATGACGGCGCAGAGGACGACGCTGGCGCGGTAGGTGATGGCGTGTTTGTCGTAGCGGGTGGCGA
>NZ_JBHTCW010000017.1:0-38585 GCF_042666305.1 Brachybacterium sp. GCM10030268 | reverse complement strand
GCCACCGCCCTTGTCAACGATGTCCCGACTGACCCGTCAACGATCACCACCAAACCCGCCGGTAGAATCTGTCAACGATGTCGTGCACCCAGACACCCCTAGCTCCACCGAATGCCCTGAGCCACGTCATCGCCATCGTCGATGACGTGGCTCAGTGTCTTTCTCGAGGAAGGGAGCAGCCGTGGAGCAGCGCCGAGATCCCGGGACTCTCCGATGACGCCCACGGCCGCCCCGAAGCAGCACTTCTACGAGCCGGCCTCCGGGACCGGGCTCCCGCATTCCCCGTTCAACGCCATCATCGCGCCGCGGCCGATCGGGTGGATCTCGAGCCGTTCGGCCGACGGGGTCCTCAACCTCGCGCCATACAGCTTCTTCAACGCGTTCTGCTACACCCCGCCGATCATCGGCTTCTCGAGCAGCGGGACCAAGGACACGCTCACGAACATCGAGGCCACCGGCGAGTTCTGCTGGAACCTGGTCAGCCGGGAGCTCGCCGAGGCCATGAACGTGACCTCGGCTCCCGCGCCGCCGGAGGTCGACGAGTTCGAGCTCGCCGGTCTCACCCCCGCACCCTCGCGCGTGGTCAGCGTCCCCCACGTGGCCGAATCCCGTACGGTCTTCGAGTGCCGCCTCACGCAGATCGTCACCCTGCAGGCGGCCAGCGGTGCCGCCACCGAGAATCGGGTGGTCTTCGGTGAGGTGGTCGGCGTGCACATCGCCGAGGCGCTGCTGGCAGGCGGCATCTACCAGACCGCGAAGGCCGAACCGGTTGTGCGCGGCGGCGGTCCCAGCACGTACTTCGCGATCGACGAGGATCTGCGCTTCGACATGTGGCGTCCGGGCCCGGACGGGCGGCCGCCGTCATGAGCGTCCTCCGACCACCATCGCCGACACGGACCGGACCCGGCAGCCGGGGAGAGGACGCCGCAGTGGAGATCCGAGACGCGGACAGCACGCACCTGGAGACGATCACCGAGATCCACAACGACGCCGTGCGGCACACGACAGCGGTGTGGGACGACCACCCCGTCGACCTCGCCGACCGCGCCGCCTGGCTCACCCAGCGGCGGCAGGCCGGTTTCCCGGTCCTGGTGGCAGTCGATGAGCATGGCTCGGTCCTGGGCTACGCCTCGTATGGAACCTGGCGGGCACGCGACGGCTTCCGCCACACGGTCGAGAACTCCGTCTACGTCAGGGATGGTCAGCAGGGCAACGGCGTGGGCCGGTCGCTGATGCTGGAACTGATCGACAGGGCGCAGCAGCAGGGAATCCACGTCATGGTCGCCGGGATCGAGGCCGGGAACGCGGGATCCATCCGCCTGCACGAGAAGCTCGGCTTCGTCGAGGTGGCCAGGATGCCGGAGGTGGGCGTCAAGTTCGGCCGCTGGCTCGACCTGGTGTTCCTGCAGCTGACGATCCGGGGTGACGCGACGCCGGGCCACGACGCCGCGGAGGGATGAGAACGCTGCCGATCCGGTTCAGCCCGGCCCGATCGGCCGGAACCGACCCGCGCCCCCGCGGGTGAGCACGATGGCGCTCTGCGGCGCGATGCGGCCGACGCTGCGCTCGAGGTGGTCGATGACCACGGTCAGGGCGTGCCGGGCCGCTGCGTCCTCCTCCGGCCTGCTGCTGGCATCGACCGCGAACCGCAGCACCACGCGACCCACCCGTCGCCCACCCACCAGGGGAGCCTCGACGTCCGTCTTCTCCACCGCGTGGAGCGTGCCCAGCGCCAGCTTCGCCTGCTCCGTGACGTCGCCGGGGGAGGCCCCGGGCAGCAGCTCGCCGATCGGCAGATGCATGCGGTAGCTCGGCATGCGCCCAGGGTAGCCGTGGGTACGGAGCGCGCTCCCGACGGCCGCCGGACCGGGTAGTCTCCCGTCGGGGAGCGGCAGGCCGCGCGGCGCACAGGAGGGACCACGATGACCACCAGCATCGTGCTGATCCATGCCGTGCGCTCCTCCCGCACCATGTGGAAGGGCCAGACCCGCCGCCTCCGCGAGCGTGGGTTCGAGGTGTTCGCTCCGGACCTGCCCGGCCACGGCGACCGTCACGGCGAGAAGTTCACGCTCGAGGCCGCGATGGAGACCATCGAGGAGGCGGTCAGCGCCTGCGGGGAGCCACCGCTGCTGGTCGGGCTCTCCCTCGGCGGCTATCTCACCCTGCATTGGGCGGCGCGGAACCCCGGGCGGCTGGCCGGTGTGGTCGCCGCGGACTGCACCATCGTCCCCGGCCCCACGATGGCGCGGCTGTACGGGCTGTGGATGTCGATGAAGGACTGGCTGCCCGGGGATTCCGACACACGGGTGCAGAGATCCTTCGCCCGGCGCCACACCCGCAAGGCCGCGCGCCGGTACTACGGGGGCGGCCGCGCCCGCGGGGTGGTGCGCACCGTGGTGCGGGCCATCGGCTCCCTCGACCTGCTCGCCGACGTCGCCGCGATCGAGGTGCCCCTGACCTTCGTCAACGGGGAGCACGACCCGTTCCGCCGCCACGAAGCACTCTTCCTCGATGCAGCGCAGAACGGTGAACTGGTGATCCTCCACGACGCCGGGCACATCGCCAACCTCTCGCGCCCCAAGCGCTTCGCGAAGGTGCTGCGTCGCTGCGCCGGGCACACGGTGTCGGCGTGAGGGCTGCGCCCCGGCCGGTCGTCCTGGTCCACGGCGCCCGCACCTCCGCCAGCCAGTGGGACCGGCAGGTGCCGTCGCTGCGCGCCGCCGGGCACCGGGTGATCACGCCGGAGATGCCCGGCCACGGTGCCCGTCGAGGCGAGCCCTTCACACTGGCCGCCGCGCTCGCGGCCATCACCGAGGCGATCGAGACAGCGGCCGGGCCCGAGAGGCGAGCAGTGCACCTTGTCGGCTCCTCGCTCGGCGGAATGCTCGCGATCCAGGCCGCCGCTGAGATCGAGGACCGCGAACTGCTGGCCTCGCTCGTCGTCGTCGGGGCCTCGGCCCAGCCCACCGCGCGCACAGCGTGGCTGTACGGCCTGGCCATCACGGCGACCGACCTTCTGCCGGGGACTCGGGAGCGAGGCTCGGGAGGACCGCCGCCGGCGCTGGCCGCGGTCCTCGGCCGCGCGGGCGCCCGCGCCTACGTGCGAGGTGGCAGGGCGGGCACCGACGTGGTGCCGCCGGCGATGAGCGCGGTCGCCTCACTGGACCTGCTCGGGGCACTGAGCAGCATCTCGGCGCCGGTGACCATCCTGAACCCTCGCGTCGACCAGTTCCGTCTGCACGAACGTGCCTTCGCCGACGCCGCCCCGCGGGGACGGCTCGAGGTGCTGGGCTACGGCACCCACCTGGTCAACCTCGGCCGCTCTGAACGGTTCACGCCCGATCTGCTACGGATACTGGCGCGCACCGAACGCTCGATCTGACGGTGCCGAGGAGGCAGGGCGTCGTGCCCCGGGGATCCTCCCGACGGGGACATACTCACGACGGCAGGCGCCCGGTGCGGATCACGTGGGCGAATTCTGTCGCGAACCGCTCGGCGTCCGCCTTGCGGTGGGGCATCATCCGCACATCACGTCCATCGGCCACCCGGACGCGGACGCGGGAGAACACTCCCGGACGGTACTCGACGCCGGTGATGCCTCGGGCCGGAACTTCGCGCTTGACCTTGGCCTTCTTCAGCGGGCCCGCGACCGATGCCAGCAGGAATTGTCGATCCGTGGCGATCATGACATCCGGAAAATCCCCGCCCACACCCGGCAGCACCAGCAGCACCTCCTCGTCGGGGGCCAGGACGGCCGGGATATCGCGGCGCAGCCCCGGGCTCTCGAACAGCTCGTTCCGGTTCAAGGCGGTCGCGTAGCTCATCGAGGCA
This sequence comes from Brachybacterium sp. GCM10030268, assembly GCF_042666305.1. NCBI lineage: Bacteria > Bacillati > Actinomycetota > Actinomycetes > Micrococcales > Dermabacteraceae > Brachybacterium > Brachybacterium sp. GCM10030268. Next base: position 34,754 of record NZ_JBHTCW010000017.1, on the reverse strand, counting down.
CGGGTCGGTGTCATGCACTCATCGTAGGGGCGCGGCGTCCGGGCATGGGGAGTCCTCCCCATGGGCAGCCGCCGCTGCGGGCGGTAGCGTCGTGGCCATGATGATGACCCGGGCGACCGAGCACCGTGCCCGGCCAGCTGACGACGGAGGCGACGAATGAGTGGGTTCTTCGGAGCCGACACCGGCCAACTGCGCGACCACGCACAACGGGTCACACAGCAGGCGCAGCGGCTGAGCGAGCTGCGCGAGACGCTCGAGCCCATGGTCCTCGACGAGAGCATCTGGCAGGGGCCCGACGCGGATGCCTTTCGCCAGAACTGGACCGGCAGCGTGGCCACGCTGTTCGACCTGCGCCACACCGAACTCTCCCAGCGCGCGCGGGACCTCGAGGCGCACGCCGAGGAGCAGGACGCTGCCTCGGGTGCCGGCGGCGCCGGGGGCTCGGGCGCCGGCTCGGGCGGCGGGGGAGGAGAGGACGGGTTCAGTCCGATCGGGTTCATCAAGGACCTGGTCAAGGACGGTCAGTCCATGTACCTCAAGCTCAAGGAGCTCTCGGATTTCCTGGGTCGTATCCCGTCGGCCGCCGATGAATACGCGCAGCTGGCGCAACGCGGCCTGCAGAAGCTGTGGCGCGGCGCGTACCTCGATGAACTGTTCTCGAGTGGCAAGGGGTGGCAGAAGGCCGCCGAGAACGTGCTCGGCAAACTGGGGCTGCCGTCGTCGATCGGGAACTTCGAACCGGGGAAGTACCTCAACAAGCTCGATGATGTCGCTCCGTTCCTCAAGACCGGCGGCAGGATGCTCGGCAAAGCCCTGCCGTTCGTCGACATCGGCGTCGGGATCCATCAGGCATTCACGGCGGACAACACGTACGACCAGGTCAGCGGTGGGATCGGAGCGGCCGGAGGCACGCTGTTGGCGATCGCCCCGCTGACAGGCCCTGCCGCCCCCGTGGTGGGGGCGATCGGCGCGGCCGCCGGAGTGGTCTCGATCGGGATGGATCTCGGCAAGACCGTGTACGAGAACTGGGACGGGATCACCAACGCGGTGGGCAACGCCGCCGAGGCCACGGTCGGGGCGGTCAGCAACGCCGCGTCAACCGTCAGCGATGCCGTGGGCAATGCGGCCGAGACCGTCGGAGAGACGGTCAGCAATACGGCCTCGACCGTCAGTGACGCCGTGGGCAATGCGGCCGAGTCCGTCGGCGACACGGTCAGCGATGGTCTCGACTCGCTCGGCGGCCTGGTGGGCCTCTGACCCTGCCGCGGCGACCTTAGGATGAGAAGCATGACCCAGCAGACCCTCCGTACCGAACGAGACGCCGCCGGGGCATACGAGATCCTCGCCGCCGCGAGCAGCGAGGCAGAGGTCCTCGCCGTGCTCACCGACGAGGAGCTGATCGCGCTCAGGGGGAACCAGGCCCTCGATCCCGCGGGGACGCCGTTCCTGGACGCCTCCGGGCTCGATCGTGATCCGGCCGCCGCCGTGGCGCTGAGGTCCTTGACCGCCCGCGGACTCGTCCAGTTCACCGACGAGGGCCGGGAGAACGAGGGGGAGGATCTCGCCACCGAGGCGCCGGCCGAACGCACGGCACAGCTCGATCGCACGCTCGCCGGGCTCCTGACATTGCGTTCCGCGCCCCTGGCCCTGGTCAATCTCACGCGGCGCGTGGCCGACCAGACCACGGAGATCATCGTCTACGTGTTCCCTCACGACGGGGTGCTCGAGGAGTTCGTCACCGTCGACGGCTTCCATCACTTCAGTGTTCCGACCCGGGAGGCGCTCCCTGCCCGGCTGGCCCGTTACGTCGACCAGAACTCGGTCGCCGGTGACGAGGACGGCGAACCGATCGACGGCACGCTCTCCGACTTCGAGGGCACCGACAGCGACATCGCGCGACGCCTCCAGGACACGCGCGCGCTGAGCGTCCTGACGACCGCCGACCGAGGGCCGGACTCGGTCCAGGTCTCGATCATGGCCACCTCCGACGCCGTGTTCGTGATGGACACCCCGCAGGACGAGACGAGTTCGACGGCGCTGCGCGAGGTCAGCGCCGATACCTTGGTCGATCTCCTGGGCACCGCGCTTCCCGAGGCCGCCGCGCTCTGACCATCTCCGCGGCGCCGGTGACATCGTGCCGCTCGCCGCCGGTGCGCCGTAGGCTGGGCCCATGGAAACCCGCACCCTGCGCGTCGGCTACGTGCCCGGTGTCGAGCCCGACCGGTTCCTGCGCCGGTGGAAGTCCGCGCGCCGCGAGGCCTGGCTCGAGCTCGCCCCGGTCCCGTTCTCCCGCCAGCACGAGGCTCTGCAGGGCGGAGAGGTCGACATGTGCTTCGTCCGGTTGCCGATCCCGGCCGACGATCTCCACGTCGTCGCGTTGTGGGAGGAGCGCCCGGCGGTCGTCGTCGGGACCGAGAACGTCCTCAGCCTCCTGGACGAGGTCCACGAAGCCGACCTGGCCGACGAGACGGAGATCCTCCCGCAGGATCCCGACGACGCCGCAGATCGCGTCGCCGTCGTCGCCACCGGCATCGGGTACACCCGCATGCCCCTGTCCCTGGCTCGGCTCCACCACCGCAAGGACGCCGCCCACCGCCCGCTGGCCGACGCCGAACCGACCCGGATCGCTCTGGTCTGGCCCCGGGCGAGCGACGACGAACTGCGTCAGGAGTTCGTCGGCGTCGTCCGTGGTCGCACCCCGCGCTCCGGTCGGGGCAGCGATGCCGCCGACAGCAAACGCTCCATCGACCCCAAGAGCTCCGGCGACGGCAAACGCTCCGGCGAGCGCGGCCGGTCCAGCGGCGGTGGCCGCTCTGGCGGCGCGCGCGCCGCCGGCAGCTCCCGGTCCGGGCGCCCCGCCCGGTCGAACCGCACCACCCGACCCGGCCGCTGACGCGGCCATCGACCCGCACCCCGCGAAGGAGTCCCGATGACGGACCAGACCCCCCAGAGCCCGCACACCCAGCAGCCTCAGCAGTCCCAGCAGCCTCGGATGAACGTCGAGAGCTTCAACCTCGACCATCGCACCGTCGCGGCCCCCTACATCCGGATCGCGGATCGCAAGGAGCTGCCCGCCGGCGACGTGCTGACCAAGTTCGACGTGCGCTTCACCCAGCCCAACGTCGCCCACCTCGACTCGGAGACCGTCCACTCCCTCGAGCACATGATGGCCGAGCACATGCGCAACCACTCCGGTGACGTCCTGGACGTCTCGCCGATGGGCTGCCGCACCGGCTTCTACGTGCTGCTGGTCGGCGACCACACCCCGGAGGACTTCGCCCCGCTGCTCGAGGCGACGCTGCGAGATCTCGTCGAGGCCGACGAGGTGCCTGCCGCCAACGAGGTCCAGTGCGGCTGGGGCGCCCACCACACCCTCGAGGGCGCTCAGAGCGCTGCGCGGGCCTTCCTGGCCGAACGCCCGAACTGGGCCCAGGTCACCGCGGCCTGATGCCCTCGCGCACCGCCGCCAGCAGGCGTGCGGTGCGCTCATCGGTCGCGATGTCGTCGACTCCCACCGGTTCCCCCGCGGCATCGGCCAGGGGGATCCGCCAATTGGGGTACTCCTCATCCGTGCCCGGCTGGTTCTGGATCCTCCGCTCGCCGACGCAGTCCACCAGCGACACCCCGAGCAGAACCGACGGCGTCGACGCCAGGTGCCGGTGCAATGCGATCACGGTGTCCTCGACCGCATCGGCTCCCGGGGCGGTCTCCTCCAGCAGCCCTTCGGCCCGCAGCACGTCGAGGACCTGCTCGCGCCCGGCGGCGTCCTCGAGCTGCTCCGCCTCCAGCTCCCGCTCGAGCAGCCCCAGCTGGTGGCGCAGCTCGACGTGGTCGCCGGCGAGGTACCCGGCCGTCGGCGGTAGATCGTGGGTGCCCACCGAGGCCATGCACAGGGTGCGGTAATCCTCCGCCCGCAGCGGCCGTCCCTCCTCGTCGTACTCGAACCAGACGATCGAGGTGCCCAGGATTCCGCGTCCGACGAGGAAGTCGCGCACCCATGGCTCGAAGGTGCCGAGGTCCTCGCCGACCACCACGGTCCCGGAGCGCTCCGCCTCCAGGGCCAGGATCCCGATCATCGCCTCGTGGTCGTAGGAGACGTAGGCGCCCTCGGCGGCCTCCACGCCCTCGGGGATCCACCACAGCCGGAACAGCCCCAGCACATGGTCGATGCGCAGCGCCCCGGCGTGACGCATCAGGGTGCGCAGCATGTCGCGCCAGGGCCGGTACGAGGCCTCACGGAGCCGCTGCGGGTGCCACGGCGGCTGGTGCCAGTTCTGCCCCTGCTGGTTGTACTGGTCCGCCGGAGCGCCGACCGTGACGCCGTCGGCGAGGACCCCGCGCAGGCGCCAGGAGTCGGCGCCGACCTGCTCCACACCGACGGCCAGGTCGTGCATGATCCCGATGCGCATGCCGGCCTCGCGCGCCGCGGCCTGGGCCCCGCGCATCTGCTCGTCCAGCAGCCACTGCGTCCAGATGTGGAACTCGATGCGGTCGGCCAGGTCGTGGCGCGACTGCTGAATGGCGGCCTCGTCGAGGTGCTCCAGCAGATCCGACCCGGCGCCCTCGGGGGACGTGCGTGCCCGTTCGGCGATCGCCATCCAGGTGGCGAAGTCCTCGAGGCCCTGTCCCTCCCGCTCGCGGTAGGCCTCCAGCAGGGCTCGGCGAGCCGGGGTCAGTGGAACGGCGAACAGCTCCTCGAGCGCGTCCAGCTTCGCGCGGAGCACGTCGTCGCGCTCGAGCCGGTCCGTGCGGGCGTTCCATCCGTCGACCTCCCGCTTCAGCACCGCCAGCCGCTGCCGCGCGATGTCCGTCAGCTCCCGGTACTCGGGCACGTCCTCCGGGCGCAGGTAGAGCGCGCTGGTGAAGCGGCGGGTGACCGGCAGATACGGCGAGGGCTCCATCGGCGGCGTCGGGTAGGAGGCGTGCAGCGGATTGACCAGCAGGAAGTCCGCGCCGTGACGGGCGCCGGTGATCGCGGCCAGGTCCCGCATGTCCGCGAGATCGCCGATGCCCCACGACCGCGGCGAGCGCACGGAGTACAGCTGGGCCTGGAGGCCGAACCCGCGGCGGGAGAGGAACTGCTCGTGAGTCGTGAGCCGTGCCGGCGTCACGACGACGTCGGCCTCCTCGGTGCCGCTCGCCGTGTCCGCGACCAGACGGTGCCAGCCCAGAGGCAGACCTTCCGGGAGGGAGAAGCCGGCCCGGCCTCGGAGGCGCCCGTCGACCTCCACGGGAGCCGTGAAGTCCTCCACCTGTGCCAGGTCGCGGCGGCCGCCGTCCTCCAGCAGCAGGTGCGTGGTGACCGGCGTGCCGTGGTCGACGTGGACCGGGACGGTGGTGGAGCGGTCCTGCCGCAGCACGGTCACCGGAGGAAGGGTGCGGGTCCAGGGGGCCAGCTCCCGCTCGGCCCGGACGCGGGCGATGTCCTCCTCGGTCTCCACGGGTGTCCCGAGGGCGGCCAGCACGGCATGCAGGGTGGCGTCGGCGACGGCTCGACGAGTGCCGTCCCAGCCCGAGTAGTCGGTGCCGACACCGAGATCGCGGGCGAGGTCGCGCAGGGCTGAGGGGTCCGGAGCCATGCGGCAATCGTAACCGTGGTCACACCCTCGACGGTCCGGAGATGATCAGGTCCAGCCAGGCAGCCACATGCGGTAGCGCCATTGCTCCAGATCGATCACCTGACCGGTCCAGATGGGCCAGAAGAAGGCGGAGACGAGCACGATCAGCACCAGCAGCGAGCCGGCGAAGAGACCTCCGGCCAGGCGTCTCTCCGCGTCGGCGCCGGGCGGGCCGATGACGAGGCCCAGCACGTACGCCAGGCACAGCAGCAGCCAGGGCTCGAAGACGACCGCATAGAAGGTGAAGATGGTGCGGTCCAGATACAGCAGCCACGGCAGGTAGCCGGCCGCGATGCCGGCCAGAGCAGCCCACGCACGCCCGTCGCGTCGCAGGATCGCGATCACCAGGGTCACCAGCACTGCGAGACTGCCCAGCCACCAGATCAACGGATTGCCCACGTCCAGGATGTGCGAGGCGCACTCGGCGACCTCGCAGCCGTTCTCCCCGTACTCGTAGGAGCGGTAGTAGAAGTTCGTCGGCCGCAGCATCAGAGGCCAGCCCAACGGGTTGGCCTGATAGGGATGCTCGGAGTCCAGTCCGATGTGGAAGTCGTAGGCCTGGCGGTGATAGAGCCACAGCGAGATCAGCGAATCGAGCGGCCCGAACCCGGTCGCCGCGCCCTGCTCCGCCGCGAGGTGCCGGTTGTACCCGATGGCGGAGGCGAACCAGCCCGCCCAGGAGGCGAGGTAGACCACCAGGGCCGTGCCCACGGTCGCGAAGAACGCCGGGATCGCGTCCTTGACGAGGCCGCCGAGCAGCCATCGGCGCTGGCCGACGGTGCGGCGGGCCCACCAGTCCCACAGCACGGTCATGATCCCGAACACGGCCACGAAGTAGATGCCGGACCATTTCACCGAACAGGCCATGCCCAGCAGTGCCCCGGCGAACAGGCGCCACGGCCGCCATCCGCCGGAGACGCCGAGGCGCGGCTCGGTCTCGACGGCGCCATGGAGCTTCACGGCCTGCAGCGCCAGGTGCTCGCGGAAGCGGTCACGGTCGATCAGCAGCGCCCCGAAAGCGGCCAGGGCGAAGAACATGACGAAGGGGTCCAGCAGGCTGGTGCGCGAATGGACCAGATGCATCCCGTCCACCGCGAGCAGCAGGCCCGCGATCAGGCCGACGGTGGTCGAGCGGAAAAGCCGGCGCCCGATGCGGGCGAGCATCAGCACGGCCACTGCGCCCAGCATCGCGGAGGAGATCCTCCAGCCCCAGGCGTTGTCAGCGCCCAGCAGCGTCATCCCGCCGCCGATCAGCCATTTGCCCAGCGGGGGGTGGACCACGTACGACCCGGTGTCCTCATAGGTGTCCACATCACCGGCCTCGAACACGGGATCGTGCTCGTCCGGCCACGACATCTCCACGCCCTCCTGGGTGAGGGCGTAGCCATCCTTGACGTAGTAGGTCTCGTCGAAGATGAGCTCCCCGATCGAGCCGAGGCCCCATAGCCGCAGCACGAGCGCCAGACCGAACAGCGCCATGGCACCGGCCCAGGCGAGGCGGGACAGCGGCAGGTCGAAGGTCTTCAGGCGGCGCCGGTAGGAGCTCAGCAGTGCACCGGGCTCCTCATCGACATCGGCGCGATGAGTCGCCTCCTCCTCCTCCTCCTCCGTGTGCACCCGCACATGCTAGGTCATCGCCCCTGCCCCGTCCCGGGGACGCACGGGGCGCGGGCTGGCTAGCATGGCCGGATGCTCGAACCCGGAGTCCTCACCCTCGCCGCCACGCCGATCGGCAATCCGCTGGATGCGTCCGTGCGCCTGATGCGGGCGCTGGGGGAGGCCGACGTCATCGCGGCGGAGGACACGCGGCGTCTGGCGCGTCTCCTCAGCGCGCTGGAGGTGACCGCGCAGGGGCGCATCCTCTCGTACCACGAGCACAATGAGGCCGAGCGCACCGACGTCCTGCTCGAGGCCCTCGGCGAGGGTGAGCGCGTCCTGATCGTCACGGACGCCGGCATGCCCGTCGTCTCCGATCCCGGATTCCGTGCCGTGCGTGCCGCGACCGAGGCCGGGTACACGGTCACGGTCATCCCGGGCCCGTCGGCCGTGCTGACCGCGCTGGCGGCGTCCGGGATCGCACCGGACCGGTTCACCTTCGAGGGATTCCCGCCGCGTCGCGAGGGCCGTCGCGCGAGCGCTCTGGAACCTCTGGCCACCGAGCAGCGGACCATGGTGTTCTTCGAGTCACCACGTCGCACCGCCGTGACGCTCGCCGCGATGGCGGAGGCGTTCGGCCTCGAGCGCCGCGGTGCCGTCGCGCGGGAGCTGACCAAGACCTACGAGGAGATCCAGCGCGGCACCCTGGGCGAGCTGGCCGCCTGGGCCGAGGCCACCGAGGTGCTCGGCGAGGTCGTGATCGTGGTGGCCGGGGCCGAGCCGGTCGCGGCCAGCGCGGAGGATCTGGTCGAGGACGTCCTGGCCCGGGCCGCGGCGGGGGAGCGGCTCAAGGATGCCGCGAAGGCCGCCGCCAGGAGCGCCGCGGGCATCACGGCCAGCGAGCTCTACGACCAGGCGCTGCGACGCAAGGACACTCACGCGCCGCGCGGCAAGGGCTGACTGCTTCTCGGACGTCCTTGGCCTCCTGGCGGTCCTGCGGACGCGACGAAGCCCCCGTCACCATCAGGTGCCGGGGGCTTCGTGCGGACTGGATGGATCGGGCCACGGGCCCGACCGGATCAGTCGTCGATCTGGAGCAGACCGCGCTGGTAGGCCTTGGCCAGCCGGCGCGGCACAGCGGCGCTGCGGCCGCGGACGTTCACCTGCACGAGGTCGGCGTTGTGCGCCTTCCACTGCGAGCGACGGGACCGCGTACGAGAGCGGGACATCTTGAACTTGGGCACTGCCATGGGAACGCTCCTTGACGGTCTGGAGGATGATCGTGCGCTGGCATCCTTCCCGAGCAGCGACCCGAACCCGGTCCAGCTGAGTCGGGGCGCTCGGGTGCACGACAGGACGCGCAACGACCGCCCATCTTGCCATATCGGCCGCTCTCGCGCCTCCCCCGGAGCTGACCCGATGTCGTGACCTTGCCCACCGCGAACGTCCGGGTGGGCCCACCGTGCGACGAGCGGACCGACCGACGGAGACGGAACCGGACGACGACGGAACCGGCCGGCGGACGAGCACAGCAGGAGTGGCTCGGTGCCGTGGCAGATCCTCCTACGATGGTCGCATGTCGTCATCGCACGAGAACGAGGCCGGGCGAGCCCCCGGCTCAGGGGCCGCCGTCGTATCGGGCGCATCGGCGCCGGCCGCAGCTGAGCCGGGCGCCTCCGCACCGGTGCGCAGCCGGGAGCAGATCGACCCGCGCGGAAGGTCTCGCGACCGCTCCTGGCCGCCCGCCCCGGAGCCGCTGCCGTTCCCGGTGATCGACAACCACTGCCATCTCGACTTCGCCGACGGCGACCAGGAGCTGAGGGTGGCCGACCACGTCCAGCGCGCCGCGGACGCCGGCATCGACGCCCAGATCACGATCGGCTCCGATCTCGAGGCGGTGCGCTGGACGGCGGCCCTGCTGGCCTCCGAGTCCTGCCCGGCCTCGCTGCGCGGCGGAGTCGCCGTCCATCCCAACGAAGCAGCTCTGCACGCGCGCGGCCGCGACCACGACGGGGAGCCGACGATCTCGCTCGATGCGGCCATCGCCGAGGTCGCCGAGCTGCTGCGCGGGCCCGGGATGGTGGTGGTGGGGGAGACGGGACTGGACTGGTTCCGCACCTCGCGCACGGACGAGGCCGCCCGCACGGCCCAGATCGAGGCCTTCCGCGCCCACATCGCCCTGGCCAAGGAGCTGGACCTTCCCCTGCAGATCCACGATCGCGACGCCCACCGCGATGTGCTCGAGGTCCTCGAGGCCGACGGCGCCCCCGAGCGCACCGTCTTCCACTGCTTCTCGGGCGATGCCGAGTTCGCCCGCGCGTGCGTGGACCGCGGCTACTACCTGTCCTTCGCCGGCAACGTCACCTTCAAGAATGCGGGTGACCTGCGGGAGGCCCTGGCCGAGGTGGGGCTGGGCCAGGTGATGGTCGAGACCGATGCGCCGTTCCTGACGCCGGTGCCGTACCGCGGCCGCCCGAACTCCTCCTATCTGATCCCGCTCACGATGGGCACCATCGCGGACGTCACCGGGACCGATCTGGAGCAGACGTGCCGCGCGATCCGCTCGACCACCGAGCAGGTCTACCGGTGGCCGGAAGCCACGGCGGCATGAGCACCCGAGCGCCTCGCAGCGCGCACGAGCCCGTCGGCGAGCCGGCCGACGGTGCCGTTGCCGCTGACGACGCCGCCCGCTCCGACGACGTCGCCCCCGCGGATGGCGCCGCCGGCGGGGACCTGCTGCTGACCGGTCGGGACATCCGCGAGCTGGCCGAGGCGGCCGGTATCCGTCCGTCCAAGCAGCGCGGTCAGAACTTCGTGATGGACCCCAACACGGTCCGCACCATCGTCGCGCGCGCCGGCACCGGAGCCGGGCAGGCCGTGCTCGAGGTGGGGCCGGGCCTGGGGTCGCTGACCCTGGGGCTGCTGGAGTCCGGGGCCGACGTCGTCGCCATCGAGCTCGATCGCGGCCTCGCCGAGCTGCTGCCGCTGACGCTGCGAGCCCGAGGAGTCGACGAGGAGCGGTACCGGCTCGTGCACGCCGACGCCCTGCGGGTCACGGAGCTGCCCTCCCTGCCGCGCACCGGAACGCCGAGCACACTGGTCGCGAATCTGCCCTACAACGTGGCCACGCCCATCCTGCTCACGGCCTTCGAGCGCTTCGACTCCCTCCGCACGGCACTGGTGATGGTCCAGTCCGAGGTCGTCGACCGCCTCACCGCTGGCCCGGGCTCACGCGTCTATGGAGGTCCGAGCGTGAAGACCGCCTGGTACGGCCGCGCCGTGCACGCCGGCAGGATCTCCCGGCAGGTCTTCTGGCCGGTGCCCAACGTCGATTCGGCGCTGGTCGAGCTCGTGCGTCATGACCATCCGCTGGGGACCGCGGCCGAACGGGACCGGGTCTTCGCCATCGTCGATGCCGCGTTCGCGCAGCGACGCAAGACCCTTCGCGCCGCGCTCGCCGGCTGGGCCGGCGGCCCGGCGCGCTCCGAACAGATCCTGCGCGCCGCCGGCATCGACCCCGGCGCCCGCGGCGAGACCCTCGGCATCGACGAGTTCCGGGCGATCGCCCGCGCGAGTGAGGAGGCGGCGTGATGAGTGCCGGATGGGATCGGGTGGTCGTGCGTGCACCGGGAAAGATCAACCTCTCGCTCGCCGTGGGAGCGCTCGACGAGCGTGGGTACCACCGTCTGGCGACGCTGTTCCAGGCCGTCGATCTGTACGAGACGGTCACCGTCACCCGCAGCCCCGACCTGCGCCTCGAGGTCGACGCCGAGGTTCCCGGGGAGGTCCCGCTGGATTCGAGCAATCTCGCCCTCCGCGCCGCTGAGCTGCTGCGCAGCGAGTACGACCTGGACGAGGGAGCCGCGCTGCACATCCGCAAGCAGGTGCCCGTCGCCGGCGGCATGGGCGGGGGATCGGCCGACGCCGCCGCCGTCCTGGTGGCTCTGGACCGTCTGTGGGGCCTCGGGCTCGGCAGCGAGCGGCTGCGGCAGCTCGGCTCGCGGCTGGGTGCCGACGTGCCGTTCGCCATGCTCGGTCACACCGCGCTGGGCCGCGGGAACGGAGGCGACCTCACGACGGTCCTCACCCATGGCGACTGGACCTGGCTGCTGGCGGTCCCGGGCGGGCACCTCTCGACACCGGAGGTCTACCGTCGCCATGATGAGCTGGCCTTGGCGCGCGGCCGCGCCCTGGCGGAGCATCCGGAGCTCGACGAGCGCCAGCTGCAGGCGTTGAGCAGCGGTGACGCGCAGCTGCTGGGGCAGACCCTGCACAACGACCTGCAGCCTGCCGCGTTCGCCCTGCATCCCGGGCTGGAGCCTCTGGTCGAGCATGCGGAGCAGGCCGGCGCGCTGGGAGCCCTGGTCTCCGGCTCCGGGCCGACGGTCGCCGTGCTGGTGGCGGACGAGGATCAGGCGCACTCGGTGGCCTCGCTCCTCACCGCCGACGGGGTGGTCGAGTCATGCCTGGTGGCCAGAGGCTCGGCGCCCGGAGCGAGCGTGCTCGAGGAGAGCTGAGCCGAGCGTGCTCGCGGGGAACTGAGAAAGAGGGTCAGCCCACCAGCTCGGAGAGCTCCAGCCAGCGTTCCTCGAGCGTCTCCAGCTCGGCCTCGACCGTGCGCAGCTCCTCGGCGATCGACTGCAGCCCGACGTAGTCCGACTGATCGTGAGCCGCCAGGCGCTCGTGCAGCCTCTGGGTCTGACCGGTGAGCTTCTCCATCCGGCGCTCCACGGACGCGAGCTCCTTCTGGGCCGCGTGCGCCTCGGCTCCCGAGACCGCGGCAGAGCGCGGCGCGGAGACGCCCGTGCCCTTGCCCTCCGTCGAGCTCAGGGCAGGTCCCGCGGGCGTACCCGCTCCGGTGTTCCTGCCGCTGCCACCGGCGCTCGCCGCGCCCGCCTGCTCCGCTGCCGTGCGCAGCTGGATGTACTGATCGACCCCGCCGGGCACGTGCCGGACCTGACCGTCCAGGACCGCGTACTGCATCTCGGTGACGCGCTCGAGCAGGTACCGGTCGTGCGAGACCACGATCAGCGGACCCGGCCAGGTGTCCAGCAGATCCTCCATCGCCGTCAGCATGTCGGTGTCCATGTCGTTGGTGGGCTCGTCGAGCACCAGCACGTTCGGCTCCTCCAGCAGCGTCAGCAGCAGGTTCAAGCGACGCTGCTGACCGCCGGAGAGGGCGCCGACGCGAACCTTCTGGTGGGCCGCGGTGAACCCGAGCCGCTCCAGCAGCTGGCCGGGGGAGACCTCGTCCTTCCCGGTGCGGTACGAGCTGCGGTAGCGGCCCACCACGTCGCTGATCCGCGAGTCCTGGTCCTCCTGGAGCCCCTCGATCCGCTGGGAGACCTGGCGCACCGTGACCGTCTTGCCGCGCTTGACGCGACCCGCCTGCGGCTCGAGGTCACCCGTGATGAGCTTCAGCAGGGTCGACTTGCCGGCGCCGTTGGGGCCCAGCACGCCGATCCGGTCCGCCGGGCCGATGTGCAGGGTGACGTCGTGCAGCACGCGCACGTCCCCGTAACCGGCGTCGACGTCGATCAGGTCGATGATGTCCCGGCCCAGTCGGGAGGTCGCCAGCTGTGTCAGCTCCACGGTGTCGCGCACCGGCGGTTCGTCGGCGACCAGCTCGTGGGCGGCGTCGACACGGAACTTCGGCTTCGAGGTGCGGGCCGGGGCGCCCCGCTGCAGCCAGGCGAGCTCCTTGCGCATGAGGTTCTGGCGCTTGGACTCGATGGCCGCGGCCTGCCGGTCGCGCTCGACCCGCTGGAGGATGTAGGCGGCGTATCCGCCTTCGAAGGGATCGACGACGCCGTCGTGGACCTCCCACATGCGCGTGCAGACCGCGTCGAGGAACCAGCGGTCGTGGGTGATGACCACGAGTCCGCCGTCCTTGGCGCTCCAGCGACGGCGCAGATGCTCGGCGAGCCAGGCGATGCCCTCGACGTCGAGGTGGTTGGTCGGCTCATCCAGCAGCAGCACATCCCAGTCGCCGACCAGCAGCTCGGCCAGGTGCACGCGCCGCAGCTGGCCGCCGGAGAGATCCGCCAGGTGCGCCTCCAGGTCGATCTCGTCCAGCAGGCCGGCCAGGACGTCGCGGATCCGCGGATCGGAGGCCCATTCGTACTCGGGCCGGTCGCCGACCACGCGGTGGCGCACGGTGGTCTCCAGCGTCGCCTCGTCCTGCTGGCTCAGCACCCCCACGCGGGTGCCGCCTCGCACGGTGACCCGGCCGGAGTCCGGCTCCTGGAGCCGTGCGAGCAGTCGCAGCAGCGTGGACTTGCCGTCACCGTTGCGACCGACCACACCGATGCGGTCGCCCTCGTCGATCCCGACCGTGACGTTCTCGAGCAGGATGCGGTCGGGCAGGGCGACGTGCAGGGACTGGGTGCCGAGGAGATGGGCCATGCAGGGGAGGTCCTTTGCGAAGACGGGAACGCGTGAGCAGTGGAGATGACGGCGGGGCAGCGGCGCCGGACGCGGCGGCCGGAGGACCCGGAGGATTCAGCCCTCCAGCGGGTCGTCCACCTCGAAGGTCAGCAGCAGCGAGCGCAGCGTGTCCGCGAGGGCGGATCTTCCGTCGGCCGTCAGGGGCCGCAGCAGTTCGCGCTCCGCAGCCAGCAGGGACTCCATGGCGGCGTCCACGCGGGCCACCCCGTCGGGCTGCAGACGCACCTCCACCGCCCGGCCATCGTGCGGGCTGCGGTTCTTGCGGACGAGTCCGCGGGCGACCAGCTTGTCGATCCGTGCGGTCATCGTGCCGCTGGTGACCAGCGTCTGATGCATCAGCGCGCCGGGGGACAGAGCATCGTCCCCGCTGCGACGCAGCGCCGAGAGCATGTCGAACTCCCAGCCTTCGAGACCGGCGGCCGCGAAGGACTCGCGGCGCGCGGTCTCCAGGTATCGGGCCAGGCGCGAGATGCGGGAGAAGACGGCCAGCGGCTCGATGTCGAGGTCTCCGCGCGCCTGCCGCCAGCCCTCGACGATCCGGTCGACCTCGTCATGGTGCGCCGAGGCGGCGCCATGGGAGGAGGGCGAGGTGGACATGGGCCGAGTCTAGGCGGCGGCCCCGCGGCCCGGGCGGGCCCGGACCGTCGCGGGTGGCGCGTCCCACGGCCGCGCGCCCGCCGATCCCGTGCCCGCTCCGATCCCCGGGCACGGGGCGATCCCGTGCCCGGGGATCGGTCGCGGATGTCACCGGGTCAGGGGCGGTCGCCGCCACGCAGGCCGGGTTCCCGCTGCAGGGCGGCCAGTCCGAACCAGGAGAGGTTCACCATGCGGGCGGCCACGATCTCCTTGGCCGGCTCGCGGGTCTCCAGCCACCACTGGCCCGTGTAGGCCACCATCCCCACCAGCATCTGGGCGTACATGGTCGCGTCCCGGGAGGGATAGGAGTGCAGGGCCAGCTGGGCGGCCAGGATCTCCTCGACGCGCTGTGACACGTCTGTCAGCAGGGAGGAGAAGGTCCCGCCGGCCTGGCTGACGGGGGAGTCGCGCACCAGGATGCGGAAGCCGTCCTCGTTCTCGTCGATGTAGGACAGGAATGCCATCGCGGCCCGCTCCATCAGCAGGCGGGGGTGGGCGCGCTGATCGCGCAGGGAGCGCTCCAGATCGGCGAGCAGCGTGCTGACCTCGCGATCGACGACCACCGCGTACAGGCCCTCCTTGCCGCCGAAGTGCTCGTACACGATCGGTTTGGAGACCTTCGCCCGGGCGGCGATCTCCTCCACGCTGGCCATGTCGAAGCCGCGCTCGGCGAAAACGCTCCGGCCGACCGCGAGCAGCTGCTCACGGCGCTGCCTGCCGGTCATCCGGGTGGGCCGCCCGCGCGGGGCGCCGTTCTCCGCCATGGCGGGCAGTCTTCCACAGCGGCCCGGTGGTCCGTCGCGCGGCCGCGCGGGCGATAGGATCGGCCCGCGTCCGCGACGCCGCCTCCCGTGCCCGCAGTCCGCTGCGCCCGCCGCCACGCGGGTCCTCGACCCCGGGCGGTCGGCGGCATCGGAGACTGCTCCGCCATGGTGTAATCGGCAACACCTCAGATTTTGGTTCTGAAGTTTCAGGTTCGAGTCCTGATGGCGGAACGCCCACCGCCGCTGCTGCGGCGCTGTCGCACCACACCACCCGTCGATCCGAGGAGCCGCTGACGTGGACAAAGCCGAGACGCCTGCCCCCGCCGCTGTCATCGTTCTGGCCGCAGGCGCCGGGACCCGCATGAAGTCCCGGACGCCGAAGGTGCTCCACGAGATCGGGGGCAGGTCCCTCCTCGTCCATGCGCTCACCGCTGCCGAGGGCACCAGCCCCTCGGAACTGGTCGCCGTGCTGCGCCACGAGCGCGACCTCGTCGCCGAGCACCTCGCCGAGCATGCGCCCGAGGTCACGGTCGCCGACCAGGACGAGATCCCGGGCACGGGCCGCGCGGTCCAGTGCGGTCTCGGCCAGGTCGCGGCCACCGAGGGCACCGTGCTGGTCACCTACGGGGACGTCCCCCTGCTGGATCCCGCCGCCCTGCGGGAGCTCGTCGCCGCGCACGAGGACGCCGGGGCCGCGGTCAGCGTGCTCACCGCGCGGGTGCCGGACCCGACCGGCTACGGTCGCATCCTGCGCAGCGAGGACGGCACCGAGGTGCTGGGCATCGTCGAGCACAAGGACGCCACCGACGCGCAGCGGGGGATCGACGAGATCAACTCCGGGATCTACGCGTTCGACCTGGCCGTGCTGCGCGATGCTCTGGGCCGCCTCGGCACCGACAACGCCCAGGGTGAGATGTACCTGACCGATGTGCTGGCCATCGCCCGTGCTGACGGCCGCGCGGTCCGCGCCGTGGTCACCGCGGACGTCACGATGGTCGAAGGCGTCAACGACCGCGTTCAGCTCGCACAGCTCGGCGCCGAGATGAACCGCCGCATCCTCGAGCGCCACATGCGCGCCGGCGTCACCATCGTCGACCCCGCCACCACCTGGATCGACGCGGATGTCACCATCGCGCAGGACGCGGTGATCCGGCCCGGAGTGCAGCTGCACGGTGCCACCGACATCGGCGAGGACGCCGTGATCGGCCCGGACACCACCCTGCGCGACACCGAGGTCGGCTCCGGCGCCGAAGTGCTGCGCTCCCACGCCGTTCTCGCCCAGATCGGGGCCGGTGCCAGCGTCGGCCCCTTCTCCTATCTGCGGGCAGGCACCGTCCTCGGGGCCGACGGGAAGATCGGCGGGTTCGTCGAGACCAAGAACGCCCAGATCGGCGAGGGTGCCAAGGTTCCCCATCTCAGCTACGTGGGCGACGCCGAGATCGGGGAGGGCACCAACATCGGGGCCGCCACGATCTTCGCGAACTACGACGGGGTGACCAAGAACCGCACCACCGTGGGCAAGCACGTCCGGGTGGGCTCCGACAACATCCTGGTCGCCCCGGTGACCATCGGTGACGGGGCAGCCACCGGCGCGGGCACCACGGTGCGCAAGGATGTGCCGCCGGGCGCTCTGGCCGTCAACGCCGTCGCGCAGCGGAACATGGAAGGATGGACTCTGCGACGCCGTGCGGGGACCGCGGCCGAGGCAGCGGCCCGGGCCGCGCTCGGGACCGAGGACAGCCCCGCCACGGAGACGCCTGCAGGACCTGCCGCCGAGGAGAACCAGGAGCACGAGCAGCGATGAGCGGAATCGTCACCACGGGGGAGAAGCGGCTGGTGCTGGCCTCGGGCCGGTCCCACCCGGTCCTCGCCCAGGAGGTCTCCGAGGAGCTCGGCGTCGAGGTGCTCCCGATGGACGCCTGGGACTTCGCCAACGGCGAGATCTATGTGCGCTACGGGGAGTCCGTTCGAGGGACCGACGTGTTCGTGCTGCAGTCCCACCCCGCGCCCATCAACACCTGGCTGATGGAGCACCTGATCATGATCGACGCCCTCAAGCGGGCGTCGGCCAAGCGCATCACGGCCATCGCCCCGAGCTTCCCCTACGCCCGTCAGGACAAGAAGCACCGCGGCCGCGAGCCGATCTCCGCGCGCCTGGTGGCGGACATGTACGAGACCGCCGGCATCGACCGGATGATCTCCGTGGATCTCCACGCCCCGCAGGTGCAGGGCTACTTCAACCGGCCGCTGGACCACCTGATGGCGCTGCCGATCCTGGCCGACTACATCCTGCGCAGCTACGGCGACGAGGACATCGCCGTGGTCTCCCCGGATGCGGGCCGGATCCGCGTCGCGGAGCAATGGGCCAAGAAGCTCGGCGGGGTCAACCTGGCCTTCATCCACAAGTCGCGCGATGCCAACCGGCCCAACCAGGCCGTCGCCAAGCGCGTGATCGGTGACGTGACCGGCAAGACCTGCATCCTCGTCGACGACATGGTCGACACGGCGGGCACGATCGTGCAGGCGGCCGACGCCCTGGTGGCCAACGGCGCCTCCTCGGTGATCATCGCCACCACCCACCCGATCCTCTCCGACCCCGCCACCGAACGCCTCAAGTCCAGCTCCGTGCGTGAGGTGGTGTGCACCAACACGCTCCCGATCCCGGCGGACAAGAAGTTCGACCGGCTCACGGAGCTCTCCATCGCGCCGCTGATCGCCCGGGCCATCCGGGCCGTCTTCGACGACGGCTCCGTCACCAGCCTGTTCGATGGTGAAGTCTGATCGACGTACTGCGAGCTTGCGAGCGGTAGGAGATCGGGCAGTGTGGTCGGGCCTGATCGACGTACTGCGAGCTTGCGAGCGGTAGGAGGTCGGATGGTGTGGTCGGGTCTGATCGGCGCGAGGCTCCTCACGCCGGCGGCGCCACAGGGGCCGCGGCGTGCTAATCTCACCGCGTCACTTCGGCGAGGGAGTGGGCGCTGCCCCCTCCGTGATCGACGCGGTGCGGATGTCCGGGAGCGGTGCTCCCGTGCCCCGTGGCGTCGCTCATCGCCCGCATCCGCACCCACGAGGAGCATCCCATGGCTGAGAAGCTGAACGTCGAACTGCGCGAGGACTTCGGCAAGGGCGCAGCCCGCCGCATCCGCGCCACCGATCGCGTCCCCGCTGTCCTGTACGGACACGGCGAGGCACCGATCCACCTGTCGCTCCCGGGCCACGAGACCGCGCTGGCCGCCCGTAACCCCAATGCGCTGCTCGAGCTCGTCCTGGGGGACGGCGCCCAGCACCTGGCGCTGATCAAGGAGATCCAGCGCCACCCGCTCAAGCGCACGCTGACCCACCTGGACCTGATCACCGTCCGCAAGGGCGAGAAGGTCGACGTCGACATCCCCGTCGTGGTCCACGGCGAGCCGGTCTCCCCGGCGGTCGCCTTCGTCGATCTGCAGGCCATCACCCTCTCGGTCGACGCGCTCAACGTCCCCGAGCAGATCGACATCGACGTGGACGGCACCGAGGACGGTTACCAGCTCTTCGCCGGTGACGTCACGCTGCCCGAGGGCGCCGAGCTGGTCTCCGACGCGGAGCTGCTCGTGCTCAGCGTCTCCGAGCCCCGTGGCGAGGCCTCCGAGGACGAGGAGACCGAGGCCGACGCCGAGAGCGGCGAGGAGCCGGCCGAAGGCGACGAGGAGTCTTCCGAGCAGGAGTGACCTCCCCGAGCGGCCCCGCCGGGTCTTCGGCACCGGCTATCCGCTCGATTGCTCACATGCACCGCCCCGGGGCGTCGCGCACTGCGCGGCGCCCCGGTACGGTATCCGGGGCCGCCCGCCACGCCGGGGGCCCAGGCCGTGCCGGGCAGCAGCGCCCGGACGGCGCCGACGCTGCATCGAGGAGCCGTCCATGACCGTGAGCGATCGTCGAGTGGGACCTCATCTGGTGGTCGGCCTCGGCAACCCCGGCGCCAAATATGCGGCGACGCGCCACAACATCGGGCACATGGTCCTCGACCACATCGCCGGTGCCGCCGGGGGCCGCTTCGCCGCCGCTCGCCGGGCCCAGGCCGTCGTGCTCGAGGGCCGGCTCGGTGTGCCGGGCTCGGGCGAGCGCGCGATCCTCGCCAAGACCACCACCTACATGAACGTCTCCGGCGGGCCCGTCAAGGCGCTCGCCTCCTACTACGACATCCCGCCGGAGCGGATCGTCGTCGTCCACGACGAGGTCGACATCCCGTTCGAGGCCGTCCGCCTCAAGCTCGGAGGCGG
Source organism: Brachybacterium sp. GCM10030268 (assembly GCF_042666305.1). Lineage (NCBI taxonomy): Bacteria > Bacillati > Actinomycetota > Actinomycetes > Micrococcales > Dermabacteraceae > Brachybacterium > Brachybacterium sp. GCM10030268. Next base: position 15,434 of record NZ_JBHTCW010000017.1, on the reverse strand, counting down.
CGAGGGCGGCCACAACGGCCTGCGCGACATCACCAGGGCGCTCGGGACCAAGGACTACCTGCGTATCCGGGTCGGCGTCGGCCGCCCCACCGGGTCCCGCGACACCGCCGACCATGTGCTGGCGCCCTTCACCGCCGCCGAGCGCAAGAGCCTCGACCTCGTGATCGCCGACGCCGCCGATGCGGTCGAGTCCGTCGTCCTCGAGGGCCTGACCACGGCCCAGCAGCGATTCCACTCCCCGAAGGCGTGACACCTCGATGAGCACCACCACCCACGCACCCGCCACCTCCACCCGGGCACCGCTGTCTCCGCTGCTCGACCAGCTCTCCGAGGGCCGAGACCTCACTGCGGTCCGCTCCCTCGTCGAGGACGGATCGGGCACCGGCGAGGGCGGCAGCATCGTCGCGGCCACCGCCCTGTTCCCCTTCGTCGTCGCCGATCTCGCGCGCCGCGCGAGCGCCGAGCACCCCCTGGTCGTGGTGACCCCCACCACCCGCGCCGCCGAGGATGTCCGCTCGGCACTGTCGGCACTGGTCGGCACCGAGCACCTCGCCGAGCTCCCGGCCTGGGAGACGCTCCCTCACGAGCGGCTCTCCCCGCGAGCCGACACCGTCGCCAAGCGGCTGGCGACGCTGCGGCGCATCGCCCATCCGGAGTCCGAGGATCCGGTGCATGTGCTGATGATGCCGGTGCGCTCCCTGCTCCAGCCGATCGCCACCGGGCTCGGCGACCTGGCACCGGTGCGCGCGGCCGTCGGCGACACGTACCCGCTCGAGGATCTCGAACGGGACCTGGTCGACTCCGCCTACGTCCGGGTGGACATGGTGGAGAAGCGCGGCGAGTTCGCAGTGCGCGGCGGCATCCTCGACGTGTTCCCGCCCACCGAGCCGCATCCCGTGCGCGTGGACCTCTTCGGCGACGACGTCGATGAGGTGCGCTACTTCTCGGTCGCCGACCAGCGCTCCCTCGACCCGGCGCCGCGAGGGCTGGACGCCCCGCCCTGCAGAGAGATCCTCCTGACCCCTGCCGTGCGTGAGCGCGCCCGGGCCATGGCCGACGAGCTGCCCGGCGCACGCGACCTGCTGCTGCGGATCGCCGACGGGATCGCCGCCGACGGCATGGAATCCCTCAGCCCGGTTCTGGTCGACGGGATGGAGCAGGTCACCGACACCCTCCCCGAGGGCTCACGCTTCCTGGTCCTGGACCCGGAGAAGTCCCGTGCCCGCGCGGCGGAGCTGGTGGCCACCACCGATGAGTTCCTCGCCGCCGCCTGGTCCAGCGCCGCCGCCGGCGGCGGGCTGCCGATCGACGTGGGCGAGGCGAGCTTCGTGCCGCTGGCCGAAGCCGAGCGGCATGCCCGCGACGGTGGCCGCCCCTGGTTCACCCTGGCTCCCTTCGGACTGGATGCCGACGTCGACCTCACCACCTCCTCACGCACCCACCCGGGCTATTCGGGCAAACCCGGTGACGCCGCGAAGGATCTGGACAAGCGCCGCCAGGACGGCTGGTCGGTGCTGGCCACCATGGTCGGTGCCGGTGGCGCCCGGCACGTCACCGAGAACCTCCGCGGCGAGGGCATGCCCGCCGTGTTCACGCCAGAGCTGGAGGGGCCCGTGGCTCCGGGCGAGGCCGTGGTCACCGTCGGCCCGTTCCCGGAGGGCCTGATCGACGAGGACGCCCGCGTGATCCTCGCCTCCGAGCGGGACCTGACCGGTAAATCCGGCGCCCGCCGCGCCGAGGAGCGCCGGATGCCCTCGCGCCGGCGCAATGTCGTCGATCCCCTGCAGCTGCGCCCCGGCGACCACGTCGTCCACTCTCACCACGGCGTCGGGCGCTTCGTGGAGATGACCAGCCGCACCGTCGGCACCGGCGCCAAGCGCACCACCCGCGAGTACCTGGTCATCGAGTACGCGGCCTCGAAGAAGGGCCAGCCCGGGGACCGCCTCTACGTCCCCAGCGACCAGATCGACCAGGTCACCAAGTACGTCGGCGGCGAGGAGCCGGCCGTCAACAAGATGGGTGGCTCGGACTGGGCCAAGACCAAGTCCCGTGCCCGCAAGGCCATCCGCGAGATCGCCGATGAGCTGGTGCGGCTGTACTCGGCCCGGCAGTCCGCGCCCGGCCACGCCTTCGGGCCGGACACTCCGTGGCAGCGCGAGCTCGAGGACTCCTTCGAGTTCATCGAGACCCCGGACCAGCTCTCGACCATCGAGGACGTCAAGGCGGACATGGAGAAGCCGGTCCCCATGGACCGATTGATCCTCGGCGACGTCGGCTACGGCAAGACGGAGATCGCGGTGCGCGCCGCCTTCAAGGCCGTCCAGGACGGCAAGCAGGTCGCCGTCCTCGCCCCCACCACGCTGCTGGCCCAGCAGCATCTGGACACCTTCACCGAGCGCTACGCCGGCTTCCCCGTCACCGTGCGGGGCCTCTCGCGCTTCCAGAGCGCCGCGGATTCCGAGCGCACCGTCGAGGGCATCGCCGACGGCAGCGTGGACGTGGTCATCGGCACCCACCGGCTGCTGACCGGCAACGTCCGGTTCAAGGATCTGGGGCTGCTGATCGTCGACGAGGAGCAGCGCTTCGGGGTCGAGCACAAGGAGACGCTGAAGGCGCTGCGCACCAACGTGGACGTGCTGGCGATGTCCGCCACCCCGATCCCGCGCACACTGGAGATGGCCGTGACCGGGATCCGGGAGATGTCGATCCTGGCCACGCCGCCGGAGGAGCGCCACCCGGTGCTCACCTACGTCGGGGTCCAGGACGACAAGCAGGTCACGGCGGCCATCCGCCGCGAGCTGCTGCGCGAGGGCCAGGTCTTCTACGTCCACAACCGGGTCGAGGACATCGATCGGGTCGCGAACCATCTGCGCGAGCTGGTGCCCGACGCCCGGGTCCAGGTGGCCCACGGCAAGATGAACGAGGCCCAGCTGGAGCGCGTCATCATCGACTTCTGGGAGCGCGACTTCGACGTGCTGGTGTGCACCACCATCGTCGAGACCGGCCTGGACATTTCCAACGCCAACACCCTGATCGTGGAGAACGCCGACAAGTTCGGTCTCTCGCAGCTGCATCAGCTGCGCGGGCGTGTGGGCCGCTCCAGCGAGCGCGCCTACTCCTACTTCCTCTACAACGGGGCGAAGCCCCTGACCGAGACCGCCCATGACCGGCTGACCACTCTGGCGACCAACACCGACCTCGGGGCCGGCATGCAGGTGGCGATGAAGGACCTCGAGATCCGCGGCGCCGGCAACCTGCTGGGCGGCGAGCAGTCCGGCCACATCGCCGGGGTCGGGTTCGACCTGTACGTGCGGATGGTGGGCGAGGCGGTCGCGGCCTTCCGCGGGGAAGGGGCTGCGCCGGAGAAGGAGATCCGCGTCGAGCTGCCGCTGGATGCGCACGTCCCGCACGACTACATCGGCTCCGAGCGGCTCCGGCTGGAGGCGTACTCGAAGCTCTCCGCGGTGCGGGAGCTCTCCGAGATCGAGCAGATCCGTTCCGAGCTCACCGACCGCTACGGCCCCCCGCCGGCGCCGGTCGAGGTGCTGCTGGACGTCGCGCGCTTCCGCATCGATGCGCGCGCCGCCGGCATCGACGAGGTCCAGGCCCAGGGCAAGATGATCCGCTTCGCCCACCTCGAGGTGCCGGACTCCGCGGCGATGCGCATGAAGCGCCTCTACCCGGGCACGCTGCTGAAACCCACCACCCGCCAGGTGCTGGTGCCGCGGCCCACCACCTCCCGCTTCGGGGGGACGGAGCTGCGTGACCACGAGCTGCTGGACTGGGCGCGCGAGGTGCTGGGCACGCTCGTGCCCGCCCCGGTAGCCTCGCCCTCGTGAACGACCCACGTGAGGCGGACCCTGCTCCCGCTCGCGGCAGTGAGCTGCTGCGAGCGGTCGAGGTGATGGAGGCCCTCCGCGCGGCCGACGGGGACGCCTGGACGCACCAGCAGACCCACGCGTCGCTCGCGCGATACCTGCTGGAGGAGACCTACGAGGTCCTCGAGGTGATCGACGACCCGTCGGCCCATGGACCCGGCGCGCTGGCCGACGAGCTCGGCGACCTGCTGTTCCAGATCCTCTTCCACGCCCGTGTGGGGCAGGAGTCCGACCCGGCCTGGGACATCGATGACGTGGCCCGTGCCTTCGTCGCCAAGATGGAGCGGCGCAACCCGCACGTCTTCGGTGAGAACCGCACCGAGACGCTCGAGGACCCCGGCGACGTCGAGGAGATCATCGCCCAGTGGCATGCCGCCAAAGCCGCGGAGCGACGGGCCTCCGGCCAGGGCGAGAAGGGCTGGTTCGAGGGCATCCCCGCCCAACTGCCCGCCCTGCAGAGCGCCGCCAAAGTGGTCCATCGGGCACGCTCGGCCGGGCGGCTGGACGAGCTGCTCGAGGCTGCCGACGGTGCGGCGGCGGCCGAGGACTCCGGGCAGTGGGGAGGGAACCTCGGGCGCTCCCTGCTGGACCTCGTGGTCACCGCCGAGGCGCGCGATGACGACCCCGAGACCGCGCTGCGGGCGCTGCTGACCCGCATGGCCGCAGCCGGTGAGCCCACGCGCCAGGACCCCGCGGCGGGCGGCGCGCACCACACGGCCTAGACTGTCCGAGGACGGTCAGCGCCGACCGGCCGTGACGGATCTTCACCCGAAGGAAGGAACAGCCCATGGCAGCTCTGATCGATGCCGTTCACGCCCGCGAGATCCTCGATTCCCGAGGAAACCCCACCGTCGAGGTGGAGATCCTCCTCGACGACGGCACCTTCGCCCGCGCCGAGGTGCCCTCCGGCGCGTCGACCGGTGCCTTCGAGGCCGTCGAGCGCCGTGACGGCGACAAGGACCGCTACCTGGGCAAGGGCGTCGAGCAGGCCGTCGCGGCCGTCATCGCCGACATCCAGCCCAAGATCCTGGGCATGGACGTCCAGGAGCAGCGTGCGATCGACGCCGTGATGAACGAGACCGACGGCACGGACAACAAGGGCGCCCTGGGAGCCAATGCCATTCTCGGCGTGTCCCTGGCCGTGGCGCGCGCCGCCGCGGACTCCGCCGGGGTGCCGCTGTACCAGTACGTCGGCGGTGCGAACGCGCACATCCTGCCGGTGCCGATGATGAACATCCTCAACGGCGGATCCCACGCGGATTCGAACGTCGACATCCAGGAGTTCATGATCGCCCCCATCGGCGCGGAGAGCTTCTCCGAGGCCCTCCGGGTCGGCGCCGAGGTGTACCACGCCCTGAAGTCCGTGCTCAAGGACCGCGGGCTGGCCACCGGTCTCGGCGACGAGGGCGGCTTCGCCCCGAACCTCGACTCCAACCGCGCCGCGCTGGATCTGATCGTCGAAGCGATCGGCAAGGCCGGCTACGAGGCCGGCAAGGACGTGGCCCTGGCGCTGGACGTCGCCGCCTCCGAGTTCTTCGCCGACGGCTCCTACACCTTCGAGGGCACCTCGAAGTCCTCCACCGAGCTGATCGACTACTACGCCGAGCTCGTCGAGTCCTACCCGCTGGTCTCCATCGAGGACCCGCTGGACGAGGACGACTGGGAGGGCTGGAAGGCCATGACCGACCGCGTCGGCGCCAAGGTCCAGCTCGTGGGCGACGACCTCTTCGTCACCAACCCCGAGCGACTCGGCCGCGGCATCGAGGAGGGCTCCGCCAACGCCCTGCTGGTCAAGGTCAACCAGATCGGCTCGCTCTCGGAGACCCTCGACGCCGTGGACCTCGCCCACCGCGCGGGCTTCAAGGCCATGATGTCCCACCGCTCCGGTGAGACCGAGGACACCACCATCGCCGATCTCGCCGTGGCCACCAACTGCGGCCAGATCAAGTCCGGTGCCCCCGCCCGCGGGGAGCGCGTGGCGAAGTACAACCAGCTGCTGCGCATCGAGGAGGAGCTGGACGAGGCCGCGCGCTACGCAGGTGCCTCCGCCTTCCCGCGTTTCTCGATCTGAGATCCGTCTCGAGGTTGTAACCTCGTGCGCATGAGCAACAGACGACCGGGCGCCCCGCGATCAGCGCGGCGCCCGGTCTCTGTGTCCGGGGCCCGTCGCCCCACGACGCGGACGACCGGGCGCCCCGCCGCGAAGGGTGCCCCCGGCTCCCGCAACCGCGGCCCTGCCGCGGCCTCCCGTCCCCGCAGCACCGCTCCGCGCGGCCCGGAGGAGGACGGTCCCGGGGTCGTCATCACCCGCCGCACCCTCGCGCTGGTCGCGCTGGTCGTCATCGCCCTCGCAGCGCTCGTGCCCACCGTGAACTCCTACGTCGCCCAGCGTCAGCAGCTCTCCGAGCTGCGGGCACAGGTCCAGCGGCAGGAGGAGGAGGTCGAGGACCTGCGCACCCAGGTCGACCGCTGGGAGGATCCTGCCTACGTCGCCGCGCGCGCCCGCGAACGCCTGCTGTTCGCGATGCCCGGCGAGACGCAGTACCGGCTCACCGACACCTCCGGCCGGGACGTCCCGCTGACCGAGGCCGAGCAGGCGGCCGAGAAGGCCCGGGAGGGCGAATGGTTCTCCACGCTCTGGGAGAGCGTGGAGGGATCCAGCCGCGTCACTGCCGAGGACATCCCCGACGAACCCGGCTCCACCGACGAGGACGCCGCCGACGAGCCCCCCGAGGACCCCGACCAGTGACATCCCTTCCGCCCCTGCCCTTCGAGTCCCCGGCCACCGCCCATGACCTCGAGGTGATGCGGGACCAGCTGGGACGGGAGATGCGAGGTGTGGTCTCCATCGCCAGACGCTGCGGCTGCGGGCGTCCTGCAGTGGTCCGCACAGCGCCCCGGCTGGAGGACGGCACCCCGTTCCCCACCTCCCTGTACCTCACCCTGCCGTGGCTCACGCTCGAACTCTCCCGCCTCGAATCGACCGGGGTGATGGCCGAGCTGACCGACCGGCTCGCCACCGACGAGTCGCTCGCGGAGGGCTATCGACTGGCCCACGAGCGCTATCTCGCCCGACGCCAGGAACTGGGCGAGGCCGAGGAGGTCCGCCACGTCAGCGCCGGGGGCATGCCCACCCGGGTGAAGTGCCTGCACGCCCTGGCCGCGCAGGCCCTCGCAGAGGGCACCGGTGTCAATCCCGTCGCCGACGAGGCACTCGGACGGATCCGCGGTGCGGCTCCCGAGCTGATGTGCCGGTGCGCGCACGACCTCGACGCGCACGACCTCGACGCGCAGGACCCCGACCCGCATGACCCCGACCCACACGACTCCCAGGAGCAGCGATGACCGTCCCCGTCGCCGCCATCGACTGCGGCACCAATTCCATCCGTCTGCTCATCGCGCGGCGCGAGAACGACGGCCCCGGCCTCGTGGACGTCGAGCGCCGGCTCGAGATGGTGCGACTCGGACTCGGCGTGGACCGCACCGGCAGCCTCGACCCCGTGGCCGTCGAACGCACGCTGGATGCCGCGACGCGGTACCAGCAGCTGATCGAGCACCACGGAGTCGCCCCCGAGAACGTGCGCTTCGTGGCGACATCGGCCACCCGGGACGCCTCCAACCGTGACGTGTTCATCGACGGCATCCGCGCGATCCTCGGGGTGAGCCCCGAGGTGATCACGGGCGACGAGGAGGCCGCGCTCTCCTTCCGCGGCGCCGTCAGCACGGTCGAGGCCCTGCCCGAGGGGCCACGGCTGGTGGTGGACATCGGCGGCGGGTCCACCGAGCTGGTGCTGGGCACCGAGACCCCGACCCATCGCATCAGCATGGACATGGGCTCCGTGCGCCTGACCGAACGTCACCTCGCCACCGACCCGCCCACCGAGGCGGAGATCGCGGCCGCCACCGCGGACATCGACCTCCTCCTCGAGGACGCGGCGCGAGAGGTGCCCCTGGACCGCGCGGCCGCCCTCGTCGGCGTCGCCGGCACGATCACCACCCTCACCGCCGTCGCCGAGGGACTGACGGAATACCGGCCCGACGTCACCCACGGTGCGACCCTGCAGATCCCGGACGTCGAGCGGATCTGCCGCGACCTGCTCTCTCAGAGCCGCGCACAGCGTTCCCGGCACACCACGATCCACCCCGGACGCATCGACGTGATCGGCGCCGGAGCGCTGATCTGGTCGCGGATCATGCGCCGCGTGGCCGACGCCTCGGGCATCACCGAGACCCGCACCAGCGAGCACGACATCCTCGACGGCATGGCGCTGGACCTGCTCGACCGCGCCCGCTGAGCCCACCGCCGCGTCACGCGGGGCGGACCGTTTTTGTGTGACGGCCGCGACGGTCATAGGCTGTGCCCATGAACACCACTTTCGGCGGCAAGCCCCATGTCCTGATCCTCGGCGGCGGGTCCGTCGGCCAGACGACCGCGTCCGAGCTGCGCAAGACCCTCGGCTCCGAGGTCGCGATCACCGTCGTCGACCCGCGCCCGTACATGACCTACGCGCCCTTCCTCCCCGAGGTCGGCGCCGGCAGCATCGATCCCCGCAACGCTCTCGCGCCCCTGCGCAAGATGCTCCCGGGGACGAAGGTCGTCACCGGTTCGGTGACCAGCATCCGCAGCGCGGAGAGCACGGTGGTGGTCAACACCGAGGAGGACGTGCAGCTCGAGATCACCTACGACTACCTGGTCGTCGGCCTCGGCGCCGTCCCCCGCCTGCTGCCCATCCCCGGGCTGGCGGAGAACGCCATCGGCTTCAAGTGGATCGAGGAGGCCGTTGCCGTGCGTGACCGAATCCTCGCCAACTTGGCGGAGGCCGCCTCCACCAAGGACCCGAAGATCCGCAAGCGGCTGCTGACCTTCACCTTCATCGGTGGCGGATTCGCCGGCGGCGAGGCGATCGCCGAGACCGAGGACATGGTCCGCGACGCCCTGCGCTACTACCCCGACCTCCACGCCTCGGACATCCGCTTCGTGCTGATCGACGCCGCTCCGTTCGTTTTCCCCGAGCTCTCCGAGGATCAGCGCGCCTACGTGCTGAACCAGCTGCGCGAGCGCGGCATCGAGGTCAAGCTGGAGACCTTCCTGAACTCCGCCGAGGACGGCGTGATCAAGACCAGCGACGGCGACGAGTTCGAGTCCGACCTGCTGGTGTGGAACGCCGGCGTCAAGCCGGCCCCGGTGCTGTCCGATTCGGACGTCTCGGATCTGCCCGTGATCACCGAGCGCGGCCCCATGATGGGCAAGCTCGAGGCCCTCGCCGATCTCCGCGTCAACGGCACCGACGGTCCGCTGGACAATGTGTTCGCCGCCGGCGACTGCGCGGCCGTGCCGGATCTGGCCTCCGGCGAGGGCAAGTTCTGCCCGCCCAACGCGCAGCACGCCACCCGTCAGGGCAAGCGTGTGGCCGACAACATCGCCCGCTCCGTGCAGGGCCGGCCGCTGGTGGACTACTACCACAAGAACCTCGGCGTCATGGCGACCCTCGGTATGTACAAGGGAGTCTGCCGGCTCAACCTGGCGGACAAGGAGCTGGACGTCCGTGGCCTGCCGGCCTGGGCCCTGGCTCGCTCCTACCACCTCTACGCGATGCCGACCATGGGCCGGAAGGCCGCCGTCGTCGCCGGCTGGGCGACCAACCTGCTCTCCCGTCGCGACATCGTCGGCATTCCGCAGACCTCGACCCCGCGCGCGGCATTCGAGTACGCCGCGAACACCGGCAAGAAGAAGTGAGCCGACCGGGGGACGCCGCCTGAGCATCGCGTTCTCCCACCCATGACGAGGCACCGTCGCGCACAGCGCGGCGGTGCCTCGTCGTATGTCGGCATCGTGTGACGTTGCGGGCGAGCCACGCCCACCCACAGCCATCAGTCCGGTGACCGAGTATGCTCATTTACATCATGAAGTGAGCGCGAACGGCCATGCGGGACGGCGTCGCCGATGCCGGGCGCTCGACGAGCAGGAGGGAGGATCCCGATGGAGATCCACATCGTGGCGGACGCCGAGGCGGGCGCGCAGGTCGTCGCCGACGTCTTCGAACAGACGGTGCGCGGGGCCCGGGACGCGCAGGACCCCGCACCGCGGCGGGGGGAGGAGACTGTCCCGGCCTCTCCGGGGCGGACCGGCGCCGTGCTCGGCCTCGCGACCGGTTCCACGCCGGTCCCGGCGTACACCGAGCTGATCCGCCGCCACCGCGAGGAGGGACTCTCGTTCGCCGGCACCCGCGCGTTCCTGCTCGACGAGTACGTCGGGCTGCCCCCGGACCACGAGCAGAGCTATCACCGGTTCATCCGGGAGAACTTCACCTCCCACATCGACATCGACGACGCCGCTGTGCATTCCCCCGATGGCTCCGCCGCCGACCCCGTCGCCGAAGCAGCGCAGTACGACCGGCGCATCGCCGAGGCCGGCGGCGTGGACCTGCAGATCCTCGGGATCGGATCCAACGGGCACATCGCGTTCAACGAGCCCGGCAGCTCCCTGGCCTCCCGCACCCGCGTGATCGGACTGACGCGCCGGACGATCTCCGACAACGCCCGGTTCTTCGACGACGTCCAGGACGTCCCCGTGCGCGCCCTCAGCCAGGGGCTCGGCACCATCCGCGAGGCACGCCGCATCGTGCTGAGCGCCACCGGCGAGGGCAAGGCCGAAGCCGTCGCACAGCTCGCCGAGGGCGCGATCAGCGCCCGGTGGCCGGCGACCTGCCTGCAGCTGCACCCGGATGTGGTCGTCGTCGTGGACGAAGCCGCAGCCTCGCGGCTGGAGCTGGCCGACTACTACCGGTATGCCCGCGCGCTGGAGAGCGAGCACTCTGCTGCGGGGTCCGACCGACGTCACAGCTGAGCGGACTGGCTGCGCACGACGGGGCTGTGTGCGGCCGGATACGATCACTGCATGCAGCAGGCTGACCCCTCCTCGTCCCCCTCCTCGACGGCCGTGGCGCCGCGTTCCGGTCTCGACCGGTTCTTCCAGATCTCCGAGCGCGGCTCGACCGTGCCCCGCGAGATCCGCGGCGGGTTGGTCACCTTCTTCTCGATGTGCTACATCGTGGTGCTGAACCCGCTGATCATCGGCACGGTGCCGGACTCGACCGGCCAGTATCTCGGCGGGGGGACGGAGCCGAATCTGCCCGCCGTCGCCGCCGGCACCGCGCTCATCGCCGGGTTGCTGAGCATCTTCATGGGCACCTGGGCGAAGTTCCCGCTGGCCCTGGCGACAGGGCTCGGCCTGAACGCCTACATCGCCTACTCCGTGGCGCCGCTGCCCGGAATGACCTGGGGCGGCGCGATGGGCCTCGTCCTGCTCGAGGGCGTGGTGATCCTGATCCTGGTCCTCACGGGCTTCCGCAAGGCCGTCTTCGACGCGGTGCCACCCTTCCTCAAGACCGCGATCGCTGTCGGCATCGGGCTGTTCATCGCGTTCCTGGGCCTGTTCAACGCCAAGTTCGTGACCACGGCGGCCAGCACCCCGGTCCAGCTCGGCAACGACGGCTCCCTCACCGGTTGGCCGACCTTCGTGTTCGTCGCCGGTTTGCTGCTCATGCTGATCCTGTGGGTCCGCAAGGTCCCCGGTGCCATCCTGATCGCGATCGTCTCCGCGACCGTGCTGGCGATCCTCATCGAACAGGTGCTGGGTCTCGGCGCGTGGGCTCCGGCCGATGAATCCGGCAACGGCAACCCCGGCGGCTGGGCGATGAACGTGCCCACCCTGACCGACTTCCCGATCCAGGCTCCGGATTTCGCGACCCTGTTCACGGTCGACCCCATCGGTGGCATCACCGCCGCGGGCGGCATCGGCGCTCTCGTCATCGTCTTCTCCCTGCTGCTGGCGGACTTCTTCGACACCATGGGCACGATGGTGGGCGTCGCCTCCGGGGCGGACCTGGTCGACGAACGCGGCGATATCCCGCGCTCCCAGCGCATCCTGGTGGTCGACTCCGTCGGGGCGATCGCCGGCGGTGTCGGGGGCGTCTCCTCGAACACGAGCTTCGTGGAGTCGACCTCCGGCGTGGCCGAGGGCGCCCGGACGGGTCTCAGCGCCGTGGTCGTCGGGATCGCCTTCCTGCTGACGACGTTCCTGTCGCCCCTGGTCGCCCTGGTGCCGTACGAGGCAGCGACCCCGGCTCTGGTCACGGTCGGCTTCCTGATGATGACCCAGATCACCGACATCGACTTCACCGACGTCGAGATCGCGCTGCCGGCGTTCCTGACCATCATCCTGATGCCCTTCGCCTATTCGATCACCGTCGGCATGGGCGCGGGCTTCATCATGTACGTCCTGATCCGCGTGGTGAGGGGCAAGGGACGCGAGGTGCACTGGCTCATGTACCTCATCGCTGTGCTCTTCGTCGTGTACTTCCTCCGCGGAGCGATCGAGAGCCTGCTGCTGTGATGGCCGACGACGACCAGGATCCGACCGGACCGGGCCGCCCTCCAGCGGGCGCGGACGGGCCGGAGGGCGTCGACGGTGCCGTGGGCGCTGACGGCGCCGGGCGGGCGGATGGCTCTACGGGCGACGTTTCTGTCGGCGAGGGCTCTGTCGGCGACGTTTCTGTCGGCGACTTCGCGGAGCTGGCCGCCGAACTGCGACGCGTCCTCCTGGTCTCCTCCCGCATCCTCCGCTCGCACACCGCCTCCGAGGACGTCTCCGCCTCGCAGTACTCGGTCCTGGCCTATCTCCAGCGCACCGGGCAGTCGACGCCCGGGGCGCTCGCAGACTTCGAGCACGTCACGCCGCCGGTGATGACCAGGATCCTCGGTCGGCTCGAGGAAGCGGGGATGGTGACCAGAGCTGCCCACCCCGGGGATGGACGCCAGGTACGCGTGACGCTCACCGACGCCGGCGAGCAGGTGGTCCTGCGCGGCCGCGCCGAACGCGACGAGTGGCTCCGCTCCCGCATCCAGGAGGCCGGCCCCGAGGAGCGGGACACGTTGCGCGAGGCGGCCGAGCTGCTGCGCCGGACCCTCATCGAACGTCGGGACTGACCGCTCCGGGATCCGGCGCCGCGTCAGGCGGAGCGATCCAGCACGTGATCCAGCACGGAGATCAGCGAGGCCACATCATCCGGTGCCACCGCCGGGAACGTGGCGATGCGCAGCTGGTTGCGGCCCAGCTTGCGGTACGGCTCGATGTCCACGACCCCGTGGGCCCTCAGCACGGCGGTGATCGCCGTGGCATCGATCGCCTCGTCCACGTCCAGAGTGGTCACGACCTGCGACCGTGCATGTGCCTCACCGACGAACGGTGTGATCTCACCGCGGCGCGCCGCCCAGTCGTGCAGCATCCCGCTGGTGGTCCGGGTCCGCTCATCGGCCCAGGCCAGGCCGCCCTGCGCCAGGAGCCAGTCGATCTGCTCGGCGAGCATCACGAGGGTGGCCACGGCCGGCGTGTTGAGGGTCTGGTCCTTGCGAGAGTTGTCGATCGCGGCGGTCAGGGAGAGGAACGACGGGATCCAGCGGGTGGCGTCGGCCTCGAGGCGCTGGGCCCGCTCGAGCGCCGCGGGGGAGAGCAGCGCGAGCCACAGCCCGCCGTCGGAGGCGAAGGCCTTCTGCGGCGCGAAGTAGTAGGCGTCGGTCTCGGCGATGTCGACCATCACCCCGCCGGCGGCCGACGTCGCATCGATCATCACGAGCTGGTCCGCTCCGGCGCCGGCCGGGCGGCGCACGGGAGCCATCACTCCGGTCGACGTCTCGTTGTGGGGCCACGCGTAGGCATCGACATCGTCGCGAGCCGCCGCTTCCGGCAGGGCACCGGGGTCGGCGCGGATCAGCTCGGGCTCGGCCAGGTGGGGGGCGCCGGCGACCTCGGAGGCGAACTTCTGGGAGAACTCGCCCAGCACCAGGTGCTGGGAGCGGGACTCGATCAGTCCGAAGGCCGCGATGTCCCAGAACGCTGTGGAGCCCCCGTTCCCGAGGACCACCTCATACCCCTCGGGGAGGGAGAAGAGCTCGCGCAGGCCGGCGCGGATGCGCCCGACGAGCTGCTTGACCGGTTCCTGGCGGTGCGAGGTGCCCAGCACCTCGCGGGAGACGGAACGCAGCACATCGACCTGCTCGTCCCGGATCCGGGAGGGACCGGAGCCGAAGCGACCATCGGCGGGCAGGAGCTCCCGGGGGATGGACAGACCGCGGATGGTCTCGGCACGGAGGGTGCGGGCATCGGACATCAGCTGCTCCTCGAGATGGGTGGGCCGGTGCCGCCGGGGACCCGGCGGGCGGGACCATCCTGCCAGGGGCGCGGGCGTCGGCCGAGACCGGTCCGCGCCGGCGCGGATCCCTGCTGCGCCGGTGCGCTCTGCGACTGGACTCTCCGCGCCCGGCCCGGTCGTCCGGCCCCCGCGCCCCGTCCCGGGTATCGACGCACCACGCCCTGTCCCGTCCGGGTACATGGCAGGATCGGATCATGAGCCGTGCCGATCTGGAGAAGCAGCCGTACGACGTCGCGGGGATGTTCGACAGCATCGCCAAGCGCTACGACCTCATCAACGACGTGGTGGGACTCGGGCAGGTGCGGATGTGGCGCGAAGCGATGGTCGACGCGCTCGAGGTCCCTCAGGGCGGCACCGTGCTCGACCTGGCGGCGGGCACCGGGACCTCGTCCTCGGCGATCGCACGGTCCGGTGCGCGCGTGGTCGCGGCCGACTTCTCCTTGGGGATGATGCGCGAGGGGCGGCGCCGGGGGGAGCCCGTGCCGTTCGTCGGGGCCGACGCCCAGCGCCTCCCGTTCGCGACCGACGCGTTCGACGCGGCGGTGATCTCCTTCGGCCTGCGCAACGTCCAGCACCCGCGCGCCGCGCTTGCGGAGATGGTGCGCGTGGTGCGCGGGGGAGGCACGGTCGTGGTGTGCGAGTTCTCGACCCCGAGCTCCCGTGTCTTCCGCACGGCGTACGAGAGGTACCTGCTGCGCGCGCTTCCCACGGTCGCGCGGCGGCTGACCACCAGCGGTGACGCGTATGACTACCTCGCCGAGTCGATCCTGGAGTGGCCGGACCAGGAGGAGCTGAGGGGTTGGTTCCTCGAGAGCGGCCTCGAGCGGGCGCAGTACCGGAACCTCACCGGAGGCATCGTCGCGCTGCACCGGGGCGTCGTGCGTCACTCCTGATCGGGCACTTCGCGCTCGGTGACCCGGGCTCGGGAACCCACCTGCCGACCGATCAAGCCTCTGACCAGCGCCTTTGTAAGTTACCGGCCAGTGTGGCGCAGACCACCGCCGCGAAGGCCGTTCCGGCTTGACGGCACCTGGCGATCTGCGTAATGTTCTTCCTCGTGCCCAGCCGAACGGGACAGCGGGACAGCCGAGAGGTTGGAACGCGAAACCCGGTCCGAGCAGGCACAACGGATCTCTCCGAAATCCGGCGCGGCGCGAGTCACATCGCACCGAGTTGACAAGGAGAACCGGAACCCCTAAGTTATAAGGGTTGCCCCGGAGCAAAGAGCCTAGCGGCTTGGAGCACCGAGTGCGCGTGTTGCTTGATATCTCAATAGCGTGTCTGTTTGTTGATGCCAATATTTGATTGGCAAATTTTAACGGATGATACAGCAGTTATATGCTGG
>NZ_JBHTCW010000016.1:0-52493 GCF_042666305.1 Brachybacterium sp. GCM10030268 | reverse complement strand
TGTGGAAGGTTGACTCGAAGGATCACACGGTGACCGCGTCCACGTCCGAGACGATCACGGCAGCCACCGCGCTACACCACTATGCGGGACTCAACTGAGGGTGACGGCGACGGCCTTCCCAAGACGTTGGTTTTCTGTGACCCAAAGGGCAGCTTGACACTCAATGGACTGCAAGTCTCCAAGCGAGAATGCGGCCCAGTGCCATCCGGCCGAGCGCGCCCTCAACTTGTGTTTTTCGGGCGCGCCGCCGAAGTGCGCGACGAGTACGCAGTGAGGGAAGTGGCGTCAACGCTCGACGGCATCGAGGAGTTCGCAGGGTTCTCACCAATGACACTAACGGAGACGTTTCGACCCGAGGCCGGAGTCGCGGTGAGAGTCGATGTGGATGCCTCAGAAGTAGTTCACTGGGCGCACGGCGAATTCGAGTTCGAGATCCGCGCGAACCTCGCATGGCGTGCCACGGAAGGGCGCTCTTTCACTACTGAGAGCAGTGCCCCACTACTCGTCACGAAGCACCCCGAAGGCGCGACTGTCCAGGAGCACATAGGGCAACAACGTGCGATCCGGGCGCTCCTCACACTGGCATTTGGGCGCCCCCTCCGTTGGCGAAGCCACCGCGCCAAGGACTCCGCGTTCCCCATATTTACTTTAGACGGACAATCACACCCCGGACAATCGATTGAAGTCCAGTACCGTCAGACGGTGCGGAAGCTGAACCGGGAGGCCGTTCCGCACAGCCAACTCTTTGCGCCTGCTTTATCGCTACGTACGCTCGGAAGCGAAGGACTCAAGCGATGGATGCGACTCTATGACGACGAAGGAGTCCGTAGAGCAGTCGATGCAGCCGTCGCCGTCTTCGACGACGTTGAAGGGTACCTCGAACCGCAGATGATGATGCTGGCGACCGCCCTGGAAAGGTTCGCACACTACTGGAAAGGTGGTGGGAAAGCTGATCGCCTCGCGCGCAGCATCGAGCGCTGCCTTGAGAATACCGACGTCCAGTGGGAGGAGAGGCTCGGCACGACAAAGGATATCGCGAAATTCCTGGCCTGCATCAACAACGACCTAAAGCATGCGGACCGACCGAGCTTCCCCGATGGAGCCGAGCTCTACTGCGCTGTCGACCTAGCCGAAATAGTCGTTCGTATGCAACTTGTAAAGATGCTCGATCTCGGAGAGGTGGGGCGCGAAGGCTTCGAGAAGACTAACGACTTCCGTAATGCTATTGACGGGTTCGAGAGGAACAGTGTCAGCATCCAGTGATCAAGTCGCGATACGAGTCCAAGGCTGCGCCCCGAATCGGCTTCGGATTCCTGGACAGGGCTCACGCGATGCCGTGGTGAAGGTACTGGGTGCGGTATAGCCCCACCAGGGCCAGACCGGCGCTTCCCTGCCCATTCAGATCCAGTCGGCGGTGCGGTCCTTCAGCTCCCGGTAGGCGGCGAGCACCTCGGGGGTGGGCTCGGCCTCGAGGGTGCGGCTGCCGGTGACCTCCCACGCCGGGGGCCCCTCGGTGCCGGCGAGCGCCCAGGCGGCCTGGCGGGCGGCGCCGAGGGCCACGTACTCCGCTGCCGGGGCGACGGTGACGCCGCGGCCGAAGATGGCCGGGGCCAGCTGCTGGACGGCCTCGCTGCGGGCACCGCCGCCGATCAGCGTGATGCCCGCGGCGGTGGTGCCGGTGACCTCCTCCAGCGCCGTGACGCCGTCGGCCAGGGAGCACAGCAGGCCCTCGATGTAGGCGCGGGCGATGTCCTCGCGACTGGTCGAGGTGGACATCCCGGTCAGGGTTGCCCGGGCGTCGGGCCGATTCGGGGTGCGCTCGCCGTCGAAGTAGGGCAGCAGCGTCACGCCGTGGGCCCCGGGAACGCTGGCCAGGGCCAGCTGCGCCATCTCCTCGTGGGAGACGCCCAGCAGCGAACGGCCGGCCTCGAGGATCCGGGCGGCGTTGATGGTGGTGGCCATGGGCAGGAAGCGCCCGGTGGCGTCGGCGAATCCCGTGATCGAGCCGGTGGCGTCGTTGGGGCGGGCAGAGCTGACCATGGCGCACACGCCGGAGGTGCCGATGGAGACGGAGACATCGCCCTCGCCCTGGGAGAGGCCGAGGGCGGCGCCCATGTTGTCCCCGGTGCCGGCGGCGATCGCGGCGCCGGACGGGGTGCGGGCCATGACCTCCTGCGGGGTGCCGGGCAGCCGCGGCAGCTCGAGGGTGCGGCCGAGGGCGAGCTCGACGAGGTCGGGCTTCCATTCCTCGGTGCGGGTCGAGTAGTAGGCGGTGCCGGAGGCGTCGCCGCGGTCGGTGAACGCCTCTCCCCCGCCGGCGAGGTGACGGGAGACATAGTCGTGGGGCAGCAGCACGCTGGCAGCCCGGCGGGCGCTGTCGGGTTCGTTGTCACGCACCCAGCGCAGCTTGGAGGCGGTGAAGGAGGCGACCATGAGGCTGCCGATCTCCTCGACGGAGGCCTCCGGCCCGCCCATCTCCTCGATCAGGGCCTCGGCCTGCGGGGCGGAGCGGGTGTCGTTCCACAGCAGCGCATCACGCACCACCTCGCCGCGCTCGTCCAGCAGCACCATGCCGTGCTGCTGGCCGCCGACGGCGACGGCCTCGGCGCGCTCCAGCAAGGGGCCCGCGGCCTCGTCGACCGCGTCGAGCCAGGCTCGCGGATCGACCTCGGTGCCGTCAGGGTGGGCGGCGCGGCGCTCCTCGAGGACGGCTCCGGTCTCGGCGTCGACGAGCACTGCTTTGGTCGCCTGGGTGGAGGAGTCGATTCCGAGAACGGAGGGGGCCATGAGGGGTCCTTTCCTGCGGCGGTGGAGGCTGCGGCGGTGGAGGGTGCGACGGCGTGGAGCGAGGGCAGGGCACGGCGAGGGCGGCGCACGCAGCGATCCTACGTGCGCCGCCCTCGGCCAGTCAGACGGGTCGGCCGATCAGGCGCGGAAGCCCAGCAGGTGCTGCATGGCCAGCTGCTGGAGCCGCACGAAGCCGTAGTTGCGCTCACCGGCGGCATCGGCGTCGAAGTCCTCGTAGGTGGAACGGTCCGCGAGGACGTCCTGGAGGGACTCGCCCTCGCCGATGGTGGGCTCGGCCAGCTCGCCGATGCCGGAGTAGGCCAGCGCCTCCTGGACCTCGGAGTCCTGACGGAACGCGAGCGCGCGCTCCTTTAGCATCAGGTACATCTCCATGTTGGCCGCGGCGGAGTCGTACTGGCCCTGCTCGTGCTCGGTGCGCGAGGGCTTGAAGTCGAAGTGGCGGGCGCCCTCGTAGGCGCCGGGCTTGGACGGGAAGCCGTTCTCGAGCAGGTCGACGGTGAAGAAGGCGCTGATCAGGTCGCCGTGGCCGAACACGAGGTCCTGGTCGTACATCGGGCCGTGCTGGCCGTTGAGGTCGATGTGGAACAGCTTGCCGGCCCACAGCGCCTGGGCGAGGCCGTGGGTGTAGTTCAGCGTGGCCATCTGCTCGTGGCCGGTCTCGGGGTTGATGCCCACGATGTCGCCGTGCTCAAGCTGCTCGATGAAGGCCAGCGCGTGGCCGACGGTGGGCAGGAAGATGTTGCCGCGGGGCTCGTTGGGCTTGGGCTCGAGGCCGATGCGGAGGTCGTAGCCCTTGTCCTTGATGTAGCCGGCGACGGTGTCGATGCCCTCGGCGTAGCGCTGCATCGCGGCCAGGAGGTCCTTGGACCCGTCGTACTCGGAGCCCTCGCGGCCGCCCCACATCACGAACGTCTTCGCGCCGAGCTCAGCGGCGAGGTCGACATTGGCCAGCACCTTGCGCAGGCCGAAGCGGCGCACGGAGCGGTCGTTGGAGGTGAAGGCGCCGTCCTTGAAGACGGGGTGGGCGAAGGTGTCGGTGGTGACCATCTCGATCACCAGGCCGGTCTCGTCGGTGACCTTCTTCAGCTGATCCAGGACGCGCTGGCGCTCCTCGGGTGTGGCGTCGAAGGGGATCACGTCGTTGTCGTGGAACGTGAAGCCCCAGGCGCCCATGTCGGCGAGCTTGCGGACGTGCGCGGTCAGGTCCAGCGGCGGGCGGGTGGCGGCGCCGAACTGGTCCTGGGCCTGCCAGCCGGTGGTCCACAGACCGAATGAGAACTTGTCGTCACGGGTGGGGGTGGGTGCGGTCATCGTGAGCGCTCCTTCATCGGATCATCGGGCGGACGGCAGGCCCGCCAGGGGTCGTCCCTACGGGATCGCGGCAGGCGTCTCGACCTGGTCGCCAATCCTTAGTAAGTTTCCGTTACTAATCTAGACGTGCGACGCTGTCCGGCACAAGTCGGAGCCCGGGCGGCCAGGAGGAGGAACCGCATGCAGTCGATGCACCTGCGCGAACACAACCTCTCGGAGATCCTGCGGGCGCTCGCCGAGGCCTCCTCCCCCACCTCGCGCGCCGGCCTGTCGAAGCTCACGCGGCTGACCAAGCCGACCGTCTCCAAGCTCGTCGAGGAGCTGGTCGAGGCGCGTCTGGTCCAGGAGGACACTCCCCTCTCCTCCGGGTCCGGGCGCCCGATGGTTCCGCTGCAGCCGGCCGCCGGCACCCTGCTCGCCGTGGGGCTGGAGATCGCCGCCGACCGCATCTCCTGCCTCGGCATCGATCTGGCCGGCGGGACCGTCAGCACGTACACCGAGTACCTCCAGGTCACCGCCACGTCGGTGGATCAGGCGATCGAGGTCGCCGCGCAGCTCGTCGGCCGGGTCCGGGCCGACGCCGGTGCGCTGCCCGTGGTCGGGGTCGTGGTCGCCGTGCCCGGCCGCATCGCCCCGGACGACGGCCGCGTGCTCTCGGCCCCGAACCTCGACTGGACCGAGGTGCCCCTGGTCGGGCGCCTCCAGCAGCATCCCGAGCTGGCCGACCTGCCCGTGCGCGCGCAGAACGACAACCGGCTCTCGGTGCTCACCGAGATCGGCCACCGGCCCGGGGAGTCGTTCATCTACGTGCGCGGCTCCACGGGCGTCGGTGGGGCCGTGGTGCTCGGCGGATCCCTCCTGGACGGCGTGCACGGATGGGCCGGCGAGTTCGGGCACACCGTCGTCGCTCCCGGCGGGGCGCAGTGCCGCTGCGGCCGACGGGGATGCCTGGAGGCCTACGTCTCCTACCACTCGCTGCTGGAGCGCGCCGGGCTGGGGCAGGAGGTGCGCATCGAGGATCTCGTGGACGAGCTCTCGGCCCGCACCGACCGCGCCGAGGTGATCGGCATGATCGGCCGCTCCCTCGGGCTGGCGGTGGCCAATGCGCTGAACGTCCTGGACCTCTCGACGGTAGTGCTCTCGGGCTATCTCGCCCCGATCGCCGATGAGCTCGCCCCCGTGATCCGCGAGACCGTCGAGGCCCACGCACTCGCCGCCGAGGCCGGGCCCATCTCCATCGAACGCTCCGACGGGGTCACCGACCCCGCCCTGCGCGGCGCGGCACGGGCGGCGCTGCAGCCGGTGTTCGAGGCCCCCGGGCAGTGGATCGAGCGGATGGGCTGAGGGCGGGGAACGGTGGGCGGACGCTCGGTAACGGCGTCAGCTCTCGCCGACCGGTGCGGTGGATTCCCGCTCGATCAGCTGCGTCTCCAGCTTGAACGGGTGAGCGAACAGCCCCGGGTCCGAGGACAGCGCCAGCAGCCGCTCGACCGCCACCTGCCCCATCGAGAAGAGCGGCTGTCGCACCGCGGTCAGCTGCGGATGCGTCCAGCTCGCGATCATCGTGTCATCGAAGCTGACCACACTGAGGTCCTCCGGAACCCCGATGCCCAACTGCCGCGCCGCCCGCAGCGCCCCCACGCCCAGCGTGTCCGCGACCGCGAAGATCGCCGTCGGCGGCTCCGGCAATCGCAGCAGACGATCCGCACCGCGCTGACCGTCCTCGTAGTCGAAGCTGCCGTGCTCGATCAGGTCCTCGTCGACCGCGATACCGGCCTGCCCCAAAGCCGTGTGATACCCCTGCACCCGCTGCCGCGCCGGCACCGAATCCTCCGGTCCACCGATCAGCCCGATCCGACGATGCCCCAGATCCAGCAGATGCTGCACAGCCGCCGCACCGCCCTCCCAGTTGGTGGCGGAGATGGCGACGACGCCCTTGGTGCCAGGGCCGATGGTCACGGGGTCGATCGCGATCAGGGGCAGCTCGAGATCCTTGCTCCAGCGGGCGTGCTGCGGGCCGATCGGGGAGGTCACCGCGATGAGCCCCTCGATCCCGCGTGCGGAGAGGTCGGCCATCTGCGCGCGAGTGGGGCCTGCGTAGCCGTCGGCCTTGGCGTCGACGCTGATCACGAGCAGGTCCACGCCGGCCCGGCGGGCGGCATGCTCGGCGCCCTCGAGCACCTGCAGGGCGTAGGGGCTGGTCAGGGTGTCGAAGTGGATCATCACCGAACGCCGGCGGTCGCTCTCGCGCCGCTTGGGCTGGTACCCGAGGTCGCGGGCCGCGTCAGCGACCTCCTGGCGGGTCGAATCGCGCACGTCGGCGCGCCCGTTCATCACCTTCGACGCCGTCGCGAGGGACACGCCGGCCTTCTCGGCCACATCCTTCAAGGTGACCCGGCCCAGCCGCGCAACGTCCTCTGACATGTCCTGTCCTCATCCTCGCGTCTCGATACGGCCCCACGTCGCCCCCGGCACCCTGGAGGATATCCCGCGCCGGACTGCCTTGACCGGCCACGTCGGGGACTCTAGCCTAAACCCTGAGAGAAAATTCCGACGAATTTTCGGGCAGTTTCTGTCATTCGGCGGTCGCACCGATGCGACCTTCCTGATGACGACGACAGTACCGGTTCACATCGATGTGGAGGCGCCTCGTGGCCCTGTTCGACATGCCCCTCGAGGCCCTCCGGGAGTATCTGCCGGTGCTCGAGGAGCCCGCCGACCTCGACGACTTCTGGCGCGAAACCCTGGACCGAGCCCGCTCCCAGCCGGTGCTGATCGAGGTGGACGCGACCGAGAACGGGCTCTCGTTGGTGGAGACCTTCGACGTCAGCTTCGCCGGTCACGACGGCGCCCCGATCCGCGCCTGGTACAACCGGCCCGCCGGCGTCAGCCATGACCTCCCGGTCGTGGTCGAGTACATCGGGTACGGGGGCGGCCGGGGAGAGCCGCTCGAGCGCCTGGCCTGGGCATGCGCCGGCTACGCACACCTGTTGATGGATTCGCGTGGCCAAGGCGCGTCCGGCGCCGGTGGCCACACCCCGGATCCGATCGGCTCCGGGCCGGCCGTCCCCGGCGTGATGACGCGAGGGATCGAGTCCCCGCAGACGTCGTACCTCACGCGCCTGCTGACCGACGCGGCCCGTGCCGTCGACGCCGCCCGCGCCCTGCCCGGGACCGACGGGCGCGTGGCCGTGGCGGGGAACAGCCAGGGAGGCGGGCTCGCCCTCGCCGCCGCGGGCCTGGTTCCCGACGTCGACGCCCTGATCAGCAACGTCCCCTTCCTGACCCACATCCGGCGCGCCGTGGACATCACCGACGCGAGCCCGTACCAGGAGATCGTGCAGTACCTCTCCGTCCACCGCTGCGCGGAGGAACAGGTCTTCCGCACGCTGTCCTATATCGACGCTCTGCATCTGGGCCGACGGGCCACCGCGCCGGCTCTGTTCTCGGTGGGGCTGCGGGATGTGACCTGCCCGCCCTCGACCGTGTTCGCCGCCCACAACCACTACGGCAGCGCCACCGGGACGCCTCCGGAGCGGGAGATGGTCGTCTACCGCTTCAACAACCACGAGGGCGGCGGGCCCGTCCAGCAGCGCCGCCAGCTGGACTGGCTGCGCGAGCGTCTCTGAGAGTTCGGCGAGTTCATGAACCACCCCGGCCCTCCCAGCCGCCCCCGAAGGAGAACCTTGCGACGCCGCTCGAGGTCGTCGCCATGGCCGGTCTACGCAGCGGCGCTCAGCGCGCGAGGTCGTCAGCGGCACGGGCCAGCAGCCGCGCCAGCTCTGCCGGAGCGCTCAGCATCGGCCAGTGTCCGGAGTCGATGTCGACGTACCTGAGGTCCGTGGCCTTGGCCAACTCGGGGACGTCTCCGGCGCCGATCCACTGCTCGGCCTGCTCGACGCTGAACTCCGGGCAGAACAGCACCACCGGGACGTCGTAGCGGCGCGGGTCGGCCAGTTCGACCCGCGCCTGGGCGACACCGTCGGGCACCGGGATGGCGGTCATTGCCAGGTGCTCCTTGGTCGCCTCGTCCAGATCGGCCGAGTCCGGGCCGGCGAACGGCTCCCATCCCGGGAACGGCATGGTGCCGTCCTCGATCGGGAAGAAGTCGGCGTAAGCGGATCCGTGCTGACCGGGGATGCCTCCGATCATGCCCACCCCGGCCACCTGGTCCGGCCGGGCATCGGCGACCAGCCAGGCCAGGGCCGACGAGGCGGAATGCCCCACCACGAACGGCGAACCGTCGGCCGCGTCGACGGCTTCCGTGGCCGCGGCGATCTGGTCGACCAGAGTCGCCTCGGCATTGCCGTCCCCCTGCCCGGGAAGTGTCAGTGGGACCGCCCGGTGCCCTCGAGGTGTCGGGCGACCTCGTCCCACACCGTCACGTCCAGCCAGAGCCCGCCCATCAGAATGATGTCCATGGTGAGGACGATAGACGCCTATCAGGACACTCCAGGGCGAGAAGCGGATCCTCGCCCGCCTCACCGTGGCGCCTCTCTGCCTCGCCATGACGACGAACGGGCGGTGCATCAGTCCCGGGCGGGTCAGGATGAAGCGGACGTTCAGCCCTTGACGGAGCCGAGCATGATGCCCGAGACGAAATACCTCTGGACGAAGGGGTATACGCACAGGATCGGGATGAGGATCAGGATCATCGTGACGGACTGGATGTTCGCGTTGATGTCGCTGATGCTGGACCCCGAGGCCGCCGCCCCTTCCGACGCCGCGGTCGAGGCTCCGGCGATCAGATTCCTCAGGAACAAGGTCACCGGGAACAGGTCGGTGCGATCGAGATAGAGGAACGCAGCGAACCAGTCGTTCCAGTATTGCACCGAGTAGAAGAGCACCATCGTGGCGATGACAGCCTTGGACAGCGGCAGCGTGATGCGGAAGAAGATCCCGAACCACGAGAGGCCGTCGATGTGCGCCGCCTCCTCGAGCTCCGTCGGAAGGTTCTCGAAGAACGCCTTCATCACGAGCAGGTTGAACACCGACAGCGCGGGCGGCAGGATCACCGCCCACATCGTGTTCTTCATGCCGAGCGATGAGATCAGCACATAGTTCGGCACGATGCCGCCGTTGAAGAACATCGTGAACACGGCGATGCCGATGAGCAGACTGCGGCCCCGTAGATGCTTCTTCGACAGCACGAAAGCGTACGTCGTGGTCAGCGCCATGGCGATCGTCGTCCCGAGCACGGTGTACAGCACGGTGTTGCCGTAGCTGCGCCAGAAGTCGGCGTTGTTCGCCACGGCCCGGTACGTGTCGATATTGAAATCGACCGGGAAGACGCTGACCTTGCCGGCGTTGATCGCCCCCGCCGAGCTGAACGACTGCGCCACGAGCATGATGAAGGGGTAGAGCATCACGCCGCACAGCAGGATCAGGGCGGTCGTGTTGATGACCGTGAAGATCCGGTAGGACCGGGAGTCCTTGATCCTCGCGGCCCGAGGCACGACCGGCTCCCTGCGCGGGGCATCGGCTTTCATCGCGTCGATCACCACAGGCTCGTCCCCACCAATCGTCGAGAAATGTAGTTCGCGGTCATCACCATGGCGAATCCGATGATCGCCTGGAACAGACCGATGGCCGCGGCGTAGCTGAGGTTGTTGGAGACGAGACCCACCCGGTAGAGGTATGTGGAGATCACGTCACCGGTCGAATAGGTCATGGGGTTGTACAGCAGCAGCACCTTCTCGAAGCCGACGTTGAGGAAATTGCCGATGTTGAGGATCAGCAGCGTGACCATCGTCGGGCGAATTCCGGGCAACGTCACGTGCCACGTCTGCTGCCACCTGTTCGCGCCGTCGATCCTCGCCGCCTCGTAGAGCGCGTCATCGACAGCGGTCAGCGCCGCCAGATAGAGGATGGTTCCCCAGCCGACGGTCTGCCACGCTTCCGAGGCGACGTAGATGAACCGGAACCATTCGGGTCTCTGGAGGAACGCGACGGCGTCTCCACCGAAGAACTCCACGAGCTGGTTCACCGTGCCCTGCAGAGAGAGCAGCTGGTAGACCATGCCGACGACGATCACGACGGAGAGGAAGTGCGGGAGATAACTGATCGACTGCACGATGCGCTTGAAATGACGCCGTCTGACCTCGTTCAACATGAGCGCCAGGATGATCGGGAGCGGGAAGCACACGGCGAGCGTCATCGCGCCGATGATCGCCGTGTTCGCGAAGACGTTCCAGAAGGCGGGGTCCCGGATGAACATCTCCACGTAGAGCGTTCCCACCCACTCATCGCCGAAGATGCTGCCGCCCGGCCGGAACCGGCGGAACGCGATGGCATTGCCGAGCATCGGAAGGTACCGGAAGACGGCGAGGAACAGCAGCGGCAGCACTGCCAGCGCGTACAGCGGCCAGTCGCGACGCAGCGCTCGCCGCCAGGCGCCCGGGCGGCGTTCGGGAGCGGGACGTCGCGACGCGGGATCCTGCGCCGCGACGTCTCGGGATTCCATGATCGTCATAGGTCCACCTTCGTCGTCGACACCTTGCGATACATGAATTCGCTCAGCCGTTGGTCTCGGCGAACCGGGCCCGGGCTCCATTGAGAAGTTCGAGATATCGCGGCAGACCCGCAGCCTCGAGCTCCTCAACGAACGCCTCCCATTCGCTCATATCGCGCTGGCCCATGATGAACTGCAGCGTGGCGGTGTCCACCGCGTCCTTGAGAGGTGTGGACAGCAATGAGGCCTGTTCGAGCTCGGCCTCGTCCAGAGGCGCCGGCGGGATCGGATCCCGCGGCGTGCGCACCGTGAGCACGTCATCGATGTACTGGACGAACTCGGGCGTGCTGTAGGACTCCTTGAGGGCACGGGACTCCGTAGCCTCCGCCGGGAATGTCGAGTAGCCGAGATCGATCTTGATGTCGGTCTCGGCACCGGAATT
The DNA here is from genome assembly GCF_042666305.1 of Brachybacterium sp. GCM10030268. NCBI lineage: Bacteria > Bacillati > Actinomycetota > Actinomycetes > Micrococcales > Dermabacteraceae > Brachybacterium > Brachybacterium sp. GCM10030268. The sequence goes on along the minus strand of NZ_JBHTCW010000016.1, from coordinate 41,481 downwards.
GATGTTGTAGTCATCGAGCGAGAAGCCGTCCATCAGCTCGATGGTGCCGTCCTCGGACTTCGTGTAGTTGACGTCCTTCTCTCCCCACCGCAGCATCTCGCGGGCGTCCGGGTTGTAGTAGAGCCAGTCCAGGAACTGCAGGGTGGCCAGGAAGTGCTCGGACTCCGTGATGTCGGAGCTGAGCATGAACCCGTGCCAGAAGTTCCTCGGCTCGATCTTGTCGCCCGCGGGACCGGCGGGCGGCGGGATCAGCGTGACCGCGTAGTTCCCCTCGCCGACGGTCTCGTTGAGTGCCTGGGCGAACTCGATCGCGGTGCCCGAGGAGCCGGAGGCGGCGAAGCAGGTCTCCTGCGCGAACTTCTCGTCGACGCCCGCCGCACCGGTGCCGTCGTTGGATGCGGTGAGCGACTCGCCGTCCAGGAGCCCGTCCTCGACCAGGCCGCGGAAGTATTCCACCATCGACTTGTACTCGTCGGTGGTGGCGGCGTACACGAGCTCGCCGTCTTCCCCCTCGAGCGTGCCGTCGCCGAAGCCCCAGCCGGCGACCGTCCCGAAGGCATGGGCGGCGTAGTTGAGCATCGACTGCGCCTCGAAGCCGTCGGCGAGCGGGACGGAGTCGGGGTACTTCTCCTTGATCAGCAGCAGCGCCTCGCGCAGCTCATCCCAGGTGTCCGGCACGCCACCGGCGACCTCCTCGAAGACGTCCTTGCGCACGACCAGGCTGAACATCGGGACGGAGACCTCTTGGAAACCGGGCACCATGTAGTACTTGCCGTCGGACTGCTTGATGTTCTCGATCATCTCGCCCAGATCCCATTCCTCCACGTACTTCTGGAAGTTGGGCATCTTGTCGGCGTAGTCGCTCAGGGGGACCACGGCTCCGGACGAGACGAACGGGGAGTCCTCGCCCGTGTACACGAGAGGAATGAGGGTCGGCGCATCGCCGGCGCTGATCAGCAGACTGCGCTTCTCCTCGTGATCGCTGAAGGGGATGTGCGTCAGCGTGATCTCGACGTTGGTGAGCTCCTTGATGTGCTCGAAGATGCGCCACGTGTCCTTGACACCGACATCCGGCCAATCAGTCCAGAGCATGCTCACCTGTATCGGTTCGGTGGCCTTGAACTGCATGTCGGCGGCGTAATCCTCCATCGCCCCGACGTTCTGGCTCTCGATGTCGACCTCCTCGCCGGTCCCGGACCCGCACGAGGCGAGCGCGAGGGAGCCGAAGGCGGCGGCGGAGAGCCCGACGAAACTGCGCCGGCTGGGGGAAAAGTGGAATGGGTGTGGCGTCGTCATTGCCGTCTCCTCATCGAGATCCTCGCCGCACAGGAAGGTCTGTACGGCCGAACAGGTCGACGTCGACCTGCTGATACTGCGCGGTGCTCGGCCGTCGGGCCGGAACGAATCCACCGGATCCGCCTCATGGCCCAGTGACCGGACGCCGTGCGGGACGCATCCTCACGTCACCTCAAGGCGCCGACCGATTTTCACTGAAGTTTCGGTCCCGCTTGTACATTAGTTGTCGCACTGGTCTCGGTCAAGAGATTCGTCACATAGCCCCGAAGGCCGGGGCCGCTGGCCGCTCATCGGCTGTGACCTCTGCTTTCGTCGGGCTCGTCGGCCCGGAACAGCCATCGCGGGACATAAAGGAGCGGTAACGTTCCCGCAACAACCTCTCGCCTACTGTCGAAAGTTTCGGCCGCTCGGGACATGATGGCCATGGCTCTCAGCATCCGTCCGCGCCGGCCCGAAAGGGGAGCAATGACGCCCTCGCCCGCATCCCGCAGCCTGTTCATCGCTCTGACGGAGGGAACATACTGGTTCCTGGTCATCGGCGTGCTGCTCGCCCTCGGCTCGTCCCCGACACTGCTGGCGTGGATGCTCCTCGGCGATGCTCCGTCCACGGCGTTCGTCCAGACGATCGCTGCGGTGCCGCTCGCTCCCGCGGTGACCGCGGCGCTTCATGCCTGGCGCGCTCGCGCCCAGGATCCCGAACCGGTCCCTGCCGCCCGCTTCCTGCACGGCTATCGCGCCACCGTCGTGGACAGTCTCAAGGTCGCCGTTCCGGCCGCCGTCGTCCTGGGCGTGCTGGCCACGAACCTCAGCCACGGGTACGCCGTCGGGACGCAGGGCCTGAACCTCGCGTTCGTGGTGATCGGGGCCCTGGTGCTGGTGGTGTCGGTGCGCGCGCTGACCATCGCCTCCGGTTTCAGCTTCCGGCTGCCCGACCTCGTGCGGCTGTCGTTCCACACCTCGGTGACCATGCCGCGACCCACCGTGTCGCTGGTCTGCCTCGGGATCGTCACGCTGGGTATCGTCCACGTCGCCGGCGTCCTCACGGTCCTCCTCGCCGCACCGCTGCTGACCTTCGCGCTCTGGTGGTCGCAGCAGCCGGTCGCCCACGTGATCCGGGAGCGATTCGTCAGCCCGGAAGCGGAGTCCGCATCAACTCCCGCTGTGTGACGATGCCGCCTCGCGGCACCGTCACACAGACCGACGCACCGGCGATACTCACCGAGTAGTCACCGGCGAACCCTCGGAAGCGCAGGACGCCGTCGTCGTCCGTCCGCCGTTCCTCGCACTCCAGCCACCAGTCCGTGCCGATCAGCGCACGCAGTGCGTGATACCCCGGTTTGGGGGTGCCGTCGGGCCGGACCAGGCCGGCGGGCGCGCCGAGCCAAGCGGTGGCGTCGTCCAGACCCCAATAGGTCAGCGACTCGACCGTGTCGTGGGAGAGCACCGTGCGGTAGTGCCGCACGAGCTCGTCGGCCTGCCGCTCCTCTCCCTCGGGGGTCGAGGGCCAGGAGTCGACGACGTAGTCGTTGAGATCCCCGATGTGGGACGGCATCAGGTCGCCCGAGACCAGAGTGGTCTCGGTCATCTGGATCGGCAGGCCGAAGCGGGAGAAGCGGTCGATGACCGCGGAGATCTGCTCCTCGCCCCGATACCCCTGGTGCATGTGGGTCTGCAGGCCGATCGCATCGATGCGGATCCCGGCCTCCAGGCATTCCTCGATCACGTCCTCGTAGTCCGTGGAGAGGTCGAAGTCGTTCAGCACGAGACGTACGTCCGGATCGGTGGCTCGGGCTGTCTCGAAGGCCAGCCGGATCACGTGCATTCGTCCACGAGCCCTGGCCAGTCGGGAGATCGCATTGGGTTCGGCCTCGAAGACGGGCAGGATCACCGTCTCGTTGATCGCATCCCACTGGTCGACGAGGCCGGCGAAGTCGTTCACCTCTCGGGTGACACGAGCTCGGATGGCCTGCTCCACGTCCTCATCGCGCCGGTCCAGCAGCCACTGCGGGGCGAGCGTGTGCCACACGAGCGGGTGTCCCTTTATACGGACCCCACGACTCCGCAGCTGCTCGGCGAGGCGCCGCAGGCGAGCAGTGCCGGGGCGCCCCGGGGACGGCTCGAACCAGCGCCAGTAGAAAGGCAGGGTGGCGGAGTTGAAGAGACCGTGCCACAGGGACGCCAGGTCATCCGGGGCGCCGGGCTCGGGCAGGTCGAAGGCCGTGCACCCGAATCCGAAGGCATGCCGGGTCTGCTCGACCGTGGCGGTCACATGCTTCAGCGGAGCGCCGCTGGCATCGACCAGACGCAGTTCCACGGGTTCGAGACGTCCCGTCGGAGCCGACGAGGTCGCCATCACTCGGCCGGCGGGGAAGCCGCCACGCCGGCCAGTGCACTCGGCATCTCGCGGCCGACCGGCACGACCGTCGCCGGCGTGACGAGCACCCGGTCGCCGTCGCCGACCTCACGCACCTCGCCGACGACTCGGAAAGAGGCCTCGTGCGCGGTGTCCTCGCTCGAGGCGCCCACGCGCACCCGAAGCTCGCCGGGCTCGACGATGCGCCGGTAGTCCTCTCCGAGGAAGGCGGCGCGGTCCATGTGCAGATCGAAGGTGACCCGGGCGCTCTCCCCCGGGGCGAGAGCGACCTTGGTGAAGCCGACGAGCCGCTTCAGGGGGCGCACCACCGAGGCGACGGGGTCGCTGAGGTAGAGCTGGACGACCTCCTTGCCCTCGCGCTCGCCCACGTTGGTCACCACTGCCGAGACCTCGACGGCGCCGTCGGGCGCGACCTCGGTGGCCGAGACCTCCAGGTCCGAGTACTCGAAGCGGGAGTAGCCGAGACCGTGGCCGAAGGGGAACAGCGGCTTGGGATCGATGTTGGAGATGCCGTCGCTGACCCACGCCAGCACCGGGGCCAGATAGGTGCCGGGCTGGCCGCCCATGCCGCCGGGGATGCCGATGGGCAGGCGGCCCGAGGGGTTCACGCGACCGGAGAGGACGCCGGCGATCGCGCTGCCGCCCTCCTCGCCGGGCATGAATGCCTGCACGATGGCGGCGCAGCGGTCGACGTAGGCGCCGAGCGCGTAGGGACGACCGGTGACCATCACCAGTACCACCGGGGTGCCGGTGGCCAGGACGGCTTCGACCAGCTCGTGCTGGGCGCCGGGCAGCTGGAGGTCCGCGACGTCGCAGCCCTCGCCCGAGGTGCCGGCTCCGAAGAGTCCGGCGATGTCGCCGACGGCGAGGACCGCGACGTCGGCGGCCTCGGCCGCCGTGACGGCCTCGGCGATCCCGGCGGTGCCGGTACCGGTGAAGTCCGTGCCCGCGACGGTGGTGACCGTGGAGCCGGGGAACTCGGCGGTCATCGCCTCGGCGAGCGACGGAACGGGGACGGCGGTGCCGTTGTCCTCGAGGCGGGAGAGGACGTGGTTGGTGAAGCTGTAGCAGCCCAGGAAGCTGCGCGGCTCGACGGCGCTGGGGCCTATCAGGGCGATCCGGCCCGGGGCCGCCAGCGGCAGGGTCGCGGCGTCGTTGCGCAGCAGGACGATGGACTCCTCGGCCAGCCGGCGCGCGACCTCGCGGTTCTCGGCCGGGTCCAGGTCGATGGCCTCGCCGGTCGTGGCGGGGTCGAAGCCCGGATCCAGCAGGCCCAGCTCCACCTTTTGGCGCAGCACGCGCCGCACCGCGGTGTCCAGCACCTCGACGTCGAGGTCCCCGTCCTCGATGGCCTCCAGCAGCAGCGGGAAGGTGTTGGTCTCGGGCAGCTCGACGTCCATACCGGCGCGGAGCGTGGTCACGGCGGCCTCGCGCGTGGTCTCCACGACCCGGTGCATGGACTGCAGGAAGTTCACGGCCCAGTAGTCGGAGACCACGGTGCCCTCGAAGCCCCACGTCTCGCGCAGCAGCTCGGTCATCAGCCAGTGGCTGGCCGCGGGGGCGATGCCGTCGACGTCGGCGTAGGAGTTCATCACCGCGCCGACCTCTCCCCGGCGCACGGCCATCTCGAAGGGGACCAGGTCGATCTCGTGGAACTCGCGGCGGCCGATGGAGACCGGGGCGTGGTTGCGGCCGGCGCGCGAGGCGGCATGGCCGGCGAAGTGCTTCAGCGTGGCGATCACGCCGGAATCCTGCAGACCCCTCACGTACTCGGTGGCCAGCATGCCGGTGAGGTACGGGTCCTCCCCCATGGTCTCCTCGATGCGGCCCCAGCGGTAGTCGCGCACGATGTCGAGGACGGGCGCGAGGCCGACATGGGTTCCCAGTGCCCGCATGTCCGCGCCGATGCGACGGGACATCTCGCCGATCAGCTCCGGGTCGAAGCTCGCACCCCAGGCGATGGCGGCGGGATAGGTGGTGGCCTCGTGCGCCATCAGCCCGGTCAGGCATTCCTCGTGTGCGATCGCCGGGATCCCGTGCGGGGAGTTCTCGGTGACGGTGGCCTGCATGCGGCGCAGGTTCTCGACACCTTCCTGCGCAGTCATCGGGGCGCTGCCGAAGGGACGGGTGATGTGCCCGAGACCGTTGCGCGCCGCCTCCTCGAAGGGATCGCGGCCCTCGTCGAAGGTGGACTGCATGGGGGCGAAGCCCTCCGCGTCACCGATCTCCGGCCGCTTCCAGTAGCTGCCCAGCTGAGCGACCTTCTCCTCCAGGGTGAGGTCGGCCAGCAGCGCCTCGACGCGCTGCTCGGTGCCCACCGAGGGGTCTGTCCACGCGGGAACGGTCATGGGGTGCTCCTTCGCACTGCCGACGAGGGCACGCATCGGCGTCGGCCACTCGGGGTTCGGTCTCGTTTAGCAAGTTTTCGGCCACTTTCGGTGGTGCCGAGACTAGATGAGCGTCCGCTTGCCGGTCAACACCGGCGGCGCGATAGGGTGCAAGCGGTTCCCGACGGACGCTCCCCGGCCCCGGCGCTCCACGGCCTCCCGCGTCATCACTGGCCAACGGACTTTTTCGGCATGGACGCCGTGCCGGTGGGGATCGACCGCCGCGTCGGGAGCAGCGCCCCCCCGTCGTCCCGAAACTTTTCCCGAGGAGCCGTGAGACAGCCCGTGACATCGCCGCATCAAGATATCCGACCGCTGCACGTCGGCATGGTCGGCTACGGCTTCATGGGGGCCGCCCATTCCCATGCCTGGCGCACCGCGCATCGCTTCTTCGACCTGCCGCTGACGCCGGTTCTGCACTCCATCGCGGGCCGCACGGACAGCTCCGTGCGCGCGGCCGCCGAGCGCTACGGCTTCGCCTCCGCCACCACGCGCTGGCAGGACCTGGTCGAGGATCCCCAGATCGATCTGATCGACATCTGCACGCCGGGCGATACCCACCTCGAGATCGCCACGGCGGCGCTGGCCGCGGGCAAGCACGTGCTGTGCGAGAAGCCGCTGGCCAACTCGGTGGAGGAATCCGAGCAGATGGCCCGGGCCGCGCAGCAGGCGCGCGAGGCCGGATCACTGACGATGTGCGGGTTCAGCTACCGCCGCACCCCCGCGCTCGCCTACGCCCGCCGCCTGGTGGCGGACGGCGCGGTCGGCGAGATCCGCCAGATCCGGGCCAACTACCTCCAGGACTGGCTCTCCGACGCCGACGCCCCCATGACATGGCGTCTGGACAAGGACAAGGCGGGCTCTGGGGCCCTCGGCGACATCGGCGCCCACGTCATCGATCTCGCCCAATGGGTCTCCGGCCAGCACATCGCGGAGGTCTCCGGCACGCTGGAGACGATAGTTCCGACCCGGCCCGCGGCAGGGACCGCGGAGGGACTCGGCGGCCGCGGCGACACCTCCGGCGAGCGCCAGCAGGTCACGGTCGACGACGTCGCACTCTTCACCGCCCGCTTCGCGAACGGCACGCTGGGCTCCTTCGAAGCCACCCGGATGGCGCAGGGCCGCAAGAACGCGATGCGCCTGGAGATCAACGGCTCGAAGGGCTCCCTGTCCTTCGACTTCGAGCGGATGAACGAGCTGCAGTTCTACGACGCCACCGCACCGGAGGGGCGGCAGGGCTTCACCCGCATCCTCACCACCGAGCCCGAGCACCCCTACGCCGAGGCCTGGTGGCCCACCGGGCACGGCCTCGGCTACGAGCACACCTTCACCCACGAGATCGCGGACCTCGTGCGCGCGATCGGCGAGGGCACCGAGCCCTCCCCGTCCTTCGAGGAGGCGCTGCAGGTCCAGCGCGTCCTCGCGGCCGTCGAGTCCAGCTCGGACCACGGCAGCAGCTGGCAGCGGATCGACACTCAGGAGAACACCCGATGACCGACCACCCCACCTCCTCGACCAGCATCTTCGTCGACGAAGGCCAGGATCCCGGCGCCCGCAGGGCGCTCGTCGTCCGCGGCGGCTGGGACGGCCACCAGCCCGTCGAGACCACCGACCTGTTCATCCCTTTCCTGCGGGAGAACGGCTTCGACGTCCGCATCGAGGGCTCCCCGGCCGTCTATGCCGACGCGGAGTACATGGCCACGGTGGATCTGATCCTCCAGTGCAACACGATGTCCACCATCGAGAAGGAGGAGTTCGAGGGCCTGCGCGCGGCCGTCGAGGCCGGCACCGGGCTGGCCGGCTGGCACGGCGGCATCGCCGACAGCTACCGCAGCAACTCCGACTACCTCACGCTGATCGGCGGCCAGTTCGGCTGCCATCCCGGCAAGCATCCCGACGAGCGCACCGGCGAGCAGTCCGACAACTACGTGCCCTACACCGTGAACATGCTGCCCGAGGCCGCCGAGCATCCCATCACCCGGGGCATCGAGGACTTCGACCTGGTCACCGAGCAGTACTGGGTGCTCTCGGACGACTACATCGACGTGCTCGCCACCACCACGCAGAAGGTGCGCGAATGGGATCCGTGGCACCGCCCGGTGACGTCCCCGGCGATCTGGACACGGCAGTGGGGTCAGGGGCGCATCTTCGTCTCCACGCCCGGTCACCGGGTCGAGGTGCTCGAGGATCCGAACGTGCGCACCATCGTCGAGAGGGGCCTGCTGTGGGCAGCACGCTGAACGATCAGGAGACCACCTCGGTTCCGGCCGGGGCGGTCGGCGGCGACCGGGAGCCGATGCGGATCGGCATGATCGGCTGCGGCGTGATCTCTCGGCAGTACCTGGCCACCCTCGACGCCCTGCCGGGGGTCGAACTGGTCGCCGTCGCCGACCTCGACCCCGAGCGCGCGCAGGCCGCAGCGGAGGGCCGGGAGGGAGTGCGGGCGCTGGGAGTCGACGAGCTGATCGCCGATCCCGATGTCGACACGGTCCTGAACCTGACGATCCCCGCCGCCCACGCCGATGTCGATCTGCGCGTCATCGCCGCCGGCAAGAACGTCTACTCCGAGAAGCCGTTCGCGGTCACCACCGAGGAGGGGCGGGCGGTCCTCGAGGCCGCCCGCGGGGCCGGGGTCGTCGTCGGCAGCGCGCCGGACACGGTGCTGGGCACCGGCACCCAGACCGCCCGCGCCGCGATCGACGACGGCCTCATCGGCACCCCGATCGCCGCGACGGCGACCATGCTCACCCCGGGCCATGAGCGCTGGCATCCGCAGCCGGACTTCTACTACGTACCCGGCGGCGGCCCGCTGCTGGACATGGGGCCGTACTACATCCACGCCCTGGTCACGCTGCTGGGACCGATCGACGCGGTGATCGGGGCGAGCAGCCGGCTGCGCCCGGAGCGCACGATCGGCTCCGGTCCCCGCCAGGGCGAGAGCATCCCGGTCACCACCGACACCCATGTCACCGGTGTGCTCGTCCACGCATCCGGCGCGCTGTCGACGCTGGTGATGAGCTTCGACGCGGTTGCGACCGCGTCCCGCCCGATCGAGATCCACGGCACCGGAGGCAGCCTCGCCGTGCCCGATCCCAACCGCTTCGAGGGCGAGGTCTCCGTGCACCCGCTCGGCGGGGACGGCTGGGAGACGCTGCCGGAGTCGGCCGGATACGTCGGCGCCTCCCGCGGCATCGGACTGGCCGACATGGCCGAGCGCGGAGCAGCCCTGCGCGCGAGCGGAGAGCTGGGCCAGCACGTCCTCGAGGTCATGAACGCCGTGCTGGAGTCCTCGACCAGCGGGCGCAGGACCGAGATCACCAGCACGTGCGAGCGTCCCGACGCGGTCGGCCTCCAGGATCTGCAGACGCCCGCCTGACCTGGTGCCGTCCGAGCCGTGCCGTCCGAGCGGTGCCGTCCGAGCGGGGACGCTCGGCGGCCCGTTCGGGCTGAACCGCTCGAGGCTGCACCGCTCGGGCTGGTACGACACACCGCATGCCGTGGCAACATCCTGCACGCGACTGCTACGGCCGTGGTGATGCAGGACACTTCTGGAAACGGCTTACCGGAGCCAGGTGCGGCGCTGCAATGGCGCGACCCGCCCGATGCCGCAGCACGGCGCTGCTGGCAGGGCACGTCGTACAAGCCCGGCCCAGACTCCGAGCCACCTCTCACCCTCACTGACCCCCACCAATCGCCCACTCTCCATCGCTCACCGTTCGCCCGCCCCACCGCCGGAAAGGCTCTCCGCCTCATGCTCAACGTCGCTGTCATCGGTACCGGCAACATCTCCGACGCCCATCTCGGTGCCTACCTGGAGGCGTCCGACGAGGTGCGCATCGTCGCCCTGGCCGACCTGACGCTCGAGCGGGCCGACGCCAAGCGTGAGGCGTTCGGCCTGACGGAGGCCCGCTCGTACGCGGACACCGACGCGATGTTCGAGGCCGAGGATCTCGACCTGGTCAGCGTCACCACGCCCCCGTCGGCCCACCGCCCGGTCGCGGTCAAGGCGCTGGAGGCCGGCATCAACGTGATCGTCGAGAAGCCGATGGCCCCCTCGCTCGAGGACTGCGACGCCATGATCGAGGCGCAGCGCTCCAGCGGGAAGATCCTCTCGGTGATCGCGCAGAACCGATTCCGCGACGAGATGATGGGGCTCAAGGCCGTCCTGGACTCGGGCAAGCTCGGATCGATCTCCCACACCCGCATCGCCTCGGAATGGTGGCGCGGGCTGTCCTACTACGACCTGTGGTGGCGCGGCACCTGGGCCTCCGAGGGCGGCGGCTGCACACTGAACCACGCCATCCACCACATCGACATCGCTCTGTGGCTGCTGGGCCGGCCGCAGGCGGTCGCGGCGATGATGACCAACGCTCAGCACCACAACGCCGAGGTCGAGGATCTCGGGGTGGCGATCCTGCAGTACGAGCGCGGCCTGGCGGAGCTGACCAGCTCCGTCGTCCACCACGGCCAGCAGCAGGAGATCGTGATCCAGGGCGAGCACGCCCGCGTCTCCCAGCCCTGGGCCGTGGTCGCCGAGACCCCTCAGCCCAACGGGTTCCCGACCCCCGAGGGCAACAGCTCGCTGGTCGCCGACCTCGAATCCTTCAACGCGGCACTGCCGAAACTGGAGCACACCGGCCACGCCGGCCAACTGCGCGACGTTATCGCCGCGATCAGGGAGGGCCGGGACCCGCTGATCACCGGCGAGGACGGCCGACGGGCCCTGGAACTGGTCACGGCGATCTACGCGGCGGCCATCGAGCGCCGCACCATCGACCTGCCGATCCCGGCCGATGACCCCTACTACCGCGCCGGCACCCTGGAGGCCAGGGCACCGCACTTCTTCGAGAAGACCGCCTCGGTCGCCTCCCAGGACGGCGGCATCACCGTCGGCGGGACGGACCCGGCCGGTGCCGCGGCGGCGTCCTGAGCCTGCCCGCGCCCCTCCCGTCCGACTCCCCGTCCCAGACCACCCAGACCGTTCGTCGAAAGGACCCCTCCCATGGCCGCCTCCGAAGGAGCCGACTACGCCCCCGCCGAGATGCCCAGCCCGGTCGTCGAGCCCGGCGAGTTCGTCTTCGCCGCGATGCACCTCGACCACGGCCACATCGGCGGCATGACCCAGGGCCTGCTCGGGGCCGGGGGCACCCTGAAGTGGGTCTACGATCCCCAGCCCGAGCGCGCCCAGGCGTTCCAGGAGAAGTTCCCGCAGGTGAGAATCGCCGAGAGCGAGGAAGAGGTCCTCGCCGACGAGGAGGTCCACCTGGTCGCGGCCGCCGCGGTCACCTCCGACCGCGCGGCCCTGGGCATCCGCGTGATGGAGGCGGGGAAGGACTACTTCACCGACAAGGCCCCGCTGACCACGCTCGACCAGCTCGCGAAGGCGCGCGAGGCCACCCAGCGCACCGGGAAGAAGTACGCGGTCTACTACTCCGAGCGGATCCACGTCGAGGCCGCCGTGCTCGCCGGCCAGTACATCGAGCGTGGCGCCATCGGCGACGTCATCCAGGTGATGGGCATGGGCCCGCACCGTCTCGGTGACCCCGCCTCCCGGCCCGACTGGTTCTTCGAGCGCGCCCGCTACGGCGGCATCCTCACCGACATCGGCAGCCACAACTTCGAGCAGATGCTCACCTTCACCGGCTCCGACGACGCCGAGATCCTCTCCAGCTCGATCGGCAACTTCGGCCACCCCGACCACCCCGAGCTCGACGACTTCGGCGACGCCCACATCGCCCTGTCCAGCGGCGCCTCCGGGTACGTGCGCGTGGACTGGTTCACGCCCGACGGGCTGCGCACCTGGGGCGACGGCCGGACGTTCATCCTGGGCACCGAGGGCTACATCGAGCTGCGCAAGTACCTCGACGTCACCACCGACAACGGTGGCGGCCAGGTCATCCTCGTCGACGGCAAGGGCGAGCACCGCATCGAGGCCAACGGCCAGGTGGGCTTCCCCTACTTCGGCGAGCTCATCCTCGACGTGCTCAACCGTACGGACAACGCCATGACCCAGGACCACGCCTTCAAGGCGGTCGAACTCGCCGTGAAGGCCCAGAACCAGGCGCGGGTGCTGGCCTCGGCACCCACCGCCTGAGCCTGCCCTGCTCCCCGAGAGCCCGGTGACCTCGTGGTCGCCGGGCTCTCGTCTGTCCCCGGGCGGGGCGCGCGGGGCCTGCGAGCGGAGGGGGCGATGGCACGAACCTGTAGCTGTGTGGCATCTGCCCTGCTCTGAGAGGGGTCTCGGTCCGCTCAGCTACACCTTCGTGCCACACCCCGCTCGACACGCCCTCACGATGGCGGAGACGCTGCACACCGGCCGGGCGCTGTATGCCGCGCGGGGCGCTGCACACCGGCCGGACGCTGCACGCCGGCCGGGCGCTGCATGCCCCGGAAGACGCCCCTCCACACGCTCCCTTCCACGCACTCGCGCCAGGCCACGATGAGGAGCCGACCAGCGCCCTTCCGACTCCGCATGTGCTGGTCCGGGCAGTTCTTGTCGCGGGGAGAGTTTCGAACGGGCATCGGACCATGACCTGGGCTTGACCACTCTGGATCGCGCGGGCTACCTTGACACTGCACTCGCACTTTCCGAAAGCTTTCGGCACTGTTGCCGGACCTGCGAACTGGAGTACAGCAATGAAGCCTGTCACCCGCCGCGCGACTCTCGCCGGCCTCGGGATCTCCGTCCCTGCCCTCGCCACCCTCAGCGCCTGCGGCGGCGGCGCCCAGCCCTCGGGAGGGGCCGGCTCCCCGTCGAGCCTGTCCGTCTGGGCCCTCACAGGCGCCAAGCAGGACACCTACCAGGCCTCCTTCGACGCCTGGAACGAAGCGAACCCCGACAACGAGTTCGCCGTGCAGTTCTTCGCCAACGATGCCTACAAGGAGAAGATCCGCACCGCGATCGGCTCCGGCAACGCCCCCACCCTGGTGTTCAACTGGGCCGGCGGCACCCTGGCCGATTACGTCGACAACGAGTCCGTCGTCGACCTCACCGGCAAGGTGGACGACGTGCTGGGCCGCACCATCCCCTCGATCGCCGATGTCGGCAAGATCGAGGACAAGCAGTACGGAGTGCCCAACAACGACACCCAGCCGGTGATCCTGTACTACAACACCGAACTGTTCGAGCAGCACGGCGTCACCCCGCCCACCACGTGGGACGAGCTGATGTCCGCCATCGACACCTTCTCCGCCGCCGGCGTCACCCCGCTGTCCCTGGCCGGGCAGAGCGTGTGGCCGGAGCTGATGTACATCCAGTACCTCACCGACCGCATCGGCGGCGAGGGCGCCTTCCAGAAGGTGCTGGAAGGCGAACCGGAGGCCTGGTCCGAGCCGGCCATCACCTCCGCCCTGGAGTCCATCGTCGAGCTGGTCGACGCCGGCGCCTTCGGCTCCGGCTTCGGGTCGGTCACGGCCGATGCGGGTGCCGATGCCGCGCTCGTGCACACCGGGCAGGCCGCGATGCTGCTCCAGGGCAGCTGGGTGTACGGCACCTTCAAGCAGGACGCCCCCGAGTTCGTCGCCGACGGCAAGCTGGGCTTCCTCAACTTCCCCGAGGTCGAGGGCGGCGAGGGCGACCCGGCCAACGTGGTCGGCAACCCCGCCAACTACTGGTCCGTCTCGGCCGACGCCGACGAGGAGACCCAGGAGCTCGCGATCCAGTACCTCAACGAGTACAACCTCAACGACGACATGGTCGATGACTTCCTGTCCATCGGCGCCATCCCCGCCGTGGCCGGGCTGGAGGAGAAGCTCAAGGGTCTGGACGACGAGGACTTCCTGACCTTCGCCTACGACATGGTCCTGAACGCTCCCCACTTCCAGCTGTCCTGGGACCAGGCGCTGCCCCCGGCCCCGGCCCAGGAGCTGCTGACCAACCTCTCCCAGATCTTCCTGGGGGAGATCGAGCCCGCGGACTTCGTCGCCAACATGAACGCGACCATCGACTCATGACCTCGGCGCAGTCCCCCACGCATCCGTCCGCCGCCGGCGCGGCCGGTGTGGACCCGTCCCGGGAGGACGCTGCAGGCTCCCGGGACGGATCCCGTGGCGGTATCGACAGCCCCCGCGGAACCGGCGACCGGGCCCGCACGGGCTACCGGACCGGCCCCAGCAACTGGCTGCTGCTGCCGGCGCTGAGCTTCTTCGGCATCTTCGCGCTGCTGCCGCTGGCGGGCGTGGTCGTGCTGTCCTTCTTCGCGTGGGACGGGCTGGGCACGCCGCAGTTCGCCGGCCTCAGCGCCTGGTTCACCGTCTTCCAGGACCCGGTCACGCTGAACGCCATGAAGCTGACGTTCCTGCTGACGGCGCTGAGCTACGTGGTGCAGTTCCCGCTGAGCCTGCTGCTGGGCACGTTCATGGCCGGTCATCAGCGGTACCGCGAGGCCTTCTCCGTGCTGTACTTCCTGCCGCTGCTGTTCTCCGCCGCGGCCATCGGGATCACCTTCGGGGCGCTGCTGGACCCGAACTTCGGGCTCTCCCGCGCCTTCGGTCTCGACTGGCTCGGCCAGGACTGGCTGGGCTCGCCCAACCTGGCGTTCTACACGGTGATCATGGTGATCTCGTGGTCCTTCGTCCCGTTCCACTCCCTGCTCTACCAGGCGGGTGTGCGGCAGATCCCCGCCTCCATGTACGAGGCGGCGACGCTGGACGGGGCCGGCCGGGTGCGACAGTTCTTCAACGTCACCCTGCCGCAGCTGAAGTACACCATCGTCACCAGCTCCACCCTGATGCTGGTGGGGTCGCTGACCTACTTCGATCTGGTGTTCATCCTGACCCAGGGCGGCCCCGGCAATGCCACCCGGATCCTGCCGCTGGATATGTACCTGACCGGTTTCCGGTCCTATCAGATGGGCCCCGCCAGCGTGATCGCCGTGATCCTCGTGGTGGTGGGCCTGCTGCTGTCGCTCACCCTGAACCGGATCTCGGGAGCCGACCGCATGGAAAGCCAGATGGAGGGCGCCTGATGAGCATCTCGACCACGAGCGGTCACCGCTCCCCCAACGTCATCGGCGGCGTCCTCGCCTTCCTGTGGCTGCTGGTCATCCTGGTCCCGATCTACTACATCGTGGTCACCAGCGTGCGGCCGCAGTCGGACTACTACTCGTCCAACCCGCTGTCGCTGCCGCTGAACTTCACGTTCGAGCCGTATCGGTACGTGCTGGAGAACGACTTCCTGCGCTACTTCGCGAACTCGGTGTTCGTCACGGCGCTCACCGTGGTCGCCGTGGTGGTGTCCTCGCTGCTGGCCAGCTACGTGATCGTGCGCAGCCGCACCCGGCTGGCCCGGTTCAGCCAGCGCCTGTTCCTGCTGGGCATCGCCATCCCCCTGCAGGCCACGATCATCCCGATCTACTACCTGATCGTGGAGCTGGGCCTCTACGACACCCTGTGGGCGCTGATCCTGCCCTCGATCGCCTTCGCCATCCCGATCACCGTGCTGATCCTGACGAACTTCCTGCGGGACGTCCCCAAGGAGCTGTACGAGTCCATGACGGTCGACGGGGCGAGCGACTGGCAGATGTTCCGCTCGCTGGTGATCCCGCTGGCGAGGCCCGCGATCGTCACCGTCGGCATCTACGACGCGCTGCAGGTGTGGAACGGGTTCCTCTTCCCCCTGGTGCTCACCCAGAGCTCGGAGCAGCGCGTGCTGCCCCTGTCGCTGTGGGCCTACCAGGGCGAGTTCACCCAGAACATCCCGGCCGTGCTGGCCGCCGTGATCCTCTCCGCGCTGCCGATCCTGGCGCTGTACATCGTCGGCCGCCGACAGCTGATCAGCGGCCTGACCGCGGGCTTCAGCAAGTAGCACCCCTATCCGGCGCCAGCCGTCGGAGACGACGAGCCGGCCGCTGCATCCGATCGTGGATGCGGCGGCCGGCTCGTCATGGCTGCCGCGGAACCCGCGGGCTTCCCCATCGCTGCCCCGGCCCCCGCCACGGCCGACGGTCGTGGCGGGGCCCGGGATGGCCGGCCTGGGCTCGACCGGCCGGGGACTCAGCCGTCGATGGCGGCGATGTCGAGCCCCAGATCTTCTCCGTCGCGGACGTACAGCGGCAGCGTCATGACGCCGTGCCTCTGGCGCAGCCAGCGCCCTCCGGTCTCGACGGTGCCGTCGAACACGGAGGTCCAGCGCCCCTCGGGGAGGTAGAACTCCACCTCGCCCTGCGGGTCGAACACCGGCGCCACCAGCAGGGAATCGCCCAGCATGTACTGGGTGTCGATGGCGTGGCAGGTGCGGTCCTCGGGGAACTCGAGCACCATCGGGCGCAGCAGCGGGGTGCCGTGCTCGTGCGCCTGCCGCGCCATGTCCTGGAGGTACGGCACCAGCTGCTGCTTGAGCACGGTGAAACGGCGCGCCACGGCCACGGCCTCGTCGTCGAACGCCCACGGCACCCGGTACGAGCTGGAGCCGTGCAGGCGCGAGTGGGACGAGAGCAGGCCGAAGGCCAGCCAGCGCTTGAACACCAGCGGGTCCGGGTTGCCCTCGAAGCCTCCGATGTCGTGGCTCCAGTACCCGAAGCCGGAGAGCGCCAGCGACAGCCCGCCGCGCAGGGTCTCGCCCATCGAGGGCAGCGAGGAGTCGTTGTCCCCGCCCCAGTGGACCGGGTACTGCTGGCCGCCGGCCGTCGCGGAGCGGGCGAACAGCACGGCGTCACCCTCCCCGCGCCGCTGAACGAGCAGGTCGAACACGGTGCGGTTGAACAGGTGCGTGTAGTAGTTGTGCATCTTCTCCGGATCGGCCCCGTCGTGCCAGGAGATGTCCCGCACCGGGATGCGTTCACCGAAGTCGGTCTTGAAGCAGTCCACGCCCATGTCCAGCAGGGCCTCGAGCTTGCCGCGGTACCAGCGCACGGCCTCGGGGTTGGTGAAGTCCACCAGCGCCATCCCCGCCTGCCACAGGTCGGTCTGCCACACGTCGCCGGAGGTGGTGCGCACGAGGTAGCCGTGCTCCATGCCCTCGTCGAACAGATAGGACTTCTGGGCGATATAGGGATTGATCCACACGCAGACCTTCAGCCCGCGCTCGTGCAGGCGCCGGATCATGCCCTCGGGATCCGGGAACGTGGCCGGATCCCAGATGAAGTCGCTCCAGGTGAAGCCGCGCATCCAGAAGCAGTCGAAGTGGAAGACGGACAGCGGGATCCCGCGCTGCTCCATGCCGTCGATGAAGGACATGACGGTGGCTTCGTCGTAGTCGGTGGTGAACGACGTCGACAGCCACAGTCCGTACGACCATTCCGGCACCAGCGGCGGCCGGCCCGTCAGGCCGGTGTAGCGGCGCAGCACGTCCTTCGGCGTGGGGCCGTCGATCAGCAGGTAGGTCAGGGACTGACCCTCGACGGAGAACTGCACGCGGGTGGTCATCTCCGAGCCGACCTCGAAGGACACCCCGCCGGTGTCCTCGACGAACACGCCGTACCCCCGCGAGCTGAGGTACAGCGGCACGTTCTTGTACGCCTGCTCCGAGGTGGTCCCGCCGTCCTCGTTCCAGATGTCGACGCTCTGGCCGTTCTTCACGAAGGCGCCGAAGCGTTCACCGAGCCCGTAGATGCTCTCCCCCGGTCGGAGCGTGAGCTGCTCGTGCATGTACCGCTTCCCGTCGGGCGCGATGACGTGCGCGATCGACCGTTCCAGGGAGCTGGTCAGCTCGCGTCCGGCCGAGACGAAGTCCGCCTTCCACTCATCCCCCCGGGCGATCCGCAGCTCGAGGTCGCCGGCGGCGAGCGAGACGGCCCCGTCGGCGCCCTCGGTGATCACGCCGCGGTACTGCGCATCCGCGGCGATCTCGAAGCGCGGCTCGGGAATGCGCACCCCGCGATGATTCTGGACGCGCACCCGGATCACGCCGTCGGCGACGGCCTGGTAGGTGACGGTCAGCTGCGGGTTGTTCAGGGTGTCCCCGCGGGTGTGCACGGGCCGGACCGGGGCGTAGGCGCGCACCTCTGACTGCTCGGCATCGACCTGGAGGTCGTGGACCTGCCGTCCGCGCTGGACGGTGA
The DNA here is from genome assembly GCF_042666305.1 of Brachybacterium sp. GCM10030268. Taxonomy (NCBI): domain Bacteria; kingdom Bacillati; phylum Actinomycetota; class Actinomycetes; order Micrococcales; family Dermabacteraceae; genus Brachybacterium; species Brachybacterium sp. GCM10030268. The sequence goes on along the minus strand of NZ_JBHTCW010000016.1, from coordinate 23,425 downwards.
AGCCTTCGCGGTCGAGCCAGTATCCGTTGGTGAAGCGCATGGTCAGCGTTCCTTTCGCGGGGTCGGGGAAGAGTCCTGCGGCGCCACGTCCTGTGGCGTCACGTCCTGTGGCGTCACGTCCTGTGATGTCACTTCACGGCCCCGGCCGTGACACCACGGGTCAGGGTGCGCTGGAAGATCAGGAAGAAGATGAAGGTGGGCAGCAGCGAGAGCAGGGCTCCCGCGTTCAGCGTCGGCACGTCGAGCATGCGGTCGCCCTGCAGCGACGACAGCGCGATGGGCACCGTCTGGTTGTCGTTGCTGGTGAGCATGACCAGCGGGATGAAGAACTCGTTCCACGTCCAGATGAAGAAGAAGATCATCAGCACGGCCATGGTCGGGCGCACCACCGGGTACACGATCCGCCACAGGATCTGCCAGCGAGTGGCACCGTCCAGCTGCGCCGCCTCCAGCAGCGCGGGCGGGAAGGTGCCGAGCACGGAGGCGAGCAGGTAGGTCCCGAACGCCGACTGGACGACGGTGAAGATGATGACGATCGACCAGGGGTTGTCCGTCAGCCCGACCATGCGTGCCATGTCGAACAGCGGGTAGATCAGCACTTCCTGCGGCAGCATGTTGGCCATCAGGAAGAGGCCGACGAGCCACAGGCGCCCCGTGACCTTCCCGACGCCGAGCGCATAGGCGTTCAGCAGGGACAGCAGCACGGCGAAGACGGAGACCAGGGCGGAGGTCCACAGCGAGTTCCACAGCTTGACCGGGAAGTTCACCCGCTCCCAGAACGCGGTGAGCCCGTCGAGGTAGAGGCCGCGGGGCAGGGACAGGGGCCCGCCGGCGGAGTAGTCCGCCGGGGACTTGAAGGCGTTCAGCAGCATCAGCAGGAACGGGGCCACCATGAACACGGCCATCGCGAGGGCGAGGGCCAGCACCACCCAGCGGGCCCACCCGCGGTGGTGGCGGTCCCGTCGACGACGCGGCGACGGGGTCGCCGGGCCGGTCGGGGCTCCGGCGCCCTCGGGCGCAGCGGCCCCGGGGGCGGGGGCGGAAGCAGTCATGTCTGCGGCCATGTCAGCGGCCCTCCTGGTCTTTGCGGGCACTGCGGTTCTGCAGCACCTGGATGCCACCGGCGATGACGACGATGATCAGGGTCAGCACGGTCGCGACCGCCGCCCCGTATCCGACCCGCGAGGTGTCGAAGAAGTTCAGGTACGAGTAGTACGAGGGCACGAGAGTGGAGCTCTCCGGGCCGCCGCGCGTGAGCACGTAGATCGGCGCGAAGACCTTCAGCGCTGCGATCGTGCAGGTCAGCACGATCACGAAGGTCTCCGGGGAGATCTGTGGGACGGTGATGGCGCGGAACCTGGCGAACCAGCCCGCTCCGTCGAGCTCGGCCGCCTCGTACAGCTCGGGCTCGACGCGCTGCAGGGCGGACATGAAGATCACGGTGGGGTAGCCGATCTGGATCCAGATCAGCACCAGCATCACCGAGGGCAGCGCGAGCGAGGGGTCGCCGAGCCAGTTGGGTGGGTCGGCGATGCCCAGCCCTTCGAGCATCGTGTTCACGGCGCCCGTCTGGCTGTTGAGGATCCAGTTCCACACGATGCCGGCGACCGAGATCGGCAGGATCTGGGGCATGTAGTACGTGGCGCGCAGGAACGCGGCGGTCTGGCTGTTCCAGTGCTTGGCGACGTAGTCGAACAGCATGGCGGCCAGCAGCAGCCCGATGAGGGTCGGCACCACGACCATGGCCGCGATCATCGAGATCGAGTTGCGGAAGGAGAGCCAGAAGGCCTCGTCGGCCAGCAGCGCGGTGTAGTTCTCCAGCCCGTTCCAGCGCTTGGGCGCGAGCCCGCCCTTCCAGCTGTGCAGGCTGTACCAGATGTTCAGCACGAAGGGGACGAGGATGACGACGAGGAAGGAGATCAGGCCGGGCAGCATGTAGGGCCAGTACCCGGCCCGGCTGTTCCTGCTCCGCCTGCGCCGCGGGGCCGGCGTCACCGCGGTCGGCGCGGCATCGGTCGTGGTCATGTGCTCTCCTCAGAGGGGTGGGGCGGACCGCTCGCGGCGGCCCGCCCCGGGGTGGTCCAGCTGGTGCTCTTACTCGCCGGTGAGGTCGGCGCGCCCGGTGGAGTAGCTCTCGCCGAGCTCTGCCATGGCGTCCGCAGGGGACTTCGAGCCGTTGATCAACGACTGCATCGCACTGACGACCTGGTCGTAGAAGCCGGCCACCGGCCAGTCCGGGTAGAAGGCAAGACCGTCGGCGTCGATGACCTCGGTGAAGTTCTCGGTCATCTCCTTGGTCTTCTCGTCCTCGATCGTGGAGGTGTCCCCGGCGACGGGCAGGCCGCCCTTCTGGCCGAGCAGGTCCTGGACCTCCTGGGTCATGGTGATCTCCATGAACTCGTAGGCCAGGTCCTTGTTGGCGGCATTGGTGGGCACGACCCAGAGGTTGCCGGAGGAGCCGATGGTCAGGTCCGTGCCGGGGAAGAGGAACTGCCCCCAGTCGTCGGACATCTCTGCCACCAGGCGCCCGAACCACCAGGAGCCGGAGAACATGATCGGGTAGGTGCCCGAGATGAAGGCGGTGCCCATGTCCTCGGCGGTCAGCCCGGCGGAGTCCGCGGAGATGTAGCCCTTCTCGACCCAGTCGGCGAAACGCTGGGCGCCGGCCATGATCGGATCCCCGGCGAAATCGACCTCGCCGTCGAACAGCTGATAGGCGTCCACGAAGCTGCGGTCACCGTGGGCGAGCACCAGCTGGTACCACAGCTGCCCGGCCGGGTACTCGGCGCCCGCTTCGGCGAGGGGGACGGTGCCCTGGTCGACGAAGGTCTGCAGGACCTCCTCGAACTCCTCGAGCGTGGTGGGGACGGAGACGCCGGCTTCGTCGAACATCCGCTTGTTGTAGAAGACGTAGACGTACTCGCCGTAGTTGGGCAGGCCGAACCAGTCGCCCGAGCCCATCAGCCCGGACTCGTCGTACCGCGAGGTGGCCTGCAGGCTCTCGGAGAGCTTGTCCCCCCAGCCGTTCTCGTCGGCGACCTCGGTCAGCGGCTCGAGCAGCCCCTGCGAGGCGAGCTGGCCGGCGGTGGAGTTGCCCTTGTTGTACTCCATCAGGTCCGGGACGTCGTTGCCGGTCAGCACGATCTTGGCGTTCTTCTGGAGCTGCTCGAAGGTCTGCTTCTCGACGGTGACGGTGACCTCGGGGTGCTTCTCCTCGAAGATCTCCTGCGCCCGGGCCCAGGCCTGGCCCATGGCGGAGTCCTCGTTCTCGTAATGCCAGATGACCAGGGACGTGCCGTCACCGGACCCGCCGCCGGAGCCGCACGCACTGAGCGTGGGGACGGCGGCGGCCCCGAGCGTCGTGGCCGCGGCGAGGGTGGTGAAATCTCTGCGCTTCATGGTTCCTACTTCCTTGTGAGGGACGGGCTGTCAGCTGCTGTCCGACGGACGCCGCGGATCGCGGGACCCGGTGCCGGGGATCGGAATGCTGGTGGGATCGCGGCGATCGCTGACGGAGTCGCCGTGGTATCGGGTGCAGGTCACGAGGACCTGGCTGGGGGCGGATTCCGGGTCGTCCAGCCGCGCGAGCAGACCGTCGACCGCCCGGCGGCCCATCTCCTCGCCGGGACCCTGCCAGCCGGCGAGCGTCGGCGTGGTCATCGATCCGGTGCGGCGGCTGGAGACGACGGTGACCACGGAGAGGTCGCGGGGCAGCTCGACGCCCATGAGCGCGAGCTCGTTGACGAGCCCGACGACGGCGAGGTCGTTCAGGGCGATCACGGCATCGGGGCGGTCCTCCCCGCTGAACAGGTCTCTCGCCAGGGCGCGACCGGCCTGGGGAGAGGCCTCGACCGTGTACTCCCGGTGGCGGATGCCGCGCTCGCCGGCGATCCGGGCGAAGGATTCGTGGGAGCGCACCGCGGGGGCGTAGCCGTCGGCCTCGAGGGCGCTCGAGCGGCCCAGCAGCGCCACGTCGCGGTGGCCGAGCTCGATCAGCTCGTCCAGGGCCTCGCGGACCGTGGCCTCGAAGTCGATGTCGACGTAGGGCAGGCGAGAGGTGTCGCCGGTACGGCCGATGGACAGGAAGGGCACGTCGGCTTCCGACAGGGCATCGATCCTGCGGTCCTCGATACCGACCTCGACCAGCAGGACGCCGTCGGCGTGCCCCTGGCCGACGAGGTCGATGAGCTCCTCGGGAGCGCGGTCGACATCGATCGGCCACACCGAGAGCAGGTATCCCAGTTCGGACGCCCGATCGTAGGCACCGCGGACGATCTCGAAGACGGTCTCGCCGGCGGTGAAGTCGAGCTCGGGCAGGTGCAGGGCGAGGATCCGGGTGCGCCGGCTGGCCAGGCTGCGAGCGATCGCGTTCGGCCGGTAGCCGAGCTCGGTCATGGCCTGCTCGATGCGTTCCTTGGTCGCCGGGGACACGGGCCGGTCCCCCGAGAGCATGTAGGACACGGTGCTCAGGGCGACGCCGGCATGGCGTGCGACCTCGCTCATCGTGGCCATCCCGCGTCCTCCTCGTCGTGGGTCGCGCTGTGCGGCGACTGCTGTGTCAACGCATCGAAGCGCTTCGTCGAAGCGTTTCGTCGAAGCGCTTCGACCGCTTAGTCTGCAACTCTTACTTAAGGACTGTCAAGATCGGCCTCGGCGCCTCCCCGTCGGCACGACCGACGCCTCGACCTCTTGATATGCTGATCGAAACATCCGTTCCGCGTTGTGGAACGCTTTGCGCCGGGCAGTCCCCCGGGTCGTGTTCCGGCGTCACGCAGACAGCGTGACCACGCACCAACCAGGAGGCTCCCGTGTCCACCTCCGGGGACGTCCCTCGTCTCGACAGGGCCCGCTCCGGCGGACTGCCCCGCCTCGGGGCCGCCGCCCCGTCGGACCCCTCCCGCGCCGGCATCATCCACCTGGGCCTCGGCGCCTTCCACCGCGCCCACGCGGCTGTGCACACTGCGCGAGCGCTCGCGGCCGAGGAGGGCGACTGGGGCATCATCGGTTTCGCCAACCGCTCCCGCTCCGTCGTCGACGCGATGAGCAGGCAGGACGGCCTCTACAGCGTTCTCGAGCTCTCCGAGAGCGGCACCCGGGCCGACGTCGTCGACGTCCACCGCGGCGTCGGGGTGATGGCCGAGGATCCGCAGGCCGTGATCCGGGAGGTCGCCGACGCCCATCGCCGGATCCTCACGCTGACCGTCTCCGAGGGCGGCTACTACGTCTCCCCGCGCACCGGTCACCTCGACGTCGACGCCGAGCCGCTGCGGGCGGACCTCGCCGATCCCTCCGCGCCCCGCACCGTGATCGGACTGCTCGCCCGCGGCCTCACCGTTCGCGCCCGCAGCGGCGAACCGTTCACCGTGCTGCCCTGCGACAACGTCTCCGCCGCCGGGCAGACCGCGCGCCGGATGGTCACCGAGTTCCTCGAGCACTCGGGGGCCGAGGACGACGTGCTGACCTACGTGCGCGACCAGGTCGCCTTCCCCGACGCCATGGTGGACCGCATCGTGCCCGCCACCACGCCCGAGACGTCCGACCAGGTCGCCGAGCTGCTGGGCGTCCGGGACGCCGCACCGGTGCGGGCCGAGCAGTTCTCCATGTGGGTGATCGAGGACGACTTCCCCGCCGGCCGGCCGGCCTGGGAGCGCGGCGGCGCCATCATGTCCGACGAGGTCGAGAAGTACGAGCAGGTCAAGCTGCGCATCCTCAACGGGCCGCACTCGCTGATCGCCTACCTCGGCGCTCTGGACGATCGTGGCACGATTCCCGAGGCCTTCGAGCAGGACTGGATCGCCGAGGCCACCCTCGCCCTCATCGAGCGCGAGAACGTGCCCACGATCGACCTCCCCGCAGGTTTCGACGTCGACGAATACATCGCTGACCTGCAGCACCGCTGGCGCAACCACGACCTGGGCCACCGCACCCGCCAAGTGGGGTCCGACGGGTCGATGCGCCTGCCGCAGCGTGTCCCGGTCCCGGCCCTGTTCCACCTCGAGCGCGGCGACATGCCGGCCCTGCTGGCCCTGACGGTCGCGGCCTGGTTCGCGTGCGTGATCCCGCCGCGCGGCATCGAGCCCGGTGAGCAGGCCCGGGCGATGAGCGATCCTGCCCAGCAGCGACTGCAGGAGGTCGCAGCCTCGGCCGCGACCCCGGCGGAGCACGCCCGGGTGCTGCTGGAGAGCGGATGCCTCTCCGCGCAGCTGGCCGAGCATGAGGAGTTCGTCGAGACCGTCGGCCACCTGCTGACCACCATCGTCCGGTCGGGCCCGCGCGCCGCGGCCGGCGAGGCCCTGTCCGCGTCCCTGACGTCCGCCCCCTCGAAGGAGAACCGCCCGTGAAGGCCCTGACCATCCATGCCGCAGGCGACATCCGCTGGCAGGACGTCCCCGACGTCGAGCCGGGCGAGGGCGAGGTGCGCCTGCGGGTCGCCTACGTCGGCATCTGCGGCTCCGACCTGCACTACTACTTCCACGGCGCCAACGGTGCGTTCGTCATCCGCGAGCCGCTGATCCCGGGCCACGAGCTGTCGGCCGTCGTGGATCTGGACCCCACCGGTGAGTACGCGCCCGGCACTCCGGTGACCGTGCACCCGGCCCGGTACGGCACCAGCCAGCCGGGCCTGGAGGACCGCCCCCATCTGTGGCCGCACGGTGACTACCTCGGCAGCGCCAGCGTGTTCCCTCACCGCCAGGGCGCCGCCGCCGAGTACCTCGTCATCGATCGCGGGAACCTGCGTCCACTGCCGGAGAACCTGCCGCTGCGTCGGGCGACCCTGGCGGAGCCCTTCGCTGTCTCCCTCCACGCCGTCACCATCGCCGGTGACGTCACCGGGAAGAAGTGCCTGGTCCTGGGAGCAGGGCCGATCGGTCTGCTGGCCGTCTCCGCCCTGCTGCACCGCGGGGCCGACTCGGTCGATGTGACCGACGTGCGCCCCGAGCCGCTCGAGCGCGCGGCGGCCCTCGGAGCCTCGAGGACGATTCAGGTGACCGACGAGGCCCCGGCCGACGACACCTACGACGTCGTGCTCGAATGCTCCTCGGCGCCGGCCTCGCTGTCCTCCGGCGTGCGCGCCGTGCGACCGGCCGGGATCATCGTGCAGGTCGCGATCCTGCCGGACACCGAGATCCCGGTGAACCTCGCCCGCCTGGTCGCCAAGGAGGTCCAGCTGCGCGGGACCCAGCGCTTCGACACGGAGATCGACGAGGCCATCGAGCTGCTGGCCGCCGACGAACGGTTCGACGCGGTGATCACCCAGATGCTCCCGGGCTCCGAGGCCACCGAGGCGTTCGCGACCGCGAAGGACGCCTCCCGCTCGGCCAAGGTGCTGCTGGAGCTGTCACCACCGCAGCGATGAGGATCGAGGCCGCCGGGGCTCGAGCCGTGCGCACCGCAGCTGTGAGAATCGGGGTGCAGGTGCATCCCGTCGACCGCCATCCACGACAAGGGGACCTCTCATGACCACCACCGACCGCCCCACCCTTCCCGAGCGCACCGCGGCCGCGCGCCTGATCGTGGTGATCCGCGGCGAGCGTGCCGACCAGTACGCCCCGATCCTGGAGACCCTCGCCGGCGCCGGCATCCGCTCCGTCGAGCTGACCCTCTCCACCCCCGGCACCCTCGAGGAGCTGCCGGGCCTGGTGGAGCGCTTCGGCGACCAGCTGGACATCGCCGTCGGCACCGTCACCGACCCGGGCGACCTGCGCACGGCCGCCAAGCACGGCGCCCGTTACATCGTCACCCCGATCACCCGCCCCGACCTGCTCGAGGCCGCCGCCGAGGCAGGCATCGCGATCATTCCCGGCGGCCTCACCCCGAGCGAGCTGCACCAGGGCTGGGCCGCGGGCGCGGCGGCGGTCAAGGTGTTCCCCGCCAGCGTCGTCGGCCCCGGCTACGTCAAGGACCTGCGCGGCCCGTTCCCCGGCATCCGAGTGATCCCCTCCGGCGGCGTGGACCTGGAGGCGGCCCGCCGCTGGCTGCAGGCCGGAGCCGACGCCGTCAGCGTCGGCGGCCCGCTGCTCGGCGACGCCCTCAAGGGGGGCAGCCTCGATGCCCTGGCCGATCGCGCCGTGCAGTTCGTCGGCGCGACCACCCGGGAGGCCGGGGCGTGAGCAGTCCCGCCGGCCCGCCCGCGCCCGCCGTCCCCGAACAGCCGGTGCCCGCGGGCTCCGCACCTTGGGTCGTGACCCTCGGCGAGACCATGGCGCTGATGCGCAGCGCCGCCGTCGGCTCCCTCGCCCACCTGTCCTCGGTGGACATCGCGCTCGGCGGCGCCGAATCGAACCTCGCGATCGGCCTGCGTCGCCTCGGCGTCCCGTCGGCCTGGGTCAGCCGGGTGGGCGATGATCCGCTGGGCACGCGGGTGATCCGCGAGGTCCGTGGCGAGGGCGTGGAGGTGCACTGTGGGATCGATCCCGAGCGGCCGACGGGGCTGATGGTCAAGTCGCGCCCCAGCGCCACCACCACGCGCGTGGACTACTACCGGGCCGGCTCCGCCGCCTCCGCGATCAGGCCGGAAGACCTCCCCGCGGGCCTCATCGAGCACGCCCGCCTCCTGCACCTCAGCGGCATCACTCCGCTGCTCTCGGAGACCGCGCACGCCACCAACGTGGCCGCCGTCCAGCGGGCCGTCGCCGCCGGCGTGACCGTCAGCCTCGACGTGAACTACCGCTCCCGCCTGGGCTCCCGCGAGCGCCTCGGCGAGCTGCTCGGGGACATCCTCGAGCACGTCGACATCCTCTTCGGCGGGCCGGAGGAGCTCTCGATCCTGGCGCCGGATGTCGCCGAGGATGATCACCGCGGGCTGCTGCGGGCGCTGTCCGCCGGGTCCCGCCGCGAGGTCGTCGTCAAGCTCGGCGCCGACGGGGCCGCGGCTCTCGCCGGGGGCGACGCCACGGAGATCGCTGAAGCACCTGGGCATGAGGTCGACGTGGTCGACACCGTCGGCGCCGGAGACGCGTTCGTCGCCGGCTACCTCAGCGCGCGCCTCGAGGGGCTCGATGTGCCCGCCCGCCTCACCCGGGCCAACGCCTGCGGAGCCCTCGCCTGCACGACCCCCGGCGACTGGGAAGGCTCCCCGCGCCTTCGCGACCTCGGCACGCTGCTCGCCGGGAGTGGCGCCGACCCGGTCAGCCGCTGATCCGCTGAGCCGGGCCGTGCTGCCTCCTGCGCGTGGCACACTTCTCGCCGTGGGCACGAGCGACGCGGTATCCGTACGGCCGACCTCAGCGGCCGACTTCGCGGAACTTCGGGCACTCTTCGACGATCCGTCCTTCCACGGCTGGGGCGGGCCGAGCCCCTTGCCGGATGCGGTGATCCGGGCGAAGTACCTCGGGGCGCGTCTGCCGGAGGTGGAGTGCTTCCTGGTCCTCCGCCACGGTGAAGCCGTCGGGCTCGCCCAGCTCCACGCCGCTGATGACAGGCACAGCGGCGGGATGGACCTGATCCTCCTGGCCCGGGTGCGCGGCGCAGGCATCGGCCGCGCGGTCGTCTCGATCCTGGTGGAGCGAGCGCGAAGTGTGCACGGATGGTCGCGTCTGACAGTGGACCCCGAGGGGCCGCCTTGTCTCGTGCGTCTCCCGCCCGGGCCGAGGACGTTGCACTGGTTAGCATTGCTCACTATCGTGAGTGCCTGTGACGACTCCTCCCCCGCCCTCCGCTGAGCTCTCGCAGCATCTTGCGCTGGTCTGCAGCCAGTTCTCGCGGCTCGCCGCCCGACGGTCCGAGGTCGGGGTCGGCACGGTGTCCTGGCGCGTGGTCGCCACGATCGACCGGCACGGACCGCTGCGCCTCAGCGAGATCGCCGACCGTGAGCGGGTCTCCCGTCCCACGGCGACCACGGTCATCAAGCGTCTCGAGGAGGAGGGCCTCGTCCAGCGTGAGCTCGATCCCGACGACTCCCGCTCCTCGCTCGTCTCCATCACCGATCAGGGCTCGGCCCAGCTCGCGCAGTGGAGAACGCAGCTCGCGGACGGGGTCGGGACGCTTCTCGACCCCCTCCCCGCCGAGGACCTCGACGCGCTCGATCGGGCCGCGGAGATCCTCGCCCGCATCGTCGACACGCACGACGGGTAACCCGCACGACGGCATGGCCGTCGGCCCGTCGACCCGAGAGGTCACACGGCTGCAGGCCGGCGTCCTCGTGCCCGCCCGGTGCCCCCGCCGGCGAACGCGTGCCCTGCGCCGACGACCACATCCCGAACCGCCCGCCCTTTCCCCATCCCATCCCGCTCGAAGGACTCTTCCGCATGGCTTCCCAGGCTCCCGAGTCGGCGTCGCGACACGCCGCCACCTCACCGTCGGCCCCTCAGACCGCTCCCGCTGACCGCCCGCCGTCGGCCTCGCAGACCGCGCCGGCCGGCAGCTCTGCCCCGACCCTGCGCGAGGCTTTCCGCCAGCCCAAGGCCGTGTGGGCGATCGCCTTCGCCGCGACCGTGTCCTTCATGGGCATCGGCCTGGTCGACCCGATCCTGCCTGCCATCAGCACCCAGCTCGAGGCCACGCCCTCGCAGGCGATGCTGCTGTTCACCAGCTACCTCTTCGTCACCGCGATCGCCATGTTCTTCACCAGCTGGTTCGCCTCGCGGGTGGGCGTCAAGCGCACCCTGCTGATCGGCCTGACCCTGGTGGTCATCTTCGCGGCGCTGGCCGCAGGGGCCGGATCCGTCGGCGAGATCATCGGGCTGCGGGCCGGCTGGGGCCTGGGCAATGCCCTGTTCATCTCGACCGCGCTGGCCGCGATCGTGGGTGCGACCGCCGGGCCCAGCGCCGGCGCGATCATCCTCTACGAGACGGCGCTCGGCATCGGCATGGCCGTCGGACCGCTGCTGGGCGGGCTGCTCGGCCATGTCTCCTGGCGCGCCCCCTTCGCGGGCACCGCCGTGCTCATGGCCGTCGGTTTCCTCGCGATCATGGTGCTGCTGCAGAAGGAGGCCAAGCCCGCACACGTCTCCCCGCTGGCCTCGCTGCGGGCGCTGGCCCACCCGGCGCTGCGCACCCTCGCCCTGACCGCGATCTTCTACAACTTCGCCTTCTTCACGCTGCTGGCCTACTCACCCTTCCCCCTGGAGGACGCAGCCGCCGCCCACGGACTCGAGTTCGGCGCCCTCGGCATCGGCGGCGTGTTCTTCGGGTGGGGCGTGGCACTGGCGATCACCTCGGTGTTCGTCGCCCCGATCCTGACTCGCAGGCTCGGGCTGATCCCCACCCTGCTGGGCACGCTCGGGCTGCTCACCGTGCTGATGCTGGTCCTCAGCGTCTTCCATGAGTCGATGGCCGGCCTGGTGGTGCTGATCGTGATCGGCGGCCTGCTGCTGGGCATCATGAACACCGCCCTGACCGAGACCGTCATGGAGGCCACCGACCTTCCGCGTGGAGTGGCCAGCTCCGCCTACTCCGGCGTGCGCTTCCTCGGCGGGGCGATCGCCCCGGCCGTCGCCGGCCCGCTCGCGGCCGCGACCGCAGCGGGTGCTCCGTATCTGCTGGCCGCTGCCAGCGTGGTGGCCAGCATGCTCATGCTGGTCATCGGCCGGCGCCACCTGGACTCGGTCGGCCAGCACCACCTCACCGGTGTCGAGGAGGCCGAGGCGATCACGGCCGGCGACGAGGCCTGAACCCGCCGAAGGGCCGCCGAACGCCAGGGCACCTGGCGAACGCCACGCAGTGCACGATCGGGGCGGCGTGCAGCCGAGAAGGACTCTCGCGTAGTTGAGCGTGTCCACTGCCTGGTCAGCACGTCGAGGGGTTACCTGCTTGTATACAATCCGCAACATGGTGCGCGCTCGTCCACATCTCACCCTCATGCTCGCCCTGACCTTCTCGACGGGGGTGATCGATGCGGTCGGCTACCTCGGTTTCGACCGGGTCTTCAGCGGCAACATGACCGGCAACGTGGTCCTGCTCGGGATGGGACTCGCGGGCGCCAACGGGCTCCCGATCGTCCGGCCGGCACTGGCCCTGCTCGGCTTCCTGGCGGGGGCCGTCCTGGGCGGGCGCGTGCTCGGCCCCACCCCCAAGGGCACGTGGACCACGCGCACCACAGTGCTCCTGGTGCTGGTCACGGCCGGTCTGCTCGGTTCCGCGATCATCGCCGCGCTGCCCGGCACGCCGTCCCATGCGGTCCTCGGAGCCGCCACCACCACTCTGCTCGCGGTGGCGATGGGCATGCAGGCGGCCGCGGCCCGGCGCCTCGCCGTCGCCGACGTCACCACCGTCGTGGTCACCTCCACCATCGTGGGGCTGGCCGCCGATTCCCGTCTCGCCGGCGGCACGGGCGAGGCCTGGGGCCGACGGATCCTGGCCATCGTGCTCATCGTGCTCGGCGCCTTCGTCGGCGCACTGACGCTCTACATCTCGTTGTGGCTGGGTATCGCGGTGACCGTCGCCGTCACCCTCAGCGTCGCGATCCTCGGGCACCGGCTGCGCGAGAGCGAGTGAGAGAGCCCGCACGTCTCAGAAACGTTCCCGCGGGAACGCTTTCGAGCCGTAGACGTTCCCGCGGGAACGTCTACGAGATGCGCGCGTTCCCGCGGGAGCGTTCTCCGGGCGGGTGAATCGCCGCGCCGACCCGGGATCGCCGCGTCGCCCCGGGATCGCCGCGTCGACTCGGGTGGGCGGCGGCAGCTCACGCCCGGCGGACCCGACCGGCCCCTCAGGCCTGCTCGGGCGTACGGGAGGCCAGGAAGGCGTTCCGGGAGCGTTCGAGGTGGCGGGACATGAGGTCGCTGGCCTCGCGGGCGTTGCCGCGGCCGATGTGCTCGAGGATCTCCCGGTGCTCGTTCCATGCGGCGTCTCCGCGGTGGCGCACGTGGGCCGGGGCCAAGGCGTGCATCCACTGCGTGCGCCCGGTGAGCTGGCGCAGCAGCGAGGTGAAGCTGGCCCGCCCCGACAGCGCCCCCAGCGCATTGTGGAAGCGCACGTTCAGAGCGGCCAGCTCCTCCGGACGATCTGCAGAGATGGCGTCGTCACCGGCTCGCAGGATCTCGTGCGCCGCCTCCCATGCCGCTGCCCATTCCGGGTCCCCCTGCGGCGAGGTCAGGCGGGCGGCGCGCTCGGCCGCGGTGCGGGTCGTGGAGGTCTCCAGCACGATCCTCATGTCGAACAGCACGCGCATATCCTCATGCTCGGGCTCGGCCACGCGGGCCCCGGCGTTGGGGCGCAGCTGCACGTAGCCGTCGGTGGCGAGCTCACGCAGCGCCTCCCGGACGGGGACGCGGGAGATTCCGAACTGCTGGGCGAGAGCGACCTCGCGCAACCGTTCGCCGGGGGCGAGGGCGCCGGTGATGATCGCCTCGCGCAGGTCGCCAGCGATTCTCACCGCCGCCGGATCAGACATTCATGAACTCCCGACCCGGCGCTGCCTCGAGCAGGCCACGGGTGTAGTCGTGGGTAGGATCGCTGATCACTGTACCGGTGGCTCCGGTCTCCACGATGCTGCCGCGGTGCATGACCACCACGTCGTCGGCGAGGTTCGCGACCACCGCCAGGTCGTGCGTGATGAACAGGCAGGAGATGCCCAGCTGCGTCTGCAGGTCGCCCAGCAGCTCCAGGATCTGGTCCTGGACGAGGACGTCGAGCGCGGAGACCGCCTCGTCGCACACCAGCAGCTGCGGGGAGCTCGACAGCGCCCGGGCGATCGCGACCCGCTGGCGCTGACCGCCGGAGAGCTCTCCGGGCAGGCGGGAGTCCACCTCGCGTGGCAGCGCCACCTGGTCCAGCAGCTCCGCGACGCGCCGAGCCCGCTCGGCCCGGGTGCCGATGCCGAAGACCGCGAGTGGCTCGGCGATGATGCGCTGCACCGTCCACGTCGGATCCAGCGAGGAGTAGGGGTCCTGGAAGACGGGCTGGGCGAAGCGACGCAGGTCGCGGCGCACCGATGAACGGCGCGTGTCCACCGGGCGGCCGTCCATGAGCACCGTGCCCCCGCTGGCCTTCTCCAGTCCGAGGATGATCTTGGCGAGCGTCGATTTGCCCGAGCCGGATTCGCCGATGACCGCCGTGGTGCGGCCGCGGCGGGCGGTGAAGGAGATGCCGTCCAGGGCGACGACCTCACTGCGGCCGCCGCGCAGCCGGTAGACCTTGCGCAGGTCCTCGATGCGCAGCACCTGCTCACGACGGGCCTGCGCGGACGAGCGCGGGGGCGGCTCCTCCTGCCGCGGCGCGACCTCGAGGGTGGGCGAGGCCTCGACCAGCCGCTTGGTGTACTCCTCCCGGGCCGATCGCAGCACCGCGTTCGGCGATCCGCGCTCGATGACACGGCCCTCGTGCATGACCAGGATGGTGTCGGTGCGGTCGGCGGCCACCCCGAGGTCGTGGGTGACGAACAGCAGGGACATGCCGCGCTGGACGACGAGGCGCTCGAGATGGTCGAGGATCTGCTTCTGCACGCTGACGTCGAGGGCGCTGGTGGGTTCGTCGGCGATGATCACGTCGGGGTCCCCGGCGAGCGCGATCGCGATCAGCACCCGCTGACGCATGCCGCCGGAGAACTCGTGCGGGAACTGCTTGCGGCGCCGTTCGGCCTCGGGGATGCCGGCCTCGGTCATCAGCCGGACGACGTCCTGCGTGATGGCGGCGCGGTCGCGGTGGCCGTAGGCGCGCAGGGCGTCGGCGATGTGGTCGCCGATGCGCATCGTGGGGTTGAGGTTGGTCATCGGGTCCTGCGGGACAAGGGCGATCCCCTGCCCGCGCAGCCGGCGATAGGTGGCCTCGGGGGCGCCGGCGAGCTCCCGGCCGCGGTAGCGGATGGAGCCGGCGGTGATCCGGCCGGCGCCGGGCAGCAGCCCCAGGATCGCCGAGATCGTCGTGGACTTGCCCGATCCCGAGCCGCCCACGATCGCGGCGCGCTCTCCCGGCGCGAGGGTGAGACCGACGTCCTGGAGGACCGCGGTGTCGCCGTAGGCGACCGACAGGTCCCGGATCTCGAGGACGAGCTCGTCCTGCGGGGCCGACGGGGCGGCTCCGGCGGCCGGGCGCTCCGGGGCCGACGGCTGCTGCGGGGCCGAGATGCCGGGGTCGTGCTCTCTCGCATCGTTCATGCCGCTCACCGTCCTGCCGCGTAGCCCTGGGCGCCGCGGGGATTCGCGGCGGATCGGAGGATCCCGGTGGCCGGGTCCCGGCTCACGCAGGACAGCCGCCCCAGGGCCCAGTCGCCGGCCCGGACCACGCGATGACCGCGTGCTTCGAGGCCGGCGATGACGTCGGGTCCCAGCCGGTCCTCGACCACCGCCCCGCCCGGTGTCCACGTGCGCGGCCAGAACGAGCCCGGCATCGACGTGGTGTGCAGCGCGGGCGCGTCGATGGCCTGCTGCGGTTCGAGGCCGCCCACGAGCACCCGCAGCAGGAACAGCAGCTGCCACTGGTCCTGCTGGTCGCCGCCGGGGGAACCGCAGGCGAGCACCGGGATGCCGTCGCGCAGCACGAGGGTCGGGGTCAGGGTGGTGCGCGGTCGCTTCCCCGGCCGCAGGGCGGAGGGCATGTCCTCGTCCAGCCACATCATCTGCAGGCGGGTGCCCAGGCAGAACCCGAGCCCGGGGACGGCCGGTGAGGACTGCAGCCAGCCGCCCGAGGGGGTGGCGCTGATGATGTTGCCCCAGCGGTCGACGACGTCGATGTGGCAGGTGTCCCCGCGTGCCTCGCCGCTGGGCCGGACCGTCGGCTCCCCGGCGCCGTGGTCGACGTCGCCGCCGGTGGCCTGCGCGAATTGTTCCTCGGTGACCAGGGGCGGCAGCGGCAGGGGCCCGTCGCCGACGCGGCCGGGGCGGAACTCGTGGGAGGCCTCCTCGGTGATCAGGGCGCGCCGGGAGGCGATGTACTCCTCGCTCAGGAGGGTCTGCAGCGGCACCTGGCCATCGCCGTAGTGCGCGTCGCGGTCGGCCAGGGCCAGCTTCAGCGCCTCGAGGATGGTGTGGGCGCCGAGCTCGGTGGCCGGGTCGAGGTGGTCGTCGTCGAAGCCGTCGAGGAGGCGCAGGGCCTGCAGCAGCACCGGGCCCTGGCCCCAGGGGCCGGTCTTGGCGATCGTCCATCCGCGGAAGCTGGCGGTCGCGGCGGGCTCGAAGGTGGCCTCGGTGGCGGCGAGGTCGGCGGCCGTGATGACGCCGGCGTGGTCGGCGCCGTCGGAGTGGCGATGCGGGGTGCGCACGAACTCGGCGATCGCCTCGGCGACCGGTCCGGTGCGCCACCGCTCGCGGGCCGCCTGGATCCGGGCCGCGCGCCCATCGTCCTCGGTGCCGGTCTCGACAGCCTCGCCGGCTGCGATGAGGTCGCGCAGCACGGCCGCGTACTCAGTATTGTGCACGAGCTGCCCCGGGGCGGGCGGCGCACCGTCCGGCATCCACAGCGCCGCCGAGCTGGGCCAGTGCTCGGTGAACATCTGCGAGAGCGCCTCGATCTGGGCGCTGACTCGGGCGAGCACGGGGTGGCCGTCCTCGGCGAGCTCGATCGCGTAGGCCAGGACGTCGGCCAGCTCCCACGTGCCGTGCTCGGCCAGGAGCTTCAGCCAGGCGTCGACCGCCGTGGGGATCGCGGCCGCCAGGGCGCCTGTGCCGGGAACCCGTTCGAGCCCTTCGGCGCGGTAGTGCTCGATCGTTGCGCCCGCGGGGGCGGCGCCCTGGCCCATCATCACCACCGGCGTGGGGTCCTCCGCCGTGGCGAAGACCCCGGTCATGTCGCCTCCGGGGCCGTTGAGATGCGGCTCGACCACGTGCAGCGCGAAGGCCGCGGCGGTGGCGGCGTCGAAGGCGTTCCCGCCGCGCTCCAGGACGGCCTGAGAGCACGCGGTCGCGATCCAGTGGGTGGTCGCGCTCATCCCGAAGGTGCCCTCGAGAGTGGGACGGGTGGTCGGACCGGGCGGCACCACGAACCCGGGCTGCGGGCGGCCGGAGCTGGTCGAGGTGGAGGGGCTGGTCGGGCTGGAGGGCGTCATCGGCGGCTTCCCTTGGTCACGGACGGATCGAAGGCATCCCGCAGGGCGTCTCCGAAGATGTTGAAGGCGAGGCAGATCAGGACGATCGCCAGGCCGGGAAAGATCGCCGCGGACGACGACCGGTAGATGTACTGCTGGGCGTCGGAGAGCATGATCCCGAGGCTGGGCGAGGGCGGCTGGATGCCCAGGCCGAGAAACGAGAGGGTCGCCTCCCCGATCACGGCCACCGGCATGATCACCGTGGCCTGGACGATGATGGCGCTGACCGCGCCCGGCAGGATGTGCAGTCCCAGGATGCGGGGCGCCGAGGCATCCGTCGCGATCGCCGCCTTGACGAACTCCGTCTCACGCAGTCGCAGCGTCTCGCCGCGCACCACCCGGACCATGGTGGGGATGTTCGCGATGCCCAGTGCGAGGGCGGCATTGGTCAGGCTCGCCCCGGCGATCGCCGTCAGCCCGACGGCGAGCACGAGGAACGGGAAGGCGAGGGCCACATCGGTCAGGCGGGAGACGACGAGGTCGGCCGGCCGCCAGTAGCCGGCGAGCAGTCCCAGCGGGGTGCCGATGCCCACGGCCAGCACGATCGTCAGGAGGCCGACGATCATCGAGGCCCGCACCCCGTGCAGCAGGCGGGAGAGGATGTCGCGGCCCAGGTCGTCGGTCCCCAGCGGGTAGCCGACGGTGCGGGGCACCTGGAACGGGTGGGCGAAGTTGGTCTCGGCGAAGCCGTGCGGAGCGAGCAGGGGCCCGAGGACGGCCGCGCCCACCACGAGCGCCACCAGTACGGAGCCGATGACGCCCTGGGGCGTGGAGACCAGTGCGCCCAGCACGCTCTGGCGCCGGGGCGTGCCCGCGACCGGCGCGTCCGTCGGGCCCTTCGCACCGGGGCCCGGCGTGGCCGTCCCGGCGGTGGGGCCCGAGCTCGAGCCGGTGCCCCGGGCGGGGGTCGAGGGGGTTCTCAGCGCGTCGGTCACGAGGTGGCACCGCCTGTCCGGATCTGTGGATTGATGACGGAGTAGAGGACGTCGACGAGAATGTTGATCAGGACGTAGCCGGCGGTGATGACCAGCACCACGGCCTGGATCACGGGATAGTCGCGGGCGAAGACGGCATCGAGCGTGAGCCGTCCCAGGCCCGGCAGCGCGAAGATGCGCTCGGTGACCACCGCCCCGGAGATGAGCGCTCCCAGCTGCAGGCCGACGATGGTGACCAGCACGATCAGGGAGTTTCGCAGTCCGTAGCGCAGCAGGATGCGCCCGCGCCCGATGCCGGTGGCGCGGGCGGTGCGCACGTAGTCGGTGCTCATGGTCTCGATCATCGAGGCTCGGGTCTGCCGGGTGATGACCGCGGCGAGGCTGGTCCCCAGGATCACCGAGGGCAGGAACAGGTGGTGGATGCCGCGTATCGGGTCCTCCAGCACATCGACGTATCCCGAGGCGGGGAACCAGCCCAGTCCGACGGCGAGCAGCAGGATCGCCAGCAGCCCCAGCCAGAAGTTGGGCACGGACAGCCCGATGAGGGCGAAGAGATTGGCGCCCACCTCTTCGGGACGCCCACGGCGTCGCTCGGCGAGCATGCCGAGCGTGATCCCGACGATCACGGCCACCAGGATGGCGAACCCGGAGAGCCACATGGTCACCGGCAGCGTGGTCGCGATCATCTGGGTGACGGGCTGGCCGGTGCGGGTGGAGGCGCCCAGGTCGCCGGTGACGATGCTCTGCAGGAACGCCAGGAACTGCACCGGCAGCGGTTCGTCCAGGCCCAGTTCGGTGCGCACCGCGGCGACCTGCTCCGGGGTGGCCTCCTCCCCCGCCATGGCCAGGGCCGGGTCGCCGGGCAGGGCACGCACGCCCAGGAAGATGACGAGGGCGGCGATCAGCAGCGTGGTCAGCGCCTCGGCCATTCGCACGAGCAGGAAACGGATCATGAACGATCACCATCCAGGAAGGCGGCGTGGGAGAGGTGGACGACCCCGTCTGCGTACACGGCCACGCCGGCGACGTCATCGCGGTGAGCGGTCAGGCTGCGCACGCGATAGAGGTAGATGAAGGCATTGACCTCCTGCATGCGGGCGACCGCCTCGCCGTAGACCTCGGCGCGCTCGCCGATATCGGTGACCTGGGTGGCGTCCTCCAGCAGCCGGTCGACCTCGGGGTCGGAGACTCCCGGGTAGTTGTTGCCGCCGCCGGTGGTCCAGAAGGAGTAGGCGTTGCCGTGGGGGTCGACACGGCCGGACCATCCCAGCAGCACGACCTCGAAATCCCCGCGGCTCTGTGCGTCCAGCACCGCCGTGTACTCCATCGGCGCGACGTGGATGGCGAACCCGGCCTCCTTCGCCTGGGCCTGCAGGGCCTGGGCGTAGCGCAATCCGTCCTGGGTGTTCGAGACCGTCACCCGGACCGGGTACGGGATCTCCACCCCGGCCTCCTCGAGGAGGGCCTTCGCGGCGTCCGGGTCGTAGGCCGGCAGATGGCGGCTCTCGGGCGAGGTATACGGTGAGGAGGGCGAGATCGGGGAGCCCGCCGCCGTGTACCAGCCGTTGAAGACGGTGTTGACCAGGGCGTTCCGGTCCACGGCGTGGGACAGGGCCTGTCGCACGCGCTCGTCGGTGGCCAAAGGGGTGCTCGGGGGCTCCTGCCCCTCGGGGGCGTGGCCGACGTTGACGGTCAGCCCTTGGTAGCCCAGTGACTCCACCTGCAGGGTGCCCACGCCGTCCACGGCCTGGAGCGCTTCGAAGTCCTGCGGGGAGATGCTGTCGGCGACGTGGACATCACCGGACTGGATGTTGGCGGCGCGGATGTTCGCATCGGTCATGATCCGGTAGGTGATGCGGTCGAGATGGACGTTGTCCGCGTCGTAGTACAGAGGATCAGCCTCGACCTCGATGGCAGTCTGCGGCACGCGACGGACGAACTTGAACGCGCCGACGCCGACGGGGTGGTTGCCGAAGTCCTCCCCGAGCTCGTCGAGCGCCTGCGGCGACATGATCATGCCGGCGCGATCGGCCAGGGCCGCGGTGAACGGGGCGAAGGGGCTCTCGAACTTCACGCGCACGCGCAGCGGCTCTATGGCCTCCACGGCGCTGATCGGCCCCAGCTCGGAGGCACGGGTCGAGCCCTCGAGGGTGAGGTGGCGTTCGAGAGTGAGGCGTACGGCCTCCGCGTCGAACTCGGCTCCGTCGGCGAACAGGACGCCGTCCTTGAGGGGGATCTCGACGGTGAGGCCGTCCTCGGAGATCGTGGGCAGCTCGGTGGCGAGCATGGGCACGATCTCGCCGTCGGCCGAGATGTCGTAGAGCTTCTCGCACATCGTCTGCATGACGAAGCGCGTATACAAAGAGCTCGAGGTGGTGGGGTCCAGCCGGTCCGGCTCGGAGGACAGCGCCATGACCAGATGCCCGCCCTCGCGGAGCGGCCTGCCGTCAGCGCTGACCTGCTTGCGCTCGGGGCGTTCGGGCGGGTCTCCCAGTGGCTGGAGCGGCACGCACCCCGTCACCAGCGCAGCAGCGCCTGCTGCTCCGAGACCCAGTGCTGAGCGTCGTCTCACGTGGCCACCTCCGTCCTGCTGCGGGATGACGAAGAGTTCGGGGGGTCAGGACCTCTCCGACGACACGTCGATCCGAACTGCTCGGATCCGAACTCCTCGCGTCGTCACGCCACTTTTGTATACATTCCGGCGCCAGACGAGAGAGGGGCGCATGGTGGACACAAGATCACGGACCGATAACGGCGACGCCGTGCGATCGGACTCCGAGCAGCGGGAGCCGGCGCGAGCGAGCCCCTCAGAGCCCGAGGACGGCCGTGGCGATCGTGAAGTAGATGATCAGGCCGGTGGCGTCGCAGAACGTGGAGATGAAGGGGTTGGAGAACACGGCCGGATCCGCCCCCACCCGCTTCGCCACCAGCGGCATCAGGCCGCCGACCATCGCCGCCATCATGCACACCGACAGCAGGGTCGCCCCCATCACGAGGCCGATGGGCCAGCCGTAGACCAGCCCCGCGATCACGAGCCCGAGGCTGCCGAGGACGGCGCCGAGGGTGGCCCCGACCCGCAGCTCGCGCCACACCACCCGCGGGAGATCGCGCACTCGCACCTCCCCTGTCGCCAGCGCCCGGGTCACGGTGGTCGCGGCCTGGTTGCCGGTATTGCCGCCGGTGCCGGTCAGCAGCGGGATGAACAGGGCGAGCACGACGACCTGGTGGAGCCGGTCCTCGAAGATCTCGAGCACCTGGACGGTGAGGATCGCCGAGACCGCCAGGATCAGCAGCCACACGATGCGGCTGCGCACGATCCGCAGGATCGGCGTGGAGAGGTAGGCCCGGGGCAGCGGCTCGGACCCCCCGGTGCGCGCGGAGTCCTCGGCGTTCTCCTGCTCGATGATGTCGACGGCATCATCGATGGTCACGATCCCCACCAGCCTGCCCTCGCGATCGAGGACGGGCATCGCCAGCAGCTTCGCGCCGAGGAATCGCCGCGCCGCCTCCTCGCGGCCGTCGGTGGCCAGGGCGTGGACGGCCTCGTGGGCGAGGTCGCCCACTAGCTGCTCCTCGTCCGAGACCAGCAGCCGGCGCAGGCCCACGACGCCGAGCAGGCGTCGCGTGCCGTCCACGACCGGCAGCATGTAGATCGTCTCGGGCTCGTCCGCGTGGGAACGCACGTGCTCCAGCGCCTCGCGCACGGTCGCCGACGGCCGCAGGGTGAGCATCTCCGGCGACATGTACCGGCCGATGGAGTCCCGCGGATATCCCAGCACCACCGTGGTCATGGCGCGCTGACCGGCGTCAAGACCTCGCATCAGGCGCTCGGCGACCGAGGCCGGCAGCTCGTCGAACAGGGAGGCCCTGTCATCGGGGTCCAGGTCGTCGATGATCTCGGCGACCTGGGGAGCGCGCAGCCCGGAGATCAGCCCCGCCTGGTGGTCCGCGGGCAGCGCCTCGAAGACCGCCAGTGCGGTGCCCTTGTCGAGCACGCGGAACAGCAGCGCGGCCTCCGTGGCGGGCCGGGACTCAACAAGATAGACGAGCTCCGCGGTAGGCAGGAGGCCGGCCTCGAGGGCCAGCTGTTCGAGCTGGCCCTCGCCCAGCGGCTCGGCGCGCAGCAGGGTGAGGACGGAGTCGACGGTCGTCTGGGTCTCGCTCACCGTGCCATTGTCGCCGAGGCCGCCGCTCACCAGTCGTGCACGGAACCGTCCCGCAGCCGATTGACGGGCAGATAGGCCGGCACGTACTCGTGGGCCGCCGCGGCCTGCTCGTCGAGCTCGACGCCGAGCCCCGGGGTCTCCCCCGGGTGCAGCATGCCGCCGTCGACGCTGTAGCTGGTACGGAACACCTCGAGCGCGGTGGCCGAGTGCGGCATGTACTCCTGGATGCCGAAGTTGTGGATCGCCAGGCCCAAGTGGAGGTTCGCGGCCATGCCCACGGGAGAGACGTCCGTCGGCCCGTGGAAGCCCGAGCGGATCCCGTAGATGCCGGCGAAGGTCATGATCTGGCGCAGACCGGTGATGCCGCCGGCGTGGGTGGTCGAGGAGCGCACGTAGTCGATGAGGCGCTCGGTGATCAGCGTCTGGTAGTCGTGGACCGAGTTGAACACCTCGCCGATCGCCAGCGGGGTCACGGAGTGCTGACGCACCAGGCGCAGCGCGGCCTGGTCCTCGCCGGGCGTGCAGTCCTCCAGCCAGAACGGGTCGTAGGGCTCGATCGCCTTGGCGAGCTTGGCCGCTTCGATGGGCGACATGCGGTGGTGCCCGTCGTGCAGGAGCCGCAGCTCGCCGCCGAACTGCTCGCGCACCGCGGCGAAGACCGAGGGCAGGTGGCGCAGGTACGCGGCGGTGTCCCAGGTCTCCTCCGTCGGCCGCAGCGCCGCGGGCTCGGAGCCATCGGTGGCGGGCCGGCCGGCGGGCTCGTACTCGTAGGCAGCCCCCGGGGCCGCGTCGTGAACGCCGTAGATCTGCCCCAGGCCCGGCACCCCGCTCTGGATGCGCACAGCCTGGAAGCCCTGGTCGACGTATCCGGCAACGGCGTCGTTCAGCCGTTCGATGGTGCTGCCGGAGGCGTGGACGTAGGCCATCAGCCCGGTGCGGGAGGCGCCGCCGAGCAGCTTGTACAGGGGCTCGCCGGCCTTCTTCGCGGCGATGTCCCACAGGGCCATGTCCACCGCGGCGACGGCGGCCATGGTGACGGGCCCGCGCCGCCAGTACGGGCTGCGGTAGAGGTACTGCCAGGTCTGCTCGATCGCGGACTCGTCGCGGCCGACGAGGGTGGGAGCGACGTGGTCGCGCAGGTAGGAGGCGACCGCGAGCTCGCGTCCGTTCAGGGTGCCGTCACCCCAGCCGATGATCCCGTCGCTGGTGGTGATCTTGAGGGTCACGAAGTTGCGACCGGGGCTGGTGACGATGACGTCGAGGCGCTGGATGCTCACTGGGGGACCCTCCTTAGTGCGGCCTTGTTCGGTAGGGTCGTGACCACTCGGTCCCGGCGGGTGCATGGCCTAGGATGCGAGCCGTTC
>NZ_JBHTCW010000015.1:0-76905 GCF_042666305.1 Brachybacterium sp. GCM10030268 | reverse complement strand
GTGCTACGACCCCACCATCCACGAGCGGCGCAGAACCGACAGAAACGACCACAGCAGCGCTCTCACGGCCTAGAGGTTGACTCAGGGAACTCATGCGTGCTCCTGCTGGGGTGGGGTCTGCACCGGCACGTCGCCGGGCAGGCCGAAGGTCTGGAACGCGGTGCGGCGTTCGAGGGGATAGGGCTCGCGCCCGGTGATCGCGGCGAGGATGACGCCGGCCCGCCAGGGGCCGAAGCCGAGGTCGGGGGCGGTCAGGCCGTGGCTGTGCTCCTCGGCGTTCATCACGTGGACGCGCCGGGCCGTATCGACGGTGTAGTCCTCGGCGGCCACGTCCAGGCGCCCGCGGGAGTCGCGGCGGATGCTCTCGCCCAGCGGTGCCAGCAGGTCGGTCCCGCGAGCCCGGTACCCGGTCGCGGAGACGACGGCATGGGTGCGGTGCTCGGCCGTGGTGCCGAGCAGTTCGTGCTCGAGCGTCAGGACGAGCTCACCCGTGGCGGCGTCATGTCGGGCGGCGGTCACGGCGGTCCCGGTCAGCAGGGTGCTCGGCACCTCACGGCCGCCGCTGCTGAGGCGGTAGAGGAGATCGTGGATCTCGTCGACCAGGTCGCCGCTGATGCCCTTGTACAGGCTGCGCTGCTCGCGGCCGAGCTGCTCGCGCCGGCTCTCGGGCAGGGACCGGAACAGAGCGGTGTGCTCCGGGGAGGTCAGCTCGAGGGTGAGCTTGGTGTACTCCATGGGGAAGAACCGCGGCGAGCGCGTCACCCAGTCCACCCGGGTGCCGCGGGCGCCCGCGTCCTCGAGCAGGTCGCGGTAGATCTCCGCGGCGGACTGCCCGCTGCCCACGATCGTCACGGAGCCGGCCTCGCGCAGCTGCGCCCGGTGCGAGAGGTAGTCGCAGCTGTGGAGAACCCGGTGCTCCCCAGGAGCGCTCTGCGCGAGCTCGGCGAGCGCCCGCGGCAGCGCCGGAGCGGTCCCGATCCCGAGCACGACGTGCCGGGCCCGATGCTCCTCGAGACCGCTCACCTCGCCGCTGGGGTCCAGGACCTCCGCCGTCACCAGCAGGTGGTCCGCTTCCTCCTGGACCGAGACGACGCGGCGTCCCCAGCGCAGCGAGTCCAGCTGGTCCGCGACCCACCGGCAGTAGTCGTCGTACTCCGTGCGCAGCGGATAGAAGGATTCCCGCACGTAGAACGGGTAGAGCCTGCCGATGTGCTTGAGGTAGGCGAGGAACGAGTAGGGCGAGGTCGGGTCGGCGAGGGTGACGAGATCCGCGAGGAAGGGGACCTGGATGGTCGCACCCTCGATCATCATCCCCGGGTGCCACCGGAACTCCGGGGCCCGGTCGAGGAAGACGGCGTCGACGTCGGCGAGGGGCTCGGCGAGCGCGGCGAGACCGAGGCCGAAGGGGCCGATGCCGATCCCGACCAGGTCATGGATCCGCGCGCTCATCGTGCCGCCGTCGTCGCGGCGAGCTGCGCACCGGCCAGGAGGCCGCGCCCCGTCGCCCGCACCAGGTCCAGGACCGCGGCGACGTCGGTGAGCGTCGCCTCCGGGTTCAGCAGCGTGAGTTTCAGCCAGGGCCGGCCGTCGACGGTGGTGCGGGCGACCATGGCGCGGCCGGACTGGAACAGGGTCCGGCGGATCACCGCGACGTGCTCATCGGCCGTCGCGTCGTCCACGGGGGCCGGCTGGAAGCGGAACAGGACGGTCGAGAGATCCGTCGCTCCCAGCACCGTGAAATCCGGATCCGCCGCCAGAAGCTCATGGACCTGGGCAGCGAGATCGCAGACGGCGTCGACCATGGCCCCGACCCGTGCCGGGCCGAGCGAGCGCAGGGTGGTCCACAGCTTGAGGGCGTCGAACCGCCGGGTGGTCTGCAGGGATTTGCCGACCTGGTTGGGTTCGCTGTGCTCGGAGGCGGCCTCGGCGGCCGGGTGGAGGTAGTCGGCGTGCCAGGTGGTCGCCGCGAGCTGCGCGGGATCGGCCACGATCAGGGCGCTCGAGGAGACGGGCTGGAAATAGGTCTTGTGGAAGTCGATCGTCACGGAGTCCGCCCGCTCGATGCCGGCCAGCAGGTCGCGCCGTGACGGGGAGACGAGCAGCCCGCCCCCGTAGGCGGCGTCGACGTGCAGCCACAGGCCGCGTTCGGTGGTGACGACGCCGATCTCCTCGAGCGGATCGATGAGGCCGCGATCCGTGGTGCCGGCGGTGGCCACGACCGCCATCACCTGCGCACCCTCGTCCTCGACGGCTCGCACGCAGCGGCGCAGGGCCGCGGGGTCCATGCGCCCGTCGGCATCGGTGGGGACCTCGAGGACGGCGTCCCGCTCGAGCCCGAGCAGGAGCGCGGACCTCGCGACGGAGAAGTGGCTGGCCGCGGTGGTCAGCACTCGCAGGCGGGCGACGCCGGGGCCGCGGGACTCCCCGGCGCGCTCCTGGCCGCGCAGCGCGCTCTCGCGGGCGAGGAAGAGTGCCTGCAAGTTCGACTGGGTGCCGCCGGAGGTGAACACCCCGTCGCCGCCGGCGAACCCGATGAGATCGGAGGCCCAGCGCACGAGGCGCTGCTCCATGTGGGTCGCCACCAGCGACTGGTCGTACGTGTCGACCGACGTGTTGATCGCGGCGAGCATCGCCTCGGCGGCGACCGCGGGAACCGCGACCGGGCAGTTGAGGTGGGCCAGGTAGGAGGGGTGGTGGAACCACACAGCGTGGGCGGCGTAGAGCTCGTCGGCCTCGCGCAGTGCGGCACGGTCACCGATTCCCTCCCCCTCGAGGTCGGCGTCGGCCACGAGACCTTCCAGCAGAGAACGGTCCGCGCCCGAGGAGGGGGTGCGCACCGTGCGCAGACGCTCGGCGAGGTCGTCGACCACCTCGTGCAGGAGGGCGGCGTACGTCCCTGCGGTGCGAGCACCCAGCAGCTCTGAGGCCTCAGCGGGCATCCGGGGTGCGGGGGCGGTCTGCGGGAGGGGCTGAGACATCTGCATGGGCCTTCCTGCCGGTCGGGGCGGCACCCCGAAACGGTGAACTACTTAGGTTTGGCTACCCTAAGCCGGTCACGGAATGGTCACGCAAGAGCGATCGTCATGTTCAGCGGTGCGAAGGATCACAGAGCCCTGCGCCCAGCCGCCTCGTCGGCCCGTATCCAGCAGCGCCATGAGCCCGCCCGGCGCCCAAAAAAAGCAGCGCCGCGCCCTCGTTACAGGGCGCGGCGCTGCGGGAGGAAAGGCGGTCAGCTCAGCTGACGCCGAGCTTGTCCATGATGATCTCGCGCACGCGGCCGGCGTCGGCTTGACCGCGGGTGGCCTTCATGATCGGGCCGATGAGGGCGCCGATGGCCTGAACCTTGCCGCCCTGGATCTTGGCGACCACGTCGGGATTGTCGGCGATGGCCTGATCGACGGCGTCGGTGAGCACGGAGTCGTCGGAGACGACGGCCAGGCCCTCCTTCTCGACGATCTCGGCCGGGTCGCCCTGACCCTCGAGCACCTTCGTCAGAACCTGCTTGGCGATCTTGTCGTTGATCTTCTTCGCCTCGACCAGTCCCTGGAGCTCGGCGACCTGCGCGGGCGTCACCGGCAGCTCGTCCAGGTCGGCACCCCGCTCCCCGGCGGTGCGGGCCAGCTCGCCCATCCACCACTTGCGGGCGCTCTGGGCGCTCGCCCCGGCGGTCACCGTGGCCTCGATCAGGTCGAGCGCGCCGGCGTTGATGGCGTCGCGCATCTCCAGGTCGCTGAAGCCCCACTCCCCGAGCAGGCGGCGGCGACGTGCGGCCGGCAGCTCCGGCAGTCCGGCCCGGATCTCCTCGATCCACTCACGGCTCGGGGCGAGGGGGACCAGATCCGGCTCGGGGAAGTAGCGGTAGTCCTCGGCATCGGTCTTCACGCGGCCCGAGGAGGTCTCGCCGGTGTCCTCGTGGAAGTGGCGGGTCTCCTGGGTGATCGAGCCCCCGGCGTCGAGGATCCCGGCCTGGCGGGAGATCTCGAAGCGCACCGTGCGCTCGATGGAGCGGAAGGAGTTGACGTTCTTGGTCTCGGTGCGGGTGCCCAGCGGCGCGTTCCTGTCGGCCCGCAGGGAGATGTTCACGTCGGCGCGGACGTTTCCGCGCTCCATCCGCGCCTCGGAGACCTCGAGGGTGCGGAAGATGTCCCGCAGGGTGCGCACGTAGGCGGCGGCGACCTCAGGGGCGCGGCCACCGGTGTCCGGGATCGGCTTGGTGACGATCTCGACCAGTGGCACCCCCGCACGGTTGTAGTCGACCTCGGAGTGGGTCGCGCCGTGGATGCGTCCCGTGGCGCCGCCGACGTGGGTGTTCTTGCCGGCGTCCTCCTCCATGTGGGCGCGCTCGATCTCGACGCGCACGATCTCCCCGTCCTCGAGCTCGACGTCGACCCAGCCGTCGAAGGCGATGGGTTCGTCGTACTGCGAGGTCTGGAAGTTCTTGGTGAGGTCCGGGTAGAAGTACTGCTTGCGCGCGAACCGGCAGGTCTCGGCGATGGAGCAGTTCAGCGCCAGACCGATCTTGATCGCGTACTCGACGGCCTTGCGGTTGACCACCGGCAGGGATCCGGGCAGTCCGAGCGAGGTCGGGGTGATCGCCGTGTTGGGCTCGGCCGCGAAGATGTTGGGGGCGCCGTCGAACATCTTGGTCTCGGTGCCGAGCTCGACGTGGACCTCGATGCCGAGGACGGGATCGAAGCGGGCGATGGCGTCGTCGTAGTCGACCAGGGCGGTGTTCTGAGCGCTCATCATCACTTCGCTCCTCCTGCGATCGCGGTGAGCTCGGGGGCCTTTGCCAGCAGGGGCCCTCCCCAGGAGTCCTCGAGCAGGGCCTCGAGGGCTCCGCCGACCTGGTAGAGGCGCTCGTCGGCCCGGGCCGGGGCGAGGAACTGGATGCCGGCGGGCAGGCCGTCCTCGGCCAGTCCGCTGGGCACCGAGATGCCCGGGGTGCCGGCGAGGTTGGCGGGGATGGTGGCGATGTCGTTCATGTACATCGCCAGCGGGTCGTCGACCTTCTCGCCGAGGCGGAAGGCGACGGTCGGGGAGGTCGGCGAGGCGAGCACGTCGACCTGCTCGAAGGCGGCGGCGAAGTCGCGCTGGACCAGCGTGCGCACCTTCTGGGCGCTGCCGTAGTAGGCGTCGTAGTAGCCGGCCGAGAGCGCGTAGGTGCCCAGCAGGATGCGGCGCTTGACCTCGTCGCCGAAGCCGGCGCCGCGGGTCGCCTTCATGACCGATTCCGCGGTCGGGTGATCCTCGGGGACCACCCGCAGGCCGAAGCGCATGCCATCGAACTTCGCGAGGTTGCTCGAGGCCTCCGAGGGCATGATCAGGTAGTAGGCGCCCAGGGCGTACTCGAAGTTCGGGCAGGAGACGCGCACGATCTCCGCGCCGGCGCGCTCGAGCTGCTCGAGCGACTCGGTGAACCGCGCCTGGACCTCGGGAGCGAAGCCCTCGCCCTCGAGCTGCTCGATGACACCGATGCGCAGGCCGCTGACGTCCTGGCGGCGGGCCGCGGCGGCGAAGTCGCCGACGGGGTCGGGCAGCGAGGTCGAGTCCCGCGGATCGTGGCCGGCGATGAGCTGGTGCAGCAGCGCGGCGTCCTCGACGGTGCGGGTGACGGGCCCGGCCTGGTCCAGGGAGCTGGCCATGGCGATCAGGCCGTAGCGGGAGACGGAGCCGTAGGTGGGCTTGACGCCCACGGTGCCGGTGACCGCGCCGGGCTGACGGATCGAGCCGCCCGTGTCGGTGCCGATGGCCAGCGGGGCCTCGTAGGCGCCCACGGCCGCGGCACTGCCGCCGCCGGAGCCGCCGGGGATCCGCTCGCGGTCCCAGGGGTTGCGGGTGGGGCCGTAGGCGCTGGTCTCGGTGGAGGAGCCCATGGCGAACTCGTCCATGTTGGTCTTGCCGAGCATCGGCAGGCCGGCCGCGCGGAGCTTCTCGACCAGGGTCGCGTCGTAGGGCGGGACCCAGCCCTCGAGGATCTTGGAGCCCGCGGTCGTGGGCGTGCCCTCGGTGACCATGACGTCCTTGACGGCGACCGGCACGCCGGCGAGCTCGTGGAGCTCCTCACCGGCGGCGCGGCGGGCGTCGACGTCGCGCGCGGCGGCCAGCGCCTGCTCCTCGCTGACGTGGAGGTAGGCGTGCAGATCGCCGTCGACGGCGGCGATCCGGTCCAGGTGGGCGCGGGTGAGCTCCTCGGAGGAGAGCTCTCCGGCCTGCAGCGCGGCGGCCTGGGCGGCGGCACTGCGGCGGATGATGTCACTGGTACTCACGGGCTCGATCACACTCATCATTCTTCGCCCAGGATCTGCGGGACGGCGAAGCGCCCGTCCTGGGCCTCGGGAGCGCCGGCGAGCGCCTGCTCCTGGGTCAGGGTGTCCGCGACGACGTCTTCGCGCAGCACGTTGGTCATGGCAATGGGGTGGGAAGTCGCGAGAACGTCCTCGGTGGCGACCTCGGAGACGGAGGCGACAGCGTCCATGATGGAGTCGAACTCGCCGGCGAAGCGGTCGATCTCCTCATCGCTGAGCTGGATCCGTGCGAGGTCGGCGAGGCGTGCGACGTCTTCTCGTCCGATCGAAGGCATACCCGCATTCTAGGTGGACTCAGCCCGGCGGTCGCACGCGGTAGTGGTAGCCGCCGAGGCGGCGGAAGCCGAGCGTGCGGTACAGCGCCAGGGCGCCGGGGTTGTCGGTCTCGACCTCGAGCAGGGCGCGGGAGGCTCCCTGGACCGCAGCGATCGACAGCAGCGTCTGCGACACGGCCCGCCCGAGGCCTCTGCGCCTGCGGCCCGGGTCGACCGCGATCGCGTTGAGCACGGCGGCCTGCTCCCGGCCGGCCTCGACCAGGGCGGCACGGCCGACGGCGGCGGGGCGGCCCGCCGCGCTCCCCTCGCTGCCGTCGGCCCCGTCGGCCCCGCCGGCTCCGTCGGCTCCGTCGGCTCCGTCAGGCAGCAGCACCTGGACCGCCGGCGTGCCGGCCATGATGGCGTGCAGGGTCTCGCGGGCCTGGTCACCCTCGCGGGGCGCCAGCCGCCAGAAGGCGTCGAACCACTCCTGGTCCAGGGCCCCGGTGCAGATCACGGCCGACGGGGACGGCTCGAGCCGGCTGGCAGCGGTCAGGTCCAGTTCCAGCAGCTCGCTGGGCCCGGCGGTGCCGTAGCCGCGAGCGGCGAGGAGGTCGTCGAGCCCGGGCGGCCCGTGCACGTCGAGCACCCGGAAGGTGGCGGCCTCCCCCGCCGTCTCGCACAGCATCTCGATGCGCTCGATCGCGGAGGTCAGCGCTGCGGTGGACGACGGCGCATCCACGGCGACGGCGCTGTTGGCGCGCCGGGTCACGCCGCGGGAGCGCAGGAGGGCGAAGCCGTCGACGTCGAGGCGGGCCAGGGGCCGCCAGCCGGCGATCAGCGCTTCGCTGAGGTGGTACCCGCCGAGCGGGCGGGAGGTGCGGGATCGACGGGAGCTCATCGCAGAGATCGTAGCGATCGATGCCCCCTCCCCGCGCCGGTAGACTTCGCCCGTCCGCACGAGCCAGAAGGGACCCAGCCATGTCTGTCGACCCCAACATCGATCACGATTCCCACGATCCCGAGGATCGCGAGGAGAGCTCGAACGACAAGGCGATTCGTGAGGCCGAGGAGCTCGAGGCGCGCATGCGCCGTGCCCTGGCCACGAAGGACGATCCCCTGCGTGAGGGAGAGTCGACGCCGGAGCGTCTGCGTCGTCTCGCCGAGCAGGAGGCCTCCGGCTCCCAGGAGTGACCCCTGCCCTGCTTCAGCCGCGCGGATCGGGCGGCGGCATCAGGAGCAAGGGCAGGTAGAGCACCCCGGAGAGGTTGTACGGGAAGGTGATCCGCATGATCGCCCTGATCCCCCAGTGCATCGCGAACGCCGCGCCGGCGAACACCCGTCCCGCCCTCCGGTCCAGCACCGCCAGCGGCGCCCCGAACTCGACGGCCAGCGAGGCCGCGGCCATCGCGGTGAACAGGGCCGGGTAGGGATAGAGCCGCTTTCCCAGCGCCGAGGATCGCTCGCCCAGCATCTCCTTGCGCAGCGCATCGAAGGCGACCTGATCGCGCATGTGACCGCCCCGGACCCAGCCCAGCCCGTCCCCACCGGTGAGCTTCGCCAGGCCGGCGAGCACGTAGGTTCCCGCGACGGCGGCGTTCATCACCGTCGGGGTCGCTCCGTACATCCAGGATCGCCGGCCCGGCAGCAGCGACCGGTCGCGCAGGAGCGCATCGATGCTGAGCGCATCGCTAGCGGGAGCGGCCGCGAGGACCATCGTGTGCAGGACGAGTGTGTTCTCGTGGTGGAAGACCATGGACCACGAGTTGCGGTAGGCGAAGTTCCAGGTCTGCAGGGCGGAGTGCACGGGAGCGAGCACCCGGTGGCCGACGCCGGCGGCGAACAGGGCGCCGGTGACGAGCGAGGCGTCCACGAGCCGGTCGGCGATCACCGGCGGCAGCGGCCGGCGGAGGATGCGGGCGGGGCCGACGGGGTCGAAGCTCGCCGGATCGGTGCGGTGGACCCCCTGGTAGAGCCTGCGCTTCCGGCCGACGTGCCACAGGTGGTAACCGCCGACGGCCAGGCGCAGCAGGCCCGGCCCGGCTGGTCCGGCGTGCGGGGCGAGCCGCCGCCCGGCGCAGACCGCGACGGCGCGCAGGAGGGTGCCGGCCGCTCGGCGCGCGCTCATGACAGGGCCTTCTGTGCGCCGGTGCGTCCCGGCACGTCAGCGCTGCCGCGCACGTCCAGCGCCGTGGTGAACACGTCCCTGCTGCGGCCGAGCATGAACGGTTCGACGAGGTACCGGCCGCGCACCACGTGCACGCGGTGCACGTCGCGGTCCGCCGGCCTGTCGCGGGCGGCGATCAGCGCCGCGACCCGCTCGGCGATCTGCTGGCCGTCGCCGTCCCGCACGCGTCGGCGCACCTGCCGGCGCACCGCGTTGAGTCCTCCGGTGCCCAGATATCCGTGGTGCAGCGGGCTGACGGATCCGTCCTCGTGCACGCCGAGCAGATGGGTCACCCAGTAGTGCGCCTTCCGTGGGGCCGAGAACATCGGATAGTGGCTGAAGGGGAACGAGTCGCGTGCCTCCTCGGATCGGGCGAACCGGCGCGCGGGCAGTGCCACGGCGCTCAGCAGCGCGGCTGTCAGCACCGCGGCCGCGAGGCGGACGGCCACAGTGTCCGGTCGCGACGCGCACTGGTGCGGGGTCGATGGGATCCGGGGCCGGGGAGCTGTGCTCATGCGCTCACGCTAGGAGGGGGCGATGAGAGCCGTGCCCTCCGGTATGAGAGAACGATGAGAGTCCTCTCAGGTTCCTCTCGATCCCAGGCTCCTCCCCACCGCCCGGGCGTCCACATCGGGCCACGGCGCCCCCGCCCGTCGGTCCCGGTTGGGAGACTGGGGCCATGGAATCCATCGGCTCCGCCCCCGGCCCGCCCCTCGCCCCGGTCGACTCCGCTCTGCGCCCCGAGGCCCAGGAGGCGCTCGCGGCCCTGACGGGCCGAGCGGACGTCGGATTCCGCGACGGCCAGTTCGAGGCCATCTCCGCCCTGGTCGAGGAGCGCCGGCGGGTGCTGGTCGTCCAGCGCACGGGCTGGGGCAAATCGGCCGTGTACTTCCTCGCGGCCCTGCTGCAGCGCCGCCGGGGAGCCGGGCCGGCACTGATCATCTCCCCGCTGATCGCCCTGATGCGGGACCAGGTGGCCGCCGCACGCCGGGCCGGGGTGCGGGCGGAGGCGATGAGCTCGGCGAATCCGACCCAGTGGGAGGACATCGAGCAGGCGCTGCAGGCCGATGAGCTGGACGTGCTGCTGGTCTCCCCCGAGCGCCTCGTCAACCCCCGCTTCCGGGCCGAGCAGCTGCCCCGGCTGGTTCAGCGCTGCGGTCTGCTGGTGATCGACGAGGCGCACTGCATCTCGGACTGGGGGCACGATTTCCGGCCCGACTACCGGCGTCTGCGCGATCTCGTGGCCGAGCTCGGCGACCAGGTTCCCGTGCTGGCGACGACCGCCACGGCGAACTCCCGCGTGGTGGCGGATGTGGCCGAGCAGCTCGGCTCCCGCGGGGAAGGCGCGAGTGCGGTGCTCACCCTGCGCGGGGCGCTGACCCGGGATTCGCTGCGCCTGGGCTGCCTCACCCTGCCTGACGACCGCTCCCGGCTGGAGTATCTGGCACAGCATCTCGACGAGCTGCCCGGCTCGGGGATCATCTACACCCTGACCGTCTCCGCGGCGGAGGACCTCGCCGATCTGCTGGATCGGCCGGGCCGACGGGTGCGCACCTATACCGGGCGCACGGACTCCGAGGAGCGGGCCGAGCTCGAGCAGGCGCTCAAGGACAACGAGGTCAAGGCGCTGGCGGCCACGAGCGCGCTCGGCATGGGGTTCGACAAGCCCGACCTGGGGTTCGTCGTCCATCTCGGGGCGCCCAGCTCTCCGGTCGCCTACTACCAGCAGGTGGGCCGCGCCGGCCGCGCCACCGATACGGCCGAGGTGCTGCTGCTTCCCGGCCGGGAGGACCGGGCGATCTGGGAGTACTTCGCGACCGCCTCGATGCCCGCCCAGGCCGACGCCGACGCGGTCCTGGCCGAGCTGACGAGGTCCGGGGCGCCGCTGTCGACGCCGGCGCTGGAGGCACGCGTCGACGTCAAGCGCAGCTCCCTCGAGCTGCTGCTGAAGGTGCTCGCGGTCGAGGGCGCCGTCGAGGCCGTGCGCGGCGGCTGGGTCGCCACCGGAGCGTCGTGGACCTATGACGCCGAGCGCTACGAGAACGTCGCCCGGGCACGCCGCGCCGAACAGCAGGCGATGCTCGAGTACGAGCGGCTCCAGCCGGGAGATCCGCAGCAGTGCCGGATGATGTTCCTCGCCCGCCAGCTGGACGATGACACGGCGGCTCCCTGTGGTCGCTGCGACGTGTGCGCCGGGCCGTGGTACCCGCTGCCGGAGTCAGGATCGCAGACGGCGTCCGCACCGGCGTCGGCGTCGCCATCGGGCGGATCGGGCTCCTCCCGCGAGGCGGTCTCGCGCCTGCTGGATCGGGTCGGTGTGCCCGTCGACCCGCGCAAGCAGTGGCCGCAGGGACTGGACAGGCTGGAGGTGACCTCCGAGGCGGGGGCACCGCTGCGCGGCAACATCCCGCCGGGCGAACGCGTCGAGGAGGGCCGCGTGCTGGCGCGCATGTCCGACCTCGGCTGGGCGGTGCCGCTGAGGCACCTGCTCGCGGTCGACGAGGACGGCCGCCGGGTCGACGCCGAGCTGACCCCCGCGATCGCCCAGCGCGTGGTCGAGGTGCTCACGGACTGGGATTGGGCGCAGCGGCCCGCCGCGGTGGTCTCGGTGCCCTCCACGACGCGGCCCACCCTGGTGCGCCGGCTCGCCTCGGGCATCGCCCGCACCGGGCGCATGCAGGATCTGGGCGAGCTCGGCCTCGCGCCCGGCGCCGCCCCGCTGCACGGGGCGCGCAACAGCGCGTTCCGGGTCGCCGCCCTGTGGGGCCGGTTCACCGTCCCACCGCAGCTGACCGAGGCGATCGCGGCGCTGGATGGCGCACCGATCCTGCTGGTCGACGATGAGATCGACACGCGATGGACGATGACCATCGCGGGACGGGCACTGCGCCGGGCCGGGTCGGGACCGATCCTCCCGCTGGCCCTGGCCCAGGTCAGCTGAGCCCCGGATCACCGGAGCCCCGGGTCAGTCGAGAGCGTCGGGGCCGCCCTCGAGCAGGGCGACGAATCCGTCCTCGTCCAGGATCCGCAGACCGAGCTCCTCCGCCTTGTCCGCCTTGGACCCGGCGTTCTCCCCGACCACGACGAAGTCCGTCTTCTTCGAGACCGAGCCGGAGGCCTTGCCGCCCCGGGCGATGATCGCCTCCTTGGCGCCGTCCCGGGTGAACCGCTCGAGCCCGCCGGTGACCACCACGGTCACCCCTTCCAGGGTCCTGACGAAGCCTTCCTCGACCTCGTCGACCATCCGCACGCCGGACGCGGCCCAGCCGTCGACCAGCTGGCAGTGCCACGGCACCGAGAACCAGTCGGTCACGGCCTCGGCGATGATCGGGCCGACGCCGTCGGTGTCCGAGAGCTGCTCGACGCTCGCCTCACGGATCGTCGACATCGACCCGTACGCGGTGGCCAGCGATCGCGCGGCCGTCGGCCCCACGTGCCGGATCGACAGGGCCACCAGCACCCGCCACAGCGGCTGCTCCTTCGCCTTCTCCAGCTCGCTGACCAGCAATTCGGTGTTCTTCAGCACCGTCGGAGCCTTCTGCAGCTTCCAGGCGCCCTCGCGCTTGTAGTACTTCAGCGCCGGCCGCGACCAGAAGACGGGCTGGATGCGCCAGTCGCCCGTGGGCTCCCCGTCGCGCCGCTCCGGCTGCCAGACGAAGACCTCGCGCAGGGACTCCGCGGTGAGGTCGAAGAGGTTGTCACCGATGGTCACCGCCGGTTCCTGCAGGCCGGGCAGCAACGGGTCCTCGAGGTCCGTGACGGCGAGCACCGGCACCCCGTCGGTCCCGTCGGTGATCACGCCGTTCTTGAGGACGGCGAAGTTCTCCTGCTCCGCGTCGGAGGGTTCCCGGATCGGCAGATGGATGCGGTGGCCGGCGCGCAGAGCGGCGAGAGCCTCGGGACGACGCTTGTCGGGATCGGTCAGGGCGATCGCGCTCTCCTCACCCAGCGACTCGATGTCGAAGGCGCCGCGGGAGGCGGCATGCTCGACCCTGCCGGTCACCTGCGCGGGACAGTCCTTCGCATTGGGGCAGCGCCAGTCCTTCTCCCCCTCGCGATCCGGGCCGATCGCGGTGCCGCACGACGGGCACCGGGACGGCATCTCGAACGGCCGTTCGCTGCCGTCGCGCAGCTTCTCCACCGGTCCGAGGATCTCGGGGATCACGTCACCGGCCTTGCGCAGCACGACGGTGTCCCCGATGAGGACGCCCTTGCGCTCGACCTCGAACTGGTTGTGCAGCGTGGCCATCTCCACGGTGGAGCCGGCGACCTTGACCGGCTCCATGACGCCGAAGGGGGTCACGCGGCCGGTGCGCCCCACGTTGACCTGGATGTCCAGGAGCTTGGTGGTGACCTCCTCGGGCGGATACTTGAACGCGATCGCCCAGCGCGGGGCACGCGAGGTCGATCCGAGCGCGCGCTGCTGGGCGAAGGAATCGATCTTGACCACGATGCCGTCGATCTCGTGCTCGACGTCGTGGCGGTGCTCGCCGTGGTGGGCGATGAACTCGCGCACCTCCGGAAGGCTCTCCAGCACCCGGGTGTGCGGGGACGTGGGAAGGCCCCATCCCTGCAGCGTCTCGTACACCTCGGACTGCGAGGTCAGCGTCATCCCCTCGTGGGCGCCGATCCCGTGGACGTACACCGCCAGGGCGCGGGAGGCGGTCACCGCGACGTCCTTCTGGCGCAGGGAACCGGCCGCGGTGTTGCGAGGGTTGGCGAACTCCGCCAGTCCGGCCTCGCGCCGCTGATCGTTCAGCGCCTCGAACTCCGAGGTGGGATAGAAGACCTCACCGCGCACCTCGAGCACCGCCGGCGGCGCGTCGGTCTCCAGCCGTTCGGGGATCGAGTCGATGGTGCGCACGTTGGCGGTGACGTCCTCCCCCACGCGCCCGTCGCCACGGGTCACGGCACGCACGAGCTCGCCGTCCTCGTAGACCAGCGAGATGGCCAGACCGTCGATCTTGAGCTCGGTGAGGTAGCGGACCTCGGCAGCTCCTGCGCCCAGGCCCTCGGCGGCGCGGTGGG
Source organism: Brachybacterium sp. GCM10030268 (assembly GCF_042666305.1). Taxonomy (NCBI): domain Bacteria; kingdom Bacillati; phylum Actinomycetota; class Actinomycetes; order Micrococcales; family Dermabacteraceae; genus Brachybacterium; species Brachybacterium sp. GCM10030268. The sequence continues at coordinate 63,148 of NZ_JBHTCW010000015.1, read as the reverse complement.
CCCAGGTGTCGATCTCCTCGAGGGTGAACGCGTTGTCCAGGCTCATCATCCGCTCGATGTGCTCGACGGGCGCGAAGCCGGGAGCGACCGCCCCGTGGACGGTCTGGGTGGGCGAGTCGGCCTTGACCAGCTGCGGGTTCTCCGCCTCGAGATCACGCAGCTCCTGCTCGAGCTGGTCGTACTCGGCGTCGGCCATGGTCGGTGCGTCGTGGACGTAGTAATCCTCGATCGCCTGCTCGACCTGGGCGGTCAGCTCGGCGATGCGCGCCTGCGCGCCCTCGGCCGAGCTGCGCTCCTGGGGCGGGGCGTCCCGATCCTGGCTGTCCTGCGGGTCCTGTGGCTGGCTCACCCCACCATTCTTGCTCATCGCCATGACATCCGCAGGTGCGAGCCCCGCGGCCGCCCCTAGGATCCGTGCCATGAGCATCGCGCGCAGCATCCGCCTGGCCACGGAGGAGGACCTCGCCGCTGTGGAGGGCATCGAATCCGCGGCCGACGGGCTCTTCGAGCCGCTGCTGGGTCCCGAGCCGTTCGGCGCGGAGTCGGCGACCGCCGGCGACGCGCGGGCTGCTGAGCCCGGGTTCCTCCTGGTCGCGGCCGAGTCCGAGGGCTCCCCGGCGGTCGGCTTCGTCCATGTCCTCGAGCCGACCGGGCCGGCAGGGCTCGTCCACCTCGAGCAGCTCGCCGTGCTGCCCGAGCATCTGCGTCGCGGACACGGCAGGGCACTGGTGGAGGCCGCGGCAGCCGAGGCCGCGTCCCGCGGAGGCACGCGGCTCACCCTGCGCACATTCGCGGAGGTGCCGTGGAACCGGCCGTTCTACGCGGCGTGCGGCTTCCGAGTGGTCGGGCCGATCGACTCCGACTTCCATCGCGGCCTGGCCCGCACGGAGGAGGAGCTGGGGCTGACGCGGCTGGGGACCCGCGTGCTCATGGCCCGCGACCTCACGGCGCCGGCCGCGTGCTCCGCACCGCCCGCGGCGTCGAGCCGGTCCGCTCCCGGAAGACGCGGTTGAAGTGGGTGACGGTGGCGAAGCCGACGTCGGCGGCGATCCGCCCGACGGGCAGCTCGGTCTCCTGCAGGAGTCGGCGCGCCTGGTCGACGCGCAGATCGTTGACGTAGGAGATGACCGTGGTGCCGGTGTGCCGCCGGAACTCCCGTGAGAGGTGATGGCGGCTGACGAAGAACCTCTCGGCGAGCTCCCCGAGCTCGATGTGCTCGGTGTAGTGCCCGTGCAGGTGCCGGATGACTCGCGCGACGCGGGTCTCGCGGGCGGCGGTGGCGGCATCGACCTCCTCCTGCCGCAGCAGTACCAGCAGCAGCTGGGTCAGCAGCAGTCTCAGCTCGTCCTGCGAGCTCTCCCCCAGCGTCTCCTGCGTATGCAGCATTTGGTCGACGATCCCGCGCACCGAGGCCAGGCCCGACGCCGTCGGCCGGAACACCCGGGCATCGCAGCCGAGTGCCTCGCGCACGTGCCCGTACAGCACGGCGTCCGGGCGCGCATAGACCACCACGCGCCGGAAGGGCACTCCCGGTGGGCTGTAGGAGAAGTGCTCGTCACCGGGTGGGAAGGTGATCGCCTCGGGCGCGGAGATCCGGTGCACGTGGCCGCCGGAGACGTGCTCGCGCCGGCCCTCCTCCAGGACGTAGACCTCCAGGAAGTCATGGCGGTGCGGACGCGCCATGTTGTCGTCGACCCCGTGGACGCGGGCGACGGCGACCGCTCTCCCGCCCGCCATGAGCTCACCGGCCACGTCCTGCATCGATCGATCCCTTCCCCGGGGTGCCTACTCCAGCAGCCCCAGCATGCCCGGGATCCCGAGCGAGAGCGCGGGGACGTAGGTGATCAGCAGCAGGAGCACCACCAATCCGGCGAAGTAGGGCAGCAGCCGCGGGACGACGTCCTCGATCCGCACGCCCGCGACACCGGTGGCCACGAACAGCACCGAGCCCACCGGTGGGGTCATGGTGCCGATGCACATGGCCAGGATCAGCACCATGCCGAAGTGGACAGGATCCATCCCCAGCTCGGTGGCGATGGGCAGGAAGATGGGGGTGAAGATCAGGATCGCGGGCGTGATGTCCAGGAACGTTCCCACGACCAGCATGATCACGAGCATCAGGGCGAGGATCGCCACGCGCGAGTCGGTGGTCGATACCAGCGCGTCGGTGATCGCCGAGGGGATGCCGGTGAAGGCCATCACCCATGCCATCGCGGAGGACGCGGCGATCAGCAGCATCACCACGCCGGTCGAGCTCACCGTCCGCACCGCGATCTGCGTCAGCGCCGTGCTGTCCAGGGAGCGGTAGATCAGCGAGAGCACCAGGCAGTACACGACCGCGACCGCCGCGCCCTCGGTCGCGGTGAAGATGCCGGCGACGATGCCGCCGACGACCACGACCACCAGCAGCAGCGAGGGAATGGCGCGACCGAGCACGGTCAGCCCCTGGCGCAGGCCCACGCGCTCGCTGCTGCGGTAGCCGCGGCGGCGGGCGACGACGAACGCGATCAGCATGACCACCAGGCCCATCAGGATGCCCGGCACGTAGCCGGCCATGAACAGCGCCGAGACGCTCACCCCGCCGGCGACCGTGGAGTAGACGATCGCGGCCGTCGTCGGCGGGATCAGCAGGCCCACGGAGGCCGAGGCGATGTTCACCGACGCCGAGTAGGCGGGGTCGTACCCCTCCGTCCGCTGGCGCTCGTGCAGGGTTCCGCCGATCGCGGCGGCCGAGGCCACGGCGGATCCCGACAGGGAGCCGAACAGCATGTTGGCCAGCACGTTGGTGTGGGCCAGGGACCCGGGGACGCGGCCGGAGATCACCAGGGCCAGGTCCACCAGCCGCTGGGCGATGCCGCCGTTGTTCATGATGTTGCCGGCGAGGATGAACAGGGGCACGGCGAGCAGCGAGAAGCTCTCCACGCCCATGCTCATCTGCTGGCCGACGACGAAGGTGGTGTCCGCCCAGGGCAGCATCAGCAGGGCGGTGACGAAGGCGGAGACGATGATGCCGACGGAGATCGGCACACCGAGGGCCAGCAGCACCACGAAGGTGCCGAACAGGGCGAGGGCTGCGAGCAGCGGGTCCATCACTCGGCCTCCTTCGGGGCGGTCGCCTCGAGCGGGGTGCGGACGAGGTCGAGGATGTTCAGCACCTGTGCCAGGGCGATGGCCGCCCCGGTGATCGGGCCGATGAGGTAGACGAGGCCACGGGAGATGCCCAGCAGGGCGGAGATGTTCTCCCGCGAATCCCAGGCGAGCATCGCGCCGCCGATGCCGAGGACGAGCACGGCGAGCGCGAGGATCAGCAGGTCGATGGCCAGGACGAGTCCGCGCCGGGCGCGGACGGGGAGCCGGTCGCGCACGATGGTCAGCGCCATGTGCTCGCGCTGGAGGAAGGCATAGGTCGCGCCGACGAAGGAGACCCAGATCAGCGCGTAGCGGACCAGTTCCTCGGTGAAGGCGACGGGGCTGCCGAGCACGTACCGGGTGAAGACCTGGTACAGCACCAGGGCCGTCATCAGCACCAGCAGGGCGACGGCGAACCACAGCAGAGTGCCGGCGAGCACCCGGCGGAGGCGATGGACGGTGTCGGCGGAGGCGTTCATGCGCGTGACTCCTCACTGACCTGTTCGATGGTCTCCAGCAGCTCCGCGACCTCGGGATACTCCTCGGCGAACCGGTCGACCACAGGCCGGGTGGCCTCGCGGAACGCGTCGGTCTCGACGTCGTCGACGAACTCGACGCCCATGTCCCGCGCGTCGGCCTCCGCGGTCTCGATGGCCTCGGCCCAGGCGATCCGGTGGTCCTGCGAGGACTGTCGGGCCGCCTCGACGATGAGGTCCTGATCCCCGCTCTCGAGCCGTTCCCAGGCGTCGGAGCTGATGAGCATCAGGTCGGGGATGCGCGTGTGCTCGGTGCGCGAGAAGACCTTGGCGACCTCGCCGTGGGCGCTGTCGGTCAGGACCGTCTCGTTGCTCTCGGCCCCGTCGATCAGGCCCGTCTGCAGCGCGGTGTAGGTGTCACCGAAGGCCATCACCACCGGTGCGGCGTCCAGCTGCTCCATGAGATCGGTCTGGGAGCGCATGTCCTGGACCCGGATCTTCAGCCCCACCACGTCCTGGGGGCTGCGCACCGGGCTCGCGCGGGTGTAGAAGGAGCGCGCTCCGGAGGAGTAGTGGGTCAGGCCCACGAATCCGCGGTCCAGGGTGGAGCGGTAGAACTCCGCCATCTGCTCGGAATCCATCACGGCGTGCATCTGCTCCTCGGAGTCGAACACGTAGGGCAGGCCGAAGGTGTGGTAGCCGGCGTGGTAGCCGGCCAGGCCGGGGCTCGCGACGCGGGTGATGTCGACGATGCCCTGGGTGAGCTGGCCGAGCACGGCGGTCTCGGAGCCCAGCTGACCGTTGGCGTAGATGTCGACCCGGATGCGGCCCTGGCTGCGCTCGGCCACGGCATCGGCGAATGCGGCGATCGCCACCGAGGTGGGGTGCTGGTCATTGAGGTTGTGGGCCAGGCGCAGCACCAGCGGCCGGCTGCTGTTCGCGGCCGCGCTGGTCAGCTGCGTGCTGCGAGCGCTGCAGCTTGCCAGGGCCAGCGGCGCGCCCAGCAGCAGGGCGCGCCGTCCGAGGCGCGGCGTCGCGGGATCGTGGCGGTGGGTCGTCATGGCCTCACATTCCGATCATGTCGAAGGTCTCGAAGGAGATCTCGAGGTCGAGATCGTCCCCGTCGTCGGGCAGTGCGATCTGGACCGATCCGAGCGCGGCGTCGTAGTACCAGCCGCTGTCGTGGCCCTGGAAGTCGGCGGCCTCCGGACGGTGCTCGAGGCTCCGTCCGTTCGCCCGGACGTGCAGCGGGGCGCGCTCGGGATGGATGACGTCGAACCGGAACGCCTGCACGGCGCTGCGGTAGGGGCCGGAGCGCTCGAGGGTGATGCGCACGGTGGAGCCGGAGGTCATGGTCACGACGCTCTCGCGGCGCTGGCCGCGTTCGTGCGCTCGGGTGCGGCCGTCGTCCTCGTGCAGGACGAACCGTCCGTCCCGCTCGGGGGCGCAGATCAGCCGCAGGGTCCGGATCTCGTCGCGCACCAGCGAGGTCGGCTGCTCGACGGCGATCGGGATGATGCCGCCGGCGCGGATGTACAGCGGGATCGAGTCCCAGCCCACCGGCTCCGTGACCGTCGTGCCTCCCTCGTGCCGCGTCCGCGTGGCGAGGTCGTAGAACGCCTCGTCGGCCGGGAAGCGGACCGTGCGGGTGGTGGCGCCCTTCTCGAGCACCGTGGCCACCAGGAGGGAGTCGCCCAGCATGAAGGTGTCGGTGGTGTCGTAGCCCTCGACGTCGTGCTGGAACGCGCTGATCAGCGGCTCCATGATCGGAGCTCCCTCGCGGGAGGCGCGGACCATCAGCGAGTACAGGTAGGGCATCAGCCGGTAGCGCAGGTTGATCGCCTCGCGGATCGGCCCGGTGGTCTCGGGGTACATCCACGGCTCGGTGACGGTGTTGTCGGAGTTCACGGAGTGGATGGAGAAGCGGGGCTGGAAGATGCCGTGCTGGACCCAGCGCAGCAGCAGCTCCGGCTCGGGCCGGGGCCCGTGGAAACCACCGATGTCGCACCCCTGGTTGGCGACGCCGGACAGGCTCATGCCCAGGATGGTGGCGATGTTGGCGCGCAGGGTCTCCCAGGAGGTCGAGTTGTCCCCGGCCCAGGTCTGGGCGTAGCGCTGGATCCCGGCGTGCCCGGCGCGGCAGACGATGTAGGGGCGCTGGTCGGGGTGGGCCTCGGTGATGGCGTCCTGGGTGACGCGGCACATGAGGTTGGGCATCACGTTGCGCACCTCGGCGAGTGTGCTCGGGGCGCCGTCCCCGTCGACCTCGGAGTCCATGTCGAGCACGCCTTCGTACTCGCAGTTGTCGTTCCAGACCGAGGCGGTGCCCTTCGCGAGCACGGACTCGGTCAGCCACTGCTTCCAGACGTCCCGGGCTCGCGGGGAGGTGAAGTCGACGAAGTGTCCCGGTCCGCCCCACCAGGCGCCGACGGCGGGCGGGCGCGGGGCGTCGGGGTCCGCCTCTCCCCCGCCGGTCACGGACAGCGCGGGGGCGGTGGTCGCGGCCTGGTCCAGGGCGTCGTCGCTGGCCCCGACGAACACGCCGCGCTCGGCGAACTCGGCGCGCCGCGGGTGGACCGTGAGCACGCCGGGCTTCACGTTCGGGGAGACGACGACGCCGCGCTCGTCCATGGCGGAGAAGAAGCCAGCGGGATCGGGGAACCGCTCCTGGTTCCAGGTGAACACGCAGCGCTTGGCGCCGTCGGCCGTCTGCTGGGTGGTGTAGCCGCTGGAGAGCTGGAAGCCGTCCACCGGGATCCCGTGCTCACCGGCGAGATCGACGAACCGGGTGATGGCCCGGTCGCTGCCGGAGGTCAGCTCGGCGTAGTACATGGAAGAGGCGAGATAGCCCAGTGCCTGGCGGGGCAGCACGGGCGGACGTCCGGTGAGCTCGGTGTACCGGGCCACGACGTCCCGAACCTGCGGGCCGGCGATGAGGAACAGATCGACGTCGCCGCCGTCGGCGATCATCTGGGTGTGGTGGGGGAAGTAGTTGCTGTGCGAGCGGCCCAGGTCGAAGGAGACGTCGCGGGTGCCGTGGTAGAAGTACCCGACCGCCTGGCGGGAATCGCGATTGACCTTGAGGTAGAACGGGATGTGCTTGTACAGCGGTGCGCTGCGTCGGGCGTCGTAGCCGAGGCTGTCGCGCGGGCTGAGGGAGACCAGCTGCTTGGCCTTGTCGAGCTCGCCCGTGGTCTCGCCGAAGCCGACGAAGGCGTCGCCCGGTTCGAGCCGGGTGGTGTGGATCCGGCGGTGGTTGGTGTCCTCGCGGTAGGCGATGTAGGGCACATCGGCGTGCAGCACGCTGCCGTCGGCGTCCAGCACGCGGATCTCCAGCGGGGAGCGGCGCACCTCGACGCGCAGCCGGGGGCCGATGAGCACGGCCGTCTCGTCCGTCTCCTCCAGCTGCACGGGGACCGGGGCGATGCGCGTGCGCTCCTCCCCCAGCACCGGATCGAGGCGGTCCTGCCAGGCGGTGGTGGTGAGGCTGTAGGACTGCTCGGCGAAGTCCCCGTCGAAGCCCGCGCGGATCCGCACGATGTCCGAGGTCATCATGAGCAGCCGGATCTCGACGCCTTCGGTGACCACACGGAGCACACCGTTCCCGTCCAGCTCGACCCGCTGCACCTGGGTGCTCGTGCGCATGGCTCGTCCTCCATCGGAATCGTCGGGCAGTGCCGGGCCGCGTCGTCGATGCTGTCCACGTCGTTGCGGGTGCGTCAGTGCAGATCGATGCGCGCGGCTATGGCGTCCGACGCCAGCCTAGGCGGGGAGATCACCCCGTTCTCCACGGATCGTGATCATGACCGGCCCGAACTTGACCGATCGTGCTGCGTGCGCGGGGCGCTCAGGAGCTGACGCGTGCCGCCCATGCGGGAGCGGCGCGCAGCAGGGCCTCGAGCGAGGGTTCGTCGAGCAGCGTGGACCGCTCCGGCTGGCTGGAGGGGTCGATGCGCCCCGCCTGCACGTCGTGCGAGGCGCCGGTGTGCGCGATCAGGGTGAAGCCGGCGGCGTCGGCGTCGGTATGGCCCAGCCGGTGCCAGATCTCCAGCAGCTGGTCGAGCTCACGCGCCATGCTCCCGCCGGCGCGCGGGTCGACGACGAGTTCGAAGCGGCACCCGGCATCGTGCGCCTCGGCCAGGCCCTCCCACAGCCTGCGCCCCGAGGCCGTGTCCAGGGACGGCAGCTGGCGAGGCGCGAAGGCCACCCGGCGTGCGCCGGCCTCGCGAGCGGCGCGCAGGAGACCATGGTCCGCGCCGACGCCGATCGTGACCGACTCCGCGTCCAGCCCGCCCTCCTCGAGGGCGGTGAGGAGGCAGCGCCACAGCACACCGATCTCGGGCGCTGGGACGGCGGGGTACCGGCTGCGGCCCGATGGGGTGCTGATGAGTCCGGCGGAGACGGCCGCCACGGCGTCCTCCCGCAGCAGCAGATGCGGCTGCGCGCCCGGCACCCGCTCGCGGAGCAGATCGAGGTGGTCGGTGACGCCCTCGGCGAGCAGCATCGGCAGGTCGCGCACGGCGCCGGGGTCGGCGAGGGTGCGCTCCCCCGACGGCAGGAAGGTGGCGCCGGCCAGGGTGGCCGGGCCCAGTGCCGTCGTCGACAGCGGCCCCTCGTACCCCAGCAGCGCGACGCGGGCGGCATCGAGGGTGCGCTCGCGCAGCTCCCGGGCGTGCTGCCAGGCTCGGCCCACGCCCGGACCGAGCCGCCATCCGTAGCTGACCAGGTCTCCCGTGGTCTCGGCGAGCAGCGCGAGGGTCGCGGGCAGCAGATGATCCGTGTCATCGGTGCCGAGCGCTGAGGGGAGGTAGGGCCGGGCGGCGATCTGCTCCTCGAGATCGTCACCGAGCAGGGCCCGGATCCGCATCAGCGCCGCGAGATGAGGGTCCTCGGGCACGTCGTACCGGGCGGCGTCGGCGGCCGCAGGTGCCCGGAAGGTGCCGTCCCCGGTGAGGGTGACCAGGTGGCTCATGCGCGGCGCTCGAGGGTGGCGGCGGCGAGGACGCGATCGTCGTCGTACAGCACCAGGGTCTGGCCGGGGGCCACGCCGCGGATCGGCGTCTCGAGCTGCACGCGCAGGCTGGAGTCCTGACCGCCCGCCGGCGCCTCGAGGATCGTCGCCGGGGTGGCCTCACCGTGGGCGCGGATCTGTGCGGTGACCCGGCGGCCCACCTCCAGCGGCTCGAAGGAGACCACGTCACCGGCGATCAGTTCGCGGGTGGAGAGCAGCTCAGCGGCACCGACCACGACCTGGCGCGAGGTGGGGTCGATGTCGACGACGTAGCGCGGCGCACCGTCGGGCGCGGGATGCTCGATGCCCAGGCCCTTGCGCTGGCCGATGGTGAATCCGTGGGTGCCGCGGTGGGAGCCGACCACGGCGCCGGCCTCGTCGAGGATCTCCCCGGGGGCCTCGCCGAGATTGCGCTCGAGGAAACCGCGGGTGTCCCCGTCGGCGACGAAGCAGATGTCGTAGCTGTCGGGCTTGGTCGAGACGCCGAGGCCGCGTGCCCTGGCTTCGGCGCGCACCTCCTCCTTCGTCTCGAACTCGCCGAGCGGGAAGACGGAGCGGCGGACGGCCTCGGGCCCCATGACCGCCAGGACGTAGGACTGGTCCTTGTCCATGTTCCGCGAACGGTGCAGCGAGGGGGCGCCATCGGGCCCGTCGGCGCGGATGGAGGCGTAGTGACCGGTGCAGACGGCGTCGAAGCCGAGCAGCGTGGCGCGCTCCATGAGCGAGGCGAACTTGATGCGCTCGTTGCAGCGCACGCAGGGATTGGGAGTGCGGCCGGCGGCGTACTCGGACAGGAAGTCCTCGACCACGAGATCGTGGAAGTCATCGGAGAGGTCCCAGACGTAATACGGGATGCCGATGCGGTCGGCCGCACGACGGGCATCGGAGGCGTCCTCGACGGTGCAGCACCCGCGCGAGCCGGTGCGGCTCTGGTCGCGGTTCTTCGACAGCGCCATGTGCACGCCGACGACCTCGTGCCCGGCGTCCGCGGCTCGGGCCGCGGCCACTGCCGAGTCGACGCCGCCGCTCATCGCTGCCAGCACCTTCATGCCGCCTCCACCTCCTGGGTCACCGTCCGCCTCCACTGGGCCACCGTCCGCCTGTGCACCCTGTCGAGTGTACGGATCGTGAAGGTCCCCGGACCGGCCGGCGAGCGTGATGTCAGCCGCCTCGCGCGTGCGATCGCTCTCCCCTCGTGCTCCCCTCGTGGCCGGCGCCCCGCATCCCTGCGCCGGGTGGCGCCCGTGCCCTACGCCGGGCGGGGTCCGTGCCCGGCGCCGGGTGGCGGCGCACGCCGATTCGGATGGCCGCTTTCGTGGATCGACCTGTTGCGCACCGCTCGCGTTCCTGTGGGGCCCTGGCACGGCGCAGCAATGGCTCCAGCACAGTAATATCTCCAGCACGGCAATATCTCCAACACCGCAATGCCCCTGTGGACGTCACGCCACCGCCAATACCGAGCCCTCCACATTGACCTCTTATCCACAATCTTCTTTGCGGGGTTGCAGGGACGTCTTTTCCGTGAGCGGAACACGGTGCCGCGCCTCCGCAAGTGCCATTCGCGGACGGTTCCGCGCCAGCGACCTCGGGCTGCGGCAGCAGAGCGCAGCGGGATCCGACGCCCGGGAATCACCGTCGTTGCGCACCCGGACACCGCCACCTTTCCTCCCCACCGCACCTTCGTCCACATTTTTGCACCGAGGAACCAGAACCGTTGACTATTTCGTTCTGGCGTTCGATACTGGAGCCATGACCCACCACGCGGATGATCACGAGCAGACGGCCGATGCGGCCGGCCGGCCCGTCATCCGCGCGGGCGCCGGCGCCACGACGGTGGGAGCGTACGACCTCGAGGGCGTCACCGATGCCCTCGGCCGGGTCGGATCGCTGGGCTCCGACTCCCTGTCACCCGGCAACGACTCGGCGCTCGACGCCGAGTCGTTGCTCGATCTCCTGGACCGCCTCCGGTCGCTGACGACAGCTGTCGCCGCGGTGGAGATCCGTGCGACTGATGCACTGGCGGAAGCGGTGAGCCGGGACGCCCATGGTTCGGGCGAGGAGTCCGAGTCGACGGATCGTGTCTCGACCCGCGAAGTCTCCGTGGTCTCGCGCATCTCGCCGTCCGCGGCATCTCGTCGGATGAAGGCTTCTCGGCGCCTGGTCCGGAACCTGCCAGGCGTGCTGTCTGCTCTGGCCGAGGGCGATATCGACGCCGAGAAGGCCTATGCCGCCGGGCAGGCTGTCGCGCCCCTGGATCCGACGCAGAGGGGCGAGGTCGATCAGGCGCTCACGGCACGGCTCGGCGAGCTCGCCGGCGCGGGGCAGCGACAGTGGCGTCGCGAGATCGAGGCGATCACCCAGCTCGTGGACGCCGACGGCGAGGAGCGGCGACACGAGGTCGCGCGGCGCCACCGGAATGTCACCCTGCGCGCTCGCGAGAACGGGATGGCCACGCTGGCCATCACGACCACTGCGCTCGATGCCTCCGCCGCCCGTGCCCGTCTCAGCCTCGAGGGCGAGAAGCTCCGCGCCGCCGGGGACACCCGGGGCCACAGCGCGATCATGGCGGATACCGCGGCGGACGCACTGGTCGGCCGCAGCGACGGGGTCGATCCGGTGAAGCTCGACATCGGCGTGATCATCACCGATCGCGCCCTGTTCTGCCCGCAGAATTCCGAGCCGGCTCTCATCGAGGGCTACGGCGCCGTACCGGTCTCACAGGTCAGCGCGTCCCTACGCCGGGCGACTCAAGAGCCGGATAGCGACGCGGGCGATCCAGACGTCGACGATCCGGACGCGGGCAATCCAGACGTCGACGGTCCGGATGCCGGCGGCGCGCACGTGGACGGTGCGCAGCGCGCGAACGACGCGGCGCTCCGCGCCACGCTGCGCCGCCTCTACACCCATCCCACCAGTGGCGAGCTGGTCGCCGTCGAGTCGCGTGCGCGAGCGTTTCCCCACGGCCTCTCGCGCTTCCTGCGATGGCGGTCGATGACCTGTTCGGGTCCGTTCTGCAACGCCGAGATCCGCCACGATGACCACATCCAGCCGCACAGCAGAGACGGCGCGACCAGTCTCGATAACGGCAATGGACTGTGCGCGCGGTGCAACGACAAGGAGAACCAGCAGCTCACCGCTCGGCCGGCGGGCTCAACCGTCGGCGACGGTCGCCATCGCGTGCGGTGGCGGACCCGGTACGGTTCGACCGTCGACGTCACCCCCACTCCGAGCGAGCTGGCGGCGCTGCTCCCCCATCGCCCCGGCCCGCTGAGCAGCGGTGGTACCCGTGGCACCGAGGACCCCGGCGTTGCTGCCGTCGCTGCCGAGGCCGAGCAGACCGGGCAGGCCGACGGGCCAGCGTCGCCGGAACGTCCTGACCGAGCGTCTCGGTGTCCGCACCGATGCCCGGAACACCGCGGCACCGGGACGCCCACCGAGATCACGGCCGTCCACCTGCACAACGTGCAGCTTCGGCTCCGGCACAGCACACGGGACCACCGCCGCCACGAGACGTGGGACCGCGTCCCGCTCCGCAATCCGGGACAGTCCCCGCAGTTCTGACGTACCGAGCCGGGAGAGCTCACGACCCGACCGAGAGGGCTCAGCCGAGCAGGGCTCCCACCGCGCGGGCCTTCTCCAGTGATTCCGGCAGCGCACTGAGAAGCACGTCGATGTCATGATCCGTGCTGGTCCATCCCAGCGACAACCGCAGCGCGCCGCGGGTCTGGGGGCCCGTGAAGCCCATCGCCGCGAGGACGGGGCTCGCCTGAGTGACCCCCGCCGAGCAGGCCGATCCGGCCGAGGAGTCCACCCCGCGCTCATCCAGCAGGAAGAGCAGCGAATCCGAATCGGCCCCCGGGAACACGACATGAAGGATATGGGGCGACGTCGGGGAGTCCTCCGGCAGGGTGAACCGCGCGCTGGGATCGATCTCGCGGATGCCGGCTCGGAGCTGGTCGGCCAGCGCCTGCACGCGCCGGCCCTCTCGGTCCCGTTCCGCCAGGGTCTCGCGCAGGGCTGCCGCGAATGCCGAGGCCTGCGCCGCGTCCAGCGTTCCCGAGCGCACCCCGCGCTGCTGGCCGCCGCCGGTGCTGGCGACGCCGAACGGCACCTCCGGCTTCGCCACCAGCACCCCTACACCCACGGGCGCCCCGATCTTGTGACCGGACAGCGACATCAGGTCGACGTCCTCGAAAGACGGCAGCTGGACGTGGCCCACGCCCTGGACCGCGTCGGTATGGACCAGGGTCCCATGCGGTCGCGCCGCTGCGGCGAGCGCAGCGATGTCCTGGCGTGCCCCGGTCTCGTTGTTCACCAGCGCCGCGCTGACCACGCTCACAGCGCCGTCGGCCAGAGTCTCGCTCACCGACCCCGGACGCAGCAGGCCCCGCGCATCGACATCGAGCACACGCGCCTGGACCGGCGGCGTCAGCGACGCCAGCGATCTCGCCGTGGCGACCACCGCGGGATGGTCGGTCGCAGCCACGGCCACGGCCGTGCGAGCCGGTTCCTTCGCCATCACGCCGAGCGGTACCGAGCGGATCGCCAGGTTGTCGGCCTCGGTGCCTCCCGAGGTCATGATCAGCCAGCTGCGGGGAACCCCGAGCAGCCCCGCGATGGTCTCGAGGGCCTCGTCCAGCACAGCGCGGGCGCGGCGTCCCGAGGAGTGCACCGAGGACGGATTGCCACGCACCGTCGAAGCCTCCAGGAAGGCGTCGCGCGCGACCGGCCGCAGCACGGTGGTCGCCGCATGGTCGAGGTATGCGCGCTCGTCGGGGTCGCTCACCATGGCTTCGCCGGATCCTGCTCCGATCCGCTGGGCTCGTCCTCGCCCTCGCCGCCCTGGGCGTCCTTGTTGCGCTCCTCGAGCTCGTCGTCCTTCTCCTGCTGCTCCCCGTCGCCCTCGGTGGGAGCCTCCTCCTCAGGGCCGTCCCCTTCGGGATCCTCCCGGCTCGGGTCGCCCGGGGGCGGCGGTTCGCCACCGCCGGGCTCCTCGCCCTCGCCCTCGCTGCCTCCTTCGGAGCCGCGCTCGTCGGGGTCGTTGCCGGCCTCCTCGTCGGCCTCGCGGCGCTTCTCCTCGACCCGTTCGCCGTTCTCCTCGGTGGTCTCGGACTCCTCGTTCCCGGAGCCGCCGCCCTGGCCGCCCTGGCCCTCGCCGTCGCCGCCACCGCCGCCACCACCGCAGGCGGCGAGCATCTCCTCGGCCTCGTACAGGCGATCGGCGCGGGCCTGGGGATCCTCGATCTGGTCTGCCTGGCGCTCGATGGCGATCGAGAGGTTGTTGATGATCTTGCACTGGGCGTGCATGGGCGCGTTGAGGTCGCTCGAGCTCTCCCATTCCTCCAGCGCGGTGCGCAGCTCCTCCTCGGCAGCGGCGTCCTCGCCCTGCTGCAGCAGCACGGTCCCCTTGGACAGGTGCGGCAGATACGGCTCGAACCAGTTCAGGAACTCGACCGGCGCCAGCCGCTCGATGGCCACCGGGTACTCCTCGTCCCCGTACGCGGAGAGATGGGTGGCCTGCGTGATCGGCATGGAGATGAACTTCGCGGCCAACAGGGCCAGCAGCAGGATCGGCAGCGCCAGGATCGCGAACACGATCATCCGCGTCCGCCGGAGACGGCGCACGTTCAGCCCGAAGTCCTTCGGCCTGCCGCTGGTGTCCTGCGCCAGCGCAGGCGGCGGGCCCGCGGGCGCGGACTGCTCCGTGCGCGGCCTCTCCGCGATCGGTGTGCTCATCTCTGCGCTCCTGAGATGTCGTGACGATCCAGCTTGCGCGGAAGTCTGTAGGTCATCTCCCCCAGCTCCCAGATCAGCAGGGCTGCGAGCGGGATCGAGGCGATCCAGTACCAGTCATCGAAGCTCGCCACGTCGCGGGAGGACTCCATGGGGATCGGCCGCAGCGTGACATCGTCCATTGTGCCCTCGATCGGCGCCTCCGGATCATCCCGGTGCAGATACGGCACCCCCATCTCGCCGGCGATGGTCTGGAGCTGCTCCTCGTCGATCTTCGAGATCCCCCGCTGACCGCTGTCATCGGTGATGTACTCGCCGTCCTCGGGGCCGCCCTCAGCCTTCATCGGGCCACCCTCGGCAGTGCCGTACCCGAGCACTCCCCCGCCGTCGACGAACTGGGCGAGCGGACTGAACGACTCCGACTCCCGCTCGTCGGTGTTCTCCCCGTCGGAGAGGAAGTACACCAGGATCTGCGACTCCGGGTCCTCGCGCGCGGTCTCGGACAGCTCGACCTGCAGCTGCTCGAGAGGACGGTCCACATTGGAGCCCTTGGAGTACGCGGTGGGCTCCGTCGTCAGCGTGTCCACCCAGGCCCGAGCCGCGCCGGCGTCGGTGGTCAGCGGCAGCTGCTGGGTGGCCGTCGAGTCGAAGGACATGATCGAGTACCGCGATCCCTCGGTCATGCCCATGATGCGGTTCATGTCGGCCTTGACGCCCTCGAGGCGCGGCTGGTCCCCGTTGTAGTCCTCGGCGTTCATGGAGCCGGTGCGGTCGACGACGAAGAACACGTTGGCATTCATGCGCTCGGTCTGCTCGCTCTCCAGCGGGGTCACCGGTCGCAGCGCCACCACCAGCAGCAGCAGGACCATCAGCAGCCGGCGCATCCACGCCACGCGCTGCCGCGGGCGCCGGATCAGCAGCACGACGCAGAAGATCGTCATCGCACCGAACAGCGGGATGCTCGCCCACAGCGGGATCAGGTGCTCCAGGCGCATCAGCGAGCCCTCCAGCCCAGCACCAGGATGCCGATCAGGGAGAGGAAGGTCAGCACGAACCCGAGGCCCGGGTGGTCCGTGCGCACGACTGTCGGCGAGGCCCCCATCGTCTCGGCCTGCGTCTTCTGGATCTCGTTGATGATCGAGGGGATCGCCTCCGGATCGGAGGATTCGTACAGCTCCCCGTCCTGATCCTCGGTGGCCGTCTTGAGCTCCTCGAAGCATTCGGGGCCGCACTCGTACGCCCCGGGGTAGAACGTGTAGAGGTCGATATCGCGCCCGGCGACGGCCTCGGTGGCCTCCTGGAGGGTGTAGATCGGCTCGCCGTTGACCTCGTTGTCGGTCGCGAAGATGATCGAGCGCGAGCGATCCTCCTCGGCCTGGTCGAACTCCATGCCGCAGGAGGCGAGGCCGTCCGGCACGATCGACGCCTGATCGGCGATGCCGCGGGTGCCCTCGACGAACTCCACGTACTGGCGGACCTTCTCATCGGAGTAGTCACGGGTACCCAGGCGATAGCCGAACTCGTCGAAGTCGATCGCCTCGGCGCCCTCCTCGAGCTCGCGCTTGATCAGGTCGTAGTCGTTGGTCAGCGGGAAGACGGTGCGGCTGGTCGAGTTGAAGATCGTCAGCGCCACCCGCTCGCCCTGGAAGTTGTCCACCATCTCGGCGAAGGTCTGCAGGATCTCGGTGTCGTACTCGTACATCGAGCCGGAGACGTCGAGGCACAGCACGATGTCGCGCGAGGAGAACTCGGGCGTCTCGATCCGCTCGGTGGCGATCCGCCCCGACAGCAGCGAGGCGGCGAGCACGCCGATCACGGCGATGCTCACCTGCAGCACCCGCACCGCGCGGGCCATGCGCTGGGCGCGCACGAAGCTGGGGATGCGGTCCATGTACCGCGAGTTGGCGACCAGGACGGGAGACTTGCGCATCGCGCGTCGGTTCCAGAACGTGATCGCCCAGACCGCCAGCGCGGCCAGCAGCAGCAGGGCGGTGACCCACCAGAAGATCATGACCATTGCCGGATCACCTCCCTCGCGCGGCGCACGGACTCACGCAGGTCGGCGTCCGAGGCCATCGCGAAATCGGGTTCGTACAGGTCCGCGATCAGGGTTCCCACCTCGCGGGTGCGGGGATCCGCTCTCAGCGTGGTGATGTCCTGGCTGGTCACGTCGTGGCCCGTGGTGCGGCGCACGAAGCGTCGCATCACCCCGGTCAGCTCATGATGGCCTTCGCGAGCGCCCACGTCGCCGGCGTCGTGCCGATCCGCGATGTCGTTGACGGCGCGCAGGAACTCGGCCTTGAGGTTCTCCACGTCGCTGGGGCGCCGACGGAAAGCGATGCGCTTCTCGATGGCACGGGTGATCTTCAGGGTGCCCAGGATCAGCGCCGTGATCACCAGCAGGCACAGCACGGCCAGGATGATCCAGGCGACGGAGTACTGGGGCGGGTCGATGATCTCCGGCGGAGCGGGCTCGGCCAGCAACGGCGAGGCCAGCAGCAGGTCAGGTACGGGCATGGCGGTACTCCCTCGCCCGGAGCATGGCGATCATGTCCTCGACCACGGTGGTCTCGCCCTGGGTGAGGATGTGGCTGACGTGCAGCCGGTCCAGCATCTCCGTGATCCCGTCCCGCCGCGCCCGCCGGTACGCCTCGACGTCCCGCGCGACCCGCTTGGAGGTCCGCACCAGGGACGCCACCTCACGGGGATTGTCGACGTCGACCACGTCGTGGTCCAGGTCGGTGCGCTGCAACGGGTCGGCATCGGCGACGCGGATGACCATCACGTCGTGCCGCGTGGTCAGGCGCCGCAGCAGGGTGAAGTCCTCCACCGAGGGTCGGGCCTCGTCGGTGATGATCGTCATCAGCGTCGAATGCTTGGTGACGCGGAAGGCCCGCTCCAGCAGCCAGGCGCTGTCCGGGGCCGACGAGGCGGTGGTGGTGCCCTGCTGGATGCTGCGCAGCAGCAGCTCGAGGTGGCCGTCGCTGGACCGGGAGGGCAGCTGGATCGGGCGGCGCTCGTCGCCCGCGACCAGTCCCGTCAGGTCCCCGTTCTTCTGCGCGAGGAAGCAGATCATTCCCGCGGCGAGGACCATCGCCTCCCGCTTGGAGGTGCCGTCGGCCGCGGTGGCGGCCATCGCGGAAGAGGTGTCGGCCACGATCGAGAGGTGGCGGACCCGCTCCTCGTTGAACTGCCGGATCAGGGGCTCACCGGAGCGGGCGGTGGCCTTCCAGTCGATGTCGGAGATCTTGTCCCCGGGCTGGTAGTACTTCAGGTCGTCGAAGTCCTCGCCGCTGCCCTTGAACAGGGAGCGTCCGCGGCCCTGGATGAGCCCGCGCGCCCGGTTCGAGGTGTGCAGGTCGACCCGGGCCTTGACCCGGGTCAGCAACGAGGTGGCCATCGAGTTCTCGCGCGCTCCGTCCGTGTCGTGGGAAGGGGTCGGGGAAGGGTCGACTTCAGGGCATCGGCACGGCGTGGAACACCGCGTCGATGATCTGCTCGGGCTTGACCCCGCTGGCCAGGGCGTCGAACGTGAGCACGAGCCGGTGGCGCAGCACCCCGTAGCGCATGGCCCGCACATCGTCGGGGGTGACGTAGTCGCGCCCCTGCAGCAGCGCGTGCGCCTGCCCCACGCGCATCAGCGCGAGGGAGCCGCGGGGGCTGGCGCCGACGCGCACGGACTGGGTCAGGTTCGGCACCGGGCGCGGACCGGACCCGCGGGTGGTGAAGACCAGGTCGATGATGTACCGCTTCACGGCCGGATCGACATAGACGGCGTCGACCATCGACTGCAGGAACTGCACGTCCTCCAGCGAGACGTTGCCCAGGGCCTCCCGGGGCCCGGTCAGGCTGCCCGAGGTCGAGCGGTCGAGGATCTCGTGCTCCTCGCCCGGCCGCGGGTAGGTCAGGATCTCCTTCATGAGGAAGCGATCCATCTGCGCCTCGGGCAGGACGTAGGTGCCCTCCTCCTCGATCGGGTTCTGGGTCGCCAGCACCATGAACGGTTCGGGCAGGTGGTACACCTCGCCGCCGATGGAGGTCTGGCGCTCCTGCATCGCCTCGAGCATGGCCGACTGCGTCTTGGCGCTGGAGCGGTTGATCTCGTCCAGCAGCACGACGTTGGCGTGGACCGGGCCCAGCTGGGTGGTGAAGGTGCCGGAGCCGTAGTTGAAGATCTGGGTGCCGATGATGTCGTTCGGCATCAGGTCCGGGGTGCACTGGATGCGCGCGAAGGACCCGGTGATCGAGGAGGCCAGTGCGCTGGCGGCGGTCGTCTTGGCCAGGCCGGGCACGGACTCGAGCAGCACGTGGCCGCCGGCGGCCAGGGCGGTCAGCAGGGTCAGCCGCAGGTTCTCCTGGCCGACCACGCGGGACTGGAAGACCTTCGCGATGGTGGAGACGATCGAGGAGCTGCGCTCGAGATCGGCGGGCGGGATCGCCGACGAGGAGGGGGCGAAGTCACCGGGCCGTCGCTGCGGCCCGCCCTGAGCGGACCCGCCCTGACCGGGCCGGCCGGGGCCCGGGGCTGCGCCGGGAGGTCCAGCTGGTGCTGCCTGCTGGCTCGGTGGATTGCTCATGCGCTGCGGCTCCCCCGTCGTGCGTACCTGTTGTGCCTGCTGGTCCGCGTCGATCCTAACGGCAGTGGGCTCCGGCGGTGTCGCCGCGTCCGCGGGCAGCGGTGGGCGAAGGTGCAGTGGCAGAATGCGCAGGTGCTAGCAGATCGTTTCGACCGCGCCACGCCCCCGGTCGCACCCACCGCCCCCGGACTCTCCGTGGACGACCAGGGACGCGGCACCTTCGCCGTAGCGGCTCCGCGTGCCGGTGCGGTGGATCTGTGCATCCGTCAGGGCACCGCCGAGCGCCGGGTGCGTCTGCGGCACTTCGACGGTGGCCTGCGCTGGGACCACGTCACCGGCATGCTCCCGGGCACGCGGTACGGGCTGCGGGTCCATGGCCCGTGGGATCCCGCGGCGGGCCTGCTGTCCAACCCGCGCAAGCTGCTGCTGGACCCGTGGGCCCGCGGCGTGTCGCACTCCTCGCCGCTGCTGAGCTCCTTCTTCCCGTTCGAGGTGGACGCGATGCTGGATCGCGTCGGCGACCCGCCGGTGGCCAGCGACATCGACGACGGCGAGGACGCGGTGTGGTCCGTCGTCGTCTCCGACGCCTTCGACTGGCAGGACGACCTGCGTCCCCTGGTCGACTGGGACGCCACCGTGCTGTACGAGGCGCACGTGAAGGGACTGACCCGGCTGCACCCCGACGTCCCGGCCGAGCAGCGCGGCACCTACGCCGGACTCGGCCACCCCGCGGTCACCGGCCACCTGCGCGACCTGGGCGTGACCAGCGTCGAGCTGCTGCCGATCCATGCCGCGATGGACGAGCCGCACCTGACCCGGCTGGGACTGCCGAACTACTGGGGCTACTCCACGCTGTCGTTCTTCGCCCCGGAGCCGTCGCTGGCCACGGCCGCCGCCCAGAACGCCGGCGCGCAGGCCGTGCTCGACGAGGTCAAGACCATGGTGCGCAGCCTGCACGCCGCGGGCCTCGAGGTGATCCTCGACGTGGTCTACAACCACACCGCAGAGGGCGGGGCCGACGGGCCGGCCCTGTCCCTGCGCGGGCTGGACAACCGTGAGTACTACTGGATGGACCAGGGCACCTTCGTCGACGTCACCGGCACCGGGGGCACCCTGGATCCGCGCTCGGTGCACGTGATGGACCTGATCCTGGCCTCGCTGCGCTACTGGGTCAGCGAGGTGCACGTCGACGGGTTCCGCTTCGACCTGGCCGCGACGCTGGGTCGCGAGGACCGCGGTTTCCGGCCCGACCATCCCCTGCTGGGCGCGATCGTCACCGACCCCGTGCTGCGCGGGGTCAAGCTGATCGCCGAGCCGTGGGACGTCGGCACCGGCGGCTGGCAGACCGGCGGCTTCCCGGTGCCGTTCGCCGAATGGAACGACGCCTTCCGCGACGACGTGCGGGCCTTCTGGCTCTCCGACCGCGCCCAGCGCGCACGCACCGGCGAGGACGGCATCGGCGGCGTGCGCGACCTCGCGACCCGTCTCGCCGGTTCCAGCGATCTGCTGACCGGGCAGGACCCCGAGCAGCTGCCGCCCGGCCGCAGCCTCCGTTCGCCGTGGGCATCGATCAACTACGTCACCGCCCACGACGGCTTCACCCTGCGCGATCTGACCGTGTACGAGACCAAGCGCAACCAGGCCAACGGCGAGGACAACCGCGACGGCACCTCCGACAACCGTTCCTGGAACCACGGTCACGAGGGAGAGGCCGGGCCCGAGGATCACCAGCTCGAGGCGTCCCGCCGTCGCACCGCCCGCGGCATGCTCGCCACCCTGCTGCTGGCGTCCGGGACCCCGATGCTGACGGCCGGGGACGAGATGGGCCGCACCCAGCAGGGCAACAACAATGCCTACTGCCAGGACAACGAGATCTCATGGGTCCCGTGGAGGCCCGGTCCCCTGCGTGAGACGGTCAAGCGCGTCCTGGCGCTGCGCGGTGAGCATCCCCAGCTGCGCTCGCCCCACTTCCTGCGCCCGGCGGATCCCGCCGCCCTGGATGCGGGAGCGGTGGCATGGTTCGGGGCCGACGGGCAGGAGCTGGACCATGCGGCATGGATGGACCCGTCCCGGCACCTGCTGTCCATGCTCCGTCCTGCGGTGCCCGGGCGTGAGGGATCCCAGCACCTGCTGGTGATCCTCTCGGCCGAGGCGGAGGCCACCACCGTGCAGCTGCCGGGCCCGCCGTGGCCGCAGGGCCGGGCCCGCGTGCTCCTGGACACCGCGCTCGAGCGCCAGGACGATCTGCCCGCCGCTCCGGTGCGCGACCGCGCGGTCGTGGTGGAGCCGGCCAGCGTGGTGGTCCTCGGGATCACCGCCGACGACCCGGGGGAGGTCCGCGAACAGCTATCGTGAGGACCGTCACCGCGTCCGACGCAGACACCGAGGTGTCAGGCAGGAGAGGCCATGTCCGAGACCACCGAGTCCATCCCTCGTCACCGGCGCCCGGCGGGCCTCGACGCGGGCATCGGCCGGATCCCGATCATGGACGTCCGCCCCGTCGTCGACGGTGGGCGGTTCCCGGCCTCCTGCGCCGAGGGCGAGACGGTGACGATCTCCGCGAACGCCTTCCGCGAGGGCCACGACGCGATGGGGGTCCAGGCCGTGCTGACCGACCCCGACGGGGCGGAGCAGCGCCTGCGGATGGAGTCGGTCAACCCCGGCCTCGACCTGTGGGAGACGACCGTGCGCACGGATCGCACGGGGCACTGGTCCTTCCGCATCGAAGCGTTCTCGGCGCCGTACGACACCTGGGCCCACACCGCGGAGGTCAAGATCCCCGCGGGCATCGATCCCGACCTGGTCTGCGCCGAGGGCGCCCTGGTCCTGTCCCGGGTGCTCGCCGAGGTCGAGGCGGGCGAGCGTCCCGCCGGTGACGGACCGGTGGTCCGCGCGGCGCTGGAGAGCCTGCGCTCCCCGGGCCTGCCCGCATCGGCCCGCGTGGCCCCCGCCCTGGCGGCGGATCTGCGCGGGCTGCTCGCCGAGCGGCCCCTGCGCGAGGGAGTGACCGTCTCCGGCCCGTACCGTCTGGTCGTCCACCGCCGGCGCGCGCTGTACGGCTCCTGGTACGAGCTCTTCCCCCGCTCCGAGGGGGCCCGCTTCGAGCCCGAGCGCGGATGGGTCTCGGGCACCCTGGCCACGGCCGCGAAGTCGCTGGAGCGGATCGCGGACATGGGCTTCGACGTCGCCTACCTGACCCCGGTCCACCCCATCGGCACCACCTTCCGCAAGGGCCGCAACAACACCCTGGATCCGCGGCCCGGCGATCCCGGCTCCCCGTACGCGATCGGGTCGGCCGACGGGGGCCACGACGCGATCCACCCCGATCTGGGCACCGAGGAGGACTTCGAGGCCTTCGTCGGCCGCGCGCAGGAGTTGGGGCTCGAGGTCGCCATGGACCTCGCCCTGCAGTGCTCCCCCGACCATCCGTGGGTGAGCGAGCACCCGGAGTGGTTCACGGTCCGGGCCGACGGCACCATCGCCTACGCGGAGAACCCGCCGAAGAAGTACCAGGACATCTACCCGCTCAGCTTCGACACCGACTACGAGGGTCTGTACGCGGCGATCCGGGACGTGCTGGAGCTGTGGGTCTCCCGGGGCGTGACGCTGTTCCGGGTCGACAATCCCCACACCAAGCCGGTGCGGTTCTGGGAGGAGCTGCTGGCGGAGTTCGACGAGAAGCACCCCGAGGTCATCTTCCTCGCCGAGGCCTTCACCCGGCCCACGATGATGCACACCCTGGGCAAGGTCGGCTATCACCAGAGCTACACCTACTTCACGTGGCGGCACACGGCCGAGGAGCTGCGCGAATACCTCGAGGAGCTGGTCGCGGCGGCGCCGTACATGCGTCCCAGCTTCTGGCCCACCACGCATGACATCCTCACCCCGTTCATGTCCTCCGGCGGGCGCAACGCCTTCGTGCTGCGCGCGATCCTCGCGGCGACCCTGGTGCCGACGTGGGGCATCTACAGCGGCTACGAGCTGGTCGAGGACGTGCCGCGCCCGGGCGCGCAGGAGCAGATCGACAACGAGAAGTACGAGTACAAGCCGCGCGATTACACCGGTGCCCTCGCCGCGGGCACGAGCCTGCAGCCGCTGCTGAGGGACCTCAACCGCATCCGTCGCGAGCATCCCGCCCTGCAGTCGCTGACCGCGATCCGCTTCCACGAGGCCGACGATGCCCAGGTGCTGGTCTTCTCCAAGCATCTCGACGCCCACGCCAGCGGCACCGGCGCACCGGACACGATCCTCGTCGTCTCCCTCACCGAGCACGACCGCGACGCCTGGACCACCCTGCACCTGGATCCCGCCGAGCTCGGCCTCGAGGATCCCGACCGCCCGTTCGAGGTCGCGGACCTGATGACCTCGGAGCGCTTCACCTGGACCCGGGATCCCTACGTCATCCTCAGCGCGAGCGACCGGCCCGCGCACATCCTGCGGATCATCCACCCCGAGGAGGCCTGACATGACCGGCCCGACAGACCCCGTCCCCTCACCGTCTCCCACCGCGCCGCATCCCCCCGCCCCGCAGGTGATGCCGCTGAGCGACCACGAGCGCGGCGCCACCGCGGCCGGCAGCTATCACGATCCCCATTCGGTGCTCGGGGCCCACGAGTACGACGGCGGCGTCACGGTGCGGACCCTGAAGCCCTTCGCACGGGCCGTGGAGGTGCTCCTGCCCGACGGCACCTCGGCCGCGATGGAGCACGAGTTCGAGGGCATCTGGGTGGCCTCGCTGCCGATGGCCGAGCTCCCCTCCTACCGGGTGCGCGTCACCTGGGCCGGCGGGGAATCCCCGGTCGAGTACGAGGAGCCGTACCGCTTCTGGCCGACGGTCGGCGAACTCGACCGGCACCTGATCGGAGAGGGCCGTCACGAGGAGCTGTGGCGGGCCCTGGGGGCGCACGTGCGCACGATCGACGAGGTCGCGGGGACCTCCTTCGCCGTCTGGGCGCCCAACGCCCGGGCCGTGCAGGTCGTCGGCGGCTTCAACGGCTGGGACGGACGCGGCCACGCCCTGCGCTCCCTGGGCTCCTCCGGGATCTGGGAGATCTTCGTGCCGGGGGTCGGCGTCGGCGAGACCTACAAGTTCCGCATCCTGGGGGCCGACGGGGTCTGGAAGGACAAGGCCGACCCGATGGCCCGACGGGCCGAGGTGCCTCCCGCGACCGGCTCCGTCGTCACCGACAGCGACTTCGAGTGGAGCGATGACGCCTGGCTCGCCGAGCGCGCCTCCCACGACCCGGTCTCCTCGCGGATGTCGATCTACGAGCTGCACCTGGGCAGCTGGAGGCCGGGCCTGGGCTACCGGGAGCTCGCCACCGAGCTCGTCGACTACGTCACCGAGCTCGGCTTCACCCACGTCGAGCTGATGCCGCTGGCCGAGCATCCCTTCGGCGGCTCCTGGGGATACCAGGTCACCGGCTACTACGCGCCCACCTCGCGCCTGGGATCGCCGGACGAGCTGCGCCACCTGATCGATACGCTGCATCGGGCCGGCATCGGGGTGATCGTGGACTGGGTCCCCGCCCACTTCCCCAAGGACGAATGGGCCCTGGCCCGCTTCGACGGCACCCCGCTGTACGAGCACGCCGATCCCCGCCGGGGGGAGCATCCCGACTGGGGCACCTACGTCTTCGACACCGGACGGCACGAGGTGCGCAACTTCCTGGTCTCCAACGCCTGCTACTGGCTCGAGGAGTTCCACGTGGACGGCCTGCGGGTCGACGCCGTCGCCTCCATGCTCTACCTCGACTACTCCCGCGAGGACGGCCAGTGGGTGCCGAACCAGTACGGGGGGCGCGAGGACCTGGAGTCCATCGCATTCCTGCAGGAGGCCACCGCCACAGCGTCCAAGCGTGCTCCCGGGATCGTGATGATCGCCGAGGAGTCCACGTCGTTCCCCGGAGTCACCGCCTCCACGGACACCGGCGGCCTCGGCTTCGACTTCAAGTGGAACATGGGGTGGATGCACGACACCCTCGTCTACCTCGGCGAGGACCCCATAAACCGTCAGTACCATCACGGCGAGCTGACGTTCTCGATGGTCTACCAGTACTCCGAGAACTTCGTCCTGCCCATCAGCCACGACGAGGTGGTCCACGGCAAGGGTTCCCTGCTGCGCAAGGCACCGGGCGACGAGTGGCAGCAGGCGGCCTCGCTGCGCGCGTACCTGGCGCTGCAGTGGACCCACCCCGGCAAGCAGCTGCTGTTCATGGGCAGCGAGTTCGCCCAGGGCACCGAGTGGTCCGAGCAGGACGGCCTGCCGTGGTGGCTGCTGGAGTACCCGCTCCACCGTGGGGCCCAGCAGCTGGTCACCGACCTCAACGCGCTCCAGGCCGAGCTGTCCTCGCTGTACGAGCGCGACCAGGACCCGGGCGGCTTCGAGTGGCTGATCGGGGACGACGCCGGCCACAACACGATCGCGTTCGTGCGGCGCAACGACGCCGGCGAGCCGGTGGTGGTGGTCCTGAACTTCTCCCCCGAGCCGTGGCACCAGTACCGGGTGCCGCTGCCCGAGGGCGGGACGTGGCTCGAGCTGCTGAACACCGATGCGCCGGTCTACGGCGGCAGCGGGATCGGGAACCTCGGACGGGTCGACGCCGAGTCCCTGCCGGTCCACGGCCGCGAGCACTCGGTGCGCCTGGCCGTGCCGCCGCTGGGCGCCGTGATCCTGGCGCCGCAGCGGCTGCGGGAGACCTGAGAGCCGCCCCGAGGGGCCGGCCGTCAGAACAGCAGGTTCGCCAGGCGCTTGCGGGCGGGGGCGACGCGAGGATCGGCGGGGCCGGCCACCTCGAACAGCTCCAGCAGGCGGGCGCGCACGACGTCCTTGGTCTCCTGGTCGGCACTGCGGAGCTGATCGAGCAGCCGGCCGAACGCGTCGTCGACGTGGCCGCCGAGCATGTCGAGATCGGCGGCCAGCAGCTGCGCGTCCAGGTCTCCGGGGCGCTGGGCGGCGTCCTCGCGGACCTTGGTGGGCTCGGCATCCTGCGTGCGACGCATCAGCGAGACGGTGGCCAGTCCTGCCTTCGCCTCGGCATCGCCCGGTGAGTCACTGAGCTGCTTCTCGTAGGCCGCGACGGCCGCATCGAGGTCGCCCTTCTCGATCGCCTCGTACGCCTCCGCGATCAGCGGGGGCAGCGGCTCCTCCTGCGGCTCCTGGTCCTCGCCCTGGCCGGCGCCGCTGGTGTCCATGCCCTGCTGACGAGCGACCTCGAGCACCTGGGTGATGAGGTTGTCGATCTCCGCGTCCGGCAGGACCGCCTGGACGATCGGCTGGACCTGGCCGAGGATGAGCAGCATCAGGGTGGGCAGCTGCTCGACGCGCAGGGCGGCGGCGACCCGCTGCTGGGTATCCGCGTCGACGGTGGCCAGGCGGATCGCTCCGCCCTGGGCGTCGACGGCGCGCCGCAGGGAGCCCAGGAACTGTGCTCCGTTCGTGACCCGCGAACTGGTCACCAGCAGCAGGGTCGGGATCTGCTGCGAATCGGCGACCAGCTGCTCCAGGCCCTGCTCGGTCACGGCCACCTCGTGCTTCGCGGGAGTGCCGGCGGTCCCGGCCGCTCCCCCGCCGTTGCCGCCCTGGCCGGAGCCTGCCGGCTGCTTCAGGGCTGCGAGGTCGATGATTCCGTACGGATCGGTCACGGGAGTGCTCCTTCGACGTGGTCTGATGCAGACAGTCTAGGGAATCCGGCAGTCCAGGAAATCCGGCGGGATCTCACTCGCCCGTGACGCTCAAGGTGGTCCGGGTCCCACCGATCGGCTGGACCTGGGCGTCCGATCCCTCGGGCGGAACGTAGAGGGCGACGTGATTGCCGTACTCGCGGACGTACTGCTCGGTGAACTCCTGGGTGCCCGCCGCCGCCGTGAACCTGCTCTCGGGATAGTTCACGGTCGCGTCGTTCCTGACGGTCATCG
This sequence comes from Brachybacterium sp. GCM10030268, assembly GCF_042666305.1. Lineage (NCBI taxonomy): Bacteria > Bacillati > Actinomycetota > Actinomycetes > Micrococcales > Dermabacteraceae > Brachybacterium > Brachybacterium sp. GCM10030268. Next base: position 36,305 of record NZ_JBHTCW010000015.1, on the reverse strand, counting down.
TGCGCGTGGACCGCAGGGTCCCCATCACGATGGCGCCGCCGTCATCGGTGCGCAGCCCGGCGAACTCCGCGTCGTCGACCTCGTAGGTCTCGCGGATGGTCGCGGCCTCGTCCTTCTCCACTCCCTCGTTCAGCGCGGCCCGTTCGGCCTGGATCCCCTCGTGCAGATCGGTGAGGTAGGGATCGGTGGCGAGCCGGTCGTCGGGATCCGCCTTGTCACCATCGGTGAGGGTGGCGGCGTACAGGCTCAGGGCCTCGGCGGGGGTCATGATCAGACCGTCGGCGTCGGTCGTGACCGGTTCGGAGCCGACGCGCTGGTCGGCCACGCTGGGCATCTCGACGTCCACGTTCTGCTCCGCCCATCCCCAGGTCGTGTACGGGGACTTCGCATCGGCCTGCTGCAGGGCCATGAAGAACGGTGCGCCGTCCTCCGCGGAGTTCTCGACCATGGCGATCGCGATGCGGGGGAACTCCGTGGTCACGGCGGTCATCGGCACGATGATCGCCGGGGCGGGCACGGTGAGCTCCTCGGCCCACGCCTCGGCCTTCGCGATCAGCGCGTACGTGGCGCCGCGGAACTCCGCCGCGGAGCCGGAGACCCGCGGGGCGAGCTTCTCGGCGTCGCGGGCCTCGTCGGCCTCGGTCACCGCCGCGTTGATCTCCTCGACGAAGCGGCCGAACTGCTCAGCGGTCTGGGCCGGTGTGGGCTCGGCGAGCGAAGGACCCTCGGGCGGGGCGGGCGGCGCCTCGGGCTCGGAGCCGCATGCCGCGAGCACTCCCGAGGCGAGCAGGGACCCGGCACCGAGGAACAGGCCACGGCGGGCGATGGGTCGGCTCGTCATCCGTTCATCCTTCCAGGCGGATCGGCGCTGGGGGCTCATCGGCGCTCCTCGCTGCTCGGCCCGTTCTCGTCCAGCGTGTCCTCGTCGAGGCGCCGGACCGGCTCATCGCCGTCGTTCCCGGGGTCGCGATCCTGGAACAGGCGGACCGGGGCCGACTCGTCGTCCGATGCGAGCTTGTGGTCCGGGACGACGCCGAGGGTCTCGGTCTCCTCACCGGCGGCCGGCTCGTCGGAGCCGGAGCCGGCCGCGGGTCGCCCGCCGGGGATCACCACGGGGGCCGTGTCGGCTTCGTGCGGTCCCGGACGCGGCCGGGACGGTTCCGTCGGGGCGGGCTCCTCCGGGGCGCTGTCGGTGTCGGCGGGCGCAGTGTCGTTCTCGATGGGCGCCGTGTCGTTCTCGATAGGTGCAGTGTCGCCCTCGGCGGGCGCTGTGTCGCCGATCTCGTCCGGTGCGTCGTCGGCCGTGGCAGGCGCGGCGTCGGCGGGCGCGGCGTCATCGGCCGCGGACGGTGCGCGGTGCGCGCCGGCAGCCATGGCGCCGGTCGCACCGGCGGCGCCGGTGGCCTCCGCTTCGTCCTCCAGCTCATCCTCGCGACGGCGACCGCCGAGCGAGACGACGAGCAGCACGAGGCCGATCACCGCGATCGCGGCACCACCCGCGTAGGCGTAGGGAACCCATTCGTTCTCATCGTCGACCGGCCAGGTGATGGAGACGGACTGCGCACCGGGATCCGCGCCGTCGGTGACCACGAGGATCGCGCGGTAGACCTGCTTGTTCTCCCCCGTCTCCCCCTCGGCGAAGTCCTCGACCGGCATCGTGAACGGGCTCGGCGACGTCTCCACGCTGCGCCAGAGGTCCGAGCCGGTCGGGTCGCTCAGCTCGCCGGCCCCATCGGGGTTGATCTCCTGGGTGCTCAGCGTGGTCCAGTCGCTCGCCCCGGTGATGCGGGTGTAGCGGGTATCAGCCAGGTAGGCCTCGATGTCGCTGTTGGCCGCGGTGATCACGGAGACGTCGGAGGCCCCTTCGATGCTGACCTCGCCCTCCGTCCCGCCGACGTAGAGCACGCCCGGATCGATCACCACGGCCGGGCCCGGGTCCTCGAGCTCCACCGTGGCGGTGGTCTCGGTGGCCGGCGCCCACGTCGTCTCGCCGAGGCGGCCCAGCACCAGTCCGATCAGGCCGACCAGTACCAGGAGGACGGCGAGCAGGCGTTGCACGGTAGGAAGCTCCTTCGGGGCGGCCCGGCAGCGGGCCCAGGCGGGGGACCTGCCCACGATAGGGCCGGGACGCGCTCGGCGACAGCCCCACGTGAGCATCTGCACCTGCGTAAAGATCGCCTCATGGCCTGCTCATCCGCGCCCCATGGGAGCCCCCGGCCCACCCCATCGGTGCCGTACCCTGTCGGAGTGCGTCTCGTCGTTGCTCGTTGTTCCGTCGACTACACCGGTCGACTCACCGCCCATCTGCCCGCGGCTCCCCGGCTGCTGATCGTCAAGGCCGACGGCAGCGTCCTGATCCATTCCGATGGGGGCAGCTACAAACCGCTGAACTGGATGAGCCCGCCGTGCACCCTGCGCGTGAGCACGCGCGACCCGGAGGAGGCGGCCGGCGATCCCGAGGGCGAGTGGCTCGAGCAGTGGGACGTCGTCCACGACAAGTCCGGGGACCGGCTCCGGGTGCGCCTGCACGAGACCTTCCAGGACACCGCCCATGAGCTGGGTGTGGATCCGGGGCTGCAGAAGGACGGGATCGAGGCCCATCTCCAGGCTCTCCTGGCCCAGAACATCGAGACCCTGGGCACCGGATGGTCCCTGGTGCGGCGCGAGTACGGCACCGCCATCGGACCGGTCGACATCCTCGCCCGCGACGGCGACGGGACCTCCGTGGCGATCGAGATCAAGCGCCGCGGTGAGATCGACGGCGTCGAGCAGCTCACCCGGTATCTCGAGCTGCTCAACCGCGACCCGCTGCTCGCCCCGGTGCGCGGCATCTTCGCCGCCCAGGCCATCAAACCGCAGGCCCGCGTGCTCGCCGAGGACCGCGGCATCGACTGCGTGACGCTGGACTACGACGCCCTGCGCGGAATCGACGACGTCGACTCGCGGCTGTTCTGATCCCCCGACCGAGGAGACCGCATGAACGTTCCCGTCGACCTCGCCCTGAGCGGCACCGCTGTGCTCGAGCGCGGCGTCCTCCCCGGTGCGCTGGTGCTGATCGCCGGAGGCGACATCGTCTGGTCCGGGCCGGCCGCCCACGCCCCGGAGCACAGCGCCACCGAGACGCTCGAGCATCCCGGGCTCATCCTCCCGGGCCTGGTGGATCTGCACTGCCACGGCGGCGGCGGAGCCTCCTTCCCCGACGCCTCCGGACCTCGTGACATGCTCACCGCGGTCCGCGAGCACCGTCGCCACGGCACCACCTCGCTGGTGGCCTCGCTGGTGACCGCTCCGGCGGCGGTCCTGCGCGACCGGGTCCGCGACCTCGCAGGGCTCGCGGCCGACGGGGAGATCGCCGCGATCCATCTCGAGGGTCCGTTCATCTCCGCCGACCGCCGCGGCGCGCAGAACCCCGAGCACATCGTGGCCGGAGACCCGGATCTGGTGCGGGAGCTCGCCGAGATCGCCGGCGGCGCGCTGGCGACCATGACCGTGGCCCCCGAGGCGGAGGACGCCGATGCGGTCATCGAGGCCCTCGCCGAGGTCGGGACCGTGCCCTCGCTCGGGCACACCGACGGCTCCAGCGCTGCGATGACTCGCGCCGTGGCACTCTCCCGCGAGCAGCTGCGCCGTGAGCACGGCCGCTCACCGAGACCGACGGCCACCCACCTGTTCAACGGGATGCGCCCGATCCATCACCGTGACCCCGGCCCCGTGCTCGCGGCCCTGGACGCGGCGGCGCGCGGAGACCTGGTGGCAGAGCTGATCGCCGATGGCGTCCACCTCGATGCCCGCACCGTCGCGCACGTCTTCGCCGTCGCCGCGGAGGATGCCGTGGTGCTGGTGACCGACGCGATGGCCGCAGCGGGCATGCCCGACGGTCAGTACCGCCTCGGGGCCCTGGACGTCACCGTCGATGCCGGGGTGGCGACCCTGACCGGCGGCACGTCGATCGCCGGCGGCACCGCCCATCTGCTGGATGTGGTCCGTCTTGCGGTGACCGAGGCGGGCGTCGACCTGGCCCGCGCGGTGCACGCGGCCAGCGCGGTCCCGGCCGGTGTGCTGGGCATGCAGGACCGGATCGGCTCCCTCGAGCCCGGCCGACGGGCCGACGTGGTGCTGACCGACGCCGGGCTGCGACCGGTCACGGTGCTGCGCGGCGGCGTCCCGGTCGGCGACTGAGCGGGGCAGCGACTGAACGGGGCGGCGGCCCGTTCCCGGTCAGTCGGCGTCGCCGAGGACCAGGCCCGTCGGTGCGGCTTCGAGCCACGAGTTCAGGGCCGCCCCGGAGGTGAGGTCGACGATCGCGCGGATCTCCCGATCCCCGCGCATCGTGAACTCGACCAGATAGGTGTCGTGGCCGCCCTCGATCTGGGCCGGCAGCCGACGGCGGGAGACGTCCAGGACATCCGCCCGGCGAATGACGACCTCGGGACGAAGCCGCAGGGAGAAGGCGCGGAACCAGCGCAGACGGTCGGTGCCGAACCGCATCATGCCGTGCTGCCAGCCCTCACCGCCGACCAGCCCGCGACGCTGCAGGCTGCACTCGAAGGCGCCGCGCTGGCGGGACAGCGCCAGCTGGCGGCACACCAGTCCCACCGCCAGCACCACCACCGCCACGAGAATGAGCATCCCGGTCCCCAGGAGGAGGACCGGGATGCTCAGATCGATCATGGGCGGGGAGGGCTCCGGTCAGCGATCCGTGTCGCGGACCTCGGCGTCATCCACGCCGATGGTGACGACGTCGGCATCGACCGAGACGAACCCGCCGTGGACCGCACGCTCGGTGACGGAGCCGTCCTGGTCGATGATGCGCACGGCGCCGCGGTCGAGAATCGCGAGCGTGGGCTGCATCTGCGGCAGGATGCCCATGGAGCCGTCGACCGCGGGCACGACGACCTGCGCGGCCTGCCCCGACCAGACGGTGCGATCCGCGGTGACGAACGTGACCTCGAGGGAGCTCACTGACCGAGCTCCTTCTGGATCCGGTGATGGTTCTCGAGCACCATGTCGATGCCGCCGACGTTGTAGAACGCCTGCTCGGTGATGTGGTCGAACTCGCCGTCGCAGATGCCCTTGAAGCCCTCGATGGTGTCGCGCAGCGACACGTCCGAGCCCTCGACGCCGGTGAACTGCTTGGCGAGGTGGGTGTTCTGAGAGAGGAACTGCTGGATGCGGCGGGCGCGCGAGACGATCACCTTGTCCTCTTCGGAGAGCTCGTCCACGCCCAGCATCGCGATGATGTCCTGCAGCTCCTTGTTGCGCTGCAGGATCTGTCGCACGCGCACCGCGGTGTCGTAGTGCTCCTGACCCACGTACCGCGGGTCGAGGATGCGCGAGGTGGAGCTCAGGGGGTCGATCGCCGGGTACAGGCCGCGCGAGGCGATCTCACGGGAGAGCTCGGTGGTCGCATCCAGGTGGGCGAACGTGGTCGCCGGGGCCGGGTCGGTGTAGTCGTCGGCCGGCACGTAGATGGCCTGCATCGAGGTGATGGAGTGGCCGCGGGTCGAGGTGATCCGCTCCTGCAGCACGCCCATCTCGTCCGCCAGGTTGGGCTGGTAGCCCACCGCCGAGGGCATGCGGCCCAGCAGCGTGGAGACCTCCATGCCGGCCTGGGTGAAGCGGAAGATGTTGTCGATGAACAGCAGCACGTCCTGGCTCTGGACATCGCGGAAGTACTCCGCCATCGTCAGTGCGGACAGGGCGACGCGGAGGCGGGTGCCCGGCGGCTCGTCCATCTGGCCGAAGACCAGAGCGGTCTTGTCGATGACGCCCGACTCGGTCATCTCCTCGATCAGGTCCCAGCCCTCACGGGTGCGCTCGCCGACGCCGGCGAACACGGAGACGCCGTCGTGGTTGTTGGCCACGCGGTAGATCATCTCCTGGATCAGCACCGTCTTGCCCACACCGGCCCCGCCGAACAGGCCGATCTTGCCGCCCTGGACGTACGGGGTCAGCAGGTCGATCGACTTGATGCCGGTCTCGAACATCTGCGTCTTCGACTCGAGCTGGTCGAAGTTCGGGGCCTTGCGGTGGATGGGCCAGCGGTCCTGGACCTGGAGCTGGTCGGCAGGCTTGTTCAGCGGGTTGCCCACCACGTCGAACACGGTGCCGAGGGTCGCATCGCCCACCGGCACGGAGATCGCCGCGCCGGTGTCGAGGACAGCCTGGCCGCGGACGAGGCCGTCGGTGGGCTTCAGCGCGATCGCGCGGACCATGCCGTCGCCGAGGTGCTGCGCGGTCTCGAGCGTGAGCGTCGAGGCCTCCAGGCCGGAGCCCTCACCGGAGATCTCGATGGTCAGGGCGTTGTAGATGTCCGGGATGCTGCCCGGGGGGAACTCGATGTCGACGACGGCGCCGGTGACGCGGGCGACGCGCCCGGTGGCGCCCTGCGCCTCGGCGGCGGGGGCCTGGGTATCGGTAAGGGTGGTCATGTCCATTCTCTCCACTGGGTGCGACGCCGGCGCGGTGCTGCAGCGCCTCAGCGTTCGGTGCGGCCGGATCCCGAGAGCGCGTCGGCGCCGCCGACGATCTCGGTGATCTCCTGGGTGATCTCCGCCTGGCGAGCGGTGTTCGCCAGCCGGGTGAACTTGTCGATCTGGGTCTCGGCGTTGTCGGTGGCGGTCTTCATCGCCCGCTGGCGCGAGGCGTGCTCGGACGCCATCGACTGCAGCAGGATGTTGATGATCCGCGACTCGACGTAGCGCGGGATCAGCTCCGAGACGACGGTGTCGGCGTCCGGGGCGAAGTCGTACAGGGGGTACGTGGGCTTATGCTCCCCCGTCTCCGCCTCGACCAGCCCCATCGGCACCAGACGGATCTGAGCCGTCTTCTGGATGAAGCGGGTCTCGAACCGGGTGCCGACCACGTAGAGCTCATCGAGGTGCTCGGCCGGGTCGAGGGAGAGCAGATCGGCCGTGACCGTCTGGGCGATGTCGCGCCCCAGGTCCGGCAGCTCCTCCTCCTTGTACGGCGTCCACGAGCGGTGCGGCGGACGGTTGCGGAACCGGTAGTACGAATCGCCCTTGCGGCCGACGACGTACATCACCGGGTCCTTGCCCTGGTCCCGCAGGAGGTTCGCCAGCTGTTCCGCGGAACGGATCGCATTGGGCGAGTAGGCCCCGGCCATGCCACGGTCCGCGGTGATCAGCAGGATGCCGACGCGGCCGGTCTCCTGGCGCTCCGCCTGCAGGAAGGGGTGAGCGATCTCGTTCGAGTGCGTGGCGACCGAGCCGATGGCGCGGGTGATCGCCTCGGCGTACGGAGTGGTCGCCGTGACCCGGGCGTGGGCCTTGGCGATGCGCGAGGCCGCGATCATCTCCTGGGCCTTGAAGATCTTCTTCATGCCCTGGGCGGACCTGATCCGCTGCTTGTAGATCCTCTGCTGGGCTCCCATGTCTCTCCTCGTGCGGGGGTGGATGCGTCCTCGGCGGGCGGCCGCCGTCCTGCCGGACGGCGGCCTCACGCATCAGCCGCGGACGATCTGCTCCTGCTCGATCTGATCGGCGTCGAGCCGGCCGGTCTCGTCGGTGCGGCCGGCCTCCGCGCCCTTGCCGGCGAGGTAGTCCCGCTTGACGTCCTCGAGGATCTTCGTGAGCTCCTCCTCCGTCTCGGGAGCGAACTGACCCGTGCTGCGGATGTTCTCCAGCACGCTCCCGTTGTGACGCAGGTGCTCCAGGAGCTGGGCCTCGAAGTCGCGGACGTCCTCGACCTCGATCTCGTCGAACTTGCCGTTGGTGCCGGCCCAGATCGAGACCACCTGCTCCTCGACCGGGAACGGCGAGTACTGGGACTGCTTGAGCAGCTCCATCAGGCGCGCGCCGCGGTTCAGCTGCTGCTTGGAGGCCGCGTCCAGGTCCGAGGCGAACATCGCGAAGGACTCCAGGTCGCGGTACTGCGCCAGGGCGATCTTCAGCGTGCCGGAGACCTTGCGCAGGGCCTTGGTCTGGGCGGAGCCGCCGACGCGGGAGACCGAGACGCCGACGTCGACCGCCGGGCGCTGGTTCGCGTTGAACAGGTCCGACTGCAGGAAGCACTGACCGTCGGTGATCGAGATGACGTTGGTCGGGATGTACGCCGAGACGTCGTTGGCCTTGGTCTCGATGATCGGCAGGCCGGTCATCGAGCCACCGCCCATCTCGTCCGAGAGCTTCGCGCAGCGCTCGAGCAGACGGGAGTGGAGGTAGAAGACGTCACCGGGGTACGCCTCGCGGCCCGGCGGGCGGCGCAGCAGCAGCGAGACGGCGCGGTAGGCCTCCGCCTGCTTGGACAGGTCGTCGAAGACGATCAGGACGTGCTTGCCCTCGTACATCCAGTGCTGGCCGATGGCCGAGCCGGTGTAGGGGGCGATGTACTTGAAGCCCGCCGGGTCGGAGGCCGGGGCCGCCACGATGGTGGTGTACTCCATCGCGCCGTTCTCCTCGAGGGTCGAGCGCACCGAGGCGATGGTCGAACCCTTCTGGCCGACGGCGACGTAGATGCAGCGCACCTGCTTCTCGGGGTCACCCGAGGCCCAGTTGGCCTTCTGGTTCAGGATCGTGTCGATGCCGATCGCGGTCTTGCCGGTCTGGCGGTCGCCGATGATCAGCTGACGCTGGCCGCGGCCGATCGGGGTCATGGCGTCGATGGCCTTCAGCCCGGTCTGCAGGGGCTGCTTGACCTCCTTGCGCTGCATGACGCCGGGCGCCTGCAGCTCGAGGGCGCGACGGCCGACGGTCTCGATCTCGCCGAGCCCGTCGATCGGGTTGCCGACCGGGTCGACGACGCGGCCGAGGTAGCCGTCGCCCACCGGGACGGAGAGGACCTGGCCCGTGCGACGGACCTCCTGGCCCTCCTCGATGCCGGTGAACTCACCGAGGACGACGACGCCGACCTCGCGCAGTTCGAGGTTCAGCGCGAGTCCGAGCGTGCCGTCCTCGAAGCGGACCAGCTCGTTGGCCATGACGTCGGGGAGGCCTTCGACGCGGGCGATGCCGTCGGCGGCCTCGCTGACGCGGCCGATCTCCTCGCGCTCGGTGGCGCCTGCCTGATAAGTGGACACTGCGGTGTCCAGGGCGTTCCGGATCTCCTCCGGGCTGATCGTGAGCTCCGCCATCTGCTGCTTCGCTTCCTCTCGGTCTCCCCGTCGGACGGGGATGGTCTACAAGATGCTGGGGGACGCCGGGGCGTCGGGGCTTCAGTCAGGCCACCAGCGAAGCTCGGGCCCGCGAGAGCCGAGCCAGCACGGTGGCGTCGTAGAGGTCGTCGCCGACCTGGATCCGCAGACCGCCCACGACGTCGGGGTCGACCTGGAAGTTCATCTGCACCTCGCGGCCGTAGATCCCGGTCAGGACCGACGTGAGCCGGGCCTGCTGGGTCTCGCTCAGAGGCACGGCGCTGGCGACCGCGGCGAAGGCGCGGCGCCGGCGCTCGGAGGCGAAGCGGGCGAACTCCGCCACCCGCCGCGCCGGCTTCTGATCGGTGCGGCGACCCACGGCGCGACCCGCGAGCACGGCCGTGAGGTGGTGCGTGCGGCCGTCCAGCAACCGGCGCAGGACACGAGTGCGGTGCGAGGGATCCTCCCGGGCGTCGTCGAGGGCCCCGGTGAGCTCACCGCTGCCGTCGATGAGGAGCGAGACCTCGAACAGCTCTTCGTCGACCCGCTCGAGCACGCCCTCCGAGCGCGCCTGGTCGAGCAGGGCGGAGACTCCGAGCAGCTCGAGGGCGTCGAGGATGTCCTCCTGCTCGGACCAGCGCCGGCGCACGACCTCGAGGGTGACCTCGAGCGCCTGCGGGCTGATCTGGGCGGCGAACAGCGAACGCACCGAGGCCTCCTTGACCGCGGCGGGGCGGCCGGGGTCGGAGAGCAGTCGGACGAGCTGGTTGCTGGAGTCGATGGCGTCGGCCACCGAGAACAGCTCCTCGGCGATGGGCTCGAGCGGGCCGTCGACCGCCGCGAAGACGGTCTCGACCTGCTGGAGCACCTCACCGAATGAGGTGGAGGAGGTTCCTCGCATCACGGGTCCTTATCGGGTGGTGGACTGGCTCGACTCGAGGTCGTCCAGGAACCGGTCGATCACACGGCGGGAGCGCTCGTCGTCGGAGAGGGACTCCCCCACGATCTTGGAGGCCAGGTCACTGGCCAGCGAGCCGACCTCGCCGCGCAGCTCGGCCGAGGCCGAGAGGCGTTCGGCGCTGAGCTGCTGGCGGCCGGCTGCGAGGATGCGCTCCGACTCGGCCTCGGCCTGCGCCTTGGCCTCCTCGACGATGCGCGCACCGTCCTGGCGGGCCTTGTCGCGGATGCTCGCGGCCTCCTGACGGGCGGCGGCGAGCTCCTGCTCCTGCGTGGCCTTGAGGTCATCGACCTGTTGCTGGACCTCTTCGGCCTTCTTCAGCCCGCCCTCGATCTTCTCGGAGCGCTCATCGAGCACGGCGTTGAGGCGAGGCAGGATGAACTTCATGAAGACGACCGCGAAGATCAGGACGAAGATGAGCGTCCAGATGATCTCCGACGGCGCGGGGATGAGGAGGGCGGTGCCCTCGACTTCTCCTTCGGCGTAGGTCATAGGGGGTGCCTCAGCTGCCGAAGAGCAGGCCGGTGACGATGGCCAGCAGGGTCAGGATCTCGGTGAAGGCGATACCGATGAACATGGTGGTCTGGAGCTGGCTGCGCAGCTCGGGCTGGCGAGCGGTCGCCTCGGCGGTCTTGCCGACGATGATGCCGATGCCGATGCCGGGGCCGATGGCGGCGAGACCGTAGCCGACGGATGCGACGTTGCCGTTGAGCTCCGAGAGAATCATCGGGTCCACAGGGGTTTCCTTTCGTTGTGCCGCCCGGGCGGACGGCGGAACTGGGTCTTGCGGGGACGGAAGATGTCGAGCGAGCGGGCCGGCTCAGTGCTCGTCGGCGATGGCCATCTGGATGTACACCGCGGAGAGCATCGTGAAGATGAAGGCCTGGAGGGCGGCGACGAAGATCTCGAAGCCATAGATGCCTATGGCGAGCGCACCGGCCAGCGGCGAGACGACGATGAGCCAGCTCGCGGAGAGCAGGAGGCCCTGCGTGAGGCCGATGAAGACGACCATCATGATGTGACCGGCGACCATGTTGGCCAGCAGTCGGATCGTCAGCGAGCCCCAGCGGATCAGCACCACCTGGAGGAACTCGATCGGGACCAGCAGCAGGTAGATCGGCTTGGGCAGACCGGGAGGCATGGTCTCGTGCTTGAGGTAGCCCCCGAAGCCGTGCACCTTGACGCCGGAGACGACGTAGGTGACGAAGGTCCACAGGGCCAGCACCAGCGGCAGGCCGATCACCGAGGTGCCCGCGAGGTTCAGCCCGGGTACGACGCCGGCGAGGTTCATCGCGAGGATGAGGAAGAACAGCGTGGTGAGCATCGGGGCGAAGCGCTTGCCCTCGCGGAGCCCGAGCGTGTTCTTGATGATCGTGTTGTTCACGAAGTCGAGCATCAGCTCGACGATGCTCTGGACGCGGCCGGGCACGAGCTTGGCGCGGGAGGCGATGATCGCCAGGACGATGAGGACCACGGCCAGGACGATGAGTCGCACCAGCTGGACGCGGTTGAACTCGAACCAGGTGCCGTCGAAGAGGATCGGTGCCGGGAAGAATTCCGACAGGCTCGGGACGTGGAAGAGCTCATCGCCTTCTGCGTACAGGGCCGGAGTGCCGTCTGCGGTGTTCAGCTCGATCTCCCGTGGTCGTAGTGCCGGGCGCTGCTGCGCCGGCCTTGGCCGTCATCTCGATCGAGTCCAGTCCCGTTGCGGCCACCGTGCGTACGGCGATGGACGACGCCAGGGCGTTCCGGGTGGTCGATCAGTGGTCGGACTCGCTGCGGTATTGCACCGTGATCAGCGGTCGAGCACCTTCGAAAGCATAACAGAACGTCACTGCTCGTCAGGAGCCGCGTCGGGCTCGCGAGCGGGTTCGACATCCAGCGGCTGACGGGAGCGTGCCAGCAGCACAGCCTCCACCAGCACGGCCGAGACGGCGCCGACCAGCAGGGCCAGACCGATCCAGCGCGTCGAGACCGAGTCGAGGTCCCGGACCGCCACCAGGACGAGGATCACAATCAGCATCTTCACGGCCCAGGACCCGAGCACCGTGGCCGCCATCGTCACCGGCGTCATGCGCTTGCCGAGCAGGGCGATCGCGACCGTGGGCAGCACGACCACGAGGGTCAGTCCGGTGCCGATGAGCGCGCCGACGAGAGCGCCGGAATCGGGGCGGGACGCGGCGAGGGCGAGGACGACGGCGTCGAGCAGGAGGCCGACGGCGAGGGCGATGAGCGTGGCTCGCTGCATAGCGCGGTCGCCGACCGCGCGGCGCCGGGACTCAGGGTGCGGAGACATCGGATTCCTTCCGGTGACGGCCTGGGCGCCATCTGAGCGGGTCGAAGGTGAGCAGGACGGCGAACAGGAGTCCGCACGCCCAGAAGATCATCACGGCGCGGGCGGAGAGCACGATGGGCAGCAGCAGCCCGACCGAGATCACCACCGTCCACGTGTACATGATCAGCACGGCGGTGCGCTTGGAGTGTCCCAGGCTCAGCAGGCGGTGGTGCAGGTGCGCCTTGTCGGCGTGGAACGGGGACCGGCCCGAACCGATCCGGCGGACCACGGCGAGGCCGAAGTCGAGGATCGGGATCACCATCACGCCCACGGGGAGCAGGATCGGCAGGAACTGGCCGAAGAAGTCCGCCCCGGAGAGCCGGGCCGGGTCGACCTGCCCGGTCACGGCGATGGTGCTGGCCGCCAGCAGCAGCCCCAGCAGCATGGAGCCGGAATCTCCCATGAAGATGCGCGCCCGGGTGAGGTTGTGCGGCAGGAAGCCCAGACAGGCACCGATCATCACCGCGGTCAGCAGCGCGGCGAGCGAGGAGTAGTCGGTGGTCGAGGCACTGCGGGTCAGCGTGTAGGCGTAGACGAAGAACCCGGCGCCGCCGATCGCCATCACCCCGGCGGCGAGCCCGTCCAGGCCGTCGACGAAGTTCACGGCGTTCATGCTCACCACGACGACCAGCACCGTCAGCACCAGGGCGGTGCGCGGGGAGAGCAGGGTGACCCCGCCGATGGGCAGGGAGACGAGCTGGACTCCCTGCCAGGCCAGGAGCAGGGCGGCGAGGACCTGTCCGGCGAGCTTGGTCACCCAGTCCAGGTCCCACTTGTCGTCGGCCGCCCCGAGCAGGCACACCAGCCCGGCCGCCGCCAGGATCGCCCACGGCTGTCCGGAGTCGCGATACAGGCCCTCGAGGAAGGGGACGTTGCTGGCAACGAGAATCGCGGCGGCGACCCCGGCGAACATCGCCACGCCGCCGAGACGCGGGGTCACGGAATCGTGGACGTCGCGGTCGCGCACCGCGGTCATGGCTCCCGCACGCCGTGCCAGCAGCCTCACGGCGGGCGTGATCAGGTAGGTGACCGCCGCGGAGACCAGGAGGATGAAGAGATAGATCCTCACCCGGTCGGATTCTCCGGCCTGTCCCCCGGCCCCGCTGCAGGGCGGCCGCCTTCGGACGCATCCGTGGCGGGCTCGTCGGTGGTGGGCTCCTCCGTGGCGGGGGATTCCCCGGCGGCAGCGGCGAGGTCGCTGTCGGGAGCGACCGATTCGGAGGAGAGTTCGACGAGATCGGGTTCGGAGGGCAGGTCCAGCACGCCCGCCGCGTCGTCGGAGCCTGCGCCGTCCGCGGAGACGGGCACGACTCCCGCCGTGACCGGAGCACCCTCCGTGCCGTCCTCGCCGGGCAGCTCGGTCCCGGCGGGATCGGCCGCAGGGGCGGTGGTCCCGGCGGCTGTGTCCTCGGAGCCGTCGACCGTGGGCTCGCTGTCGGCGGCCGGGCGCTCCTCGGGGCTCGGCTCTGGCTCGGGGGCGGTGAAGATGTCGCCGACGACCGCGATGATCTGCTCGGCGGTCACGGCGCCTTCGCGAACGATCTCGGCGGGCTCGACGGTGGTGTCGAGGATGGTGGAGCTGGTGCCGAGTCGGGCCGGGCCGCCGTCGAGGTACTCCTCGACGGCGTCGCCGAGCTGGGTGGCGGCATCCAGCACCGTCACCGCGGCGGGCTTGCCGTGGCGGTTCGCGCTGGAGACGGCGAGCGGGCCGGTGCGGCGCAGCAGCTCGAGGGCGATCTCGTGATCGGGCATGCGCAGGGCGACCGTGCCCCGGGTCTCCCCCAGGTCCCAGGTCAGGGAGGGCTGGGCCTTCAGGATCAGCGTCAGCGGGCCGGGCCAGAACTCCTCGGCGAGGCGCTCGACGTAGTCGGGGACGTCGACGGCCAGGGCCAGCAGCACGGCGTGGTCGCCGACGAGGACGGGCGGTGGCGTGTCCCGCCCGCGGCCCTTGGCCTCCAGCAGAGCGGTGACGGACTCGGCGGTGAAGGCGTCGGCGCCGATGCCGTAGACGGTGTCCGTCGGCAGGACGATCAGCTTGCCCGCGCGGACGGCGTCGGTCGCGGCCGTCAGGGCGGCCTCGCGGGTTTCGGGGTTCTGGGTGTCGTGCACGCTCACCGGGTCAGTGTCTCACTTCCAGGGGTCGGGTCCCCGGCGGCACGGCGCGCCACCAGGAAGCGGTCGCGGCCGGTCAGATCGGGGACGGTGCTGAGGCTGTCGAAGCCGCCGATCCGGGCGGCGGTGTCACGGGTGGCCGCTCCCTGGACGTCGGCGTGCTCCATGATCAGGATCCCACCGGGCCGCAGCAGCCGGGCGGCCCAGGAGATCACCGCGCGGGGAACCTCCAGGCCGTCCTCGCCGCCGCCGAACAGGGAGCGGTGGGGGTCGTGCTCGAGCACCTCGGCGTCCCGGGGCACGGCCTCGGGCGGGATGTAGGGCGGGTTGGCCAGCACCGCGTCGACCGGCGCCATGGCGGCCAGGGTCTCCAGTGCGGGAGTCTGCGGATCGGCCGTCAGGTCGGCCTCCAGGACCCGGCCGCGGCCGGGTCCGGCCAGCTCGAGATTCTCGCGGGCGAGCTCGGCGGCGAGCGGGTCGATCTCGACGGCCAGCACGCGGGCTCCGGGGAGCTCGTCCAGCACCGAGGCCCCGAGCGTCCCGCCGCCGGCGCACAGGTCCACGACGAGCTCCAGCGGTCCGGCCGAATGCTCGCGAAGCAGGTCGGGGACGAGTTCCGTCTCCGGGCGGGGGATGAACACGCCGGGCCGCACGGCGAGCATGAGCCCGCGGAAAGGAGCACGGCCGAGCACGAGCTGGAGCGGTTCTCGCCGCTCGCGGCGCGCGGTCAGCTGCTCCAGGTCCGCGGCGAACGCCTCCGGGAGCTCGTCGAGCAGGACCAGGGGCCGCTCGGTGCGAGCGGCCGCCGCGATCAGGGAGCGGGCGTCGGCGCTTGCCGAGGGCACACCGGCCTGTCCCAGGCGCTGGGTCGTCGAGGCCAGTGCGGCGCGCAGCCGCTCCCGGACGTCGGGCGTGCTCATCGCGCGACTCCGGTCTCGGACTCGGTCTCGGTCTCGGCGGAGCGCTGGGAGTCGGCGAGCCGGGCGGCGCGCTCGGCCTCGCGCGAGGCGGCGATGAGGTCGTCGAGGTCGCCGGCGAGGACCTGGGCGAGGTTCCCGGCCTTGTAGCCGGTGCGATGGTCGGCGACCCGGGACTCGGGGAAGTTGTAGGTGCGGATGCGTTCGCTGCGGTCCACGGTGCGCACCTGGGAGCGGCGGGCGGCGGAGGACTGCTGCTCCTGCTCCGCGCGCCGGGCGTCCAGCAGCCGCGTGCGCAGGATCCGCAGTGCCTGGTCGCGGTTCTGCAGCTGGCTCTTCTGGTCCTGGCAGGAGACGACGATGCCGGTGGGCAGGTGGGTGACGCGCACCGCGGAGTCGGTCGTGTTCACGCTCTGACCGCCGGGGCCGCTGGAGCGGAAGACGTCGATGCGCAGGTTCGCGGGGGCCATCGCCTCGGCGAGCACCTCGGCCTCGTCGGTCTCGTCCGCCTCGGGCAGGACCAGCACGCCGACGGCGGAGGTGTGGATGCGGCCGGCGGATTCGGTGACCGGGACCCGCTGGACGCGGTGGACCCCGGCCTCGTACTTCAGGTGGGCGTAGACGCCGTCGGCCGGTGCCGCCCCGGATCGGGAGCCGATCGCGGCGGTGACGTCCTTGAGCCCGCCCAGATCGGAGTCCGCGGAGGCCAGAACCTCGACGCGCCAGCCCTTGCTCTCGGCGTAGGCGCGGTACATCCGCAGCATCTCGGCGGCGAACAGGGCGGACTCCTCGCCGCCGGCGCCGGCCCTGATCTCGAGGATGACGTCGCGGGCGTCGTCGGGGTCGCGCGGGGCGAGCAGGTCCTCCAGGCGCTCGCGTTCCTGCTCGAGGCGCGCGGTCAGCTGCTCGGTCTCGGCCGCGAGCTCCGCGGCGAGCTCCTCGTCCCCTTCCGCGGCGCCGGGCTCGGCGAGCTCGCGAGCGGCCTCGAGATCCGCGGCGGTGGCCTCGACCTGTGCCGCGGTGCTGAGCACGGTGTCCAGCTCCGCATAGCGGCGGCCGATGCGGCGGGCCCGAGCGGGGTCGTCGTGGAGCGTGGGCTCCGCCATCGCCTCCTGCAGGCGGGCGTGCTCGAGGCGCAGCGGTGCCAGACGATCATCGTGATCGGCCGTGCTCATCGCCGCGTGCTCCCCTTGTCTCCGGTTCCCCGGTCACCCATCGCTGCCGGACCGTCCGGCCCGGCTGCTCTCCCGCCGCCCGCTCGGGGCCGCTCAGAGAACGACGCCGGTGCACGCCGTGGGGCGCGCACCGGCGTCGGAGTCGTGACTCAGGAGTCCTTCTTGCCGTACCGGGCCTGGAACCGGGCCACGCGGCCGCCGGTGTCCAGGATCTTCTGCTTGCCGGTGTAGAACGGGTGGCACGCGGAGCACACCTCGGTGCTGATGGCACCGTCGGTCTTGGTGCTGCGCGTGGTGAACGAGTTGCCGCAGGTGCACGTCACCTGGGTCTCGACGTACTGGGGGTGGATCTCGGCCTTCATGTCTCTCCTTCTCGGGGTCGCTGGGTCGGTGCCCGGCCGGGCATCGTGAACCAGAACCGACGTCACAGTCTGCCACGGCCCGCTCCCCTTCCGCGAGGGATCGCGGTGCGGCGTGTGCAACATCGCCGCCTCAGGTCGAGCCCCGCACCTCGAGGCGATAGGGCACGACCCGGTGCGCCTGCTCGCCGCTGAGCGGTGTCGTCCCCTCCAGCATCCCGGCCACCAGCTCGACCGTCTCCCGCGCGAGGGCCCCGATGTCGATGCTCAGCGTGGTCAGCTCGGGTCTGACCAGCGCCGAGATCTCGAGGCCGTCGATGCCGACCAGACGCACCTGGTCGGGTACCGCCACGTCCATGGAGTGCAGGGTGCGCAGCAGACGCACCGCGAGCTCGTCGTTGAAGGCGACCAGGGCGTCGGCCCCGGTGGCGAGCGCTCGTTCCAGGGCCTCGCGGTGCCCGCTGCGGGCGTCGACCTCGTGGATCGCCGCCTCGCCGTCCTGGGTGAGCGGGCCGAGGGCGGCGGCGAGCTCCCGAGCGCGCTCGCCGATGCCTCCGCCGGCGAGGTCGAGCACGACGGGACGACGGACGCCGACGTCGCGCAGGTGCACCGCCAGTTCCCTCATCGCCCCGGACATGGTCAGCTCGACCACTCCGGCGCTGTCGACCTGATCCGCAGACCCGTCCAGCCGGACCACCGGCATCCCGGCACCTTCCCGGATCCCGCTGGTCAGCACGCCGTAGCCGACGATCGCATCGACGCGCCGGGCGAGCTCGGTGGCCACGGTGTCGGGCTGAGGAGCATGATCCGCCTCCGCGAGGACCACGTTCCATCCGCGCGTGGAGCATTCGCGCACGACCGCGGCGCCGAGCTCGGCGTAGTACGCGTTCGAGAGGTCCATGATGACCAGTCCGAGCGTCGTCGGCCCCTGTTCGACCAGCCCGCGACCGAAACGGGAGGGCCGGTAGTTCAGCTCGCGCACCGCCTCCAGCACCCGCTCCCGGGTGGCGGGGCTGATCCCGGCCATGTCGTTGAGGGCACGGGAGACCGTCTGCCGGGAGACGCCCGCACGCTCGGCGACGTCGAAGATCGTCGGCCGGCGCTCCCCCGCGCTCACCGGGTCTCGGATGCCAGGTCCAGCCAGTCCAGGTCGGCCTGGGTGAGCTCCACGCCGAGGCCGAGGGTGGACGACCGCATCTCGGCGATGCTGCGCGGGCCGAACAGGGGGAACGTCGGGAACGTCTGATGGAGCACGAAGGCGAGCGCGATGGCCGTGGCGGGCACGCCGTGCTCCTCGCCCAGCGTCCGCGCACGGGCCAGACGCTCGAAGTTCTCCTCGCTGTAGTAGCAGCGCACGAGCTCGGGGTCCGAGAGGTCGTCGGGGTGCGCGCGCCCGGTGAAGAAGCCGCGGGCCTGCGAGGACCACGGGAGCAGGGCGATGCCGCGCTCCTGGAGCCAGGCCTTGGAGTCCGGGTCGGTGGCGTGGACGCAGCCGGCCCACGGCACGTCGAGGGCCTGGGCGAGGCCGAAGTGGTTCGAGAGGATCGTGAAGCCGGTGCGGCCGTTGCGGCGCGCGTAGTCGTTGGCCTCGTCGACGCGCTCGGGCGTCCAGTTCGACCCGCCGTACGCGCGGAAGCGGCCCGCCCGCAGGTGCTCGTCCATCACGTCGACGAACTCGCCGACGGGGACCTCGAGGTTGTCGCGGTGCATCATGTAGAGGTCCGCGTGGTCGGTGCCCTGCCGGTCGAGGGACTCCTCGAGCTGGCGGGTGATCGACTCGGGGTCGCAGTGGGGGGTGTGGGCGCCCTTGGTGATCACCACGACGTCGTCGCGCACGCCGCGATTGCGGACCCATTTCCCGAAGAGCCTCTCGACGTAGCCGCCGCCGTAGATGTAGGCGGTGTCGAACGTGGTCCCGCCGATCTCGTAGAACGCGTCGAACATCGCCGAGGCG
Organism: Brachybacterium sp. GCM10030268; assembly: GCF_042666305.1. Classification (NCBI taxonomy): domain Bacteria; kingdom Bacillati; phylum Actinomycetota; class Actinomycetes; order Micrococcales; family Dermabacteraceae; genus Brachybacterium; species Brachybacterium sp. GCM10030268. The sequence goes on along the minus strand of NZ_JBHTCW010000015.1, from coordinate 17,404 downwards.
TGGGCGAGGTTCATCTGGTTGTCACAGCCCATGACCAGGCGCGAGACCTTCTTGTCCACCCCGGGGATGGAGCCGTAGGTCATGGCGGGGCCGGACTGCACGCTGCCGGCGACCAGCGGGGCGCCGGTGAGGGTGGGGATGTCGGCATCGTCCGCCTCGAACGGGTAGCGCAGTCCGATCTGCTCCCGCCAGAGGTCGAGGGCGCGGGCCTGGCCGAGCGAGTTCTCGAGCGTCACCTCCGGGACCACCCCGTCCCCCCGGGCGGCCCGTGCGAGCGCGTCGGCCTCGAGGGCGTAGGGGGCGGCCGACGGGATCTCGATCCGCTGGGGCTGCTCGCCGACCACGTCGAGCTCGATCACCTGCTTCTCCCCCAGCCCCCAGGGGTCGGCCAGTCGGATCACGCCGCGGGTGCCGGTGATGGTCGCCGTCTGCGGGTCGGCGAGGCGCACCCCGGTGCGCAGGCTGGCGGTGATGTCACCCGGCAGCGTCACCTCGGCGCTCGCCCACTCGTCCACGCCCGTCTCCCCGATCGTGCCGCTTCCGCGCAGCGCGGTCGGGTCGGCGAAGGCCGTCCGCTGTGCGGCGCCCGCGACGAACCGGGCGAACGACAGCGGGTAGCAGCCCACGTCGAGGATCCCGCCGCCGGCGGTCGCGGTCTCGAACAGACGTCCCGAGCGGCCGCCGGTGTCGAAGGCGAAGGAGGCGTCGACATGGGTGACCTCGCCGATCGCCCCGTCGGCGACCAGCTCGAGCACGCGCACCGTCTGCGGGTGGTAGCGATACATATAGGCCTCGAGCAGGACCTTCCCACTGCGCGCGGCCAGGTCGCTGAGCGCCATCGTGGTCCCGGAGTTCGGCGTCATGGGCTTCTCGCACAGCACGTGCTTGCCGGCATCCAGCGCGGCGGCGGCGAGGCGCGCATGGCCGGTGTGGACGGTCGAGATGTAGACGGCATCGACCTGGTCCGAGGCGAGCACCTCCTCGTAGCCGCCGATGATCCCCGGTTCCTGGAGCGGGAACTCCTCGGCGAAGGTGCGGGCCCGCTCGGTCGAGGAGCTGCCGACGGCGACCAGCACACCGTCCTGCGAGAACGGCAGCTGCGTGGCGAAGCGACGGGCGATGGAGCCGGGCCCGAGGACGGCCCAGCGGAACGGGGTGGAGGTGGTGCTCATGGAGACGTCGTCGTCCTTCGGGGTCGATGTCCGGGGAGCCGTGAACGTTCACGACCCCGTCACGCTATCTCGACCACCGGCGCGAGGACAAGCGGAACACCCCTTCGTGTCGCGACCCTCCGAGCACGCTCCGACCTCGAACCGTTGACGCCCCTGTCACCCGATGCCATGATCTGCGTCACCCCGTGAACGTTCACGGTCCATGATCGCCACTCGATGAGGAGGGTGTGCATGAGCGACGCGCACGCACGACGACGACCACGTAGGTCCCTGTTCCCGGGCGGGCCGTCCCGCCGTTCGCTGATGGGTGGTGCCGCGGTGCTCCCGCTGGCACTGGCCGGCTGCGGCTCCCACCCGTCCATCTCCGACGATCCCGATCAGCTCGTGATGTGGTACTGGGATCGCTCCGCGAGCCCGCAGCTGCTCGACCAGGCGAGAGAGCAGATCCCCGGCACGGACCGGCATCTGCGCGCCGATGTCATCGGCACCAACTTCGACACGAAGCTGCGCACGAGCCTGGCCGGGAACGCCTACATCCCCGACATCACGTACATCAACTCGAACAATGCCCTCTATTTCACCAACGAGGACCTCTTCCTGGATCTCTCCGAACTCGGTGCTGACGCGGTCAAGGACGAGTTCTACGAGTGGAAGTGGGAGCTCGGGACCACTCCCTCGGGCCGCTTCTGCTTCTTCCCGCTGGACATCGGGCCCACCGGGTTCTACTACCGCCAGGACGTCTTCGAGCAGGCCGGGCTCCCCAGCGAGCCGGGTGAGGTCTCCGAGGCGATCGCGACCTGGGAGTCGTTCGTCGAACTGGGCCGTGAGCTCGACGGCGCCGCCGAATCCGCCCTCGTCAATGACGCCCAGGCGATCTACGAGGGGTTCCTCAACTCCAGTCCCGAGCGCTACTTCGACACCGATGACGCGCCGCTGTACGACCGGCCCGACTCCGCTGTACGGCAGGCCTGGGACGTGACGGTCGCCGCGATCGAGGCGGGCTGCACCGCCCGGATCCCCCGGGACCGGGGCACGGATCAGAACGCCGCGTGGTCCAGCGGCCGCACCGCGGGCAACATCAGCGCCGCCTGGTGGGCACAGATCCTCGAGGAGTCCGCCCCGGACACCGCAGGGTCCTGGCGCATCGCGGACCAGCCCGTCCGGGCCGGCAACAACGGCGGCTCCTTCGCCGCCGTCCCCCGCACCTGCAAGGACCCCGAGGCCGCCCTGGCCTTCATCACCTGGGTCAACTCACCGCAGAACCAGGCGGTCGCCTATCAGGACGTCCAGCTCTTCCCGTCCACACCTGCCTCGTTCGACGAGCCGACGATGCAGTACGCGGGCGACTTCTTCGGCGACCAGGACCCGCTGGAGTTCTTCTCCGCCGCCGCTGAGACCGTGCCGACTTCCTTCATCAGCACCTGGGAGACCGTGATCGCCGGGACCTTCACCCTCGAGATCACCAACGTCGAGACCGCGGGGAAGGACCCCGAACAGGCGTGGCAGGACGCCCTCACCCAGTCCGCGAAGGTCCTGGCCAAGAGAGGGGTGGAGCAATGAGCACCACTGCCACCACCGCACCCACGTCCCGCGGCGGCGAGAACGTCGCCCGCCGGAGGCGACGGATGCGCGAGCGCCTGCCGCTGTACCTGGCGATCTCCCCCTTCTATCTGCTCTTCGCCGTGTTCGGGCTGTTCCCGATCGTGTTCTCGATCGTGCTGTCGTTCACCGACTGGGACGGCATGGGGGACATCTCCTTCGTCGGCCTCGCCCAGTACCAGTACCTGCTCACGGACGGGCGCTTCTGGAACGCCGTCGCCAACACGTTCATCATCTGGTTCCTCTCCACGGTGCCGATGCTCTTCCTGGCGATGGTCATCGCCTTCCTGCTGCACCAGAACATCCGCTTCACCAAGGTGTACCGGGTCGCGTTCTTCCTGCCCAACGTCACCTCGATGGTCGCCATGGCCATTGTCTTCGGATCGGTCTTCTCCGACACCTTCGGCCTGGTGAACTCCGCCTTGACGGCACTGGGCATCGACGCGGTCCCGTGGCTCTCCAGCAACTGGGGGATCAAGGTCACGATCGCCGTGATGGTGATCTGGCGATTCACCGGGTACAACGCGATCATCTTCCTCGCAGGCCTCCAGGCGATCCCCACCGATCTGTACGACTCGGCGAAGGTCGACGGCGCGAATCTCGCGCAGGTCTTCTTCCGGATCACCGTGCCGATGCTCCGGCCGATCATCCTGTTCACGGTTATCACGTCGACCATCGGCGGCCTGAGCCTGTTCACCGAGCCCCAAGTCCTGCTCGGTGACAGCGGCGGCGCCGGTGAGGCCGGCATGACGATCGTCCTCTACCAGTACAACCAGGCCTTCACCCAGTTCGACTTCGGATACGGATCAGCCATCGCCTGGGCACTGTTCCTGATCGCCGCCGTCTTCTCGATCATCAACTGGCGCCTGGTCTCGGGCAGAGGCGACGGCACCGGCCGCCCCACGCCCGCGAAGAAGATCTCCCCCACGACGGAGGCCCGCCGATGACCACTCTCACTCCCGTTCCCGATCAGAGCGCGGACCCGGGCTCGGCGGAGAGGACGCGCGGCCCGGGCACGAAGCACTATGTCGCCAGGGGCCGAGTCACAGGACTCATCACGCACCTGTGCGTGCTCGTCGGCGTGCTCCTGTCGATCTTCCCGTTCTACTGGCTGATCGTCATGTCGACGTCGACAACCGGCGAGATCTTCGGCTACCCGCCCAAGCTCACTCTCGGCACCAGCTTCACCGAGAACGTCCGCAACGTCGTCTCCAGCGTCGACCTGCTGGGGTCGCTGACGAACACGATCATCGTCTCGACCGCGTGCGCCGTGCTGGTCATGTTCTTCGACTCGCTGGCGGCCTTCGCCTTCGCCAAGTTCGACTTCCCGGGCCGGAAAGCCCTGTTCGTGCTGCTGATCGCGACGATGCTGGTGCCCGGCAGCCTGTCCCTGGTTCCCAGCTTCATCCTCATGTCCGAGCTGGGATGGGTGGGCACCCTGCAGGCCCTGATCGTCCCGGGAGCGGCCAACGCCTTCGGCATCTTCCTGCTGCGGCAGATGGCGGCCGGATCGATTCCCGACGAGCTCGTGGAATCGGCGCGCATCGACGGGGCCGGCTTCTTCGCGACCTACTGGCGGGTGGCCGTCCCGCTGCTGCGAGGGGGTCTGGCGTTCCTGGGGATCTTCACGTTCATCACCGCATGGAACGACTACGTCTGGCCGCTGATCGTGCTCGTGGATCCCGAGCGCCAGACCCTGCAGACCTCGCTGCAGAACCTCAACTCGCTGTACCTCACCGACTACGGGATGGTGATGGCGGGAGCGCTGATCAGCGTCGTCCCGCTGATCGGCGTGTTCATCATCGGCTCGCGGCACTTCATCGCCAATATCGCCGCCGGGGCGATCAAGGGCTGAGGTGCCGGCTGCCCCGGCGCCCGACGCCCCATGAGAGAGAGCCTGCTGTCATGTCCGTCCAGGACATGACAGCAGGCGCTCCATCGGGTGGCTCGTCGCCGTCCGGAGGGTCAGTCCGGGTTGCGGCCGTTCACGCTCGGCGTGTTCTTCTGGACCGTCATGAGGAACTCGGTGTTCGACTGGGTCTTCTTGACCCGCTCCATGAGCAGTTCCAGGGCCTGCTGCTGCTCGAGGGAGCCGAGCACGCGGCGGAGCTTCCACATGATGGCCAGCTCCTCCTTGCCCATGAGAGCTTCCTCGCGGCGCGTGCCCGAGGCGTTGACGTCCACGGCCGGGAAGATGCGCTTGTCCGCGAGGTGACGGGACAGGCGCAGCTCCATGTTGCCGGTGCCCTTGAACTCCTCGAAGATCACCTCGTCCATCTTGGAGCCGGTCTCGACCAGGGCCGAGGCCAGGATGGTCAGCGATCCGCCGTGCTCGATGTTCCGGGCCGCGCCGAAGAACCGCTTGGGCGGGTACAGCGCCGAGGCGTCGACACCGCCGGAGAGGATGCGGCCGGAGGCCGGCGCGGCGAGGTTATAGGCACGCGAGAGGCGCGTCAGCGAATCCAGCAGCACCACCACGTCGCGGCCCATCTCGACCAGGCGCTTGGCGCGCTCGATGGCCAGCTCCGCGACGATCGTGTGGTCCGAAGCGGGACGGTCGAAGGTCGAGGCGATGACCTCACCCTTGACCGTGCGCTGCATGTCGGTGACCTCCTCGGGGCGCTCGTCGACCAGCACCACCATGAGGTGGACCTCGGGGTTGTTCTGGGTGATCGCGTTGGCGATCTGCTGCATGACGATGGTCTTGCCGGCCTTCGGGGGCGCGACGATCAGACCGCGCTGGCCCTTGCCGATGGGCGAGACCAGATCGATCACGCGCGGGGCGAGGTTGGTCGGAGCCGTCTCCAGGCGGAGGCGATCGTCCGGGTACAGCGGGGTGAGCTTGCCGAAGTCCACCCGCGAGCGGGCACGGTCCGTGGGCATCCCGTTGACCGTGTCGACCTGCACCAGTGCCGCGTACTTGGACTGGTTGCCGCCGCCACCGCCCTTGCCGCGGCGATTGCGTCCGCCGCCGTGGCGCTGGGGCTGCTCGAACTGCTGGTCCTCGCCACCGCGGGGCGGCTTCACCTGGCCGGTGATGGCGTCGCCCTTGCGCAGGCCCGCGCGCCGGACCTGGTTCATGGTCACGTAGACGTCGCTCGGCCCGGGGAGGTACCCGGTGGTGCGGATGTAGGCGTTGTTGTCCCGGACATCGAGGATGCCGGCGACCGTCATCAGCTCCTCGCCCTCACGGGGCTCGGAATCCTCGTTCTGGTCGCCGCGACCATCCTGGTTGCCCTGGCCGCCCTGGTTGCCCTGGCCGCCCTGGCCCTGGTTCCCCTGGTTGCCGTAGCCCCCCTGGTCGTTCTGACCGCCGCGGCCGCGACGCTTGCGGTCGCGAGAGCGGTTGCGGTTGCGCGACCGGCCGCGACGATCGTCGTCGACGTTGTCCCCACCCTGGCCGCGGTCGTCCTCGTCCTCACCCGAACGGTCGGGCAGCTCAATGTCCTCGAGGCGGCGACGCTGGCCCGCGCCCTGCTGCTTCCCGCCCTGCTGGTTGCCACGGCGATCCTGGTCACCACGACGGTCCCGGCCCTGCTGGGAGCCGCGGTCCTGCTGGGAGGCGCGGTCCTCGCCTCGGCGAGCGTCGTCCTCGTTGCCGCTGTCGTCACGGGAGCGGTCCTGGCCGGCGGTGTCCTCGCGGCGATCGCCACCCTGGCGATCCTCGCGGCGGCTCTGGCGGCGGTCGTCCTGGCGCCCGCCCTGGCCGCGGTCCTCGTCACGGCGAGCCGCGCTCTCGGTCGCCGCGCTGGCCACGGGCAGTTCCAGCCCGAGGTCGGGGGCGGCCTCGGTGCTCTCGTCCCGCTCGCGCGAGCGGGAACGGCCGCGGCCGGAGGAGCGAGTGCTCTCGGCGGCCGAGGCCGGCTCCTCCTGCGCTTCACGGGTCGACGTGCCGCCCCTGGTCGCGGGCTCGCTCGTCGCGGACTCGTTGGGTGGTGCGGCGGGCTCTGCGGCCGCCGGCGGCGTCGCCTGCGGGGCCGGGGCGCTCTGCTGGGCGGGTGCGGCGGAGGGGGCCGACGTGGACCCGCCCCCGCGGATCGCGTCGATCAGCTCGCCCTTGCGCAGGCGGCGGGCGCCCTTGATGCCGAGTCCGGCCGCGATGGACTGCAGCTCGGGAAGCTTCTTCGCCGCGAGATCTGCGCCGGAAGTGGTGTCGTTCACCCGGGTTCCTTCCTGTCGGACCGGCCGATGCCGGTCCTGATCTGGTCTGGGGGTGCCGCTGCGTGGCAGAGGGACGATGTGGTCCGGGTGCCGCAGCAGCTCGTCCGAGCAGGAGTCGTATCCACGGTGCAGGGCACCGGTGATCGGCCTGCTGGTGTGCTTCGGGGTGCGTCGGCGTCGGTGCACGGGCCTGCTCGGCACGACGTGCGCGGAGCGCAGAGGAACATGCGGGACGCTGATCAGGGAGATGCATCGTGACGCGGAACCCTGCTCGACGCGTGGGCTGCAGTGTTCGCAGTGCTCACAGTCTTCGTGCAGTGCTCATGGCCGGACGATGCCGCCTGGACGCATGCTCAACCTACCACAGGGGCGGCAGCGCGCTCCCGGACCGGGACCTGGGCGATTCGCCACGTCTCGGGCTCGTCGACGATGCGGCGGACCAGCGGGGCGATCTCGGATCGGCGCCCGGACAGCACCAGCACCGACGGTCCGGCCCCGGAGATCACCGCGGGATGACCCTCCTGGCGCAGCACCCGCATCAGCTCGAGGCTGCGAGGCATCCCCGGTGCACGCTGCTCCTGGTGCAGGCGGTCCTCGGTGGCCTCCATCAGCAGCGCGGGATCACCGGCGAGTGCATGCACGAGCAGCGCCGCGCGCGAGGCGTTGAAGACCGCGTCCTCGCGCGGCACCGTCTCGGGCAGCAGGCCGCGCGCCTGGTGGGTGGACAGCGTCGCCGTCGGCAGCAGCACCAGCGGGCGGAGGACCCCCGGGGCATGGGTCAGAGGAACGGCGCGGGCCCTGCCGGCGTCCATCCACGACAGCGCGACGCCCCCGAGGACGGCCGGCGCGGCGTTGTCGGGGTGGCCCTCGAACTCGCTCGCCAGTTGCAGCAGGCCGGCGTCGTCGAGCGCCTCGGGCTCCGCGAGCAGACCGCGGGCCAGCAGCAGCCCGGCGACGGTGGCGGCCGCGCTGGAGCCCAGTCCCCGGCCGTGCGGGATGCGGTTGACGGTGCGCAGGCGCACGCCGACCTGCGGGGCGCCGGCGTGGTCCAGACCGCGACGCAGGGCGCGCACCACGAGGTGGTCCTCCCCGGCGGGCACCGAGTCGGCGCCTTCACCGGTGGCGTGGATCTCCGTGCCGCCGGTGGTGGCCTCGAGCTCGAGGTCGTCGCAGAGCTCGAGCGCGAGGCCGAGCGTGTCGAAGCCCGGTCCGAGGTTGGCCGCGGTCGCGGGGACCCGCACGGAGACCCGGGGATGCTGGATCCTCACAGGCCGATGGCCTCGGCGGCGGCATTGACGTCGGCCCCGATCACCGTCGGGGTCATGTCGCGCTGGGACAGCGCCGTGTCGATGTCCTTCAGCCCGTTGCCGGTCACCGTCACCGCGATCGTGGCGCCGGCCGGGACGAGGCCCCGCTCGGCCTGCTGGAGCAGGCCGGCCACTCCGGCCGCGGACGCCGGCTCGACGAAGATCCCCACCTCGGCGGCGAGCAGACGCTGCGCATCGAGGATCTGCTGATCGGTGACGGCGTCGATGAGGCCGCCGGAGTCGTCGCGGGCGGCGACGGCGAGGGTCCAGGACGCGGGGGCACCGATCCGGATGGCGGTGGCGACGGTCTCGGGGTCGGTGATCGGGTGACCGGCGACGAAGGGCGCCGCGCCGCTCGCCTGGAACCCCCACATGGCCGGGAGCGCGGCGGTGATCCCGGCCTCGTGGTATTCGCGATAGCCCATCCAGTACGCGGAGATGTTGCCGGCGTTGCCGACCGGGAGGACGTGGATGTCCGGGGCGCGGCCCAGGGCGTCGCTGACCTCGAACGCGGCGGTCTTCTGGCCCTGCAGGCGGTACGGGTTCACGGAGTTGACCAGCTCGACGGGATGCTCGGCGTCGAGCTTGCGCGCGATCTCGAGACAGTCGTCGAAGTTGCCCTCGACCTGGATCAGCTGGGCACCGTGGACCACGGCCTGGGCGAGCTTGCCGGCCGCGATCTTTCCCTGCGGCAGCAGCACGGCGCAGGTCATGCCCGCCGCGGTGGCGTAGGCGGCGGCCGAGGCGCTGGTGTTGCCGGTCGAGGCGCAGACCACGGCGGTCGCCCCGTCGCCCACGGCCTTGGTCATCGCCGCGACCATCCCGCGGTCCTTGAAGGAGCCGGTGGGGTTCTGTCCCTCGACCTTGATGTGGATCTCTGCGCCCACGCGCTCGGACAGAGCCGGGGCGGGCACCAGCGGGGTCCCGCCCTCCCCCAGGCTCAGGAGGGTATCGCCCTCGGCGAAGGGCAGGTGCTCGCGGTATTCGGCGAGGACGCCGCGCCACTGGTGTGCCATGGGGTCATTCTCCTTCGATGCGCAGGACGGAATCGATGCCGAGGACCGTCGCCGTCGCGGAGAAGACGTCCAGCGACGCGGTCATCGCCGACTCCAGGGCGCGGTGGGTGGTGATGCCGATGCTCGCCAGCGCCTGCTGCTCGGTCCCGTCGCCCTCGAGCAGCTCCTGGTGGATGGTGGAGATGGAGATGCCGTACCCGGAGAGGGTGCCGGCGATCTCGGCGAGCACGCCGGGGCGGTCCTGCACGGTCAGCGAGACGTAGAAGGCGCTGCGCAGGTCGTCGATCGCGATCACGTCGAGCTCGGCGTAGCGCGACTCGCGCGGGCCCACTCCCCCGCGCACGCGCTGACGGGCCGCGGAGACCACGTCGCCGAGGATCGCCGAGGCCGTCGGTGCGCCGCCGGCTCCCTGGCCGTAGAACATGAGCGACCCGGCGGCGTCGGCCTCGATGAACACGGCGTTGTAGGCGTCGGAGACGGAGGCCAGCGGGTGGCTGTCGGGGATCAGTGCCGGGTAGACCCGGGCGGAGACCCGCTCACCGGTCTCGTCCTCGATGCGCTCGATGATCGAGAGCAGCTTGATGGTCCGGCCCATCCGGGTGGCCGCGGCGATGTCCTGTGCGGAGACCTCGGTGATGCCCTCGCAGTGGACGTCGGACAGGCGCACGCGGGTGTGGAAGGCCAGCGAGGCCAGGATCGAGGCCTTCGCGGCGGCGTCATGGCCCTGCACGTCGGCGGTGGGATCGGCCTCGGCGTAGCCGAGCTCCTTCGCACTCTCCAGCGCCTCGTCGAAGCTCGCCCCGGTGCGGGTCATCGCGTCCAGGACGTAGTTGGTGGTGCCGTTGACGATGCCGAGAACCCGCTGGATGCGGTCACCGGCCAGGGACTCGCGCACGGGCCGGACCAGGGGGATGGCGCCGGCCACCGCCGCTTCGAAGTACAGGTCCACGCCGTGGATGTCGGCCGCTTCGTAGAGGGCCGCGCCGTCCTGGGCGAGCAGGGCCTTGTTCGCCGTCACCACGCTGGCTCCGCCGGCCATGGCCTCCAGCAGGAGCGTGCGGGCGGGCTCGATGCCGCCGATGACCTCGATGACCAGGTCCGCCTGCTGGACGAGGGACGTGGCGTCCTCGGTGAGCAGTTCGGCGGGGACGTGCTCCCCGCGGTCGCGGGTCAGGTTGCGCACGGCGACGCCGATGACCTCGAGGCGGGCGCCGATGCGGTGGGAGAGGTCCACGCCCTGCTGGGAGAGCAGGCGCAGCACCTCGGTGCCGACGGTGCCGGCTCCGAGCACGGCGACGCGCAGGGTCGGCAGCTCGGTCGAGGTGTCGGCGCCGGCCGGTGACGGCGGGCTGCCGGGAGAGCTCTGGGACATGCGTGAGGTGGTCCTTCCACACGGTCCGGCGGTGGCCGGGGGCGGGCTCTGGCACTGTATCGGAGGTCACGGGTCCTTCGTGACCGTCGATGAACGACGAAGAACTGTGCGCGGACCCACGGACCGCGCCCGCTCCTCAGCCGACGTCGAGGGCGAGGAGGTCCTCTTCCGTCTCGCGACGCATCAGCGTGCGCAGCTCTCCGTCGCGCACGGAGACCACCGCGGGGCGCGGGACGTGGTTGTAGTTCGAGGCCAGGGAGTAGCAGTAGGCGCCGGTCACCGGGACCGAGACCAGGTCACCGCGCTGCACGTCGGCCGGGAGGTACTCGTCCTTGACGACGATGTCCCCGCTCTCGCAGTGCTTGCCGACCACGCGCACGACTTCGGGGGCGGCGTCGGAGACGCGTCCGGACAGCAGGCACGAGTAGTCCGCGTCGTACAGCGCAGTGCGCACGTTGTCGCTCATGCCGCCGTCGACCGAGACGTACACGCGGTGATGCGGGCCGCCGAGGTGGACGTCCTTGACGGTGCCCACCGAGTACAGCGTGTGGGTCGAGGGGCCGGCGATCGCGCGGCCGGGCTCGAAGGACACGTGCGGCACGGGGAGAGAGAGCGCCGCGGCCTCCTGCTCGATGATCCGGGCGATGCCGGCGGCCAGCTCCTCGGGGGTCGAGGGGGTGTGCTGGGTGTTGTACATGACGCCGAAGCCGCCGCCGAGGTCGAGCGCGAGGATCTCCCGGCCGAGCTCGTCGCGGACCTGGGCCATCAGCTCCAGCACCCGGCGGGCGGCGATCTCGAAGCCGCCGACGTCGAAGATCTGCGACCCGATGTGGGAGTGCAGGCCCACCAGGTCGAGCGTCTCCGGTCGGGCGATCACGCGACGCACCGCCTCGAGGGCGTCCCCGGCGGTCAGGGAGATCCCGAACTTCTGGTCCTCGTGGGCGGTGGCGATGAATTCGTGGGTGTGGGCCTCGACGCCGGTGGTCACACGCAGCATCACCGAGGCGACCACGCCGAGCTCCCCGGCGAGACGGGAGACCTGGTCGATCTCCGCCAGGGAGTCGATGACGATGCGCCCGACGCCCGTGGACAGTGCGCGGCGGATCTCCGCATCGGACTTGTTGTTGCCGTGCAGGGCGATGCGCTCGGTGGGGAAGCCGGCGCGCAGGGCGACCGCGAGCTCACCGCCGGTGGAGACGTCCAGGCCGAGCCCCTCCTCCTGCATCCACTGCGCCACCGCGGTGCACAGGAACGCCTTGCCGGCGTAGTACACGCCCGACCCGCCGAGATGGGCGAAGGCGCCGGCGAACGCGTCGCGGAAGCGGACGGCGCGGGAGCGGAAGTCCTGCTCATCGACGACGAAGACGGGGGTGCCGACCTGCTCCGCGATCTCGTGGACGCTGAGGCCGCCGGTGCGCAGCGAGCCGTCCTCACCGCGCACGGTGGTCTCCGACCACAGTCCGTCGATCAGCGTGTTGACGTCGGTGGGATACGGCAGCCAGGTGGGGGCGGCGTCGTTGCCGTGGAGGGCTCCGGCCTCGTGGGCGCGCATGTCTGCTCCTGTGGTCTGCTCGATGGCCGGTCGCGGGCGCGGCGGCGACTCCCGACCCTAGACCGAGCCGGGCCGGCGCTGGAGCCGCGTCCGCCCCGCGGGCTCGCCGACGGGGCTGCCGTGCCGGCCCGTCCGGCCGGTCGGTGGGCATCTGTGCTGGTCAGCGTGCCTGCTGAGACGGCAGCGCGGCCGCCGAGGTGTCCCGGGTGAGTGATCGCACTTGGTAGTCTCCCGATATCGGAGCGGAAGCCGGCCTCCGCCGCCCTCCGGCAGCGCGACGGCGCGGGCTTCCCGGCCGCTCCCGTTCGAACGTCGCGAAGGAGACACCGTGCCCGCAGCCGCTTCCCGTCCCGATCCCGGCCACCAGCTGGTGGTGGTCGCCAACCGGTTGCCGGTCGACACCCGCACCCTGCCCGACGGGGCGACCGAGTGGGTCACCAGCCCCGGCGGCCTGGTCACCGCGATGGAGTCCGTGATGCGCACGGTGGAGTCCGGGGCGTGGGTCGGCTGGGCCGGTTCGCCCGGGGAGCCGCCCGAGCCGTTCGAGGCCGACGGGATGTCCCTCTACCCGGTCCGTCTCGAGCAGGAGGACATCGAGCGGTACTACGAGGGCTTCTCCAATGCCACGCTGTGGCCGCTGTACCACGACGTCATCGTCGATCCGGAGTTCCACCGCACCTGGTGGGGCTCCTACGTCGGCACCAACCGGCGCTTCGCCCGCGAGGCCGCGGCCGTCGCCGAGGAGCACGGGACGGTGTGGGTCCACGACTATCAGCTGCAGCTGGTGCCGCGGATGATCCGCGACGAGCGCAGCGACGTGCGCATCGGATTCTTCAACCACATCCCGTTCCCGCCCGTGGAGCTGTTCTCCCAGCTGCCCAAGCGCAACCAGATCCTGCGCGGGCTGCTGGGGGCGGACCTGGTGGGATTCCAGCGTGAGAGCGACGCCCAGAACTTCGTGGCGGCGGTCCGCAAGCTGCTGGGCTACCACGTGGACGGGCAGACCATCTCGGTCCCCGGTCTGGGCGCCGCCCCGGTGCGCGAGGTCGTGGCCCAGACGTTCCCGATCTCCATCGACTCCGCCTCGATCTCCGCGCTGACCGAGGATCCGGAGGTGCGCGAGCGGGCCGTCCAGCTGCGCAAGGACCTCGGCGATCCGCAGAAGATCGTGCTGGGCGTGGACCGCCTCGACTACACCAAGGGCATCCGTCACCGGCTCAAGGCCTGGGGCGAGCTGCTCGACGACGGCTCCGTGGATCCCCAGGACACCGTCATGGTCCAGGTCGCCACGCCGTCGCGCGAGCGGGTCGAGGCCTACAAGCAGCTGCGCGACGAGGTCGAGCTGACCGTCGGCCGGATCAACGGCGACCACTCCTCGATCGGTCGTCCCGCCGTGTCGTATCAGCACCGCTCCTTCGACCGCCGCGACATGACCGCCCTGTTCATGACGGCCGACGTCGTGCTCGTCACGGCGCTGCGGGACGGGATGAACCTGGTGGCCAAGGAATACGTGGCCTCCCGTCCGGATCTCCAGGGCGTGCTCGTGCTCAGCGAGTTCGCCGGCGCCGCCGACGAGCTCCGCGCCGCGGTGACGGTCAATCCCCACGACATCGATGACCTGAAGGCCGCGATCCTGCGGGCGCTGACGATGCCGCCGGAGGAGCAGGAGGAGTCGATGCGCTCCCTGCGCCACCAGGTGATGGAGAACGACGTCCAGGCCTGGGCGCACGCCTTCCTCCACGAGCTGGAGCAGATCGGGCGTCCCGAGCAGGTGGCCAAGCCCGTCATCCGGCTGACCGGGGACGAGCCCAGCGACCCCGAGGCGGTCGAGTCCGCCCTGCGCGACTTCGCCACCGTCCCGCGGATCCTCGTGGCCTCCGACTTCGACGGGGTGCTGGCGCCGATCGTCGCCGACCGCGACGCCGTCCAGCCCGACCCCGAGGCCCTGATGGCGCTGCGCGACCTCTCCGAGATGCCCGGCGTCGCGGTGGCGCTGGTCTCCGGCAGGGCGCTGAGCAATCTCGACTCCCACACCTCGATGCCGAGCTCGGTGGTGCTGGTCGGCTCGCACGGCGCCGAGGTCGGTGCGCTGCCGCCGTGGATGCAGGCCGAGGTGCTGGACTCCGCGGCGCTGACCATGTCCCCCGAGAAGGAGGACCTGCTCGCCGCGATCACCGGCAACCTGAACCGGATCTCCCGTGCGCATCCGGGTGCCGAGGTCGAGACGAAGCCGGCGGCCGCCGTGCTGCACACGCGCAACGCGCGCGGGCGGGGCTCGATCAACGCGACCGAGGCCGCCCTGGAGTACGCCGTCACCCTCCCCGACGTCACCGTCACCCCCGGCAAGGAGGTCGTGGAGTTCTCGGTCGTCCACACCTCCAAGGGTGCGGCGATCGACGCCCTCGCCCGCGCCAGCGCGGCCGATGCGTGGCTGTACCTGGGCGACGACGTCACCGACGAGTCCGTCTTCTCCCAGCTCGGCGAGGGCGACGTCGGGATCAAGGTGGGCGGCGGGGATACCGCGGCCCGGCTGCGGATCGAGGACATCGACGCGGTCCGCTCGCTGCTGCAGCGCCTGGTCGAGCTGCGCGGGCCGCAGGGCTGAGGAGCGGGCGGCGAGCGGGCCCGAGCGGGCTCGCTCGCCGCCCTCCGCGCCTGAGCGTCGCGTACAGATGCGCGACCTCGTCACATGAGAGAGCCGGGGCACCGTGCTGACGGTGCCCCGGCTCCGGGTGTCAGTGCCCGCGACAGGATTCGAACCTACGACCTTCTGCTCCGGAGGCAGACGCTCTATCCACTGAGCTACGCGGGCCGACCACGGAAGTCTAGCAACACCACGCGCCGGGATGACCATCCGTGCCGGGCAGGCGGCGCCGGTGTGAGAGGGACCTCACCGCGGCAGCGGCAGCTGGGCCCCGTGCAGGACCGCGGACGGATCCGCGGCGATGCGCAGCCCGCTGGGGTCGGCGCCGGAGCGGACCAGCAGGTCCCCGACGGCGGCGATCATGGCGCCGTTGTCGGTGCACAGCCGCGGCGGCGGGATCCGCAGCTCGACGCCCGCCGCATCGCAGCGCTCCTGCGCCACGGACCGCAGGCGTGCGTTCGCGGCCACGCCGCCGACGATGACCAGGGTGTCCAGCTCCCGCTCGCGGACGGCGCGCAGCGACTTGGTCACCAGCACATCCACCACGGCCTGTTCGAAGGAGGCGGCGATATCGGCGACCGGCACCGGCTCACCGGCGCGCTCGAGGGTCTCGACCGTGCGCGCCACGGCCGTCTTGAGACCCGAGAAGGAGAACGTGAAGGGCGCATCGCCGGGGCGCAGCAGGGCGCGGGGGAAGGAGAAGGCACCCGGGTCGCCGCCTGCCGCGGCGCGCGAGATGGCGGGCCCGCCGGGGTAGCCCAGGCCGAGCAGCCGGGAGACCTTGTCGAAGGCTTCACCGGCGGCGTCGTCGAGGGTGTCGCCGAGATGCTCGATCGGGTCGCGCACGAGATCGCCGACGGCGAGGATCGACGTGTGGCCGCCGGAGACGATGAGGATGATGCTGCGCTCCGGCAGCGGCCCGTGCTCGAGGGTGTCCGCGGCGGCGTGACCGGCCAGGTGGTGGACGCCGAACAGCGGCTTGTCCAGGGCCCAGGCGACGGACTTCGCGGCGGCGAGGCCGACGTGGACGGCGGTGGCCAGCCCGGGTCCGGAGGTGACGGCGACGTGGGTGATGTCCTCGGCCTCGACACCGGAGTCGGCGAGGGCGATGCGCAGGGTGGGGACCGCGGCGTCCAGGTGGGCGCGGGCGGCGATCTCGGGGACCACTCCCCCGAACTCGGCGTGCTGGGAGGCGCTGGAGGCGAGGCCCTGACCGAGCAGGACGCCGTCGGAGACGATCCCGAATCCGGTCTCGTCGCAGGACGACTCGACGCCGAGGACGACCGGGGTGCGGCTCACTGCAGCAGCGACATCGGGTTGGAGTAGTTGCCCGCCTCGTCCATCTTCGCGAAGTGGAGATGGCAGCCGGTGGAGCGCCCGGTGGTGCCGACGTAGCCGACGACCTCGCCGGCCTCGACCGTGGCACCGACAGAGGTGTTGAAGCCCTGCAGGTGGTAGTAGCCGGTGATGACCCCGTTGCCGTGGTCGATCTTCACGCGGTTGCCGGAGGCGTGGTGGTACTCGACGGCGACGACGGTCCCGCCCTTCGCGGCGTGGACCGGGGTGCCGCAGCTGGCACCGAAGTCGACGCCGTCGTGGCCCTTGAAGTAGCCCAGCACGGGGTGCATGCGACCGCCGAAGCCGGAGGTGATGGGGCCGCTGACGGGACGGACGTACCCGCTGCTGCCGGCTGCCCCGGCGGAGCTCTCGCTCACCGCGGGTTCGGGCTCGGGGAGCTCCACCTCGATGCCGAGATCCTCTGCGGGCTCCTCGGACGCGGCGTCCTCCTCGGCGGGAGCGGTGCGCTCCTCGCTCCGGCTGGCGCTGTCCTCGTCCGCACGGGTCTCGGCCGCGGCCTGCTGTGCAGAGCCGGCGGCCTCGGCGACCGGGAGGGCGACGGGCGGGACCTCGGCGGCGGGGCCGGCCTGCTTCGCGGAGTCACCCTGGCCCCGGGAGCCGGCCTCGGACGCCTGGGACGCGCTCTGGGGCATGTCCTCGTCGACCCCGGCCGCGGCAGCGGCCAGCGGTGCGGCGATCGTGGCGGTCGCGAGTGCTCCGAGCACGCTGACCTTCACCACACCGGCGGGGAGGGTCGCGTCGCGATGAGTTCCTCCGATGGCACGGTGCTTGCGCACCGTGGCGCGTCCGTCAGCGCGATGATTCGCCACGTATCTCGACCTGCTTCCAGTACGACTGCACATTCCGGGTTCCTGCGTCTGTCCGAGCGCGACGCCGGACAGGGGAAGTACGCGTCGCCGAACAACCTCCGTCAATCTACGGTCGGACCTGGGCGTGGACGGCTAGGTCAACCGGGTCATTGCCAAGTTTTTGCCCTCACGCCCCAAAGGTTGCCGGCGCTTGACGGGGCGGGCCCGCCACGAGTGGGGCGGAGCACCGCAGGGCAGCGACGCCTCTCGCGCGGATGCCGGAGGATTCCGGTGCCCGAGGATTCCCGAGGATTCAGGCGCTGCGGTCTACAGTGGCGTCAGTGTGAGGCTCTGTGGTGCCGCGGATGTCGCGGTGGTTGGATCGCTTCCATCCGGTGATTGGCCCGTACAGTGGCTGCCGCTCCTCGCTGAGC
>NZ_JBHTCW010000014.1:0-79843 GCF_042666305.1 Brachybacterium sp. GCM10030268 | reverse complement strand
TGCTACGACCCCACCATCCACGAGCGGCGCAGAACCGACAGAAACGACCACAGCAGCGCTCTCACGGCCTAGAGGTTGACTCAGGGAACTCATGCGGTGCGCTCCTCGCTCTCGCGCAGACGGGCATCGAGCCGCTCCAGCAGCGGGAGCAGCTCGGCGGGCGTGTCGATGACATGGTCGGGGCACTCCAGGGCGGCCTCGGAGACCCGCGGATAGCGCGATGTCCACGCCAGGTGGATGCTCGTGATGCCCAGAGCGTTCGCGCCGGCGATATCGCGGGCCAGATTGTTGCCGACCATCACGCAGCGGCCAGCATCCTCTGCCGCCAGATCCAGCGATCCCAGCGCCGCTTTGAACATGCGCGGGCTCGGCTTCTGATGACGCACCGCGTCCGAACAGGTCAGCGATTCGAAGACGTCGAGCACCCCGTGCTGGGAGAGCAGGTTCTCGAAGGAGACGTACCTGCCGTCGGCGACCAGGGCGAGCCGGAAGCCGGCGGCATCGAGATCGTGGAGCATCTGCTTCGCGCCGGGGAGCATGTCGCCGGAGACGACGATGCCGTCGTCATCACGGATCTCGGTGCCCTCGTCGATGAGGGTGTCTCCGCAGTCGAGCAGTGCGATGAGGCGTCGTGGTCTCACGGGAATCCTGTTCTGAGGGCTGTGACGGACCACGGTATCTGGCCCGCACGGAGACGATAAGGAGCCTCGATGGCCGCGGATTGAACACAGGCGGTGACGCCGAGTGAATCCCGGCCCGGAATTTATGGGCGCTTCTGCCTCACCGGCCGGCCGGAATGAACGCTGCGTGAACACCGCTGAAGGCGTGCGGTGAAGGCGCGGAATCCGCGTTTTCCTCCTCTAGCATCTCAGCGGCTGTCACGGAACGCGATCCGAGGTTTCAGGAGGAACTGCCCATGTCCCACTCTCTGCGGGTCGCCATCCTGGGAGCCTGGCACGTCCACGCCCGCGACTACGCGCGCGCCCTTCTCGCGCACCCGGACGTGGAGGTGGTGGGGCTCTGGGACGAGGACGCCGACCGCGCCGGGCAGCTCGCCGAGCAGCTGGGGATCGAGGTCGCCGCCACCCGGGACGAGCTGCTGGGGCGAGCGGACCTCGAGGGTGTGGTGGTCACCACGGCCACCCGCGACCATGACGAGGTGATCGCCGCGGCGCTGGACGCCGGCAAGCATGTGTTCACCGAGAAGCTGCTCTCGCCCACCGTGGCGGGCTGCGAGACGCTGATCCGTCTCGCCGACCAGCACGAACGCGTACTGACCGTCTCCCTGCCGCGCCTGGCTCTGGGCTGCGTGACGGCCCTCCGGCAGGTCCTGGAGGAGGGAGTGCTCGGCACGGTGGTCACCTCCCGTGTGCGCCTGGCCCACGGCGGCGCCCTCACCGGCCAGCTGCCCGACTGGTTCTACGACCCCGACGAGGCGCTCGGCGGCGCCCTCACCGACCTGGGAGCACACCCGGCCTGCATCACCCAGCTGATCCTGGGTGACGAGTTCGAGACCGTGAAGGCCACCTACGCGCACGTCACCGGCCGAGC
Source organism: Brachybacterium sp. GCM10030268 (assembly GCF_042666305.1). NCBI lineage: Bacteria > Bacillati > Actinomycetota > Actinomycetes > Micrococcales > Dermabacteraceae > Brachybacterium > Brachybacterium sp. GCM10030268. Next base: position 78,292 of record NZ_JBHTCW010000014.1, on the reverse strand, counting down.
CGTGGAGGACAGCGCCGTCGTCACGGTCGCCACAGCCGGCGGCGCGATCGGCGTCATCGAGACCGGGTTCGCCACCCCGTCGGGCCCCTTGAGCTTCGAAGTCCACGGCACCCAGGGCTCGCTGTTCTACGGCACCTACCCCGGCGGCGGCGATCCCGGCAGTGCCGGCCCCGACGGCGATGCCACTGGCGGCGCCCCCGTGCCCCGCATGTTCCTGCGCACCGCCGACGGATGGTCCGGGATCGAGATCCCCGAGAACGGACCCGCGCCCCTGCAGCAGTGGGCCGAGGCGATCCGACGGGGACAACCCACCACCGAGAACCTCGCCCGTGCCCGCGCCCTGACCGCACTGGTCGTCGCCGCGAACGACTCCGCCCGCTGACCCCCCGCTCCCCGAGGAGACCTGACATGACCCCCACCTCCGCACCCCTGCGCGTCGGCCTGATCGGCGGCGGCAACATCGCCGACTCCCACCTGCGCGGCTACGCCGCGCACCCCGACCGCGTCCAGGTCACCGCGATCGCCGACGCCGACCCCGAGACCCTCTCCCGCCGCATCACCCAGACCGGCGCCGAGGGCTACGCCGACTTCCACGCCCTGCTCGCCGAGGCCGACGTCGATGCCGTCGACATCTGCCTGCCCCACCACCTCCACCGCAGCGCGATCGTCGCCGCCGCGCAGGCCGGCCGGCACATCCTGTGCGAGAAGCCGCTGTGCCTGACCGCCGAGGAAGCCGTCGCCGTGCGCGAGGCCGTGCAGGAGGCCGGCGTGACCTTCATGTGCGCCCACAACAAGCTGTTCCTGCCGTCCGTGGCCCGCGCCAAGGAGCTCGTGGACTCCGGGGCGCTGGGCACCGTGTACGAGGTGCGCACCACCGATGCGTTCTACAACGACTTCGACCCCTCCACCATGGGCTGGCGCGCGAACGCCGCCACCTCGGGCGGCGGGGAGTTCATCGATACCGGCTACCACCCCACCTACCTGATGATGCACCTGGCCGGAGCCCGGCCCAGCTCCGTGTTCTCGATGATGTCCACGCACCGGCTGACGTTCATGGAGGGCGAGGACTCCGCCCAGGTACTGGTGCGGTTCGAGGGCGGAGCCGTGGGCCAGATCCAGACGTCGTGGGCGTACCCGCGGGTGCCGGGCGCCGAGCGCTTCGCCGTGATGGGGGAGAAGGGGTCGCTGAGCTCCGACGGCATGACACTGCGCGTCTCACTCCGGGACCAGGAGGCCGAGCAGGTCTACTCGACCAAGCTTCGTGACCCCTTCGCCGCGGAGATCGCCGGCTTCGTCGACTGCGTCCAGGACGGGCGCCGACCGTTGCACGGCGTGCAGGAGGGCATCGACGTCCTCGGCATCATCCTGGCCGCGTACGCGAGCGCCGAGTCGGGTCGGGCCGAGGAGGTCGTCGCGATCTGATCTGTGCACCGGGCAGAGGCCCTGGGAGCCCCGAGGCCTGATCGACGGTAAGTCACCCGGGCACAGTCGCTCTGTGCCGAGGCGTGCGAAGAATCGTCGAGTCTGGGTAAGCGGCTCGTCTGGCGCGGCCTCGATGGTCGCCAGCCCGTGCGTGGCCTCAGGTATCGCGTGCAGGTAGCGCGTCGTCCGATCCTGATGAGGAGTAGCATCGCGCTGCGTAGAGAAGAGGGAGCGCATGAACATAATCGGTATAACCCTCGTAGAGGCCGGGACCCTACTCGGCCTTGTCGCGCTCGTCGGTGCAGCCGTCGCTACCTGGAGACGCTGGCGGACAGCTGGCGTGCGTGCGCGGAAAGCAGGGTCCACAAGAACCTGAGTGCCTCTGCGGCCCGGCCCACTCGGGATGCCGGCGCCCGCGTCTCGCTCTCGGGGACGATCCGCCGGCGGGGAGCATCCGGGTATTGCTATGTCGAAACCGACCGTTTATGACGCAGTGGCCAGACGGGGGCGCGCAAGGTCTAGTGGCAGACTCTGAGCATGGAACAGCGCCTCAGCTTCATCACGCTCGCCGTTGCCGACCTGGACCGAAGTCGAACCTTCTACGTCGACGGGCTCGGGTGGGAGCCGATCTTCACTGGCGGTGACGTCCTCATGCTGCCGATTGCTGATCGGCTGATCCTGTCGCTTTGGTCCTTGGAAGGCTTCACCGCGGAAGTCGGTGAAGCACCAGCATCTGGCGTGGCGCCGATCACTCTCGCGCACAACGTCGCGGCGCCTGCCGAGGTCGACGCCGTGCTGGCCGAGGTGGCGGCGCTGGGCGCACCGGTGAGCGCCGGCCGCCACCGTGAGTGGGGCGGATACTCGGGATACTTCTCCGATCCCGATGGGTTCCGATGGGAGGTCGCGGTCAACCCTGGCGTGACCGGTGCTTTTGTGCTGCCGCACGTGTCAAGCACCACCACACCGCAGGGGTAAGCCGCCCCAGACCAGATTCGACCGTTTCTGGCACAGAATCGTTGTACGCTCACGCGATGCGCAGCGTCGCCGTCCGACTTCCCACGACCTTGGTGGCTCGATACAGAGCCGTGGACAGGGAGGCCGTGGGTTCTGCGCTGGTCGATACTCCTGCGCACCTCGACCGTCTCACATCAGACATCGGACAGCGAGGCATTTTCGTGCCGCTCAATCTCAGGTTCAACCAGAAGTTCGCAACCCTCGATGGGAACCACAGAATCGCGGTGGCTCTACGGCTCGGTCTGGATCACGTACCTGTAGCGCTCGATCAGTTGCCTGCATATCCGAGAACCGGCCACGCGAAGCCGATGGCCGACGCCGATCACCGAGTGCTCATCGACGCGTGGGAAGCCCTGGAGCGCTGACCCGTCTACTGCCGTTTGTGGGTCCCGGGGCCGTGGCAACGTGATCCCATGAACTTCCAGCAGGACGATGATGTTGCGCTGGCGCACCGGCTGGCCGACGCAGCCGACACGATCAGTGCTCGACACTTCCAGCAATCGCCTGCCACGGCACGAAAGAGCGACGGAACCGTGGTCAGCGCTGCTGACCTTGCCGTCGAGGTAGCGCTGCTCGAGATCCTGCGTGTTCACCGACCCGATGACGGCGTGGTGAGCGAAGAGAGCGGGACGGTAGTTGCCGGAGCTCATCGGCAGTGGATCCTTGATCCGATTGATGGCACCGAGCCGTTCTTGGCCGGTCAGAGATCGTGGGGAACTCACATCGCCCTCACCGTGGACGGTGAGCTGGACGTTGCCATGATTACCCGGCCGACCGAGCGGAGGCGCTGGTGGGCCGCCCGCGGACGTGGCGCCTGGTCCGCCCCCGTGGGGCAGCCAGAGCACCTCCTCACTTCGCTGGCGGTCTCACACGTCGACGTGCTCTCCGACGCACGTATCGGCGGCTTCGTCGCCCCTGGATCCGAACTGGCCACCGCGATTGCTCGTCATGGGCACTGGGTCGCCGACTCCCTTGGGGACATCGTCGCTCTCATTGAGGGCCGCGTCGATGTCGTCATCGCCCCAGCAGGAGAGATCTGGGACCACGCTCCACAGGTACTGCTCACTACCGAGGCTGGCGGGCGATACACCGACAAGTTCAAGGGCACGAGCGTCGACGCGCGGGGAGGCATCTACACGAACGGTCTGCTGACTGAGCAGGTGTGGGCCGTCCCCGACCTGTGTCGGCTGGACTGATGCTCGGTGGATACCGCCTCACGAGGGGCCGCCGCGCCGCCCGCTTGCTACGGTGTCGATCGTGCCGACGTCCAACCCTGTGAAGCTGAGTCCCCTGGCCCAGCTGACTCTCGACGTCGCGATGTACTCGGCCGTCGGTGCCCTCCCCGTCGGGCGCCTGCACGGTCGTCAGGTCCTGCTCCTGGTTACGGCGTCCGCAGTCGCCAGCGCGGCCGGCACGTACCTCGCCCTCCGAGCTCTCGAGAGAGCTCGGACGACCACGCCCGACGGCTGGATGCCGTGGACCCCTCACGCCGCACCCGGGGCGACGGGCGGCGACGGAGGCCGCCCCCGGGGCCGGGAGGACCGGGCGATTCTCTTTCGCCGAGCGGCCATAGCCGCCGTGGCGGGGACAGTGTCGGCCGGTGTCACGGCGATCGGGGTGGCGGCCGACAGGCGGGCGGAACGGTTCTTCACGAATCGGGGCGCGCGGCATCCGAGACTCGCCGTGGGCCTGAGCCAAGGCGTCTGCTTCGGCGTGCTGACCAACGTCGCCGTGGCCATCGCCGACTCCCGTGATGAGTGAGGAACGCACCGCAATGGCCGCACACCACCCGCCTTCCAACAGCCAGTACGTCCCGCGTACTCACGCCTCCGACGACGAGCTGTCCCGATGGAGGGAACAGCGAGCTCGCGTCGGCGCGCGCGTAGCGGAGCTGGCCGAGAAGGGCATCTGCTACCAGTGCGAAGAACTCTCGACGGGACTCGTGCTCGGCCCGCAGTCCCTCGTCCTCGACGAGCCGGACGTGCGAGTCGCGCTGGCCGCAGACCCTCGCGCGCCCGGACACACCATCGTGGTGTGGAAGCCCCACGTGCAGGACTTCACCTCGCTGGAGGACGCGGACGTCACCAGGCTCTTCACGGTGTGCCGCGACGTGGCAAAGGCGCTTCGCGCCGCGCTCTCCGGAGTCGAGCGCGTCTACCAGGTCTCGATGTGCGACGGACCGGTCAACCATCTCCACATTCAGCTGATCCCGCGCTACTCCGATGTGCCCGTCGGATCCCAACGTCTCGTCGACCCCCGGGGACCGCTTCTTGATGGCCCGCAGATCGCAGACCGTATCCGCGGTGCACTTGGGACGCTGACGCGCTGAGTGCTCGGCAAAGGTCGATCTGCGGCACCCAGCTTCCTCCGGCGGTCGCACGCGCCGACGAGCCGGAGGAACCCAGCTTCCTCCGGCGGTCGCACGCGCCGACGAGCCGGAGGTGCGACATGCTGTGTCCATGGCGCACCTGGATCTGACCTTAGACGTCGGCACCCTCTCGCGAACGGACTTGAAGGAGGCTCTCGCCCATCGGAATGTCGGTCTCAATGAGCATGCGCAGACGCTGCTTGCCCACGACGTGTTCCGCGAACCTGTCGCACAGTCCGTGCACGTGACGTCCGTTGCTGTGAGCGATCTGGGTTTCCGCGGCGGAGCGCGGCTCGATCAGATTCACGCTGCTGCACAGGAACGCGGGCTGGCACTCTGCCCACCGGACACGGGACCGTACCTCCGCTTGGTGCTGACGGAGCAGGAATCGGCACCCGACACGGTGATGTCGGCCGGCCGCGCACCGACCGGTGCGACCACAGTGGCCTCGTGGCCGTTGCATGAAGACGACGACTACCCGAAGGGGTTCTACCTGCGCGTGGTCGATGGGCGCCCGTGGCTACGTGGCTACCGGTGTGACAGTGAGTATCTCTGGTCGGCCGAGGACGTGTTCGCCGTTCAACGGCCTGCCGAGTAGCCGGCCGTCAGGATGCCGGAGCCGGTGACGGTACGGTCGCCGGCTCCGGCGCCGCCGCGACTCCCGGCTGTCCGGCGATGCCGCGCAGCGGCAGGTCCTGGGCGTAGTGGCACGCCGAGAAGTGCCCGTCGGCCGCTTCCTGCAGGGGAGGGGTCGTGGTGCGGCACAGCTCGGTCGCGTAGTGGCAGCGGGAGGAGAACAGGCAGCCCTCGGGACGGTCGGTGGGGCTGGGCACCTCGCCCTTGGGGACGATCCGCCGGCGGGGAGCATCCGGATCCGGCTGGGGGACCGCCGAGAGCAGCGCCTCGGTGTAGGGGTGCCGGGGCCGGGAGAACAGGCTCTCGGTGTCCGCCAGCTCGACGATGCGGCCCAGGTACATCACCGCCACCCGATCCGAGATGTACTCGACGATCGAGAGGTCGTGGGCGATGAACAGGTAGGACAGCCCCAGCTCGTCCTGCAGATCCTTCAGCAGGTTGATGATCTGGGCCCTGATCGACACGTCCAGCGCGGAGACGGCCTCGTCGGCCACGATCACCTTCGGCTCGGTGATCAGCGCGCGGGCGATCCCGATGCGCTGACGCTGGCCGCCGGAGAAGCTGTGCGGATAGCGGCGCAGGTGGGAGGGGTCGAGCCCCACCTTCTCGGCGATCTCACGGACGCGGCGCTGCAGCTCATGCTTGCGGGGTCGGCGGGTCGCCCGCAGCGGCTCGGCGATGATGTCGAAGACCGTCATCCGCGGGTCCAGGGAGGACATCGGGTCCTGGAAGATCATCTGGATATCCGGCCGGTGCGTGCGCAGAGCGCGGCCCCTCAGAGCGAGGAAGTCGATCTGGCGGCCGCTCCCGGCCCGGCCGTCACCGCCGGGGCGCTCACCGGCCGAGCCCTCACGGGCGGGGCGCTCGCCGGCCGGTCCCTCGTCTGCGGTGCTCTCGGCGTTGCGGCCGCCCCGGTCGCCGGTGCCCTTTGGATCGTAGAGCACGGCCCCGGAGGTCGCCTCGATGCCGCGCACGATCACCCGGCCCAGCGTCGACTTCCCACAGCCGGATTCGCCGACGACGGAGAGCGTCTCGCCCGCCTCGAGGGTGAGGGAGACGTCGTCGACCGCGGGAAAGGACTCCGTGCGCGAGACGCTGAACTCCTTGGTCACGTGCTCGATCTGCAGCAGCGCGCTCATGCGGGGGACTCCTCGGGGTGGGCAGGGGTGCCGGGGACAGCTGAGGCGGTGACAGCGGCGGAGGCACGGGCCGGCTCGCTCGCCGCGGAGCCGACGAGCCGATCCGGCTCCGGCGCATCCGGGTCGTGCAGGAAGCAACGCACGTGGTGGTGGCCGGTCAGCTCCAGCAGCCGCGGCTCGGCCGTCTCGCAGACCCCTTCGATCCGCGCGGTGCAGCGGTCGCGGAACGAGCACATCGGCGGCAGGTCGATCGCCTGCGGGACGGTGCCCTCGATGGCGTGGAGCCGTTCGTCCCGGCCCATGCCCAGCCGCGGGATCGAGCGCAGCAGGCCGCGGGTGTAGGGGTGCTGAGGGGAGGAGAACAGCTCGCGCACCGGGGCCTGCTCGACGATCCGACCCAGGTACATCACCGCCACCTCGTCGCACATCCCCGCCACGACGGCGAGGTCGTGGGTGATGAACACGATCGCCATCCCGGTCTCCTCCTGCAGCTCCTGCATGAGCTCGAGGACCTGCGCCTGGATGGTCACATCCAGGGCCGTGGTGGGCTCGTCGGCGATCAGCACCTCCGGCTCGCACGAGAGCGCCATCGCGATCATGGCGCGCTGGCGCATGCCGCCGGAGAACTGGTGAGGGTACTGGTCGATGCGGCGCTCGGCGTCCCCGATGCCGACCCGCAGCATCCACTCCAGGCAGATGTCGCGGGCCTCGGCCCGGTCGCTGGTGCGGTGCAGCAGGATCGCCTCCATGATCTGGTCGCCGATCGTGTGCAGCGGGCTGAACGCCGTCATCGGCTCCTGGAAGATCATGGCGATCCGTCGCCCGCGCACGGCCCGGATCATCGGGCCGTCGGCTCGCAGCTCCATGAGGTCCAACGCGTCGGACCCGTCGGGCGCGTCGGCCCCGTGCAGCCGCACCGTCCCGGATTCATGGAACCGGGCCGGATTCAGGCGCAGCAGCGTCTTGGCGGTCACCGACTTGCCGGAGCCGGATTCGCCGACGATGCCGAGGGTCTGCCCGGCGCGCACCTCGAAGGAGACGCCGTCCACGGCGCGCAGCAGGCCGTGCTCGGTGGGCAGGTGGACCGCCAGGTCCTGGACGCTCAGCACCGGGGTGCCGGGGGCGGTGTCATCAGCGGTGATCGTCATCGAATGCCTCACTTGTGGGGGTCGGCGGCATCGCGCAGGCCGTCGCCCAGGAAGTTGAAGGCGAGCACCGTGATGATGACGAAGCCCAGCGGGATGAGCTTCCACGGATAGATCGCCACGTTGGTGATGTCCTGCGCCTCCTGCAGCAGCACGCCCCAGGAGGTGGCCGGGGCCTGCATGCCCAGGCCCAGGAAGCTCAGCGCGGTCTCGCCGATGATCATCCCCGGCACCGCCAGGGTCACGGCCACCACCAGGTAGGAGAGGAAGCCCGGGATCAGGTGCGTGCCGATGATCCGCAGCGGGCGCACGCCCGCCACCCGGGCGGCCATCACGTAGTCCTCCTGCTTCAGCGAGATGAACTTCGAGCGCACCACCCGGGCCAGGCTGGTCCACTCGATGAACGCCATGATCACCGTGATGTACAGGAACATCGTGATCACCGGGACCCGCGAGGGGATCGCCGCGGCCAGCGCCATCCACAGCGGCAGGGTCGGGAACGAGCGCAGGATCTCGATGAGACGCTGGATGAGGAAGTCGGTGGTGCCGCCGAAGTATCCGGCGATCGAGCCGATGACGATGCCGAGCACGAAGCTGATCGCCACGCCGACCAGCGGGATCGTCAGCGAGACCTGCGAGCCCAGCAGGATCCGGGAGAAGATGTCCCGGCCCAGGCTGTCGGTGCCGAACAGGAACACGCGGCCGCTGCCCTCGGCGCCGAACAGGTGCAGGCTGGAGTTGAACAGCCCGAAGAAGGACCACTCCGAGCCCTGGGTGAAGAACTGCAGCTGGTGGATCTGCTCGTGGTCGGCCACGAAGATCGGCCGCAGGGTCTCGGGGTCCCGTTCGAAGCTCAGGCCGTACACGAAGGGGCCGACGAACCGGCCCTCGTGGACGAGGTGGATCATCGTCGGCGGGGCGTCGACGTAGTCGGAGTCGTAGCTGGCCAGCGAATACGGCGCGAGGAACCCGGCGAAGATCGCCCCGAGGTACAGCAGCGCCAGCAGCACCATCGAGATCTGCGCCAGGCGGTGCGCGGAGAGCTTCGCCCACATCAGCCGCCACTGACCGGCGGCGTAGTAGTCCTCCCGGCGTGCCGCGGCGGCCTCGAGCGAGGGTGCACGACGGCCGCGGAGCCGGCCCAGGGCGGGGGAGATGACGCTCATGCCAGGGCCCTCCTCTCGTCACGGATGCGGGGGTCCAGCCAGGCCAGGAGGATGTCGGAGATCAGGGTGCCGATCACCGTCAGGATCGCCATGAACCCCAGCCAGGCGCCCGCGAGGTACATGTCCTGGGCCATCAGCGCGGAGAGCATCACCGGGCCCTGCGTGGGCAGGTTCAGCACGATCGCGGTGATCGTCGAGCCGGTGAAGATCGCCGTCAGCGACCACCCGATGGTGGAGACGATGGGGTTCAGCGCGGCCCGCAGCGAGTACTTGCGCAGGTTGGTGGACTCCTTGACGCCCTTGGCGCGGGCGGTCAGCACGTGCTGCTTGGTCATCTCATCGAGCATCTGCCCGCGCATCACCCGGATCAGCTCGCAGGTCGAGGCGGTCCCGATCACCACCACCGGGATCACCAGGTGGCTGAGCATGTCCGCCACCCTGGCAAGACTCCAGCCCTGGCCCGAGAACTCCGGGGACTGCAGGCCCAGCATGGGGTCCCCGAACCAGATGTAGGACAGATACATGAGGATGATGGCCAGCAGGAAGTTCGGTGTCGCCATGCCCAGGAACCCGACCGTGGTGAAGACGTAGTCGCCCAGCGAGTACTGCTTCACGGCGGAGTACACGCCGATCGGGATCGCCACCAGGTAGGTGAAGGCCATGGAGGCGACGGCCACGATCAGGGTCGTGGCCATGTACCGCTCCATCACCGCGAGCACCGGCTGGGAGTAGGCGAAGCTGTAGCCGAGGTCGCCGCGGGTGAGGATGCCCCAGATCCACGCCAGGTACTGCACGTACCAGGGGTCGTCCAGGCCGTACCGGTCTCGTAGCGCCTGCTGCTCGACGCGGCTGAGCTGCTCGCCCTCCTGCTGCAGCTCCAGGACCCGATTGGAGACATAGTCCCCGGGCGGCAGCTGGATGATCCAGAAGACGATCACCGAGATGACCAGCACCACCGGAATCATCGTCAGGGTGCGCCGAAGGATGTACGTCAGCACCTGGGCTCCTTCCGCGCGGGCGCACCGTGCCTCACGCCGTCTCGACCTCCGGATCGATGAAGGTGAACTGCGCGGGGCGGCCGTGGCCGAGGTCGCGGAACTCATCGGCGTAGGTGGTCTCGGTGGGCACGTTGGCCATGTTGTTGCTGACGGCGAACAGGCGCGGGACCGGCCCGGTGTAGCCGAGCGCCCAGAGGTTCTTCTGGTGCAGCTGGATGATCTGCTCGGCGTAGGTGTCGATCTGGGCGGTGTCCGTCTGCGCGGACATCTCCCGATAGATGGTGATCAGCTCCATGATGTCGCCGGTGGGCTCGACGCCCTCGGCCCCCTCGGAGGCGTACCAGGTGCCGTACTGGGTGTGCCAGGGCGTGCCGGCGCGCAGCGGGACCACGGTGTCGGGGCGGAAGATCGGGTGGATGCCGCCGATCGCGCCGCGCGTGGTCAGCTGCAGCTGGCCCGAGTCGTTCAGATCGCCGTAGCGGCCGCGGTCGACCAGCTGCACGTCGATCTGGATGCCGATCTCCTCGAAGTGATGCTTGAGCAGCTCCTCGAACTGGCCGGCCTGCGGCGCCTCCGACTCCTGGGTGATGACCAGGCGGAGCGGCTCGCCGTCGGGGCGGACGCGCCAGTCGCCCTCACGGGTCAGCCCCAGCTCGTCCAGCAGCTCGCCTGCGCGGTCGACGTCGTAGCTCGCCCATTTCTCGGCCCAGCCGTCCTGGTAGAAGGGACGGCCCTCGGCGATGGAGGACTGCTGCGGGGCTCCCAGGCCCAGCGTCAGCTGCTCGGAGAGGGCCTCACGGTCCACGGCGACCGAGAGGGCCTCGCGGAACCGCTCGTCGTGGAAGAGATCGCGCAGGGTCTGGTCCTCGGGTTCCATGTTGAACTGGATGCCGTTGGAGAACCAGTCGGCCGTCTCCCACTGGGCGACCGTGTAGTCGCCCTTCTCGGCGTTCTCCTGCAGCAGGGTGAAGGAGCCGAACTCGAACTGGGCGATGTCGAAGTGGCCCTCGAGCACCTGCAGCTCCACGTGGCTGGGGTCCTGGTAGGTCTCCAGGGACAGCTCGTCGATGTAGGGCAGCTGGTTGCCCTCGGGATCGGTCTTCCAGTAGTAGGGGTTGCGCTCCCAGGTGACCTGCTCGGGGCCGGCGTCCTCGGTGGGGATCCAGGCGCGCAGCATCGGGCGATCCGACCAGAACCAGTAGTAGTAGCAGGCCGACTCGTACCAGCCCTCGAGGTCCTCGTAGCCGCGCTCCTTCGCGATGGCCAGCGCCGCCTCCTCGCCGATGAACTCGTCGAGGACCTCCTCCATCCAGTGCGCCGGGGCGAACATCCACTTCGCATCGATCGCGACGCGCTCGAGGAACATCGGGCGCGGATGCTGGAAGGCGACCTGGACGGTGTGGTCGTCGACCGCGGAGAACTCGGCCATCGCCCGCTCGCCGGTGGCGGGGTCGGTGGACCAGAAGGCGTCGTAGACGCTGCGGCCGAAGATCTCCGGGCGCATGATGTGCTCCCACCACATCATCACGTCCGCCGAGGTGAAGGCGTGGCCGTCGGACCACTTCATGCCCTTGCGCAGGTGGATCGTGTACTCCGTGAGGTCGTCGTTGACGTCGAAGCCCTTGGCGACGTTGGGCTCGACGCCGTCACCCTCGGGGGTGAAGCGGAACAGCGCCTCCTCGGTGGGCTTGCCGATGTCCCAGGGGCCCTCCTGGGCGGACTTGGTCGGGAAGTTCCAGGTGCCGCCGTAGGCACCGATCTGCTCGTGGACCGGCTCGACCATGATGTCGGCGAGCTCGGGCATGCGCTCGGCGACGGGCGGGAGCTCGCCGGCCTCGACGCGCTCGGCGAGCATGGGCGGCTCGGTCAGCGAATCGGCCGAGGTGATCTCATCGACCTCGTTGATGGCCTCGACGTCCCCGGAGGCAGAACCCTCGGAGTCGTTCGCGCAGCCGGCGAATGCGACCAGCCCCATTCCTCCCAGGGCCCCGAGAGCGGTGCGGCGACGGATTTCGACGGGGGTGCGGGTGCGGCTGGGAATGGCCATCTGATTCTCCTCCGAGTAGGCATGCGACGTTCCCCGTCGAGCTCCGGGGCATCTTCGGAAGATGACCGTACGGTGCGAATTCGTCCGGCCGGTGAACACGATTCACGGCCACGGTGAACGGGCGCGAGGAAGGCGTGTGATATTTGCTTTATTCAGCTCCGGCGAGTACTGAATTCAGTGAGGAGCGCTCCCGCAGGGTGACGCGAGGGTGAACGCTCGAGGAAGAGCCCTGGTCACGAGGTCTCGCGGCGTCGAGGCGGCTGGTGGCCGGCGCTACCCTTCGAAGTCATGGCCCAGCAGACCGGCAAGCTCACCCTCCAGGACGTCGCCGCGCGGGCAGGCGTCTCCAGCACGGCCGTCTCTCTGGCCCTGCGGGACCGCCCGGGCGTCTCGGAGGGGACCCGCGACCGGATCCTGGCCGCGGCCGAGGAGATCGGATATCGCGCCGTGCGCCGTGGCCCGAATCGTACGGCCCCGGGCACCGTCGCCGTGCTGCTGCGCGACATCGTCAGCGTCTTCTCCCACGACGTCGTCTCCGGGATGGAGGAGGCCGCCGGCGACGCGGGGCTGCGGCTGATGTTCTTCGACGGGCGCGGCGACCTCGAGCACCTGCGCAGCGAGTTCGAGGAGCTCAGGGCCGAGAAGCTGCGCGGCATCGTCACCTTCGGCACGGCCATTCCCGCCGAGATGCTGCAGAAGGCCGCTCAGCGCACGCCCGTCGTCCTGGTCGGCAAGGCGGAGCGCGCGGTTCCCGGGGTGGACGTCGTCAGCAACGACGACGTGCTCGGGGCGCGCCTGGCGGTGGAGCACCTGGTGGGCCTGGGCCATGAGCGCATCGCCCACCTGGCCAAGGGCAGCCTACGCGCCGAGGGGTACACCCAGGGGATGCGGGACGCGGGTCTGGAGCGGCACCTCCAGATCGAGGGCGGCAGTGTGGAGACCCTGAAGCCCGCGATCCGCTACCTGCTGTTCTCGATCCTGCAGGAGGAGAACTCCCCGACCGCCGTGTTCGCCGAGACCGACGGGGTGGCCATCGACTTCCTCGGGGCCGCGGTCGATGCCGGCCTGCGCGTGCCCGAGGATATCAGCGTGGTGGGCTACGACAGCACCCGCCAGACCGAGATGATCCGGCCGCGGCTGACCTCGGTGCGCCAGCCCCGCCACCAGATGGGCGTCTCGGCGATCCGGCTGCTCCAGGAGCGGGCCGACGGCCGGAACGAGGACCGCGACCTGATCCTCGAACCCGGCCTGGACGTGCGCGAATCCTCCGTCGCCCCGCGCACCGCCAGCTCGGTGGTGGCCCCCTCCTCGCTCAGCGCCCGGTACCGCAGGCTCCAGCTGCACTGAGGGCGGCGGTCCCGTCGGCGTCCACGGCGCGGGCAGTTGCCGCTGGTTGCCGACCGCCCCGGTAGAGTCTCCTGCGGATCTCTTCAGAACGGGCAGTGCCGAGCGGGCAGGAACGGAGCCGGATACGTGGCGGACGATCGCGTGACCATCTACGACGTGGCCAAGGCCGCCGGGGTCGCGCCCTCCACCGTCTCGCGGGCCTTCTCCCGTCCCGGCCGCGTCAGCGCCGCCACCCACGCCAAGGTGATGGCCTCGGCCAAGGCGCTCGACTACCGCACCACCGCCCCGGCCACCCAGGAGCGCGGGGTGCGGCACCAGCGTCTGGGCATCGAGATCGCGGACCTCACCAACCCGTACTTCGCCGAGCTGGTCTCCGGGATGCAGGAAGCGGCCCAGGAGCAGGACTTCCTGCTGCTCCTGCTCGACACCGTCGAGGACGTGGATCGCGAGCGCGCCAGCCTCGAGAGCGCCCTCGACGTCGTCGACGGAATCATCCTCTCCGGCACCCGGCTCTCCGACGCCACCCTCAACCACCTCAGCAAGCGCCTCCCCGTGGTGGTGCTGAACCGCCGGGTCGCGGGCCTGGACTCCGTCACCCCCGACTACGAGCACGGCATGGGCCAGGCGATGGCGCACCTGGCCGAGAACGGCATCCGCACCGTCACCTACGTCGCGGGCCCGGTGAACTCGTGGTCCGACGGGGAGCGGTGGCGCGCGGCCCGCACCGCCGCCCGCTCCCATGACCTGCTCGTCCATCGCCACGGCCCGTTCGCCCCCACCATCGCCGGCGGCGAGCAGGCCTTCGAGGACCTGCGGGAGAAGCTGCCCCACGCGGTGGTCTGCTACAACGACCTGGTGGCCTTCGGCTTCCTGGTCGCCGCGCTGCGCGCCGGGGTGAAGATCCCCGCCGAGCTCTCGATCATGGGTCACGACGACATCCCCCTCTCGCGCTACCTCGGGGGCGGCCTGACCACCGTCGTCACCCCCAAGCGCGCCCAGGGCGGCGCCGCCATCGAACGGCTGATCCGACGCATCGAGAACCCGTCGGCCCACCGCACCCCGGTCGAAGGATCGCTGCCGGTGCGGCTGGTCCCGCGCGGCACCACCGGGCCGCGCGGGCAGGCCTGAGCGGGCCGACTGCTGGCAGGCCTGGCCGGAGCTCCTGCGGACTGGCCTGGCCGGAGCACCTGCAGTCCGGCCTGGCCGGACCGCGCTGACCGATGCCCTGACCAGCGGCAACCCATGACAACCGTGGGCCGCCCGAGGCCGCCCCGCGCCACCATGGCGCCATGAGCAACGACGCCTTCGTGCCCCACCCCGACCGCCTGCTGCCCGCCGATCCCACCGTCCGGGACCTCGCGCGCGGCCTCTACGAGCAGATGAAGGACCAGCCGATCGTCTCGCCGCACGGCCACGTCGATCCGCGCCTGCTGCTCGAGGACGAGCCGTTCCGCGATCCCACCTCGCTGTTCATCACCCCGGACCACTACGTCAACCGGCTGCTGCACGCCCGCGGCGTCGACCTCGCGGACCTCGGCGTCGGCCGCGGCCCGCTGGAGGAGAAGGACTCCCGCGCCGCCTGGCACCTGCTGGCCACGCACTGGCATGCCTTCGCCGGCACCCCCTCGCGCTACTGGATGGAGCACGAGTTCCACGACGTCTTCGGCCTGGAGACCGTGCTCTCCCCGGCCACGGCCGATGCGATGTACGACGAGATCGCCGACAAGCTGACCCGGCCGGAGTTCCGCCCGCGCGCCCTGTTCGACCGCTTCCAGATCACGGTCATGGCCACCACCGACGATCCGGTCGACGACCTCGCCCCCCACGACGCGCTCGCCGCCGACGACGCCTTCACCGGCCGCGTGATCCCCACCTTCCGGCCGGACAAGTACCTCGAGCCGGCCCGGGCCGACTTCGTCCAGCTCACCGACGCCCTCGGTGCCGCGGCCGGCGTGGACACGAGCACGTACGACGGCCACTACGAGGCGATGCGCATCCGCCGCGAGTACTTCCGCGACCACGGCGCCGTCTCCTCGGACCACGCCCACATCGACCCCGGCACCGCGCGGCTGGAGGAGAACGAGGCCCGCCGCCTCTACACCGCCGCCCGCGAGGGCCGCATCGACGAGGACTCCGCCGTCGCCCTGCGCCGCCACCTGCTGGCCGACCAGGCGCGCCTGGCCGCCGACGACGGCCTGGTGCTGACGATCCACCCCGCCGTCCTCCGCAATCACCACCAGGCCACCTTCGAGCGGTTTGGGCCCGACGTCGGCTTCGACATCCCGGTGCCGGTGGACTACGTCCACTCCCTGGCCCCGATGCTCAACGACGTCGGCCTCAGCCCGAACTTCCGCACCGTGCTGTTCACGATCGACGAGACCGTCTTCTCCCGCGAGATCGCCCCGCTGGCCGGCGTGTACCCCTCCGTCTACGCCGGCGCCCCGTGGTGGTTCATCGACGCCCCCGACGCGATCCTGCGCTACCGCCGCGCCGTCTCCGAGACCATCGGATACTCTCGCACCAGCGGTTTCATCGACGACACCCGCGCGTTCTGCTCGATCCCGGCCCGGCACGACATGGCCCGCCGGCTGGACGCCACCCACCTCGCCGGCCTGGTCGCCGAGCACCGGATGCGCCACGAGGACGCCGCCGAGCTCGCCGTGACCCTGCCCGAGCAGCAGCCCCGGGACGTCTTCCGTCTCGGACCGGCCGCTGGAGAGGACCCCTCCTGATGTCTCAGCCCATCCCCGCCACCGGTGCCGCCGCCGCGACCGACGAGGGCCGCCTGGTCCACCTCGGCATCGGCAACTTCGCGCGCGCCCACACCCTGGTCGCCACCCAGCGCGCCGGCAACTGGTCGGTCAGCGCCTTCACCGGCCGCTCCGCCGCCATGGCCGACGCCCTGAACGCCCAGGGCGGCCGCTACGGCCTGATCGTCCGCGGCGCCGAGGGCGACGAGGTGAGCATCGTCGACGTCATCGACGAGACCTACCCCGCCGACGACGTCGACGCCCTGGTGCGCCTGCTGGCCGACCCCTTCACCGCCGTGGTCACCCTGACCATCACCGAGAAGGGCTACGCCGCCGGCACCGACCCGGCAGTGTCCGTCCCCGCCCGGATCGCCCTGGGCCTGAAGGCCCGCCGCGAGGCCGGCGTCACCGAGCCCATCGCGCTGGTCTCCTGCGACAACCTCAGCGGCAACGGCGAGGTACTGCGCGCGGCCGTGCTCGCCGCGACCGACGAGGAGACCCGCACCTGGTTCGAGGACCACGTCGATGTCATCTCCTCGATGGTCGACCGGATCACCCCGTCGGCCGACGACGCCGCCGGGGACCTCGTGCTGGAGCGCACGGGCCTGCCGGACACGGTTCCGGTGGTCACCGAGCCCTTCACCGAGTGGGTGCTCGAAGACCGCTTCCGCGGCCGCCGCCCCGAATGGGAGAAGGCCGGCGTCCAGTTCACCGACGACATCGGCCAGCACGAGCTGCGCAAGCTGCGCCTGCTCAACGGCGCCCACACCCTGATGGCCTACGCCGGCCAGCTCGCCGGCTGCGACCGGGTGGACGAGGCGATCGGTCACCGCGAGGTGCGCGCCCTGGTCGAGCGGCTCTGGGACGAGGCCCGCTCCACGCTGCCGCTGCCGCCGACCGACCTCGATGCCTACACCGCGGCCCTCGAGGAGCGCTTCCGCAACCCGCGCCTGGCGGACAACCTGATCCGTATCGCGGCCGACGGGTCGGCCAAGCTGACGGTGCGCGCCCTGCCCGTGATCGCCGAGCGCGGGGGCCCGGAACAGGCCCCCGGCGAGGTCGCGGCCGTGGCCGCCTGGACCGCCTGGGTCACCGAGCGGATCCGCGCCGGCGAGGAGGTCAAGGACCCCCGGGCCGACGAGATCGCGGCCGCTGCGCAGCTCGACAAGGACGCCGAGCGGGTCACCGCCCTGCTGGCCCTGCTCGACGTCGCCGCCGACGATCCGCTGGTACCCGCCGTCCTCGCCCAGGAGATCCGCCTCCCGCGCCCCTGACCCGGCCAGCACCGGTTCCGGGCCGTTGGCCCCGGCCGGCCCGGCCCTGTTTCCGGTCGTCTGGCTCAGCTACACCTTTTTGCCAGTCAGCCAGCCAGTCAGCCAGCCAGCCAGCCAGCCAACCGGGCAGCCAACCGGGCAGCCGGGCCCGGCTCAGCCAGCCAGCCGGGCAGCCGGGGGCTCAGCTGGGCCCGGCTCAGCTGGGCCCGGCCCGCCTGGCTCAGCCGGCCTGGGCGGAGGCGATCGCGTCGCGCACCGAGCCGTCGTGCTGCTCGAGCAGCTGTGAGGCCTCATCGACCGGGACGTCGGCCAGGGCGGTGACGATCGCGGTCTTCAGATCCCCGCCGGTGTTCTCGAGCAGAGCCCGGGCCGCGGCGTCCTCCAGTCCGACGGCCTCGCGCAGGATCCGCACGGTGCGCTCGCGCAGCTTCGCGTTGGTGGCCACCACGGAGACCATGAGGTTCTGCCAGGTCCGGCCCAGGGCGATCATGGTGGCCGTCGAGAAGCCGTTCAGCGCGAGCTTCTGCGCCGTGCCCGCCTTCAGCCGGGTCGAGCCGGTGACGACCTCCGGACCGGTGTCCAGCAGCAGATGCAGCTCGGCATGCTCGGCGAGCGGCGCGCGGGGGTTGCTGGAGATCAGGGCGGTCAGTGCCCCGGCCTCCGCGCCCGCTTCGAGGGCGCCGCGCACGTAGGGCGTGGACCCGCTCGCGGCGATCCCGATCACCACGTCGTCGGCGCCCAGCCCTTCGGCGTCGCGCCGTCCGGCCTCGGGGGAGTCCTCGGCGTTCTCCACGGCGCTGACCAGTGCCTCCGGCCCGCCGGCGATGTGGCCGACGATGCGACCCGGTTCGAGCTGGAAGGTGGGCAGCAGCTCGCTGGCATCGAGCACGCCCAGGCGCCCGGAGGTGCCGGCGCCGAAGTAATGCACGGTGCCGCCGCGACGCATCCGCTCCGCCGTGGCATCGACCAGTCGTGCCAGGTCCGGCAGGGCGGCGTCGACCGCGTCCACCGCCAGGCGGCTCTCGTCGTTCAGCAGCCGCAGCACCTCCTGGGTGGGCAGGTCGTCGAGGGTGCTGCTGCGGGGATTCCTCTGCTCCGTGGGCGGCAGGGCGGAGGAGTCTCCGCCGCCTGGCGGCGTGGGTCCCGGGGCGCTCGGGCGTGGAGTGGTCATGGTCAGCGGGTCCTGTCCTCGGAGGTGGGCGCATCGGCGGGCGGTGGCCCACCGGCCGCGGGGGTCCCGGTCGGGCCGTGGCCCGCCGGCTCGAGCGGTGCCGGCCGCGGGGGATGAGTGAGCGAGAGCAGCCCGCCGACGATGCAGGTGACGATGACGCCGAGCAGCGGGTACCACTGCCAGGCCACCCACACCTCGCCGGTCACGTACTTCTCCATCACGAAGAAGAAGGCGTTGACGGCCACGGCGAGCACGAAGGCGATATTGGCGTCGCGCTTGTCGGCCCGCTTGTTGACGATGCCGAACACGAACGCGCCGAGCAGCCCGCCGTAGGTGATGCCGGCGACGCCGAGGGCGAGCACGACGATGTTGCCCTCGTCGGAGCGGAAGAAGGTCGCCGGGGCGATGAAGGCCAGGCCCCAGCCGATGGTGGCCCAGCGGCCCACCCGCAGCCCCTGCTGGTCGGTCAGCGGGGTGCGACGCAGCCGCCCCACGACGTCGGTGACCGTGGAGGAGGACAGCGCCGACAGCGACGAGGACAGGGTCGACATCGCCGCGGCGAGGATCCCCGCCAGCAGCAGCCCGGAGATGCCCGTCGGCAGACCCTCGACGATGAACAGCGGGAACACCTCGTCGTCGCGGGTCAGGCCCATCTCCTGCGGGGTGGCGTGGTCGTAGTAGCCCCACAGGGCGAGGCCGACGACGAGGAAGATCGCGAACTGCACGAAGACCATCACCCCGGACCAGATCAGGGCCTTCTGGGCCTCGAGCTTGGAGCGGCAGGTCAGCAGGCGCTGGACCACGAGTTGATCGGAGCCGTGGGAGGCCATCGCGAAGATCGCGCCGCCCAGCAGGGAGGGGATCAGGGAGGCGTCGTCGCTGAGCGGGTTGCCGGCCAGCACGAACATCTGCGTCTTGCCGGCCTCCGCGGCGTCCCCGAGCCATCCCAGGCCCAGGGTGGAGGTGACCACCACGATGGTCAGCAGGCCGCCGGCGACGTACAGCAGCATCTGGACCACGTCGACCCACACCACGGCCTTGATGCCGCCGATGAACGTGTAGGCGATGGTGACGACGGCGAGGACGACGGTGATCACGAAGTAGTTCGTGTGCAGGCCGAGCCCGTCGAGGATGACCTTCAGCGGGATCGCGGCGGCCAGCACGCGGATCCCGTCGGCCAGCAGGCGCGTGAACAGGAACGTCACCCCGGCGGTGGTCTGGGTACTCGATCCGAAGCGTTTGCCCAGGTAGGCGTAGGCGGTGACCATCTCGCCGTCGTAGTAGCGCGGCAGCATCACGAACGCGACGACGATGCGGCCGACGATGTAGCCGATGCCGAGCTGGAGATACGAGATGTTCCCCAGGTAGCTCATCACGGGGATCCCGATGACGGTCAGGGCGCTGGTCTCCGTGGCGACGACGGAGAGGCACACGGCCCACCAGGGCAGGTTGCGCCCGCCCAGGAAGTAGTCCTTCAGGCCGGACTGGCGCCCGCTGAGGCGCAGTCCCAGCCAGGCCGTCGCGACCAGGTACGCGACGATGACCAGGAGGTCGAGGATCTGCATGTCAGGTCTCCTGCTGAGGGGTCGGGGACGTGGGGGAGGGGATCGGGGCGGCACCGGGGGAGGAAGCGGGGTCACGGCCGGCGCCGGTGCCAGGTGCGGGAGCGGAGCCGACGACGCGCAGGCGCCGGGGCGACCGTGGCAGCGGGTCGGGCAGCTGCAGGGGCCTCGCGCCGGGGCTGAGGCGGCCGGCGATGGTGGCGTGGGAGGCGCCCGTGGCCGAGGGGAGGGTGCCGGGCAGGCCGTGCCAGGTCAGCCAGCCCAGCAGCGCCATCAGGCAGGCTTCCTTCGCCCCCTCGGGCAGGCCGAACGCCTCGTCGGTGGTGGCCAGCGAGACGCCCTCGCCCAGTTCGGTGTTCAGGGCGTCCATCAGCACGGGATTGCGGGTCCCGCCACCCGAGGCGACCACCGCGGTGACACCGTGGCTGCGGCAGGCGTCGGCCACGGTGCGGGCGGTCAGGGCGGTCAGTGTCGCCATCACATCGAGCCCGCTCACGTGCGGATGGGCGCGCAGGCGCTCATCGAGGTAGTCGGCGTTCAGCTGCTCCTTGCCGGTCGACTTCGGCGCGGGCCGGGAGTAGTAGGGGTCGGCGAGGAAGTGGCTCAGCAGGTCCTGGTCCACGGTGCCCTGGGCCGCGAGAGCACCGTCGGCGTCGCAGTCCAGGCGGCCCTCGCTCAGGCGCGAGGCCATGAGATCGATCAGGGCATTGGCGGGGCCGGTGTCGAACGCGATCGTCTCGCGACGGGCGGCCACCACGGTGAGGTTGGCGATCCCGCCCAGGTTCAGCAGGGCCGTCGGCTCCTCGGTCCCGGCCAGCAGCAGATGGTCGAGGATGCTCACCAGCGGCGCGCCCTGCCCGCCCGCGGCGACATCCCGGGAGCGCACGTCGCTGAGCACCGGCGCGCCGATGCGCTCGGCGATCCAGGCGGACTGGCCGAGCTGGAGCGTCGCGCTGACGCGACCGTCGGCGACGTCGTGGCGGACGGTCTGGCCGTGGGAGACGACGAGGTCGCAGGTCAGGCCGGTGCTCGCGCACAGCTCCTCGACGGCCCCGGCGCACATCTCGCCCAGCCGGGCATCGACGCTGCTGACCAGCGACAGCGGCACGTCCGACGGTGCCAGCAGGCGCAGGATGTCCGCGCGCAGGCCGTCGGCGAAGGGGACCTCGCGGGAGGCGAGCAGTTCCATCGCCAGGTTGTCCGGGCGCCCGTCGGAGAGGTGGAGATCGACGAGGGCCACGTCCAGGGCGTCGGCGGAGGTGCCTGTCATCAGGCCGGCGATGATCACGGGTGCTGGCCTTCCCATGCCATGGTGATGCTCCTCTGCGTCCCTGCCTGCGCATGAGGCAATCGGGCGCCCTGCAGGCTACCGGTTTCCGTGCCCCGGGCGACGCTCATTCTGCGGCGCCGCCGTCACTCCGGAGGCTGCCCGCCGGCTCAGGCCAGGTCGGCCAGCTTCTCGAAGCGCTCGAGCCGCTCGCGGTAGTAGTCGGTGTGCGCGGAGACCGGTTCGACGCGGCGCAGCACCGGGACCTCGGCGATGTCGGTGCCGGGGGCGGCCTCCTCGAGGGCCATCACCGCGGCGCCGCGCATGGTCGAGCGGGAGACGGCGACGTGGTCGATCGGGGCGCCGAGCGCGTCGGAGAGCAGATGCAGCCAGCCCGGGACCGCCTCGGTCATGCCGCCGGACAGCACGATCCGCTCGGGATCCCCGCTGGCCTCGCGCAGCTGGTCGGCGATGCGCAGGAAGGTCAGCGCCACCCCTTCGAGCGCACCGCGCAGCATGTCCTCGGCGGTGGTCGAGGCGCTGATGCCCGCGAAGATCGCCCGTGAGGAGCCGCGCCACTTGGTGCCGCGCTCGCCGGAGAGGAACGGGATCACCAGCGGGGTGCCGGCCTCGGGCGGGACGGAGAAGAGCGTCTCGGTGTCGGTCTCGGTGATGTCGGTGGGGATGGCGAGCTGGGTGCGTGCCCAGTCGAGCACCCGCCCGCAGTCGCTCATGGCGGAGCCGACGAGGGTGCGGCGGTCATCGACGCGGTACGCCCACAGCCCGCTGGGCAGCGCCTGGATCTCTGTGTCCAGCAGCTGGCGGATCGCGCCGGAGGTCGCGGTGGAGATGCCCCAGATGCCGGTGCCCAGGGCGCCGATGCCCATGTTCGCGGCGAGGCCGTCCCCGATCACCGGCAGCCACACGGCTCCCTTCAGCACCGGGAACTCCTTGGCCAGCGGGGTGCCGGCGACCGGCAGGGCGTCGGACGGGTTCAGCGGGGTGCCCATCTTCTCGGCATCGACCCCGCCGGCCTCGAGCAGCTCGGGCACGTACTCGCCGGTGCGGCGGTCGATCATGCCGGACCACGCGGCCGAGGCGGTTCCCAGTGCCGGGGTGCCCAGCAGCTTGAACGCCACGTACTCGCCGAGCGCCATGAAGTGCGCGGTGCGGGCGAACACCTCGGGGTGCTCCTCACGCAGCCAGGCCAGGCGCGGGACCGTGTAGGAGGAGTGCAGGCGGGCGCCGGTGCGCTCGTGGAGGGCCTCGATGTCCAGGGCGTCGGTGAGGGTCGCGACCTGGGCATGGCAGCGGGTGTCCGCGTAGGTGATGCACGGGGTCAGCGCTTTGCCGTCGGCGTCGACCGCGATCAGCGAGGACGCGAAGGTGTCCACGCCGATCCCGCAGATCTCGCCGGGCAGCGAGCCCTTGAGCACTGTGCGCAGGGCGGTGCGGATCTCGTCGACGATCTGGTCCGGGTCGATGATGCTGGTGCCGTCGTCGCGCACCGTGAACGAGTGCGCCTCCTTGTGGGTGCGCTTGGCGACCTCGCGCCCGCTGGCGTCGTAGACGGCGGCGCGGGAGCCGCCGGAGCCGACGTCGAGGCCGACGACCAGGGGGCCCTGCGCGTCGTCGGTGGGAACGTTGAATCGAGGCACGGGGTTACTCTCCTGCGGGGTCGGAAGCATCGCCCGCGCCGAGCCGGGCCGCGATGCCGCGAACTGACCGCCGAGCGCAGGGGCGTCGGACCCAGGATAGGTGGCGGCGGCGTGTGGCCGCTGGCGCGGCCACGGGTTGCCACGCTGACCGCCGTGAGGGCGCCCGTCGCACTGGCGTCGTCCCGTCCCGCTGGTTCCGCTGAGACCGCTCTGTCCCGCGGGTTCTAATCGGTCCCGGAACGGTCCTCGACCGGCGCGGTGAACTGGTGTTCGGTGCCGTCGGCGAACGCGAGGGCGACCTCGACCTCATCGCCGGGCTGGAGGGGCTCGGTGAGATCCGTCAGCATGAGGTGGTTCCCGCCGGGCTCGAGCACGAGCTCCTCTCCCGCGGGAAGCGGGAAGCCGTTCTCCTTCACCGGCATGCTCTGCCCGTCAGAGCTGCCGGGCGCGTCCGCGTGCAGCTGCACCTCGCCGGCGGCGGGGCTCGAGGCCGCGACCAGGACCAGATCCCCCTCGGTGCCGTTGGTGAGGGTCCCGAAGACCGCGCTCTGAGACGGCATGGCTCTCGCCCAGGGGTCGTTGACCGAGAGCGTTCCGGATCCGGCTCCGCCGGAGTCCGATACCGAGGTCTCTCCGGTGGTGCCCTCGCCCTCACGCGGAGCGCCCGCATCGCCGCAGGCCGCGAGCGTCCCGGCGGTGACGGAGAGGGGGAGGAGGGACAGCAGAGCCGTCCGGCGGGACAGGCCGGTGCGGAGCCGGTGGGCGCGAGGGGGAGGCACCGTCCTATTGTGCTCCCCCGGGCGCCCGAATCGCGAAGCGTCCGACCTGACTCCAAGGCGTGACCTCTGGGTCGCGGGGAGCGGCGCCGCATCGTGCCCGAACGCGGTGTGGGACGTGGCGGCTCAGCCCCCGGGAGCCGACGCCGCAGCGGGCTGGTCCGTGACGACAGCCGCTACCGGCGGTCGCGGATCGCGTCGATCGGTCGACGTGCTGCCCAGGTAGATGACTCCCGGGATCTCCTCGGCGCGCATCGCGGCGACCGCGTGGATCCGCTCGACGATGTACTGCACGGCCGGGTTGCGCGAGGTCGCACGGCGCACCTGCACCCGCAGCCGGCGCCGCGGTGCGGGCGGATCGAGGGGGATCGCGACCACGTCGGGGCGCATGTCCCGCGCGATCACCGAGGGCTGCACGCTGACGTAGTCGCCGCTGGCGACGAAGCCGAGCACGGTGGAGTAGTCGTTGGGATTGACGTCCACGCGAGGGGAGAATCCCGCGGCGCGGCACGCCGAGCAGATCCGGTCGAACCAGTACGAGTCCAGCGGGTCGTCGGTCACCCACGCCTCGTCGGCGAGCTCCTTGAGCAGCAGCGAGGGGCGCCCGGCGAGCGGATGGCCCGCCCCCACCAGGGCCACGTACCCCTCCTCGAGGATCTCCTGGTACTCCCATTCCGCGGAGGGCCTGGAGGGTGCCTCCCCGTCGCCGACCACGATGTCCAGCCCGGAATCCTCGAGGACGCCGTCCCCCTGGCAGTCGCGCAGGGTGAGGTCGAGGCCGAGGTCGGGGTACCGGCGGCGCACGTCACGGGCGAGTTCGGGGATCCA
Organism: Brachybacterium sp. GCM10030268; assembly: GCF_042666305.1. Classification (NCBI taxonomy): domain Bacteria; kingdom Bacillati; phylum Actinomycetota; class Actinomycetes; order Micrococcales; family Dermabacteraceae; genus Brachybacterium; species Brachybacterium sp. GCM10030268. The sequence continues at coordinate 53,724 of NZ_JBHTCW010000014.1, read as the reverse complement.
GTCCCCGGCGATCGAGGTGGCGTAGCCGAAGCGCAGCCTGCCGATGCGACCGGAGCGGAGGTCCTTCGCGGTGCGCTCGACGGCATCGAGCGCGTCCAGGGCCGGCCCGGCCTCGTCGGCCAGGAGCCGCGCGTGCGCCGTGACGTGGATGCCGCGACCGGACCGTTCGACCAGTTCGAGGCCCGTCTCCCGGCGCAGGCTCGTGAGGTGCTGGCTGATGGCCGACGGGGTGTAGCCCAGCGCCTCGGCGCTGGCACGGATGCTGCCGGTCTCGACGACCGACCGCAGGACGCGGAGCTTGACGGGATCGAGCATGCCCTGACCGTACCGCGATTCAGCGGCACTGAACAGTAGGGTGCGAATCATCGCTTGTCCTGAACCGTCGCCGGGCTGAGGATCATGGCATGACCTCAGCACTGATCGGCATCGGCCTCATCCTTCTCATCGCTCTGATCACCGCGGTGCTCGGCACCGTGACCCGACTGCTGGCCGGCGGCATCGACGGCCCGGACGCCTCCCGCGGGGCGCCCCTGACCCTCACCGAGCGGATCGCCCGCGGCGACGAACGGATCGCCCGCGACCTCCGCCCCGACGAGACGCACCCCGTCGCCCGGACTGCCGAACGCGACGCGACGACGCGGGCGGTCGCGGCCTTCGGCCCCGACAGCCGCCAGGAGCTGGCCGTGCGCCACCCCGAGATCGTCGTGCCCACCCTGCGGTGACCGCGGCCGCCGGCACCAGCGCCGATAACGCTCGGGGCCGGCATCCGCCACGGCCCCGGGCGCCGACGGCGCCGGTCGTTCAGCTCTGTGCCGCCGGGCCCGGTCCGAACCGGGGCGCGGGCAGCGGGGGAGCGGTCGCGGCAGGGTGCTGCTCGAGCCGGGCCAGAGCCTCGGTGACCCCGCGCTCGATCTGCGGGTCCTCTCCGGCGACCCACGCGTTCGGCGGCAGCGGCACCTCGATGTCGGGCTCGACACCGTAGTTCTCGATGCCCCAGCCCTCGCCCTCGAACCAGCTGGCGTACTTGGGCTGGGTGATGCCGGTGCCGTCGACCAGGTCGAAGCGGCCGTCGATCCCGATCACGCCGCCCCAGGTGCGGGTGCCGATGATCGGGCCGATCTCCATCGCTCGGGAGACGGCGCCCACGATGTCTCCGTCGGACCCCGCCTCCTGGTTGGTCACCAGCACCACCGCGCCGCGCGGTGCGAACTGCGGGTAGGTGCCCGGCCTCTGGTGGCGCGGATAGTCCCAGGACAGCACGCGACGGGCGAGGCGATCGGTGACCAGCTGCGAGGTGTGCCCGCCGCTGTTGTAGCGCACGTCGACGACCAGGCCCTCCTTGGTGGTCGCCTCACGCAGGTCGCGGTGCATCTGCGCCCAGCCGGAGGAGACCATGTCGGGGATGTGGAGGTAGCCGAGGCGGCCGCCGGAGAGCTCATCGACCAGGGCGCGGCGCGATGCGACCCACGCCTGGTAGCGCAGCTGCGAGTCGTCGGCCAGGGGGAGGACCGCCACCCGGCGCTCGGCGCCGTCACGGGCCAGCACCAGCTCCGTCGGCCGGTTCGCCGAGCCGATCAGCAGGGGCTGGACGCCGTCTGGGCCCACCTCCCGGCCGTCCACGCGCACGATCGCATCGCCCACCTCGGCCGCCACGCCCGGAGCCAGCAGCGGCGAGCGGGCCTCGGGATCGGAGGAGTCTCCGGGCAGGATCGAGGTGATCACCCAGCGACCCTCGCGCTGCTCGACATCGGCTCCGAGATAGGCCGGGAGCATCGGCGGATCCGCCTGGTAGACCCCGCCCATCACGTAGGCGTGGGACGTGCCGAGCTCGCCCAGGACCTCCCACATCAGATCCTGGAAGTCGTCCTCGGTGACCAGTCGCTCGATGACCGGGTCGTACCAGGAGGTCATGGCGTGCCAGTCCATGCCGTCCATGTCGGCCCGCCAGTACTGCTGGGCCATGATCCGGTAGTTGTCCCAGAGCATGCCGCGGCGCTCGGCGACCGGGTCGACCGTCAGTCGCAGGCGGCCGGTGTCGATCGGGATGCGGGCCGGGTCCTCGTCCTCCACCTTGCGGTTCGAGGGGACCTTCACCCAGCTCTCGCCCTGCTTGATGACCAGGGACTCCCCGTCGCCGGAGACCGCGAGATCGGCGACCCCTTCGGCCAGCACGGTCAGCTTGCGATCGGCCAGGCTCCAGTGCTCGAGCGTGGGCCCGGGCTCCTCGCCCTCGACCCCGGCGCGCGCGGTGCCGAGCACGCCCTGCTGGGGATGGCGCAGCCATACGAAACCGCCGCTGACCGCGGTCAGGTGCGAGTACGTGCCCGAGACGACGGGGAACGGCACCAGGCGGTCCTCGACGGCGTCGAGGTCGACCCGGGTCGCCGGGGCCCTGTTCGCGTCGTCGGCCCCGGCCGGAGCGGTCGAGGTCGCCGGGTGCGAGCCATCCCCGGCCGACGGGGTATGAGCGGGCCGGGCCGCGGCGGGTCCCTCGGCATGCGGAGCCGCCGTCCCGTCGGCCTGTGCGGCGGGCTCCTCGCCGCCCCAGCCGTCGGGCAGCGGCCCGAACGGGTCGGCGGTGCTGCGTTCCAGCGGGATCAGGAAGGGGCGCTCGGCGTTGACGAAGCCGAGGTCGAAGACCATGTCGTCGTAGACGGTCTCGAAGGTGCGCATGGACAGCAGCGCCAGGTGCTTGCCGTCCGCGCTGAAGGCGGGCGCCGAATCCTGGTACTTGCCCGAGGTCAGCGCGCGGCCGGTGGGCTCAGGATCCTCGGTGTCCGAGATCATCAGGCGGCTGAGCATCCACGAGTTCGGCTCGGTCCACACCAGCCAGCGACCATCCGGCGACCAGGCCAGATCCGCGACCTCGCCGCCGCTGGAGCGGCCCACCTCGCGCACATGGTCCAGGTGCGGCACAGCCGGCGCCGCCTCGCTCTCCTGCTCCCACGGGGAGACGGCGCCTGTGCCGGAGCCACCCGCGCCCGTGGTGTTCGTGCCCGCGCCCGCGCCGCCGGCACCGGTGACACCCGAGGTCGCCGCGCCCGTGGAGGTCGTGGCGGGGTCGACCAGACCGCGCAGGGTCACCAGGCGCACCACGTTGTCGTGGCTGGAGATCGCGATCTTGGACCCGTCGGGCGAAGGGACGGCGTGCAGGATCCGGCCCACGTCGCCCAGGTCAAAGCGGATCTCCTCGCTGCCGCCGTCCAGCCGGGACAGAGCCAGCACATCCGAGCCGACGCCGCCGTGCTCGCGGTCCGAGAGCGCCTCGGCGTCGCTGACCATGAGGGCGAAGGGGGAGCGCCCGAGGGGGCGCACCTCCCGGATGCGCACGCCGTCGGCACCCGCGAGCAGCCGTGCCGGGCCGCCGCGGTGGGTGAGGGCATGGGCGCTGCCGCGCCACTCGACCACGCTCGAGCGGGCATCGTGCACCGGCCGCACGGCCAGCAGGTTCTCGCTCGGCGAGACGGGCCGGGGGACGCGGGACGCGCCGACCCCGGAGGCGAGGATCTCGACCTCGCGCGGCTCGGCCTGCAGCGAGTCCAGGGCGAACAGGCGGCCGCGGGAGGAGTACACGATGGTGGTGCCGTCGGTCGCGGGCTCGCGCAGGTAGCCGTCCTCGGCCTGCAGCGAGGTGTGGACCTGCAGGTCGGAGCCATCCGCTGCGACGGACCACAGATTGGCCGTGGCGCGGTCGTGACGGGCCGCTCCGGGCCCGGGGGTGTCGGAGGCGAAGATCAGCCGGTCGCCGTACCAGGCGATGCGCGTCTTGGAGGCGAGGATGTCCGCCAGCAGCGGCTCCCAGGAGCGTGCGGCGTGCGCGGCGGCCGGCGCACCGAGGGCCACGTCCTCGTGCGAGATCCACAGCTTCACCGCGGTCTCGCCCTGGTAGTGCTTCCAGCCGGCCTGATCGCGGCGCCACGGGGTGGCGACCACGGTGGGGCCCGACAGGTGGATCGCGACCTCGCCCGAGCGGCCCAGCGGCAGCAGCTCGGCCTGCCCCTCCAGATCGACCGCCCACAGCTGCGCATCCCGCGCGACCGGGGCGTTGTAGCTGCTCGAGGCGACGATGCGGCCGTCGGGAAGCCAGCCGACCACCTTCGTCGAGGGCCGGCCCCACGTGGTCAGGCGGCGCGGGGTGGTGGATCCGTCGGCCGAGACCACCCAGACCTCGGGGCCGCCGGAGGTGCGGGAGGTGTAGGCGACGTGGACGCCGTCGGGCGAGAACCGCGGATAGGTGACGGGGGCGCCCTCGTCGGTCAGTCGCCAGGCGCGGCCCCCGGCCAGGGGCGCGAGCCACACGTCGTTCGCGGCGGTGAAGACGACGGTGTCGCCACGGACATCTGGGTGGCGGAGGTAGGCAGCGTGGGCAGGCGTCGATGACATGGTCATCAGCCTAAGTGTGAGCGGCGGCGCAGGGGCGTGCTCAGCCGAGCGCGCCGGCGATGACGCCGTTGGCCCGGTGCAGCGAGATCGCGAGATCGGCGCGGCTGACGGACTTCTCTCCCGCCCAGACATCCTCCGCGAGAGAGGCGGGCACCATGCCCGCTGCCTCGAGCCAGGCCACATCGCGGAGCGTCGAGGCCGATTCCGGGGCTTCCGGAGCCTCCGGCGCCTCGGGCAGCGATGTCGCGGCCGACGGATCCCACGTTGCTCCGTATCCGGCCAGGGCCGGGCGCAGCAGCGCCGCCAGCATCCCGGCGACGCAATCGCGGGTGGCGTCCTCCTCAGGGCGGACGCGCAGGTCGGGGTCGCCCCACACGGCGCCGCGGCCGTGCAGCCACAGCAGCGCGGTGGCGATCTCGACGTCGTCCCCGAGGTCGGTGATCAGCGCCGGCGCGGTCTCCCGCGGCACGGCCGGGGCCCCGGCGAATCGGTGCAGGGCCAGGGCCACGGCGCCGCGGGTGAGCACAGCATCGGGGGAGTAGGCGCCGCTGCCATCGGCGGGCTGGACGCCGGTCTCGTGGGCCCAGCGCATCGCCTCCAGGCCGGGCGCGTCATCGGGAACGTCGGTGAACGGGCTGGTGACCGGCGCGTTGCCGGCTCCGGCGCCTGCGGAGGCCGAGGTGGCTCCGCCTGCGGTCCGGCTCAGCAGTGCCCCGGCGGTCACCGAGCTGCCGATGGCCGCCGCCGCGGTGCCGGCGACCAGGAAGGCCCGGCGGCGCAGGTCGCGGCGGGGAGCGGCGCCCCGGACCACCGTGGACTCCGCTGGTGTGATGGCGGCGGGCGGAGAGGTCGGGACCGGATCGGGCAGGCGGTCGGCGGGGGCATGAGTCGATGCCGCAGCGGCGGAGGCGTCGTTGGGGGCCGGGCGGGGCACCCGGTCCTGTCGCAGGCGCGGGGCAGGCGGTCGTCTCACAGCCACTGCAGCTCCCGCATCCGTTGCAGGATCGCCCAGCTCACGGCGAGATTTCCCCAGCCGTTGAGGTGGATGCCATCGGGTGCGCGGAGCTCCGGCGGGGCCACGTGCATCTCGAGCGCACCCTGAGTGCCCGCCTGCTCGAGCAGGCTCAGCGGGGCCAGCGGCGGGCAGCACAGGCCCTCGGCCGAGGTGAGGAGCATGGCGAGGTCGAGGAAGTGGTCGCCGTAGCGGCGCTGCTGCTCCTCGTTGACGGCGAGCACCGCCTCGGCCGTGTCCGAGCCGACCGGATCGTAGGCCGTCGGCCACTGTCCCAGCACCAGGGTGTCGTGCTCGGGATCGTCGGCGGCGTCCCACATCCGCTGGGTGTCCTCGAGGACCCCGTCGACGTCGAGAATGTTGTTCTTGCCCATCCACAGCACCTGGCGGGATCCGGCGGCCACTTCGGCGAGGGAAGAGGTGAAGACGCCATCGGTGACCGGAGAGGTCGGATCCTCGGGCGTGAAGAACCAGGTGCCGCTCGAGCCGTCCAGCTCGCCCGGCACGCCGTCGACCGTGCCCGGGATGCGCAGCGGCCCGGCCGGGGCGAGCCCGGAGTCGAGCTCGGCGCGCACGCGTCCCGTACCGGCTTCGGGGCTGCCGACGCAGGCCAGCCGCGGGGTGTCCAGGCCCCGCATCAGCAGGGTGTGCGGGGACCTGGTGGCGCCGACCCCGAAGCAGTGGACGCTCGCGGGCGCGGCAGCCAGCGCCAGGTGCTCGTGGATCCGGACGGTCAGCGGCGTGCCCTCGTAGCCGCGCTCGGAACTCATCGAGGACGAGCCCCACAGCGTCAACGGGCGCGTGGTCTCCGGGGCGAGCAGGTGGCGGGATGCCTCGGTGCCGGGAGCGGACTGGTGAGGCTTCGCGGGGAGGGGTGCGGCAGGCGCGGCCGGTACGGCGGCGATCTGCGGCGCGGGCATCGCGGTCCTCCGAAGGCGGTGCTGAGCGAGCGCCCCGATCAGCACCCGCGGACCTTCACCTTACGGGAGAACCGGTCATCCCGGCAGGGGTCGGCGGTGTGATCCGGCCGGGAGCCGACGATGCCGCGGAGGCGCGAGCCGGGGCGGCTCGGACGGTGCGGCTCGGACGTGTGGCCAGGCCGGGCCGTGGAGGCGGCGAGCCGGGGCCCTCGACAGCGTCAGGTGACGGGGTCGCCGGTCACCGGCCCCTCCGTGTTCGGCTTCCACCCCAGGTCAGGAGCGACATGCTGAGCGAAGCTCTCCAGGATGTGCAGGTTCAGCTCGACTCCTGCCTGCGAGGGGATCGTGAGCATCAGGGTGTCCGCGGACTGCACGGCGGCATCGGCCTTCAGCTCCTCGATCAGCTGATCCGGCTCGCCGACGAACGTGCGGCCGAAGGTGGAGCGGTGCCCGTCGATGATGCCGATCTGATCGGCACCGTCCCCGGGGCGCATGCCGAACATCAGCCGGTCCTGATCGGTGACGACGGGGAAGACGCTGCGGGAGACGGAGACGCGGGGTGCGTGAGTGTGGCCGGCGGCGCGGAAGGCAGTGCGGAACCGCTCGATCTGCTCAGCCTGGAGGTCGGCGAACTGGGCACCGGTGGCCTCGGTCAGCAGTGTGGAGCTCATGAGGTTCAGGCCCTGGCGGCCGACGTTCTCCGCACTGTCCCGGGATCCGGCGCCCCACCAGATGCGGCGGACCAGATCCGGGGAGTAGGGCTCGAGCCGCAGGTCGGCGCCGGGGGTGACCGGGGCGCCATAGGGCTGCTGGGCGGCGCGGGCCATCGGTTCGCCCTGGATGGCCTGCATGAACAGGTCGAACTTCTCGCGGGCGATGTCCGCCCCACGCGGGTCGGTGGACCCGGTGTAGCCGAAGGCCTCCCAGCCGCGGTCGGCCGGTTCGGGGCTGCCTCGCGAGACGCCGAGCGCGACCCGGCCGTCGGCGATCAGGTCGAGAGCCGCCGCCTCCTCGGCGAGGTACAGCGGGTTCTCGTAGCGCATGTCGATCACGCCGGTGCCCACCTCGATCCGCTGCGTGCGGGCGGCGACCGCCGAGAGCAGGGGCATGGGGGAGGCGGACTGCGGGGCGAAATGGTGGACCCGGAAGTAGGCGCCGTTGACGCCCAGCTCGTCGGCGCCGACGGAGATGTCGATCGCGTCGTGGAGCATCTGGCGGGCGTCGAGGCCGCCCGCACCGGGGCCGTTGCCGTAGTGGCCGAAGCTGAGGAATCCGAAGGCTCGCATGATGGCTCCAACGCTAGGCGGTTATTGAATGCTCCACAACCCGTGGCGGTGTCATAGACAGTGCGGAAAGCCCGGAGCCCGGCCCCGGAGCGCTGAGCCGGAGCCGTGGGCTGTGGCCCCTCGGTCTCAGCGCTCCTGTTGCCCGCCGACAACGATCGCCCACAGCACGCCGAAGCGATCCTTGACCTGTCCGTAGTGGTCACCCCACGGTGCGGGCTCGAACGGCATGACCAGCTCGGCACCCGTCGAGGTGAGCTTCTCGATCAGGGCCCGGCCCTGGCCGACCGACTCCAGGCCGATCAGGTACGAGTACACGTCCGACTCCAGCGGGGGCAGCTCCTCGCCGGGTGCGGTGAGGGCGTCGCCGCCGGCCAGGGTGACCAGACCGCCGTGGAGCTGTGCGTGCGCGATCGATCCGGGTGGCGGAGTGAACGGAAATCCCGAAAGGTCCGGGAAATCGTCGTAGGTCATGATCTGGAGCTCGCCGCCGAACACCTCGCGGTAGTACTCGAAGGCCTCACCGGCGTTCCCGGGGAAGGTGATGTAGGGGCTGAACTGCGGAGCTGCCATGGCGATCTCTCCCGGACGTCTCGTGCCTCAACTGGCGGGGCGGCGCCTGCGCTGCGGTGCGCGGCCGTGTTCAGTGTGGCACGGGGTCGTGATGGAGCCCAGGGTGACCAGGCGGGGCGCCGGGACACCACCGGCAGGCATGCCGGGTAAGGGGCACGCAAACTGGCGGGGCGGTATGTCGGTGGGCGGCTCTCACACTGGCTGGGCGGCAGGCCCGGCGGGCAGCAGAAACGGCGACTGGCAAAAAGGTGTAGCTGAGTGGCACCTGACCCCTCCCAGGGAAGGGGAGATGCCACTCAGCTACAGGTTCGTGCCACGGGTGGTTGCCGAAACTGGGCACGTCGGGGCAGGGTAGGCCGGGATTGGGCAGGCAGGGGAAGGCACGGGCAGGACGGGCCCGGGCAGGCAAGGAGGGGAGGGTGTACTGGGTGCGTTGGGCGACTGAGTGAGCCAGGTACAGGGGTCCGATCCGATCGGCTCAAGTCACCGAGAGGTCGCCCGGGATGCCGGAACGGCGGTGTTCGCCGCGACGCACGGCCTCCAAGACCAGGTCAAGCGTCGCCTCCCAGTCATCCATGATCTGGTGGTAGCTCAACCTGATCACCGTCATCCCCAGCGCTCGAGCGGCGAGATCTCGGCGGCAGTCCTCCTCGACTTGCTTGGGCGAAGAGTGGAACGCGGTGCTGTCGCATTCGATGATCAGCATCTCCGACGAGGAGATCCACTCGACCCACGGTCGGCACGTCGGCTTGCGCACGAACGCGGATGCCCTGCGGGAGAGAGCTCTATAGACGCGGGTCTCGGTCCCCGACTGGGCTCCGCGGCGGAGCGGCAGGATGGCCCTGCGCTTCCGTTCCGAGATCCCGGCCAAGGCGTCCTCCACATCGGTCTCGTCGATGAGACCCCGGTTCAGGCCGGACTCGAGTGTGATGGCTACGCCTTCCGTATCCAGGCAGGCAGTGGGCGCAGTGCTCGAGCGCCAGCTCGAGCGGGAGCACTGGATGCCGATCGGGCCACGTCCATGGCGGTGGGGAGTGCAGCAGAACGGATCCATCGATCCCAGCCGGTCCCCCTCTGCCTCCCGTGCGGAGCTTCGCCTCATGCAGCTTCTCGGAGGTGGGGACCCAGAACCCATAAAGCTTCAAGGCATCCACACAAGTCAATCGGTGTCCCCGCTGGAGCGCACTGATCACTCTCGGTGGCGTGAGCACGGAGCCGTACCACCCCTGGCCACAGCGAAGCAGTCGACCCGTACGGAGGTCCCGCTCGATCTGTCGCCGAGAGAATCCTTCGGCTATCAGCTGAGCACGCGTGCGGATGTGAGTATCGGGAGGTCTCACGCTGAGTGTCATACCGGCACGATGGCTACGATCCGGTTCTCGTTGTACTGGGCGGCAGATCACTGTGGAAAGGCGGCCACCGGGGAGGAAAGGCCCAGCGGGTAGGCCGGTGGCCAACCCGTGGCTAGGGGCGCGGCCGTGGAGGTGCCCCGGGGGGGGCGGCCTGGTGGTGGCGAAGGGTGCCTGGGGGAGGTGGCAAAAAGGTGTAGCTGAGCGGCATGTGCCCCCTCTGAGGGACGGGTAGATGCCACTCACGGGTGTTGTCAAGCTGGTTGGAGTCAGTCGCTGTTCTGGGTCAGGCTGTTTGCACGAGGTGGTTGATCCCGACCGTCGCTGGTGGGGACGGCGTTTTGGGTTTTGCTCGGAAGCGCTCGGGATGGGACTCGTAGTACCGTTGTAGGGTCGCCTCGCGCCTTGCCCACACTGTGCGCCATGTACCAAAGTGCACTTGCGACGGCGTGAAGTGGGCGACGCCAGAGTGGTACTGCTGATTGTTCGCCCACACGGTATATGCGTGGTCGAACTCACGAGCGTTCTGCAAGCTCTCGAAATACTCCGGGTATGACGAGCGGCTTTTCATTGTACTGAACTCGGCCTCAGAGTACGGGTTGTCATTGGAGACATATGGCCGACTATTGCTGGCCCCGATGCCGCGCTCATCGAAAAGGTTCATGAGCGCGGTTGACTTCATTGCCCCACCGTTGTCTGAGTGGATCACTCGAGGGGCGCCCTCCCTTGCGATGGCTTCGGTGAACATTTCAACGGCGTGACATCCTGCCGAGTCGATCTCAACTCGACTCGCGATGCGATACCGGGAGAAAATGTCAATGACCGAGTACATTTTGAAGGTGATGCGGGAGTAGGTTGATTTCAACTCGGTGATGTCCCAGCTCCACGCCTGCCCGGGCCCAGATGCCACGACGACCGGTAGCTGCCTCGAGTTCCGGGGGCGGTTCGAAGTGTCGGCCCCGACCTCTGGTGGACCGGTGAGCTTGCCTCCGACGCGATGCCAGGTGCTCTGACTGCCGTGCATGCGCCCCTCGTCCCAGGTGCTGTAGTACGCCTGCTGGACCGAGAGTCCTTCGCCGCGAGCGGTGTCTATGCGCGAGCTGATCGCCTCGCGCTCCTCTGTGGAGACCCGATTGGGGTAATGACGCTCGCGTTGATGGATGGGAGAGACTTTGGGAGGACGCGGGTTAATCCGGTAATGCCACGTGCTCCGACCCAAGCCGGTCAGCTTTAGAGCTTGTCGCTGAGAACCGTAAAGTCTTGTCAGCTCTCTGACGAGTTGGTTTTCGTGGTGGAGGAACCGTCGGGACTCGTCGCTTCCGGGCTGCCGTCTGGCCTCTGCGCGCTGTAATTGTGCAGAAGCCCGATAGCTTTTCCCAGAGCGTCATTCGCCTCTCGCAGACGCTTGTTCTCGTCTTCGAGTTCACAGACTCGCTTCTCAGTGTTTCGAAGGGAGTGTTCGTGCGCCATTCGCCTACGCTCCTTGATCGAGGTTGAAGGGCTGGTGTCATCACGAGGAATCAAACCTCGAGACAGATCTCCGTCATGAACAGAGCGGCGCCAGCGGCGAAGTTCACCTAACGAGAAGGGTTGCGCTTTCACCCACTCCAACTTCGCGCCGTGAGGAAGGCACTCGTAGTAGTAAACCATCTCACGGATCTCGTCCTCGGTATAGCCGGGGCTGATCGACACGGGCTTCTCCTCTTCTGACGCGGCTACACCGCGGCTACGCCTCCATGACTCACAGCCAGCCTGACGGCAGGGGTCAGCTACATGTTTGTGCCATTGGCCGCTCAGCTACAGGTTCCTGCCACGTGCCGGAGGCCGGCCGAGGGTGAACGGGCGGTGCTGCGCGCGTGGGCGAGGTAATCCTGCCCGCGGGCGAGTCAGTCCTCGCCGGCCTCGGTGGACTGGGCAGGGCGCTCGCCCAGCTCGCGATCCAGGCGCAGCAGGCCGGAGCCGTCGTCGCCGATCAGCTTCACGCGGCCGATGATCTCGGAGACGGTGGCCTCCTCCTCGATCTGCTCGTCGACGAACCAGTTCAGCAGCGGGCGGGAGTCGTAGTCGCCCTCCTTGTCGGCGCTGCGGTACAGCTCGCGGATCGACGCGGAGACCTTCTGCTCGTGGGCGAGCGCGGCCTCGAAGATCTCCAGCACGGACAGGCCGGGCCGCACCTCGGGGGCGTGGATGGTGCCGATGGCCGCGTGGTTGTCGCGGTCCGAGACGTGCTGGATGAACTTGTTGGCGTGGACGATCTCCTCGTCGGCCTGATGGCGCAGCCATGCGGCGATGCCGGAGAGATCCTGCTCGTCCGCCTCGATGGCGAGCTGGCGGTAGGTGATGGACGCCGCGAATTCGAGCGTGATCTGTTCCTGGAATTTCTTCTCAAGGTCATCAGAGAGCTTCATGGCGTTGACAATAGACCCGTCCGGCCGCGTTGTCAGCCATGGAAAGGCTTGCCTGACCTCGGAAGACAGGTGCGGGAGAGGGGTTGCTGGGATCCGGTGTCGGTGTGGATGGGGGCGGCTTCGGGGCCCCCGGGGCCGGTGCCGGGGGTGGCCGCTTCAGGCCCGGGGCCGGTGGTGACCGCTTCTGGACCCTGGGGGCGAGGGCCGGCCGGATCGGCGGCGTGGTGGCCGGCCGCCTCAGGCTCGCAGATGCTCGGGGACCGGGCCCAGAGTCCGCCCGGGCTGGAAGCGGCCGGCGCTGAGTGCGTGCTCGGCGCCGGCGGTCTCGGTGCCCGGCGGGCCTTCGGGCGATTCCTGCGCGCGGACCAGCAGCTCCTCCATGCGGGCCACCGCCGTGCGGGCCACGTCGACGACGGGAAGCTGGACAGTGGCGAGGCCGATGAGGTCGAGCCCGTCGGCCAGCCCGTCGAAGCCGACGGTGCTGACGTCCTCCGGGACCCGCATGCCGCGCGCGCGGGTCGCCCGCAGCAGTTCCAGAGCCACGTAGTCGACCGGGCACACGATGCAGCTGAGGCCCTCGTCGCGCGCCGCATCGAGAGCGCGCACCACGCCCTGCTCGACGGGCAGCAGATCGATCGGGACGGTCTCGACGCCGAGCTCCCGGCAGTGCTCGATCAGGCTGCGCATGCGCAGGTCGAACACGCGCGAGTACAGCAGGGGAGCGACGAGCACAGCGATCCGCCGGTGGCCCTTGGCGGCGACCTCCTCGGCGACCATCCGGCCGTGGGCGCGCTCGTCGTAGCTGACCGACTCGATCTGGGGATGATCGTTGGGGCGGCCCACGATCAACATCGGCGTCGAGGTGACCGTCTCCAGGAGATCTTCCGCGGAGGTCACGCCGGTGCCCACGAACAGCCCGGCGACCCGCTGACCCATCAGACGGTTCAGCCCCTGGACCTCGGCAGTGCCGTAGTCGTGGCGGAACGCGGTCACGGAGATCAGCGTGCGACCGGTCGCCTCGACGGCACGGTTCATCTCCGAGTGCAGATGCCCGTAGGCGGGATTGGTGGCGTCCCGGATCAGCAGGCCGAGCTGGCGGCCGTGGCGCATCGCAAGCCCGCTGGCGACGAGGTTGTGCACGTAGCCCAGGCGCTTGGCCGCCTCGTGCACCTTGATCAGCGCGTCGGCGGAGACGCGCTCCCCGGCGTTCTGGAACACGCGGGAGACGGTCGAGCGCGAGACGCCCGCGGCCCGGGCCACGTCCTCCATGGTCGGTGGTCGAGTCATGGCCTTGCCTTCCCCCTGTGCTCAGCACGTATCGCGCACTCGGGAAGCTCGGCGTCGGGCCCCGCTCGGCGGGCGCGATGTATCAGCGCAGGGTAGCGCACCCGGGAGGGTCCGCCCGGGCACGCGGATGACGCCCCGGTGAAGCCTGGGTTCTCGGACAGGTGGCCAGAACGCTCCGTCGCGGAACTTTCCGTGCACGGGGGGTGAACATCCGAGGAACCGACCGCCCGACGGGCACCCGTCGGGCCCGTCGACCCCGGTGCGCCGCGTTGGTGGGAGCGCTCCCACCTGCGGGGACAGTCCACGTTCACGAGCGGTTCACCGGGCTCGACGGGCAGTGGCGCGCGGGCCGGGGGCTCTTTACGGTGAGGGCCGTCGACGCAGCAGCGCAGTCATCCCGTGCCGGGCATGGCACCAGCGCGGCGGATGCGCCGCACCGTCCCTGGTTCACGCTGACCGCCAGGTCACGCCGCGACCACCTCTCACGTGAACGTCCGCCCCCGCGGACACCTCCGCCCAACAGGAAGGTGGGAGCGCTCCCATGACACTCGCCGTGCGACCGCAGCCCCCGTCGGACCCGTCGAACCCGTCGGTTCCCGACCGGGCCGGCACGTTGGGCGGCGTCACGGGTACGGGATCGGCCGGCAGCGGGACGCGAGGCACCGCGCTGAGGAGCGAGGAGCGCCGGCGCTCACCCCAGCGCCGCCGCCGGGTGCGCCGCGACGCACTGCTCTTCGGCGCGCTGATCGCCCCGAACCTCATCGCGATCATCGTGTTCTCGTACTATCCGGCGCTGTACAACATCGGCCTCAGCTTCGCCGACTGGGACTTCGTCGCCCCCACGCCCGAGTTCGTGGGGCTGGAGAACTACCGCGACCTGCTGACCGACCCGGGCTTCCTCCAGATCCTGCTGAACACCCTGATCTTCACCGGCGTCAGCGTGGTCGGCTCCATCATCGGGGGCCTGCTGCTGGGCAGCCTGCTGGCCACGAAGGTGCCGCTGACCGGTTTCGCCCAGACCATGGCCTTCGCCCCGCACATGCTCCCCGGCGCCGCGGTCGGCATCCTGTGGCTGTTCATGTTCGACCCCAACTACGGGCTCTCACGCTGGGCGTTCTCCATGTTCGGCGCGGCATCGCCGGACTGGACCACCACCTCCGACTGGTCGCTGTGGGCGATCACCATCGCCTACACCTGGCAGCGCCTCGGCTTCGTCACCGTCATCTGCTACACGGCGATCCTCGACCTGCCGAAGGACCTCTACGAGGCGGCCGCGCTCGACGGTGCGCACGGGGCGAAGCTGTTCCGCCACCTGACGCTGCCGCTGCTGAGCCCGATCACGTTCTTCCTCTCGATCACCGGCGTGATCTCCGCGGCTCAGGCCTTCGACATTATCTCGATCATGACCAACGGTGGGCCCGGCATCTCCTCGTCGACCCTGAGCTGGATGGTCTACGAGGAGGCCTTCAAGAACTTCGACATCGGCACCGCGTCCGCGGCCGCCACCGTGCTGCTGGTGATCCTGCTGATCATCACCTACGTGCAGGTCCGCTACGCCGAGAAGAAGGTGAACTACGACTCATGAGCACCCTGAGCACAGAGCCGGCACAGGCCTCCACGATCCCGCAGGCGGCCGACGGGACCAGCCGCCGGGCGGACCTCAACGCCGGTCGCCGTCGCGGACCGCGCCGCCCGGCGTGGCTGACCGGTCTGCTGATCGCCGCGGTCGTGGCGACCATCGGAGTCTTCATCCTCCCGCTGTACTGGCTGTTCTCCTCGTCGCTGAAGCCGCACGAGCAGATCTACTCCTGGCCGCTGCAGTGGATCCCGACGCAGGTGACGCTCGAGAACTTCCTCGACGCGTGGAACGCCGCGCCCTTCGACCGGTTCTTCCTGAACTCGATCATCACCACCGGCGTGGGCACCGCCCTGGAGATCTCGCTGGCGATCCTGTGCGCCTACGCGTTCGTGTTCGTGGACTTCCGGTACAAGAAGATCGCCTTCGCCCTGATCGTCGCCTCGATGATGCTGCCGGGGCACGTCACCCTGATCGTCAACTACATCACCGTGGCGAACCTGGGCTGGCTGAACTCGTACGCCGGGATCATCCTGCCCGGCGTCGCCAGCGCCTTCGCGATGTTCCTGCTCTACCAGTACATGCGCACCATCGACAAGGACATCCTCCAGGCCGCGGAGATCGACGGGGCGGGCCACATCCGCCGGATGCTCACGATCGTGGTCCCGCTGTCCAGCCCCATGATCCTGACCTGCACGCTGATCGTGATGGTCAGCAAATGGAACGAATACGTGTGGCCCCTGATCGTCACCAGCACGGCCACCATGCGCACTCTCCCCATCGGCCTGCTGTTCCTGCGCACCCAGGAGGGCTACTCCAACTGGGGCGTGATCATGGCCGGCGCCGTGTTCGTCTCCCTCCCCATGCTCGTCATCTTCTTCCTCGCCCAGAAACGCATCATCGGCGGCCTCGCCGCCGGCGCCATGAAGTGACGCCGCGCCAATCCTCGGTGCCGGCCCTGCCCGCCGCCGGAGCCCTCGAACCTGCTCACCACCGGAGCCCTGTGCTCCGACCCTGCCCCCCGCCGGATCACGCATGCCGGCCCTCGACCGCCAGCTGCACACCCTCACCAAGGAGCGATTGACATGTCCCGTCTGTACACCCCCTCGTCCCAGTTCTCCCGCCGCCGCATGCTCGGCGCCCTGGGACTCGGCGCCGGCGCCGCGGGCCTCGCTGCCTGTGGTGCCCCGGCCGGCGGTGATAATGCCGAGAGCAACCTGCGCGAGGGCTTCTCGCAGGCCGATCTAACCATCCCCGAGGGGTACGAGGGCCGCACTCCGATCCTGTTCTGGGCACCCTGGACCGGCGGCATGTTCGACGTCCTGACGGGCCTGTTCGACGAGTTCAACGAGTCCCAGGACGAGATCGTCGCGATCGCCGAGTCCGTCGGCGGCTACGCGGATCTCAATCAGAAGTTCACCGCGGCGCTGCAGGCCCGCGCCGTGCCGGACATCGTCTGCTTCCCCGAGATGCAGTGGCTGCAGTTCTACTTCTCCGACGCCCTGGTTCCCCTGGACGGCTACTTCGACGACGAGTGGAACCTGGACACCTACATCCAGAACTTCGTGCCCGAGTCCAAGGCCGCCGGTGAGACGTTCCTGGTGCCTTTCGCGCGCTCCACCCCGTTGTTCTACTTCAACAAGACCCGCTACATCGAGGCGGGGCTTCCCGAAGAGGGGCCCAAGACCTGGGAGGATCTCGCGGAGTTCGCCCCGGAGCTGGCGAAGATCGAGGTCGACGGCCGCCCGATGTCCGCCCTGGCCTTCAGCTCGGACGACGCGTGGCACGGACAGGCCGACATCTGGGGCTTCGGGGGCGCGAACTCCAACCAGGACTTCGAGGTCACGATCAACGACGAGGCCGGCGTCGAGTGGCTCGAGTGGCAGCGCAAGTTCGTCCACGAGGACGGCTACGCCTACCTCGCGCAGGACCCGGGCACGGACTTCAGCGCCGGGGTCAGCGCCGGCAAGCGCGGCTCCACCGCAAGCCTCACCGGCACCACCGAAGCCGCCGACTTCGAGGTCGGCGTGTGCTTCATGCTCTCCAAGGAGGGTCAGGAGGCGGCCGTGCCCACCGGCGGCTCCGGCCTGTCCATCGTGCGCGCCGAGTCCCAGGACCGCCAGGACGCCTGCGCTGAGCTGTTCCGCTTCCTGGCAGGCCCGGAGCAGTCCGCCACCTGGCACATCGGCACCGGGTACGTGCCGATCGTCCAGGCCGCTGCGGACACCGATCGCGTCAAGGAGAACGTGGAGAAGGATCCCAACTACGGCGTCGCCCTGGATCAGCTCGAGATCGCCCGCACCGCCGACTACACCAACTGGTTCCAGGCCGCGGTCACCGAGATCTCCGCCGCCCAGACCAAGGTCTACGGCGACAACACCCCCGCCCAGGAGGCTCTGAACGCCGCCGCCACGTCCCTCCAGGAGATCCTCGACGACAATCGCGAGGACATGGAGTCCGTCGAGTTCGAGGGCTGGAAGTGACGGCGACGACGGCCGGCGACGGTTCGGCTCCCACCCCGAGCGCCCCGGGTGCGCAGCCGGCCGCGACGGAGCTCTCCGCCACGGTCTCGTCGGCTCCGGAGGCGGCTGCTCCTCGGATCCCGCAGATCGTCGGCCACCGCGGCGCGGCAGCGGTGGAGCCCGAGAACACCCTGCTCTCCTTCCGCCGCGGGATCGCCGACGGATCGGACCTGCTGGAGTGCGATGTCCACCTCTCCAGCGACGGGGCCGACGCGGTCATCCACGACGCCACCATCGACCGCACGGCTGAGGAGGAGTCGCCGCTGCACACCGGTGCGGTGGCGGATCTGACCCGTGCCCAGCTGGACCGGGTGCTGGTCGGGAAGGGTGAGCACATTCCCACGCTCCCCCAGGTGCTGGAGGCCGCGACCCGAGAGGACGGCACACGTGTGCCGCTGCTGGTCGAGATCAAGGCACTCGCCGCCGCGCAGCTGGTCGCCGGGATCCTCACGGAGTTCTTCGAGGATGGCGATTGGGAGGATCCGCCGGCCGCCCCGGCGCAGATCATCTCCTTCCACCCCGAGGCGCTGCGCACGGCGAGGACCGAGGCCCCGCGCATCCCTCGTCTGCTCACCACCACGGCCACCTCGACGGAGTTCTTCGAGACCGCCGCGGAGCTCGAGGTGGCGCAGATCGGGGTGCGGATCGCCGACGCCCGCCAGGCCGACGTCGACCGCGCCCGGGAGCTGGGCGTCCAGCTGAACCTGTGGACCGCCCGCTCCGAGGAGGAGCTGGCGCGGGCATTGGAGCTGGGCTGCGACACGATCACCGTCGACGACCCGGCCTGGGCGACGCGGCTGATCGCCGAGCACACCGGCGGTTGAGACGCAGCGGCAGTGCCCACCCGCTGGGGTGCTGCCGCTGTCGCTCCCGCGGGAACGGCCCGCGAACCGGGAGTGATCCCTACTCTGGAAGCCCGAGCCGACGGGATCGCTGACCGGCGATCGCGTCCCCGATCTGCAACAGGAGAACGATGCCCGAGCCGCACGCACCGACCGAGACCGCCGCGCCCGCCCACGCGGAGCGCCCCTCCCGTCCCGTGGTCGTGGGGCACCGGGGCGCGCCGGTGCACGCCCCCGAGAACACGCTGGGCGGTTTCCGCCGGGCGTTCGAAGACGGGGCACAGCTGCTCGAGTGCGATGTGCACCTCAGCGCCGACGGGCACGTGATGGTCATGCACGACGAGAGCATCGACCGCACCGCGGACCCCGCCTCGCTGCTGCGCACAGGGGCGCTCGGCGACCTCACTCGCGCCGAACTGGGGCGCGTGCTACTGGCCGACGGCGAGAGGATCCCGACGCTCGAAGAGCTCCTGGAGATGACCACCGTGCCGGTGTTCATCGAGGTCAAGGTGGCACCGGCCGCGCAGGCTGTCGCGGCGATCCTGCGTGACCTGCCGACCGGATCCCCGGCCGCACGCTCGACGGTGATCTCCTTCCACCCCGAGGCGCTCGCCGAGATCCGCCGCGCCACGGATGCTCCCGTCTCCTATCTGGTGCGCCAGGTCGACGAGCGGGCTCTCGAGACCGCCCGGGAGCTCGACGCCGCCGGGATCGGCCCCTGGATCGGCGGCCTGTCGCTGCGGGCGGCGGAGTCGGCCCGGGCGGCCGGCCTCGCGGTGAACCCGTGGACGATCAACAGCCCGCAGGAGCTCGCCGTGGCGCGGGCCTGCGGCGTCGACACGATCACCACGGACGATCCGGCCTGGGTGCTCGGGGAGCTCGGCGCGGCCTGAGCGCAGGTAGTCCCACGTGCTGACATCGTCGGCGCCGGTGTGACGGCGCGCATACCATGACGGGCTGCTGTTCGCTCGATCTGGAGGAATGCCCGTGAGCCCCCGTACCGTCCTCGCCAATGCGCACTATCTCGATGTCGTCGGCGGCGTGTGGCGCACGGCTGATCTCGAGGTCGTCGACGGGCGATTCACCCGCGTGGCGCCGCACGGCGCGTCCGGCGCTCCGGCCGGTTCCGGGGACGGGGCTCGCGCGACGGACGGGGACGAGACGCGCGCGACGGACGGGGACGCCGAGATCATCGACCTCGCGGGCCGCTACGTCCTGCCGGGCCTGATCGACTGCCACGTCCACGTGTACGCGATGACGGCGAATCTCGGGGAGCTCGAGACCATCGCCCCACCCTACGCCGCACTCCAGGCCACGCGCCTGATGGGGGACATGCTCGAGCGCGGGTTCACCACGGTCAGAGACGTCGGCGGCGGCGACCACGGGCTGGCGTCCGCGCAGGCCGAGGGGTTGTTCCGGGGACCCCGCCTGTTCTTCGGCGGGAAGTCGCTGTCCCAGACCGGCGGCCACGGGGACACCCGCGGCCCCGGCCAGCAGGTCTCCACGGCCGTGCCCTGCTGCGCGGGCCTGGGAACCATCGCCGACGGGCCCGACGCGGTGCGACGGGCCGCGCGGGACCAGCTGCGCACCGGCGCCCACCACCTCAAGATCATGGCCGGTGGCGGCGTCGCCTCCCCGACCGACCGGGTCGACTCGATCCAGTACTCGATCGCGGAGATGCGTGCCGCGGTGGAGGAGGCGGCCGACGCCAACCGCTACGTCGCCGCGCACGCCTACACGCCCGGCGCCATCCAGCGGGCGATCTCCGCCGGAGTCCGCTCGATCGAGCACGCCAACCTCCTGGACCGCGCCTCCGCCGAGGCGATCCGGGACGCCGGCGCCTTCGTGACCATGAACCTCGTGACCTACTGGGCGCTCAAGGAGTTCGGTGCCTCCATGGGGCTGCCCGCCGCCAGCCAGGCGAAGGTCGACGCTGTCCTCAGCGCCGGGGAGAACGCGCTGCGGATCGCCGACGAAGAGGGCCTGGACCTCTGCTTCGGCAGCGACCTGCTGGGCGGGATGCAGGAGCACCAGTCCAAGGAGTTCGAGATCCGTGCGCGCCACCAGGACCCGCTGGCCGTGATCCGCTCCGCGACCCTCACTGCCGCGCGCCTGCTCGAGCGCGAGGGAGAGCTGGGGGTCATCCAGGAAGGCGCCGTCGCGGACCTCGTGGTCCTGGACCGCGATCCCCTGCAGGACATCACCGCGCTGTCGGAACCGGACCCCGTGCTCGTCGTCCAGGACGGGCGCACCGTCCGTGTCGGCGCAGATCGCTGAGCAGCCGCCGTGAACACCACGCACGTCATCGTCCTGGTCGCCTACGTCGCGCTGATGATCGCCGTCGGCGCCTGGTTCGGACGCAAGAAGGCGACCGCCTCGGGTGAGGACTTCGTCCTGGCCGGCCGCTCGCTGCCGGCCCCCGTCATCGGCGGGACCATGCTGGCGACCTTCGTCGGCTCCGGGTCCATCATCGGCGGCGCGAACTTCGCCTACACCTACGGGCTGCTGCCCGGGCTCCTCTTCTTCACCGGGACGATCGTCGGCACGATCCTGCTGATCGTCTTCGCTCGCCAGGTGCGTGGGGTCGCCGGCCACACCGTGCCGGAACTGTTCGACCAGCGCTACGGAAAGCCTGTGCGGATCGTGGCCACCGTGATGATCCTGATCGCGTTCATCGGCATCACGGCGTACCAGTTCACCGGCGCCGGCTACATCATCGGCCTCATCACGCCGCTGGATGAGCAGACGGGCGCGATCATCGCCGCCGTGCTGATCACGTTCGTCGCGCTCTCGGGCGGTCTGAAGTCGGTGGCGTGGACGGACTTCCTCTCGGCCGCGGGGATCGTGCTGGCCCTGTGGGTCGCCCTGTTCCTCGTGGTCGGGGTCGACGTCGGCGGGGTCTCCGAGCTCGGGGCGGTCAACGCGGACGCCGGCGTGCTCGGCGGCCTCACGGTCATCCAGATGCTCGGCTTCATCCTGCCCACACTGGTGCTCCTGCTCGGGGACCAGAACATGTACCAGCGGCTCGCCGCCGCCAAGAGCGACCGCGCAGCGCTGCTCGGGGCGGTGATCTTCTGCCTCGGCTCGGTGATCATGGTGGTCCCCGTGGTGATGCTCGCGGTCTCCAGCGCCCTGCTGCAGCCGGATATCGAAGCGGATATGGCGGTGCTGTCGCTGTCCGGCATCGAGTTCACCCCTGCCGTGATCGGTGGAGCGCTGCTTGCCGGGGCATTCGCGCTGATCATCACCACCGGATCCTCGTACCTGCTCACCTGCTCCTCGAACGTGGTTCACGACCTCGTCGGACAGCTGCGCTCACGGCCGCCGAACGACGCCCAGAACCTCTGGATCGGCCGCCTCGCCGTGCTGGCCGTGGCCTTGCTGGGCTTCGTGATGGTCAACTTCTTCCCCAGCGTGCTCGCACTGCAGATGTACGCGTACACGATGTACGGCGTCACCATCACTCCGGTGCTCCTCGCCGGCATCTTCTGGAAGCGGGCCACCGGCCCCGGTGCCCTGGCCGCACTGCTGACGGGCGCCGTGGCGACGCTGTACTGGGAGATCTCCGGGCGCTCGGCCGAGCTGAACTCGGTGATCGTCGCACTCCCGGCCGCAGTGCTGGCGCTGGCGGTCGTCTCGCTGCTGAGCCACCGCCGGGTACCGACCGACGTCAAGGTTCCTTAACCGTCAGAGACAAGGCCCCTTGACTCGCGTGTCAAGGGACCTATACATTCATGGCATGAGCACAGCGACACCACCCCCCGGTCCATCCGCCCGCTCCCGTGCCAACCGTTCCTTCGCCCTCCGCTTCGTCGCCGGAGCGGTCCTCTACGGCCTCGCCCTCGTCCTCGCGGGCTTCTCCGCCGACATCGGCGTGCCCGCCTGGCTCCCCGCCCTCCTGGTGCTCCCTGCCGTCGGCCTCATGGCCTGGGCGAACATCGAGATGTACCGCAGCGGCGACGAGTTCGAGAGGCGAAAGATCGCCGAGGCGATCCTGCTGGCCTTCGTCATCGCGACCCCGCTGATCCTGGCCGTCGGGGTGCTGCAGTTCTACCTGCTGCCGGAGCTGAACTGGATCTTCGCCTTCTCGATCCTCATGCTCGGCTGGATCGCCGGGACCATCGTCTCCGCCGTCCGCTACCGCTGAGGGGGCCCGGAGATGCGCAACGACATCAAAGCCCGACGCACCGAACGCCGCTGGTCACAGGCTGAACTCGGCGCCGCACTCGGCGTCTCCCGCCAGACGGTGATCGCCATCGAGAACGGCCGGTACGACCCGTCCCTGCCGCTGGCCTTCCGGATCGCCGCCGAGTTCGGCGCCCCGATCGAGGAGATCTTCCATCCCGACGACGAGGCGGACGGCGGCAGCTGAGGAGCGCTGCGGGGCGGCGCCGGCGCGTACCGGCTCGACATTCCGGTGTCGCCCCGCGTTCACCGCCTCGCCACGGCGGCCTTGCCCGGCGCCCGTACCGTCGGCGGCTCAGCGAACCAGCCCTGCACTCCTGAGCCCCCAGAAAGGTCATCTCCCGTGACCACTCGTCGCACCGCCCTCGCGCTCCTCGCCTCCACCACCGCAGCCGCCGGCCTCGCCGCCTGCTCCGAACCGGCCGACCCGGACGCGGCCGCCGGTGACGCGGGGGCCTCCGACGCCGGCGGAGGCGAGTCCACGACCATCACTCTGTACACCTCGGAGCCCCAGGCCAAGATCGACGAACTGATCGCCGCCTTCAACGAGGAGCACCCCGAGATCACCGTCGAGACGTTCCGCGCCGGCACCGGCGACCTCAAGGCCCGCATCGACACCGAGAAGGAGACCGGCGCGGTCGGCGCCGACGTGCTCATCGCGGCCGACGCCCCCACCTTCGAGGGCTACAAGGCCGAGGACCTGCTCGCCCCGTACGAGCCCGCCGAGGCGGACGCGCTGCTGCCCGAGGTGCTCGACGCCGACGGCTACTACGTCGGCACCCGCATCATCCCCACCGTGATCATGGTCAACACGAACGAGATCACCGAGCCGCCCACCAGCTGGCAGGAGCTCACCGGCGAGCAGTACCGCGACCAGCTGGTGATGCCGAACCCCGACGTCTCCGGCGCGGCCGCCTACAACGCCGCTGTGTGGCTGGCCGACGATCAGCTCGGCGAGGCCTGGCTCAGCGACCTGGCCGCCAACAATCCCGTGATCGCCGAGTCCAACGGGCCCACCTCGCAGGCGGTCGCCGAAGCCGCCCAGCCCGTCGGCATCGTCGTGGACTACCTCGTGCGCGACCTCGCCGCCGAGGGCTCCCCCGTGGAGGTCTCCTACCCCTCCGAGGGCGTGCCCTACATCAGCCAGCCCGGCGCCATCTTCGCCGACTCCCAGCACCCCGAAGCCGCCGCCACCTTCCTCGACTTCGTCGTCAGCACCACCGGCCAGGAGCTCGCCGTCGCCCAGAGCTACCTGCCGGTGCGCGAGGACGCCGGCACCCCCGAGGGCGCACCGGCCATGGCCGATATCGCCCTGATGACCCCGGAGGCCGAGGCGGTCACCACCGACCAGCAGGCCGCCGCCGTCGACACCTTCAACGGGATCATGGGCGGGTGAAGCCCGCTCTGCTCAACACCCCCGAGCGGACATCGCACTCGCCCGCCCCGGATCGGGCGGTCACCGTCGCGGCGCTGCCGAACGGACCGCGTATCGGACCGATCGCCCTCAGCCGGCTGGCCGTCTGGCTGCTGCTGGCCGGCCTCGTCGCCGCGCCGCTGGCGATGGTGGTCTCGCTCGCCCTCGGCGACAACCACGCCGACCTGCTGCTGCGCGACGGCATCGCCCGCGCGACGGTCAACAGCCTGGTCACCTCGGGCCTGTCGGCCGCCTTCAGCGTCGTGATCGCCCTCGTGCTCGCACTGGCGCTGGAGCGCACCGACCTGCCGGGACGGCGCTGGATCCGCCTGCTCTCGCTGAGCCCGATGCTCATGCCGCCCTTCGTCGGCGCCATCGCCTGGAGCGGGCTGCTGGGCCCCGGCGGCTCACTGAACCAGCTGTTCGGCGCGCCCCTGTGGGACATCCGCGGCGGCGACGGGGTGACGTTCCTGCTGACGGTCCACTCGGTGCCGCTGGCCTACCTGATCATCGCCGGCGCCCTGCACCGGGTCCCTGCGGCCCTCGAGGAGGCCGCCCGGATCTCCGGCGCCGCGCCCTGGCAGGTCTTCGCCGACGTCACCTTCCCGCTGCTGCGCCCCGCGGTGCTCTCGGCCTTCACGCTCAACGCCGTCTCCGCGCTCGGCGACTTCGGCATCCCCGCCCTGCTCGGGCTGCCCGAACGCTTCTACACCCTCTCCACGATGGTCTACCGGTACATCCAGTCCGGCACCGTCGAGGCCCCGCTGCAGGTCTCCGCCCAGATCGGACTGCTGCTGATGACGCTGGGCATCGCCGGCGCCATCGCGGACTACCTGGCCACGCGCCGCGTCGGCAGTGAGCTGACCGGTGACGGGACCGGCAGCATCCTGCGCCTGGGCACCCTGCGCGTGCCGGCGGCCGCGGTGATCGCCGCAGCGGTGCTGGCCGTGACGATCCTGCCGCTGCTCGGGCTCGCCCTGCGCGCCCTGGTGCCGGCGCCCGGCATCCCCCTGACGCCCGGTACCGCCACCCTGGAGAACTTCACCACCGCCCTGGCCTCGCCGAACTCTCAGCGCGGGATCCTGAACTCCCTGCTGCTCGCGGCAGGGGCCGCCCTCGCCACGACCGTCCTCGGCACCGTCATCGGTATCCTGACCACCCGCACCCGCTCCCGGGACAACGCCGGGATGCTGGTGGCGACCCTGCTGCCCCAAGCCATCCCCGGCACCATCATCGCCGTCGGCTGGCTGATCCTGGGCCGGTACACCGGGCTGTACAACACGCGTGAGCTGATCCTGCTCGCCTACATCACCGCGTTCACAGCCATCGTGGTCCAGGCCGTGCGCGCCCCGCTGGCCGGCACCCCCACCGCGCTGGAGGAGGCCGCCCGGATCTCCGGCGCCACCCGCGGCCGCGCCCTCGTGGATGTCGCCGGCCGGCTCGCCGTCCCCGCGGCCCTGACCGGTGGCCTGCTGGTGGCCTTGACCGCCGTGCGGGAACTGACCCTGTCGGCCCTGCTGCTGGCCCCCGGTGCGCAGACCCTCGGGGTCGTCATCTTCAACCTCCAGCAGGCCGGGGACTACAACTCCGCCTCCGCCCTGTCCCTCCTCGTCGCCGTGGTGGGCCTGACCGGTCTCGCACTGGTCGGGACGTCCCGCCCCCTGAGGTGAATGAATGTCCAGCCTGACCTGCACCGACCTCAGCCTCACCTACCCCGGCGGCACCCGCGCGCTGGACCGGGTCTCGCTCGCCGCGGCCGACGGGGAGTTCCTCGCCCTGGTGGGCCCCTCCGGATCCGGCAAGACCAGCCTGCTGCGAGCCATCGCCGGATTCGTCCAGCCCGACGCCGGCACCATCACCCTCGGCGAGACCACCGTCTCCGGAGCCGATGCCTGGGTACCGCCCGAGCGGCGCGGCCTGGGCATGGTCTTCCAGCAGCACGCCATCTGGCCCCACTGGTCGGTCGGCCGCAACGTCGACTACCCGCTGCGGCGCACCGGCCTCGCGGCGACCGAGCGGCGCCGGCGCACGGAGCACGCCCTCGAGCTGGTGGGCCTGGCCGAGTACCGTGACCGCAACCCCGCGACCCTCTCCGGCGGGCAGCGCCAGCGGGTCGCACTCGCCCGCGCCCTGGCCGCCCGGCCCCGGGTGCTGCTGCTGGACGAGGCGCTCTCGGCGCTGGATGAGCCGCTGCGCGCCGCGATGCGGGTCGAGATCCGCATGCTCGCCGAGCGGGAGGGCCTGACCGTCGTGCACGTGACCCACGACCGCGAGGAGGCGCTCGCCGTGGCCGACCGGGTGGCCGTGCTCGATCACGGCGCCCTCCAGCAGGTCGGGACCCCTCAGGAGCTGGTCGAGGATCCTGCGACCTCCTTCGTCGCCTCGTTCCTGGCCGACGCCACCCTGCTGGACGTCGTGCCCGCCGGCGACGAACTGCGGCTGCGCACGGGCGGCCACCGCGTGCCCGTCGACGTGGTGCGGACCATGAGCGCCGACGGTCCGGGCAGCGCGAGGGCCGACACTCTGAGTGGCGCGGACGCCGACGGTCCGGGCAGCGCGAGGGCCGACGATTCCGGCAGCGCCGCGCGGCCCGCCACCGGCCACGTCCTGGCCGTGCTTCCCGAGGAGGTCCGTCTGCGCGCCGACCCGGAGGGGGAGGGGCACGTCGAATCGAGCCTGTTCACGCGCACCGGCGCGCAGGTCCAGCTGACCTGGCACGGGCAGCCGCTGCAGGCACGCGTCCCGGAGCGCGGCCTGCGCCGGGGCGACCGCGTGGACGTCCGCGTCGGCCGAGCGCTGCTGTACGGCGGGGCCGGCGGCGCAACCGCTCCCTGACCGCCCGCCGTGCCGTCGGGTGCGGCGACCGGCACCGCCGTCGGACGCGCGGACCGAGCCGTCGGATGCGCCGACCGGACCGCGCGGCCAGATCGCTCAGCCAGACCGCTCAGCCAGACCGCTCGGCCCGCCGTCATCCTTGTCGGCCGAGCGCCTCCTGCGTAGGGTCCGCCGCAGAGGGACAGCGTGTGCGAACGGCGTCCGGATCACAGTCGTGCGGGCGTCGGCGAGCGGAAGGAACTCGATGACGACCAGGGACACGGACAGGATCGCCGAGCCATGGGGGCAGCGCACCCCGTACGGACCAGGTCAGACGTGGCCCGTGCGCGTGGACACGCATCTGGCCGAAGGGGTGACTGAGGCGGACGTCGACCGCTGGGTCCAGACCGCCTCGATCCTCCACTCCAACGGTGACGCCCTCGACATCGCGGTCAAGGACGACCGGATGGTCGGCGTGCGCGGCAGGGCGGAGGACCGCGTCAACCACGGCCGCCTCGGCGTCAAGGACCTCTACGGCTGGCAGGCCAATGCCTCGGGGGATCGACTCACGCGGCCGCTGATCCGCGAGGACGGCGAACTGGTCGAGACCGACTGGGACACGGCGATGGACCGCGTGGCTGGCCGTACCCGCGAGCTCCTGGACGAGCAGGGGCCCAGTGCGATCGGCTTCTACACCACCGGCCAGCTCTTCGCGGAGGAGTACTACACCCTCGGACTCCTGGCCCACGGCGGGATCGGCACCAACCACGTCGACGGCAATACACGGCTGTGCACCGCGACCGCCGCGGCCGCGCTGAAGGAATCCTTCGCCTGCGACGGCCAGCCGGGCTCGTACACCGACATCGACCACGCCGACGTGATCGCCCTGTACGGGCACAACATGGCGGAGACCCAGTCGGTGCTGTGGATGCGGATCCTGGACCGCCTGGAGGGGCCGAATCCGCCGCAGCTCATCTGCGTGGACCCGCGGCCGACGAAGGTCGCCGAGCACGCCACCGTGCACCTGGCACCGCGACCCGGCACCAATGTCGCCCTCATGAACGCCCTGCTGCACGAGATCGTCACCCATGACTGGGTCGATCACGACTATCTCGACGCGCACGCGGTGGGCTACGACGAGCTGAGCAAGCGCGTGCGCGAGTACCCGCCGGAGGTCGCCGCCCGGATCTGCGACATCCCGGCCGAGCAGATCCGCGAGGCCGCCCGCCTCCTCGGCGGCGCCGAGCGGCTGCTGTCGACCGTGCTCCAGGGCTTCTACCAGTCCAACCAGGCCACTGCTGCGGCCGTGCAGGTCAACAACATCCACATCGTCCGCGGCATGCTCGGTGCCCCCGGTCGCGGCATCCTGCAGATGAACGGTCAGCCCACCGCGCAGAACACTCGCGAGTGCGGCGGGGACGGTGACCTCCCGGGCTTTCGCAACTGGTCCAACGACGCCCACGTCGCCGACCTCGCGAAGGTGTGGAACGTGGACCCGATGTCCATCCCGCACTACTCCCCGCCCACCCACGTCATGCAGATGATGCGCTACGTGGAGGAGGGCTCGATCAAGCTGCTGTGGGTCAGCGGCACCAACCCGGCGGTCTCGCTGCCCGAGCTCGCGCGCATCCGCTCGATCCTGCAGCGCGAGGGACTGCTGCTGGTGGTCCAGGACATCTTCCTGACCGAGACCGCCCAGCTGGCCGACGTGGTCCTGCCCGCCGCCACCTGGGGCGAGAAGACGGGGACCTTCACCAACGTCGACCGCACCGTCCACCTCTCCGAGAAGGCGATCGATCCACCCGGCGAGGCGAGGCCCGATCTCGACATCTTCGTCGACTACGCCCGTCGCCTCGACCTGCGCGACAAGGACGGCGGCCCGCTGGTGCCGTGGACCGAACCGGAGGAGGCCTTCGAGGCGTGGAAGGAATGCACCCGCGGGCGGCCGTGCGACTACACCGGCATCACCTACGACAAGCTCCGCGGCGGCTCGGGCATCCAGTGGCCCTGCAACGACGAGCACCCCGAGGGCTCCGAGCGCATCTACCAGGACGGGATGTTCTGGGCCGACCCGATGTACTGCGAGAGCTACGGTCGCGACCTCGTCACCGGTGCCCCGCTGGAGCCGGACGAGTACAAGTCCATGAACCCCTCCGGCAAGGCGGTGCTGAAGGCGGCGGCGTACATGCCTCCGCACGAGCTGCCCAGCGCCGAGTACCCGCTGCAGCTGATCACCGGGCGCACCCTGTACCACTTCCACACCCGCACCAAGACCGGACGCGCGCCGCAGCTGCAGGTTGCGGCTCCGGAGGTCTGGGTCGAGATGTCCGTCGGCGACGCCGACCGGGGCGGCTTCACCGAGGGAGATCTGGCCCGCATCACCACGCCGCGGGGCGTGGTGGAGGCCGCGGTGCGCATCACCGGGATCCGGGACGGCGTGCTGTTCCTGCCCTTCCACTACGGCTACTGGGACACCGATGCCGGGCACGAGCCGGACGCGGCCGGCCGCGCCGCGAACGAGCTGACCATCACCGACTGGGATCCGGCTTCCAAGCAGCCGATCTTCAAGACCGCGGCCGCGCGGATCGAGCTGGTCACGGCCGGTTCCGGCCCGTCTGCCCCGGCGCCGACGACGACCGCGTCCGCCTCGGTGGCGCGGACCCGGACCACCGGGACGCCGACGGCCGGTGGCCCGGCGGCGACCGCGAGCGAGAGCATCGAGACGGAGGGGGCACGATGAAGATCGGACTGGCACTGGCGGAGCTGCACCGCTCGGAGAACAACTTGGCACGGAAGCTGCTGCACATCTCGGAGCGGCACAAGGTCGACCACGAGATCTACCACCTGGGGCAGGACCTCGCCCGCTGGTCCCAGCGGCACGTGCGGGAGCTGGCCGAGATCGCCCCGCAGTTCG
This sequence comes from Brachybacterium sp. GCM10030268, assembly GCF_042666305.1. Lineage (NCBI taxonomy): Bacteria > Bacillati > Actinomycetota > Actinomycetes > Micrococcales > Dermabacteraceae > Brachybacterium > Brachybacterium sp. GCM10030268. Next base: position 24,242 of record NZ_JBHTCW010000014.1, on the reverse strand, counting down.
GCCAGCAGCTGGATCCCGAGCCCGCGGGGGAGCATCCGCTGCGCCAGAAGCTGCGCGAGCGCAGCAGCGACCTGCTGGGCCGGGACAGCAAGGTCGGCCTGCTGCTGCTGGTCGACCTGCGCGAGACCTACACGATGGCCGCGGGCGTCTCGGCCGACTGGGAGATGCTCGGCCAGGCTGCGCAGGGCATCAAGCACGCGGACCTGCTCGCGCTGACCAAGCGCTGCCACCCGGATAACCTGCGGCAGATGCGGTGGGCCAACGGGAAGCTCAAGGAGTCCTCCACCCAGGTCCTGGTGAGCTGAGGACGAGCTCCGGCGGGAAGCAGGTAGGCCGGCGGCCCCGGCGACTCGGCCGCGCCTGCCGATCCGGCCGCCCCGGGGTCCCGGGGCCCCGGGGTCGCGGGGCCTCGCGCAACTTCGTGGTCCGGTGCGCGACCTGACGGCGCTCAGGCGGGGTGACTCGGCGCTGGCCACCAAAAAGTTGCATCCCTTCCGGCGGTGCGGCGGTGCGGCGGTGCGGCGGCGTGGCGGCGCGGCAGTCGGCGGCCGGCACGGGCTCAGCCGGTGCTGTCCCCGTGGCTCGCGTCGGCCTCCCGGCTCGTGCCCCCTCCCGCAGCCGGCGCGCCGGCGGGACGCGTGCCCAGCAGGAGGTTCAGCCCCCAACCCAGCGCGGTGACCAGCACGACGGCCCCGGCCATCGACGCCCACGCGGCCGCTCCCGAGAGCACGCCCAGGCTGACGATCAGGGTCGTCGCCCCGGCCGGCGGGTGCGGGGTGCGCAGGGCGGTGAGGACGAACGTGGTCACGGCCAGCGAGCCGGCGCCGGCGACGAGGTAGGCCGGGGTCAGTCCGCCCTCGGCGGCCGACGGCGCGCCCACCAGACCGAGCCCGAGGACCGCGGCGATGCCTGCCAACAGCGCCACTGCGTGCCCGATCAGGGCGTTCAGCGGCCGTGACGCTTTCTGCTGGGGCGATTCGAAGAACAGCATGACCGTCGGCCCCAGGCTGGGGAAGAGCCATGGCTGGTGCAGCATCAGACCTACGGCACCGGCCGCCGCCAGGACCACCAGCGCCAGCACGGCCGCGTACACCGCTGCCCCGAGCGAACCTGCTCTCTCCTGCATCCGCTGCAGCATCGGCACCTCCATGCACGTCACCGTCGGTATGGGTCGCCTCGCGCGGCGAGCGTAACGCCGGGCGCGCCGGCCCGGCACGACGTGGAACGAGTGGTCGAGAGCGGCCGGCGAGACGACGAGGCCCGGGCGCATGCAGATGCCTGACCATGGAGGGTGAGCGCTCCACCACGAGAGGACACCGCATGACTGCCACGCCCCTCCAGGACACCCTCGACCAGGTCCTTCGCCGCAATCCGGGGGAACCGGAGTTCCACCAGGCCGTGCGCGAGGTCTTCGAATCCCTCGAGGTGCTGCAGGGCAAGCATCCCGAGTATGCGGACGCCAACGTGCTGATGCGCCTGTGCGAACCCGAGCGGCAGATCATCTTCCGCGTCCCGTGGGTCGATGACCAGGGCACCGTCCAGGTCAACCGCGGATTCCGCGTCGAGTTCAACTCCGCGCTGGGCCCCTACAAGGGCGGCCTGCGATTCCGTTCCAGCGTGAACCTCGGCATCGTGAAGTTCCTCGGCTTCGAGCAGATCTTCAAGAACTCCCTGACCGGGCTGCCGATCGGCGGCGGCAAGGGCGGCTCCGACTTCGATCCGCGCGGCCGCTCCGACGGGGAGGTGATGCGCTTCTGCCAGTCGTTCATGACGGAGCTGTACCGCCATCTGGGCGAGCACACGGATGTCCCGGCCGGGGACATCGGCGTCGGGGCTCGCGAGATCGGCTACCTCTTCGGCCAGTACAAGCGCCTGACGAACCGCTACGAAGCGGGGGTGCTGACCGGCAAGGGCCTGGACTGGGGCGGCTCGCTGGTGCGTAAGGAGGCCACCGGGTACGGCGTGGCGATCTTCGCCGACGAGATGCTGCGTGCTCGCGATCGTTCGCTCGAGGGGCGGCGGGTGGCCGTCTCCGGCGCCGGCAATGTCGCCCTGTACGCGATCGAGAAGGTCCGGCAGCTCGGCGGGATCCCGGTGACCGCCTCGGACTCCACCGGCTGCGTCATCGACGAGGACGGGATCGACCTCCCGCTGCTGCAGCAGATCAAGGAGGTCGAGCGGGGGCGGATCTCCGAGTACGCCGAGCGCCGCGGCGGGCGCGCCCGCTATGTCGAGGGCGGCCAGGTCTGGGACGTGCCTGTGGAGATCGCGCTGCCGTGCGCGACCCAGAACGAGCTCGATGCCGACGCGGCGCGCGGGCTCATCGAGGGCGGGGTGCTGGCGGTTGCCGAGGGCGCCAACATGCCCTGCACGCCGGAGGCCGTGGACCTCTTCGCCGAGGCCGCCGTCGCCTACGGCCCGGGCAAGGCCGCCAACGCCGGGGGAGTGGCTACCAGCGCGCTGGAGATGCAGCAGAACGCCAGCCGTGACGCGTGGAGCTTCGAGTACACCGAGCAGCGGCTCACCCGGATCATGAAGGACATCCACGCCACCTGCCTCGAGACGGCGGAGGAGGTCGGCCGCCCCGGGGACTACGCGGTGGGCGCCAATATCGCCGGTTTCCGCAAGGTCGCCGACGCCATGATCGCCTTCGGCGTGATCTGATCCGGCGGGGCCGACGGCCCCTGCTCCACGTCAGCCCGTTCGAGAACGCCGGTCGCACTGATCCAGTGCGGCCGGCGTCTCTCGCGCGCCCTGGCGACGCAGTGACTCAGGGCACAGGCCCTCAGCTGGGAACGATTCTCAGCTACTGCTAACCTCTCATCCATGAATACTATGAGAAGCATTATCATGAAGCGGCGGGTGGTGGCGCTCGCCGGAGCGGGCGTGCTGGCGCTGGCCGCCTGCAGCGGCGGGGACTCGGGCGGAGCGTCGGACGGCGGCTCCTCCGGGGCGTCCGACGGGGCTGCCGAGTCCGCCCCGGAGCAGGTCGAGGTCGGCGCGCTCAGCCCGCGCATCGTCCTCGCCCACGACGGCGGCGTCACCACGCTGGACTCCACCGACGGCACCGAGCTGGGCAGTGCCGAGCTCGAGGGCTACGTCCGCCTGAATCCCGCGGGCGATGGCCGCCATGTCGCCGTCAGCGCCGCCGACGCGATCACGATGTACGACACCGGCTTGATCGCCCAGGCCCACGGCGACCATTTCCACTACTACGAGCAGGAGCCGCTGCTGACGGACCTGGGTGTCGACGCCCCGCATCCGGGCCACGTGGTTCCCCACGGGGACCGCACGGCCCTGTTCGCCGACGGCACCGGCGACGTCACCGTCATCGACCCGTCCCAGCTGGCCGAGGGCGACCTCGGCGTGCTCGAGGAGACCAGCACCGAGGATCCCCACCACGGTGTCGCCGTGCCGCTCTCCGGCGGCGGGATGCTCGTCACCCAGGGCACCGAGGACGCCCGCAGCACCGTCCAGGTGCTCGACGCGGACGGCAACGTCACCGCCGAGACCGACGACTGCCCGGGCGTGCACGGCGAGGCCGCCGCCCAGCCCACGGAGTCCGGCGACGTCATCTCCCTGGGCTGCGAGAACGGGCCCGTGATCTATCGCGACGGGGAGTTCCACAAGGTTCCGGTCGAGACGGACTACCAGCGCTCGGGGAACCAGAAGGGCGTCGAGTCCTCCCCGATCGTGCTGGCCGATCACAAGGTCGAGGCAGAGCCCGAAGGCGGCATCGAGCGCCCCACCGAGATCGCCCTGATCGACACCCGTGACGATTCGATGCAGACCGTCGACCTGGGCTCGGAGTACTGGTTCCGCTCGCTGGACCGCGGCCCGGAGGGTGAGGCACTGGTTCTGACCGCCGACGGCGAGCTGAACATCCTCGACCCCGAGACCGGCGAGATGCTCCAGGAGGTTCCCGTCACCGGCGAGTGGACGGAGCCCGACGAGTGGCAGCAGCCCGGCCCCATGATGGCCGTCGCCGACGGCACGGCCTTCGTCGTCGACCCCGAGGCGCAGAAGCTCTCCATGGTCGACATCGCCAGCGGCGAGGTCTACCGCGAGCTCGACCTGCCCGTCGTCCCGCACGAGATCCAGGTGGCCACCGGCACCGCTTCTGGCGAGTACGACGTCTCCGGCGGTGAGGGCGAAGAGGGCCACGATCACGAGGGTCATGACCACGAGGGCGAGGCCAGCGACGCCGGCGGCGACCACGAGGGCCATGACCACGAGGGCCATGACCACGAGGGCCATGACCATGAGGACGAGGAGGGCCACGACCACTGAGTCCGTGGCTCACCGCCCGCCGGCCGTCTGCGCGTCACTGCGTGGAAGGCTCCGGGCGCCCCGCGGGCGGCACGTCCGCCCGCGGGGGTTCTCGACGGGGCTCACCCCGGGGGAGTTCGTACGGCGGTGGCGACAGGATCACCACTGACGCGGCGGGGCTCGCTGTCGACGCGGGCTGACAGCGGCGAGGGCTGAGAGGGGAGAGTCCCCGAACGTCTCCGGGGGACGAGTCCCGGACGCAACGCCCCGGACCCTGCATTTTCAGAATATAGACGGACCCGGGGCTTGCCGCAAGACCCCTCCGGGGCGGCAGGATATGCGGCCGCGGTCGATTCCGGAAGCCGCGGTCGATTCTGAGGGGGAGGCATTCATGGACGACGTGATCATCAGCGGGGGCGGCCCGACCGGCATGATGCTGGCGAGCGAACTGCGGCTCCAGGGCGTGGACGTCCTGGTGGTGGAGAAGGATGCGGTGCCGGGCCGGCTGGCGCGATCATTGGGCCTGCACGTGCGCAGCATCGAGATCATGGACCAGCGGGGCCTGCTGGACCGGTTCCTCGAGCACGGCCGGAAATATCCACGCGCCGCGGATTTCGCGGGTGTTTCCCGGCCCTGGCCGGACGATATGGATACGGCGCACGGGTACGTCCTCGGCATTCCGCAGACGATCACCGACCGGCTGCTGGCCGAGCGGGCCGTCGAGCTCGGGGCGCAGGTCCGTCGCGGTGAGGCAGTCAGCGGCGTCGAGCAGGACGAGGAAGGGGTCACCGTCGAGCTGGCCGGGGGCGAGCGGCTGCGCTCGCGCTGGCTGGTCGGCTGCGACGGCGGCCGGAGCCTGGTGCGCAAGACGCTCGGCGTCGGCTTCCCCGGGCAGGCCGCCACGACCGAATGGCTGCTCGGGGAGATGGTGGCCACGACGCCGGCCGACGAGATCGCCGCGATCACGGAGGACGTCCGCACGCGCCATCGCGGCTTCGGGATCGGCCCGGCGGGGGAGGACGGTGTGTATCGCGCCGTCGTGCCCGCCGCGACGGTGGCCGAGGACCGCGCCGTCCCGCCGTCGCTCGACGAGTTCCGCGAACAGTTTCGCGCCTACGCCGGGACCGACTTCGGCATCCATTCGCCGCGATCCCTGTCGCGGTTCACCGATGCGACCCGTCTGGCCGAGCACTACCGCGCCGGCCGCGTGCTCCTCGCCGGCGACGCCGCGCACGTCCACCCGCCCATGGGAGGCCAGGGACTGAACCTCGGCATCCAGGACGCGTTCAATCTGGGCTGGAAGCTCGCCGCGACCGTCCAGGGCTGGGCACCGCAGACGCTGCTGGATACGTACGAGAGCGAACGCCGGCCGGTGGCCGATGACGTGCTGACCACGACGCGTGCCCAGTCGCAGCTGATCTCGCCGGAGCCCGGCCCCCAGGCGGTGCGCCGGCTGCTGGCCGAGCTGGCGGAGTTCGACGAGGTCAACCGGTTCCTGCTCGAGAAGGTCATCGGCACCGGAATCCGTTACGACATGGGATCCGGCCACGAGATGGTGGGCCGTCGGCTGCGCGACCTCGCGCTGCCCGCCGGGCGTCTGTACGAGTTGATGCGGGAGGGACGGGGCCTATTGCTCGGCGGGACCGGTCGCCTCTCCGTGACCGGGTGGGCCGACCGCGTCGACCACATGGTCGAGGTCAGCGATGAGCTCGAGGCGCCGGCTGTGCTGCTGCGCCCCGACGGCTACGTGGCGTGGGCCGGCGAAGACCCGGACGAGCTGCGTCTGCAGCTGCGTGCCTGGTTCGGGGACGCTCAGTAGCCCAGCTGGTCCGCCCGGGCGATGATCGCCTCGGCGGTGGCCACGGCCTGGTCGGCGTAGGCCTCGCCGAACAGGTGGACGTGGGCGAGCAGACCGAAGAACAGGTGGGCGGGCAGGTCCTGCTGCCAGTCGCCCGGCATCGGGTGCTCGGCCTCGTACCCCTCGAAGATCTCGTCCAGGTGGGGTGCGCCGAACAGCGACAGCATCGCGAGGTCCTCGAGGCGGTGGCCGCCGTGGGCGGCCGGGTCGATCAGCGTCACCCCGTCCTCGGTCCACATGAGGTTGCCGGACCACAGGTCGCCGTGGACACGGGCGGGCTCCTCGGAGCCCTGTCCGCTGATGCCGTCGTACGCCCCGTCGGCGATCATGTCGATCGCCTCGTCCACGGTGTCGTGGCCGTCGGCCCCGAGCGTGCGGGTGACCTTGTCGGCCAGCGGCCGCAGGCGGTCGTCGGCGTAGTAGTCGGGGAAGTCGGCGTGCGTGGAGGTGGAGACGGTGAAGGGGTTCTCCAGGGGGCCGAACCAGGCCGCCTCGGCCGGGGTCCAGCCGAAGTCCGGTGCGCCGGCGTCGTGCAGACGAGCCAGGCCGCGGCCGAACTCGCGGGCCGCCCCGGCGCTCGGAGCGGTCGTCGTCAGCTGCTGCAGGCGCAGGAAGTCCTTGCCCTCCTCGAGGACGGGCACGACGGGGACGGCCTGCGGCTCTGCCAGCCAGCGCAGCCCGGCGGCTTCGGCGGCGAAGTATCCCGCGGGGGCACCGGAACTGTTCTTCACGAAGTCACTCATGCCCCCACCGTATGCCGATGCGCTCGGCGCGCCACCACTTGCGCCCAGGCGTGGGCACTCTCACCCGTGGGAGTTCAGCGGTGGGTGTCGTCGAGCCCGAGCTCCTCGGCCAGGGTGCCGCGGAGGACCGGCAGCACCTGGCGGTGGGCGGCCCGGGTCGCGGCGCGGGAGGCGACGTGGACCAGCATCGCGGTGCGTTCGTACGCCGTCCAGGCTCGCATCCGCCGGCGCAGCGCGCCGACGTCGGCCACCGAGGCAGGCACGGGCCCGTGCTCGGCGCGCGCTCGCACATAGGCGTCGACGAAGGCGCTGACCTGGTCCTCGTCCAGCGGGACGTACCAGGGTCCGCCGTGCACGGCGCCGCCGATGATGGCCAGGTCGCGGGCGGGATCATCGCCCTGTGCCCACTCGAAGTCGATGTAGCCGACGGCCGGTGGCTCCGCGGTCTCCACGGGCCGGTCCCACATGATGTTGGTGGCGCAGAGGTCGCCGTGGGCGAGGACGAAGCCGTCCAGCTGGGCAATGTCGCTCTCGACCGTCGCCACGCGGGACAGGGCCGCGTCCAGGATCGGTTCGAGCGCGAGCTCCCGGATCAGGGCACCGTGCCGGGAGCGCCAGCTCTCCACCTCGGCCTCGACCTCGCTCAGCAGCGACGGCGTGCCGCGCGGGATCGCCGCCCAGGGGTTCCGTCCCAGGGTCACCGGGCCCCGCCCGGGAGCGGGCACCGAGTGCAGGTGCGCGAGGTGGGCGGCGTGCGCGGCGAGGTGCTGCGCGGTCCAGGCCTCCGGCACGGCGGCGGTGCCGGGCATCTCGGAGGTGACGACGAAGGGATGGCCGATGGGGCTGGGTGCCGGGTCCCCGGGGTCGCCGCCGGGCGCTGGGCCACCTGCCCCGGCGGGCGGGGACCCCGCGTCGGCCGGCTCGTCGTGGAACGCGATCGGCTGCGGGCCGACGTCGGGCGGGACCAGAGTCAGCGCGGCGATCTCGTGAGCGAGCTCCTGCGGCATCTCGGCGAGGGGCACGTGGGGGATCCGCACGATCAGCGGTGCGTTCTCCTGCGGGACCAGCCGCCAGGCGGCGAAGTGCTCACCGACGCCGGCGAGCGAGACCCGTGCCTGCCCGGACAGCGAGGGTGGGAGCACCGACTTGTGCAGCCCCGGCAGCCGCACCGGAGAGGACTCGTCCCGCAGGGGCAGGACCAGCACACCGGTGCGCCAGGCCTCGACGAGCCGCTCGCCCATCGCGGGGGACGCAGGATCCAGCAGGGCCGTGGGGTCCGCGGGGTTGGACGACGCCATCTCGACTCCTGTGCTGGGGATGCCCGATCTTACTCGGCGCAGCGCGATAATCCCTGGTTGCTCCGTGAACGGCGTGCCAGGATCGCTCTCCATGAGCACTCCCGACCCCCGCCGATTCGGCCCGATGACCGCGACCGAGCGCGAGACTCTCGACCATTGGGTGGACTTCCACCGCCAGACCCTGCTGCTGAAGATCGACGGCCTCGACGCCGAGCAGCTGTGCCGGCGCTCCGCGCCCCCGTCGGCCCTGAGCCCGATCGGTATCGTGCGCCATCTGACCGAGGTCGAGGCGCACTGGTTGCGCGAGGTCACCCTCGGCGAGGCCGTCCCGGACTACTACAGCACGCCGCAGAATCCCGATGGCGACTTCGAGGACGTGGACCCGGCCACTGCCGAAGCCGACGTCCAGCGCTACCGCCAGGAGATCGAGGCCGCCCGGGCGGCCCAGGCGAGCTGGAGCGATCTCGACGGCCCGGTGCGCGGGCTGCGGAAGGGTGAGCCGGTGAACCTGCGCTGGATCCTCACCCACCTCATCGAGGAGTACGCCCGCCACCTCGGCCACCTGGATCTGCTGCGCGAGCGGATCGACGGGCGCACCGGGTACTGACCCGATCCCTCTGGCACGATGTGCCGCATGAGGGAGCAGACCGCGCGCCCAGTCGGCGCCGAGCAGGTGACCCTGCGTCTGCTGGCTCCCTCCGACGCCCCGGCGCTGGCCGAGCTCGAGTCCCGCAACCGCGAGCGTCTGCTGATCGGCGCTCCGGAGCGGACGGCGAACTGGTTCACCGAGGCCGGGCAGCGCGCCGCCATCGCTCAGGCTGTCGAGGATCGCGAAGCCGGCCGCGGCCTGCCGCTGACGATCTGGCTCGAGGAGAACGGCAGCAGCCGTCTGGTGGGGCGCCTGAGCTTCACCGGCATCGTCCGCGGCGCTGCCGAGTTCGCCTCGCTCGGGTACTGGGTGGACCACGCCGACACCGGCCGCGGCATCGCCACCCACGCCGTGCGCGCCGCCATCGCCGTCGCCTTCGGTGGGCTCGGCCTGCACCGGCTGCAGGCCGAGGTGCAGGTCGGCAACGACGCCTCGGTGCGGGTCCTCCAGCGCTGCGGCTTCGCGGAGTTCGGCCTGGCCCCGTCCTTCCTGCGATTGGGAGGCCAGTGGGCGGACTGCCGTCTGTTCCAGCTGGTCAACGAACGCTGGCGGCCGCCCGGTGACGGCTCTACCGGCCACTGACGCCCGGCGATAACCGCTCGGGGCGGTGGTTCGTCGCATTGCCCCAGCAGCCCTCCGCCAACGCTCGCGCCGCCGGAGGGGATGCAGCTATATGGCGGTCAGCGCCGAGTCACCCTGCCTGAGCGCAGTCAGGTCGCGTACCAGACCAAGAAGTTGCGCTGACCCCATGGGCGACGCGACCGGTGATCCGGGGCTTCCCGGCGCTTTCCTCCGCGCCTACTGTGAGGCCATGGATATCGCCGTGCTCGGAGCGACCGGCACCATCGGCCGCCACCTCGTCACCCGCCTCGAAGCCGCCGGCCACAGCGTGCGCCCCCTCAGCCGGGCGAGCGGCGTCGACGCATTCCGCGGCACCGGTCTGGAGGAAGCGCTGACCGGGGCCGACGTCGCCGTCGATGCCCTGAACATCGCCACCATCCGCGGTGACCGCGCGGTCTCGTACTTCACCCGCACGGCGCAGAAGGTCGCCCGGGCCGCCGAGCGCGGCGGGGTCCGCCGCGTCGTCTGCGTCTCGATCGCCGGAGCCGCCGATCCCGCCGTGAACCGCCTGATGGGCTACTACCGCGGGAAGGCCGCCCAGGAGCGCCTCTACCGGGAGGCTCGCATCCCGGCGACCATCATCCACTCCACCCAGTGGTACGAGCTGGCCGGATCGATCCTGTCCCAGGCGAGCCTGGGCCCGGTCGCGGTGCTGCCGACCATGCGGATGGCCCCGGTCGCCGCGGCCCGTGTCGCGAGCTTCATCGAGCGCGAGATCGAGAACGACCCGCTCGTCACCAGCGGTGTCCCGGTCGAGCGTGGCGACGGCGACGCGTCGGGCAACGATGCCGCCACCAGGACCGCCGCCATCCGCGGCCCCGAGGAGCTCACCAGCGCCGAGCTCGTCCGGCGCATCCTCGCCACCCGCGGCAGCCTCGCCGGCAGGTCACCGCGCCTGGTCACGGAGCTGCCCTACCTCGGGCGCGGCCTCGCCACCGGCGGACTGATCCCTGCCGACGCCGAGGTCGACGACATGACGCTCGAGGACTGGCTGCGCGAGAGCGACCAGCCGCTCTGAGAAGCCGGCTCGGCAAGAGTCAGCCGTCCGCTGCCCGCCGTCAGCCGCCCGCCGCCTGTCGCCTGCCGCCTGTCGCTCGCCGTCAGTCGTCAGCCGTCGGCCGTCAGCGGCGTCGGGCGAGGGAGCGTTGGCCAGGTCCGACCCGACTCACTACCGGGCGCCGACGACTCACTACCGGGCGCCGACGGCGTGCCGCACGGCGTCATCGATGAGTCGAGCCGCGGTGCGCGCGGTGCGGGAATCCACGTCCAGGGCGGGATTCAGCTCCACCACGTCCAGCAGGGCCAGCTTCCCGCTGCCGGCCGCAGCTCGGACGGCCGCCGCGATCACCGGCACGGGCACGCCGTAGGCAGCCGGAGCGGAGACGCCGGGCGCGACGGCCGCCGGCAGCACGTCCAGATCGATCGTCAGATACAGCAGGTCCAGGTCAGCGGTGAAATCCTCGACGAACGCGGTGACCTGCTCGGCTCCGCCGTCGGCACACTGCTCGTCGGTCAGCCAGCGCACGCCGAGCCGTCGGGCCTCCTCGAACAGCACGCCCGTGTTCGAGGGCTCGGCGATGCCGAGCACGGCGTAGTTCAGCTCCCGCCCGGCGGCCGCCTCGGCATCGGCCATCTGCGCGAACGGCGTGCCCGACGTCGGCCGCTCCTCCCGGCGCAGATCGAAGTGGGCATCGAGGTTCAGCACACCCCAGCGGGCGCCATCGTCAAGTCGGCCGGAGGCCGCGAGACCGCGATAGGAGGCCCACGCCGTCTCGTGCCCGCCGCCGAGCACGAGGGAGAGGCCGCCGCGATCTCCCGTCGTCCGCAGCGCCTGCCCGAGCCGGGCCGCCAGCTGCTCCTGCCCGCTCTCGAGGTCCTGCCCGTCCACAGCCACATCACCGAGGTCGACGATGCGGCGGCGCCCGGCTCCGATCTCCCCGTGCAGTGCCATCGGCCCCAGTGCGCGGCGCAGGGCCCCGGGCCCGTCGGCCGCGCCGGGGCGGCCCCGGTTGCGGCGCACGCCTTCGTCGGACCGGAATCCCAGCAGCGCGACATCGGCGATGCTCGGCTCCTCGGTGTCCACGATCATGTGCCAGCGGGCGTGCTCGGTGCCGTGGCCGTCCAGCCGGCCCGTCCATGCGCGTGCGGATGCAGCAGCGGCATCCATGGCGACCTCCCTGTGATGCGGTGGCATGCTGGCCCCATCATGGCACCGAAGGTTCCCGCCGCCGATGCGGCACTGCAGCTGACGACGTACCTCGCCGCGCAGCGCACCCCCGTGCCCGCGATCCAGATCGCCCGCGACCTCGACCTGCCCCGCTCGACCACGTACGACCTGCTCAGCGTGCTCGTCGAACGCGGCTTCGCCCTCCACCTCGCCTCCGAGCGGCTCTACGGCATCGGTCCCGCGGCGTTCGAGCTGGCCGGCGGGTACGCCCGGCAGGAGCCCCTCGCACGCATCGGCCGACGGGTCGTCGAAAACCTGGTCGACGAGGTGGGGGAGTCGGGTCATCTCGCCGTGCTGCACGGTCGTGACGTGCTGTACATCGTCGAGGAGCGTGCCCGGAACCGGCCCAGCCTGGTCACGGATGTGGGCGTACGGATCCCCTCCCACCTGACCGCGAGCGGGAGGGCGCTGCTGGCCGAGCTCCCGCCGGCGCAGCTGCGCAGCCTCTACGGCCGCGAGGCCGACTTCACCGCCCGCACCTCCGCCCCCGGGCCCACGACGCCGCAGCAGCTGCGGGCGCTGCTGGCCGACGTGCGCCGCGAGGGCGTCGCCGAAGAGACCGGGGAGGTCACCGACACGCTCTCCTCCCTTGCCGCCGTGGTGCGCGATCACACCGGGTGGCCGGCCGCCGCGGTCGCGCTGACCTTCGTCGAGGACCACACGAGCGACGAGGACCGGGCCCGGCTGGCGGTGGCGGTGCGCGAGGCGGCCGGTGAGCTGACCCGCCGCCTGCACGGTCCGGTCGGCTCGGGCTCGCCCAGCCGGACCTGACCGCCGACGGGACGTCGGTCGACGGTGCTGCGCATATGACCGGGCAGCTGCGACTGGCGTCCCGTCCGTGGACACGGGGCTGTTGGTATCCTTCGTCGACCCGACGTGCGAGCGTGAGGACGGACCCATGGCTCCTGAGCAGCAGCCCTCCGAAGCCGACGAGCGTGCCCGGCTCGGTGAGTCCGACGAGCCCGTCGAGGACAAGCTCGTCGAGGAGTTCCAGAACACCGTCGCCGAAGGCGCGAACAAGCTCAATCGCACCTGGCGCGCCCAGATCATCACCGGTCTGTTCGGCGGCATCGACGTAGGCCTGGGCCTGATGGCGATGCTCGCCGTGCTCGAGGCCACCGACTCCAAACTGCTGGGCGGGCTCGCGTTCGGCATCGGCCTGTTCGCCTGCCGCCTCGCGCACTCCGAGCTGTTCACCGAGGACTTCCTGCTGCCCATCAATGCCGTGATGGCCCGTCGCGGCACCTGGTGGCAGCTGGTGCGGCTGTGGGTGGTCACCCTGGCGATGAACCTGATCGGCGGGTGGCTGTTCATGTGGTTCGTGGTCGCCGCCTTCCCCCGCTTCGAGTCCGTGCTGACGGAGACCGCGACCGGCTACATGGAGAAAGGCCTGACCAGCGAGACGGTCTCCCTGGCGCTGCTGGCCGGGTTCACGATCACCCTGATCACCCGCATGAATCAGGGCTCCAGCGAGGGCATGGTGACGCTGGCGAACTCGCTGATCGCCGGCTTCCTCGTGGTCGGGCTCGGCATGCTCCACGGCGCCCTGAACGCTGTGGTGATCTTCGGGGCGATGCACGCCGGAGCGGCGATCTCGTACGTGGACTGGCTGATCTGGTTCGCCTGGGTGGTCCCGCTGAATGTGCTGGGCGGGCTGCTCATGCTCGCCTTCCCGCGCCTCATCCGCACCTGGGAGCTGGTCCAGAAGGAGCGTGCCGCCGAGGACTCCGGCAGCTCCCAGACCTCCGTCGTCTCCTGACCGGGCTACTGGCCTGCGACCAGTTGTCCGGTATTCCGGACATAACCGGGCCGGCAGGTCTCGCCCGGGACGCCCGGGCGTGGTGAGCTGGACCGAATCCCCGCCACGGAAGGAACCGACGATGACCCTCCCCGGAGCCCGCCCCGTCCGCGCCCCGCGCGGCACCGCCCTCAGCGCGAAGTCCTGGCAGACCGAGGCACCGCTGCGGATGCTCATGAACAACCTCGACCCCGAGGTCGCCGAACGCCCCGACGACCTGGTCGTCTACGGCGGCACCGGCCGTGCGGCCCGCTCCTGGGAGGCCTTCGACGCGATCACCGAGACCCTCCGCGACCTCGAGGACGACGAGACCCTGCTGGTCCAGTCCGGCAAGCCCGTCGGCGTGCTGCGCACCCACGAATGGGCACCGCGCGTGCTGCTGGCCAACTCCCACCTCGTCGGCGACTGGGCCACCTGGCCCGAGTTCCGCCGCCTCGAGGCCGAGGGCCTGACCATGTACGGGCAGATGACCGCGGGCTCCTGGATCTACATCGCCACCCAGGGCATCCTCCAGGGCACGTTCGAGACCTTCGCGGCCGTGGCCGCCAAGCGGTTCGGCGGCACCTTGGCCGGCACCATCACCCTGACCGGCGGCTGCGGCGGCATGGGCGGGGCCCAGCCCCTCGCGGTCACCCTGAACGACGGGGTGTGCCTGATCGCCGACGTCGACCGCAGCCGCCTGGAGCGCCGCGTCGCCAAGCGCTACCTCCACGAGATCGCCGAGGACCTCGAGGACGCCGTCGCCCGCGCCAGCGCCGCCCGCGCCGAGCGCCGCGCCGTTTCGATCGGGATCGTCGGCAACGCCGCCGACGTCTTCCCCGCGCTCTTGGAGCGCCACCGCGCCGGCGAGGTGCACATCGACGTGGTCACCGACCAGACCAGCGCCCACGACCCGCTGTCCTACCTGCCCGCCGAGGTCACCGTCGAGGACTGGCAGCGCGAGGCGGAGGCGGACCCGGAGGGCTTCACCAAGAAGTCCCGCGAGGCGATGGCCTGCCAGGTCCAGGCCATGGTCGAGTTCCAGGACGCCGGCGCCGAGGTCTTCGACTACGGCAACTCCATCCGCGACGAGGCCCGCCACGCCGGCTACGACCGCGCCTTCGCCTTCCCCGGCTTCGTCCCCGCCTACGTGCGCCCGCTGTTCTGCGAGGGCATGGGCCCGTTCCGGTGGGTGGCGCTGTCCGGTGACCCGGAGGACATCGCCGTCACCGACGCCGCGATGAAGGAGCTCTTCCCCGACAACGAGCACCTCCACCGCTGGCTGGACGCCGCCGGGGAGTACGTCGAGTTCGAGGGCCTGCCCGCCCGCATCTGCTGGCTCGGCTACGGCGAACGCCACCTCGCCGGCATGCTCCTGAACGACCTGGTGCGCGACGGGAAGGTCAAGGCCCCCATCGTCATCGGCCGCGACCACCTCGACTCCGGCTCCGTCGCCTCCCCGTACCGCGAGACCGAATCCATGCTCGACGGGTCCGACGCGATCGCCGACTGGCCGCTGCTGAACGCTCTGACCGCCACCTCCTCCGGCGCGACCTGGGTCTCGATCCACCACGGCGGGGGCGTCGGCATCGGCCGGTCGATCCACGCCGGCCAGGTCGGGGTGGCCGACGGCACGGAGCTGGCAGCCCGCAAGCTCGAGCGCCTGCTGACCAACGACCCCGCCACCGGCGTGTTCCGCCACGTCGACGCCGGCTACTCCCGGGCCGACGAGGTCGCCCACGAGCGCGGCGTGCGGGTCCCGATGACTCCTACCCGCCGCGACTGAGGCCCCGGGCCGCCGCGGTGCCGCGCCGAGCCGGCCCGAGCCGCAGCTGCGTATCCGCCCTCGCGCATCCGCCCCTGCCCATCCGCCCCCGCTCATCCGCATCCGGAGGTATTCCTGTGACCAGCACCGTGCTCACCGGTATCAGCGAGCTGTGGACCCTGGACCCCGCGTGCGATGACCCCGCGCGCCCGGGCACGGTCACCGACGAGCAGGTCGTGCGCGACGCGGCCGTGGTGATCGAGGACGGGCTCGTCGCCTGGACCGGCCCGTCGGCCCAGGCCCCGTCGGCCGACGCACGCGAGGACCTCGGTGGCAGGGCGGTCCTGCCCGGCTGGGTCGACTCCCACACCCACCTCGTCTTCGACGGCGACCGCGCGGGAGAGTTCGAGGCCCGCATGGCCGGGCAGGCCTACGCCGCCGGCGGGATCGGCGTGACCACCTCGGCGACCCGCGCCGCGGCCGACGAGCGCCTGCGGGACCTGGTGCGCGCCCGCATCGCCGAGGCCGCCCGGGGCGGCACCACGTGCCTGGAGACCAAGACCGGGTACGGACTCACCGTCGCCGAGGAGCTGCGCGCCGCCCGCCTCGCCTCGCAGCTCAAGGCCGACGGGGAGCTCGACGAGGTCACCTTCCTCGGCGCCCACCTCGTACCCTCCGAGTTCGGCGGAGACGCCGAGGGGTACGTCGACCTGGTCACGGGTGAGATGCTCGAGGCCGTCGCCCCGTACGTCGGCTGGATCGACGTGTTCTGCGAGAGCGGCGCCTTCACCCCCGCGCAGTCCGAGCGCGTCCTGCGCGCCGGTGCCGACGCGGGGCTGGGCCTGCGGGTGCACGGCAACCAGCTCGGTGCCTCCGGCGGGGTCGCGCTCGCCGTGGAGCTGGGAGCGGCCAGCGTCGACCACGTCAACCACGTCAGCGCCGCCGACATCGACGCGCTCGCTGCGGCCCGCGAGAGCACCGTGGCCACCGTGCTGCCGGCCTGCGACCTCTCCACCCGAGCACCCCTCGCTCCGGCCCGGGAGCTGCTGGACGCGGGGGCGAGCGTCGCGATCGCCTCGAACTGCAACCCCGGCACCAGCTACACCAGCTCCATGAGCTTCTGCGTGGCCACCGCCGTGCTGCAGATGCACCTGACGCTGGCCGAAGCGATCCGCGCCGCCACCCGCGGCGGGGCCCAGGCCCTGCACCGCGAGGACGTCGGCCACCTCTCCGTCGGCGCCCGCGCCGACCTCCACGTGCTCGACGCCCCCGCCGCCATCCATCTCGCCTACCGCCCCGGCATGCCGCTGACCCACCGGGTCTGGCGGGCCGGGATCCCCCTGCCCTGAGGAGGACGTCGATGACGACGCCCGCGACCCCTGCGCCCCGTCCCGAGCCCGGTTCCGCCGCCGGCTCGCCCGATGGAGCGCGCTCCACCCCGCCGCACCGGTGGCGCTTCGTGGTCTACAGCGCCATCGGCCTGGCGATGTTCTTCGTGACCGTCGAGATCGCCGGCAGCTCCACGATCCTCGTCGACCACGTGCTGAGCCTCGTGCAATGGGTGCTCGGCCCCGTGGTGCCCTGGGTCGTGGTGGCTCTGGTGGCGCTGGGCACGGTCCGCCCGTTCGCCACCGGCACCTGGCGCAATGGGGCGCTGCGGACCTTCTTCGCGCTCGCGAACGTCGTCGGCCTCGCCGTCGCCGTGTGCGCGGCCGCCGGCTACTACCCGGGGCCGCTCGCCAACCCCGACATCGGCCCGTTCCTGTGGGACAAGCTCGCCATCCCCGTCGGCCTCATCGTGCCCGTCGGCGCCGTGTTCCTCGCGCTGCTGGTCGGCTACGGACTGATGGAGTTCATCGGCGTACTGGTCCAGCCGATCATGCGCCCGGTGTGGAAGGTGCCGGGACGCGCCGCCGTCGACGCGGTCGCCTCCTTCGTCGGCTCCTACTCGCTCGCCCTGCTGATCACCGACAAGGTCTACCGCGAGGGCCGGTACACCGGCCGGGAGGCCGCGATCATCGCCACCGGCTTCTCGACCGTCTCGGCGACGTTCATGGTCATCGTCGCCAGCACCCTGGATCTCATGGACCACTGGACGCTGTACTTCGTGCTCACCCTCGCCGTGACCTTCGCGGTCACAGCGATCACCGTGCGGATCCCGCCGCTGCGCACCGTCGCGCCCGACACCTTCGAGGGCGTCACGCACCTCCCGGAGCCGGTCGCGCGCGGCAATCGGTTCGCCGCCGCCTGGGCCGAGGCGATGCGCGCCCTGTCCAGCGCACCTGGCCTGGGACGGGGGACCTGGTCGACGTTCCGCGACGGCGTGCGGATGTCCTCCGCGATCGTCCCCTCGATCCTCTCGATCGGCCTAGCCGGCCTGCTGCTGGCGACCTACACCCCCGTCTTCGACGTCGTGGGCTGGCTGTTCGTGCCCGTCGCCTACCTCGTCGGCCTGCCGGATCCGGGACTGGCGGGCAAGGCCGCCGCGATGGGCATCGCCGAGATGTTCCTGCCGGCCACAGCCGTCGCCGGCCATCCCTCCGACGTTCTGCGCCTGACCATCGGCGTCACCGCCGTCTCGCAGATCATCTTCTTCTCCGCCCTGGTGCCCTCGATCCTGGCCACCTCGATCCCGATCAGCGTGGGCCGGCTGGTGATCATCTGGATCCAGCGCGTGATGCTGACGATGCTGATCACCGCGCCGCTGGCGCACCTGCTGCTGTGACCGCGGTCCGCCGGCCCCTCACGGCTCCTCCCGCGACCGCGGCGCTGAACGTCGCCGAGACTCGCCGTGCCACCGCGGTCCCGCGCGCGCTAGCGCCGGCGAGGCATCTGTGTCCGGCGCCAATGCTGGTACGGGCCCCAGTCGAACAGGCCCGGGCCCGCCTGGATCCTCGTCCCGTCGCGCCCCTCCACCACCACGAAATAGCCCAGCCGGGCCGTGCGCTCGTAGATCCGGGTGATGTCCTCGTAGCGGATGGTGTGCGTGCGGCCGGCGATGTCCCGCTGGATGAGCGCCTCCGGGCCCGCTTCGACGTAGACGATCACGTAGACCCACAGCAGGAACAGGGCCAGCAGCGACAGCAGCGCCCCGGCGATCAGCATCTGCCGGGCGTTGGCCGGGTCCTCGTCCTCGGTCGTGCCGACCACCGCGATCAGAGCGGCCACCAGGTAGACCACCACGGCGATGACCGCCATCAGCCGCGGGGCCCGACGGCGCGTGGGATGCCGGCGATGACGGTGCGGACGCCGCACCGTGTGGATCGTCAGCAGCACGACGCCCGCCATCGCCACGACCAGCACTCCGGCGTCGAGCAGCTCCGGCCACACCTGCTGCCACACGTCCCCCATCGCCACAGAGTACGACGCCCCCTCACCTCAGGAGACGACCACCGATGACCACCGCCCCGCATCCCGCCGCCGGGAACCGCACCATCACCCTGTCGACCTCGGGCCTGACCGCGGCCGACGTGCTCGCCGTCGCCCGCCGCGGCGCCGAGGTGCGTCTGGACCCCGCCGCCCGCGAAGAAGTCGCCCGGGTGCGCACCCACATCGAGGACCTCGCCCTCGGCGAGACCCCCGTCTACGGCGTCTCGACCGGATTCGGAGCGCTCGCGGACACCTCCATCCCGCCCAGCCAGCGCCACGCCCTGCAGCGCTCCCTGATCCGCTCCCACGCCGCAGGCGCCGGCGGCGAGGTCGAGCCCGAGGTGGTGCGCGCCCTGATGCTGCTGCGCGCCCGCACCCTCGCCTCCGGCCGCACCGGCGTGCGCCCCGTCGTGGTCGAGACGATGCTGGCGCTGCTGAACGCCCGCATCACCCCGATCGTCCACGAGTACGGCTCCCTCGGCTGCTCCGGCGACCTCGCCCCGCTCGCGCACTGCGCGATCGTGCTGATGGGGGAGGGGCGCGCCCGGGACCGTGACGGCGTCGAGCGCCCCGTGCCCGAGCTGCTGGCCGAGGCCGGCATCGAGCCCGTGCTGCTCGAGGAGAAGGAGGGCCTGGCGCTGATCAACGGCACCGACGGCATGCTCGGCATGCTGCTGCTGGCCCTCGCCGACCTCGACGAGCTGGTGCGCGCCGCGGACCTCACCACGGCCCTGACCGTGCAGGGTCTGCGCGGCCGCGACACCGTCTTCCACCCCGAGCTGCACACGCCGCTGCGCCCGCACCCCGGGCAGGCCGCCTCGGCCGCGAACATCCTGGCCGTGCTGCAGGACTCGCCGATCATCGCCGATGTCGCCGCCGAGGGCTCCAGGGTCCAGGACGCCTACTCCCTGCGCTGCGCCCCGCAGGTCGCCGGCGGCGTGCGCGACACCATCGAGCATGCCCGCACCGTTGCCGACCGGGAGCTGGCGGCCGCCATCGACAACCCGGTCGTGCTCGAGGACGGCACCGTCACCTCCAACGGCAACTTCCACGGCGCCCCGGTCGCCTACGTGCTCGACTTCCTCGCCGTGGTCAGCGCGGACCTGGCCTCGATCGCGGAGCGCCGCACCGACCGGATGCTGGATAAGTCGCGCTCCCACGGGCTGCCGCCGTTCCTGGCCGACGACCCGGGCGTCGACTCCGGCTTCATGATCGCCCAGTACACCCAGGCGGGTCTGGTCTCGGAGATGAAGCGGCTGGCGGCACCGGCGAGTGCGGACTCGATCCCGTCCTCGGCGATGCAGGAGGACCACGTCTCGATGGGCTGGCACGCCGCCCGGAAGCTGCGCACCAGCGTGGACAACCTGCGCCGGGTGCTGGCCATCGAACTGCTCGCCGCGGCCCGCGCGATCGACCTGCGCGCCCCGCTGGAGCCCTCGGCCGCCTCGCGCGCCGTGATCGACGTGCTGCGCCGCACCGTCGAGGGTCCGGGCCCGGACCGGTTCCTCGCCCCGGACATCGCCGAGGCCGAGGCGCGGCTGCGGGACGGGTCGGTGCTGGCCGCGGCCGAGGGGGTCACCGGGCCGCTGCGGTGAGGGCCGCCGGGCCGGCGGCGACTTCGCCGACCGGACCTCCCGCGGTCATCCGTCGTTGGTGTGCAGGTCAGATCCTGGTCGCAGGAGGTCCCTAGTCTCGCGGGTGCTCGATCCCGATCAGGCCCCGCCGCCTGACACGAGCAGCCCCCGCCGCCTGACCCGAGGAGACCCGCCCATGCCCGCTCCCAGCCGTATCGACCGTCGCACCCTCCTGCAGCTCCCGATCGGCGTCGGCGCCCTCGGTGCCGTCGGCGCCGTCGGAACCGCCGCCGCCTCGGCCGCTCCCCGTCCTGCCCTGTCCGAGAACGCGTGGACCTTCGGCCTGATGAGCGACACCCAGTGGGGCGCGGACGCTGACGGGGAGAACCCCGGCTCCATCGCCGGCGGCCTCCAGCGCATGATCAATGAGCGCATGATCGACGAGGGCGCCGCCTTCCTGGTGCAGGTCGGCGACAACGTCGATCGGGAGGAGGACAGCTACAACGGCCGTCCCGACGTGCGCACGCTGCCGATCAAGGGCGAACTGGTCCAGCCGCTGTACGACGCCGGCATCGGCTTCTACACCCTGCGGGGCAACCACGAGTCCTCCGCGACGGCCGGCCAGGAGCTGCCGCAGGTCTTCCCCCAGCACATGGGCGAGGGCGAGAACCCGCTCGGCGGGGCGACGAACTTCTCATCCCCCTCGGAGGTGCTGAAGGGGCTGTCCTACTCCTTCGACGTCGAGAACGTCCGCCTCATCATGCTCGACCAGTTCACCCGTCCGGACGGCTCCGGCTCCACCGGCGACAACATCCTCGACCAGCTCGACTGGATCGAGGAGCGCGTGATGAGCCGCGGCGCGGACATGCACTGCATCATCGCCGCGCACAAGAACCTCATCGGCGGCAACCACGTCGACAACCTCTTCGGCAGCGATCCCTCCGAGAATCCCGACGGGGTGGACCGGTTCCTGCAGATCTGCGACGAGGGCGGGGTCGCGTTCCTGTGGGGCGGCCACGATCACCACCACAAGCGCTCGGTGATCACCAGCGCCGACGGCCGGCACTCCATCGAGCAGCTCATCGCCGGCTCGGACAGCGCCAAGTTCTACACGCCGGATGTCCCCTCCATCGACGAGACCTACGGCGGCCCGTCCGAGACTGTGCTCGCCGAGGAGCTGTGGACGCTGAGCCACTACCTCATCACCGTCGACGGCCCGATGCTCTACGTCGACTTCTACTCCATGAGCACCGGCGCCGACTACGGGCCGACGTACATGAACGTCACCCCGCCGGAGAGCGGCTGGTACTGGCGCGAGCGCTGGGGCCGCTCCCTGAACGGCCAGGAGTTCCTCGTCGGCCCGGGGGAGTCCTACACCGTGGTCAGCGACGAGTTCGAGGGCACCACCGCGAGGATCCTCGACGGTGTCAACACCGCCGAGACGTCCGACTACGCCGGGCGGGCCCTGTCCAAGCACATCGCCACCGGCTGGCAGGACGCCGGGGACGGCGACGCCTCGCCCCGCTTCCACCTCACGGGCATCCACGAGAACCTGACGCTGAACGACGAGTCCGTGACCGGTCAGCTGCCCGAGGCCGACGAGACCGATGAGGCCGACCGCTTCGTCCTCGAGCTCAGCGGCGGCGCCCGCGCGTTCCGGGCCGATGGCAGCTACGGGCTCGCCACTCGCGGCGAGGACGGCTCCTGGATCAACGCCGTGGACGCGAACCACGCCGGGACCAAGAAGTTCGTCAAGGGGCCCTACCACGAGGGCCATGCGGTGGGCACCTACGGCGTGGATCCGCGCACCAAGAAGGCCTGGGCCGTGCTCGACCGCGGCGGCGTGTTCGTGCTGCGTCGCGGGATCTGAGCGGTCCGCCCGCGCGCCTGCGCGACCCGCGCGCCGCGACGCGCGCAACCGTTCCCCCGAGACGTGCCGGAATCGCCACGTTTCGGGGGAATGGGGCCGCGGTTCAGAGCGCCGGGGAGGCGAAGCCCCCATTGGAGTAGAGCAGCTGTCCCCGGATCCACTCGCCCTGCTCGGAGACCAGGAATCGCACCAGGTTCGCGACGGTCTCTGGCTCGCCGAGGTGCCCGCCGGGCGTCGCGGAAGCGGCCGAATCGCGCACCTCATCGCTCATCCAGCCGGTATCGATCGGGCCGGGGTTGATGAGGTTGGTGCGGATGCCGCGGTCGGCCAGTTCATGGGTCCCGGCCAGCACCAGGCGGTCCAATGCGGCCTTCGTGGAGCCGTAGGGGAGGTTGTGCACGGTGTGGTCGCTGGTCAGCGCGATCATCGCGCCGCCCGGGGTGTCCGCGCCGGCCTCGACATGTTCGGCGAAGGCTTTCAGCAGCAGCCAGTTGGCGCGGACGTTCACGGCATAGTGGCGGTCGAAGCTCTCCACGGTCGTGTCCAGGATCGAGGAATCGACCGACTCGCAGTGGCAGGTGACCAGGGCGCCGATCGGGCCGAGCGACTCCTGGGCCGATGCGATCAGGGTCTCGGGGATCTCCGGATCCGACAGATCGCCGGGTACGAGGTCGACCCGTCGGCCGCCGGCGCGCAGTTCGTCGGCCAGGAGTTCGACGTCGGCAGGTTCGCCGTAGATGCGGCGGTCGTAGTCCTCGAAGTAGTTCAGGGCCAGGTCGAAGCCGTCGGCGGCGAGACCCCGCGCGATGGCGGCACCGATGCCGCGACGGCGGCCGACGCCGGTGATCAGGGCGGTGCGGGGGAGTGTGTGCATGTGCCGGACGCTATCCGGGGGCGCGAAGGGCGGCAACGGATTTCTGCCTAGTCGCCGCGGTCCTCCGGGTCGGTTCTGTCCTTGTCCTCGGCCCGGTCCTCGGGCTCGGTCCGGTCCCAGACCACGTGCCCGTCGGCATCTAGTCGGGCGCCGGCGCTCGACTCATGGGTGCGTAGCTGGCCGGACGGCATCAGGTGCTCGACAGGCACCTGGTGCTCGAGGAGCATCACGTCGGCGATGAGGCGGCGATGGCAGCGCCACCACACGGACTCCGAGCACATCACCGCCGTGCGCTGCCGGGCGCAGTCGGCGAGGAGCTCGGCGATCCCGGCCCGGAACTCGTCGCTGCGGGTCCAGGCCGCATAGGCGCGGAACTGCGCGACCCGCCACCAGGGATCGGCGGACGCGGCATCGTCGTCCTTGGTGAGGCGACGTCGCCCGCCCAGACGCTCGTCCCAGCGGTAGACGACGCCGATATTCTCGCAGATCTCCTCGATCGCGCCGTGGGAGGCGGCCTCGTTCGCGCGGCTGCCGGGGAAGCGGCGTACGTCGACCAGGCGCTCGATGCCGGCGCCGCGCAGCAGATCGGCGAGGTCAGCACGGTCGAGGCGGCCGTGCCCGAGGGTGAGCAGTGGTGGCGGGACCGACGACATGGGCTCAGGACCTCGCGCCGGCGATCACGTCGCCGGTGGTGCGCAGATCGACTTGCGGCTCGAACAGGCCCATGGTGTGCAGGGCGGCCGCGCCGTTCTCGCGGGTGGAGTGGGCGACGGCATCGGTGACCACGGTGACGCGCATGCCGGCATCGGCCGCCGCCAGCACGGTCGCGATCACGCAGCAATCGGTGGAGACACCGGTGACCAGCAGGTGCGGGCCGGTTCCGGGTGCGGCGCCGATCCGCGCTGCGAGCTGCGGCCCCCACTTCCCGAAGGTCGGCTCGTCGACGGTGGGGTGGGCGGAGAGGCCGCGTGCTTGCTCGACCAGGTCGTACAGCGGATCCTCCGCCGGTACGTCGGCGAACGGCCAGGCGGCGAAGTAGTCGCCCCAGGCGGTGCGCCGATCGGCGGTCGGCAGCCACCGGGTCAGCACGGTCCGCTCGGGCCCGACGGCCACAGCGAGCTCGCGGATCCGCTCCCAGGCCCCGCCCCAGAACGGCGAGGCCCACTCCGAGGCGGGATCGGCGAAGATCTGCTGCGCGTCGACGACGAGCAGCCAGGGGCGAGCCTCGGAGTCCGGGCCGGGATCAGTGCTCATGGGTATCTCCTATGTCAAGCGGCTTGCGGGATGCAAGTCGTTGAGGTGGGGTTCAGTGAGATCGGGGTGTTCATGAGTGCTGCGGCGTGGGCAC
>NZ_JBHTCW010000013.1:0-86364 GCF_042666305.1 Brachybacterium sp. GCM10030268 | reverse complement strand
GCGAGAGCGCGGACCTGGTGATCGTGCAGACCAACCACGCCGAATACCGCGAGCTCTCCGCGGCCGACGTGCCCGGCATCAAGCTGATCATCGACGGACGCAACATCACCACGGCCGAGAACTGGGCCGGCACCCCCCGCCTCGTCCTCGGCGACGGCTCCGCCTCCACCCACCAGCAGGACCAGGACTCCTGACCCGATGGGTGAGCATGAGCTGATCCTCGCCCTCGGCCCCTCGCTCGGGGTCGGCAGCCGCACCTTCATCATCCAGCTCCTGCTGGTGCTGGGCATCGTGGTGATCGTCGCCTGGCTGTTCATGAAGCGCGGCGCGAAACAGCTCGCGGTGCGGCGCCTGCTGATCATCGCCTTCGCGATCTTCGCGGTGCTCACCGTCCTGTTCCCGGGCATGCTGAGCCGGGCTGCGAATCTGGTGGGGGTCGGCCGCGGGGCGGATCTGCTGCTCTATGCGACCGTCGTCGTCCTGCTCGGCTTCCTCGCCCTCCAGGAGGCCCGCACCAAGGCGGCGGAGAAGCGCACCACCTACCTCGCCCGGCGCCTCGCGATCGACGAGGCCGAGCCGGCGGCGGAGTACCGCGAGAGAGCCCTGCACCGGCCCGAGGGGTGACCGGTCTGCTGTCCGTGCTCGCCCTCATCGCTGCGATCCTCGTCGTCCTGGCGGCGGCGTACCTGCCGGGGTACGCCGCCGTCCGGATGCTCGACGGCTCCCGCCTGATCGCCCTCGCCCTCGCGCCTGCCCTGGCCGCCGCGATCGCCGGCGTCAGCGCCGTCGCCGCGTCCCTGGTCGGGCTGCGCTGGTCACTGCTGCCCTTCCTGCTCGGCGCCCTCGTCCTCGCCGCCGCGGCCTACGGCCTGCGCCGGCTCGATGTCCGGTTGCCAGCGACGGTCCTGGACGGCCGGCTGTCCCCCCGCCGCGCGGTGCCCGGCGGGGCCGCCTGGCTGACCGGCGCCGTCGCCGTCGCGGTGGTGCCGATCGCGCGCCAGGCGGGACGGCCCGACGCGATCCTCGAGCGGTGGGACACGCTCTACCATCTCTCGGCCCTGCAGCGGATCCGCGAGACGGGCGATGCCTCCAGCCTCCACGTCGGCGCGGTCTCGAACACGACCGGCGATCCGACGTTCTACCCGGCGGCCTTCCACGCCCTCGCCGCCCTGGTGCCCGGCGTGGGAACCCCCACGCTGCTGAACGCCACCGTGCTCGCGCTCGCGGTTGCTCCCTGGATCTTGGGCATCGCGCTGCTCGCTCGCTCCCTGTTCCCGAGCACACCGTGGGCCCCGTTCGCCGCGGCGATGGCGGCGGCGCTGATCCCGGCCACCCCGCTGGACCTGTGGATCCACCTCTCCCCCATCCCGAACCTCGCGGGATTCGCCGCCCTGCCGGGAGCGCTGGCGGCCGCTGCCGCGCTGTGGGGTGCGCTGCTGGAACGCCCTGCCCTCCGCCCCGTACTGGCCTCGCTCCTCGCCGTCGGCCTCGCGGGCGCCGGACTGGGGATCATGCACCCCAATGTCGCGGTCACGGCGCTGATCCTGCTCGCGGTGCTGACCACCGTGACCGGCCTGCCCTCGTGGAGAGCCCGTCCGGCACTGATCGCCGTGCCCGTGCTCGCCCTGCTGCCGGTGGTGCTGCTCTCCTACACCCCGCTGGGCTCGCACGTGACCGGATTCAACGGCGGCCTCGCGGTGGTGTGGTGGAGGGCGCTGGGCGAGATCCTGCTGGGTCTGCTGACCGTGTGGCCGATGGCCCTGGGCGCCGCGCTCGCGGTGCTGTGGTGGCCCGGCCTGGTCGTCTCACTGCGCTCCCGGCCGCACCGCTGGCTCGCCGTCGCCTGGATCGTCGTCGCGGTGATCTATCTCGACGCGGCACTGGATTCCCCGCTGAACCTCTCTGCGCTGTACTACCGCGGCCAGGACCGCATCTCCATGCCGCTGGCCATGCTCTCGGCCGTCCTGGTGGTCCCGGGGCTGCAGGCATGGGCGCGCCTGCTGGCTCCCTCCGCCGATCGACGCCGGCAGCCCGGGGCGTCCCGGCCCGTGGCCCTCGTGCTGATCGTCGCCGCGGTCATCGCAGCACTCGCCTCGATCCCGGCCCGCAGCGACAACGCCGCCAAGAACCTGGCCGCGGACTATCCCGGCCGCGGCCGCTTCCTGCAGCCCGACGAGCGCGCCCTGTTCGAGCAGCATGTCCCGGAGATGGACCAGGACGGCACGGTGCTGGCCAGTCCGTTCTCCGGCGCCGCCCACCTGTACGCCATGTTCGGCCAGGACGTCCGCCTGCCCGTGGCCGGCATGGCATACACGGACCTGGACCGGGATCTCATCTACGCGACGGAGAACGCCGCCACGGACCCGGCCGACTGCCGGCTGCTCGAGGAGAACGGCATCACGTACGTCTATCAGGAGCGCCTGCCCTACAACCGGCACAAGACCTCCGACTCGGTCAACTATGCGGGGATGGACCTCGGCGCCGTGCTGTTCACGACCGAGCACTCGACCATGATCGAGATCGACTGCGACCCCGGGGACGGCAGCTATGACCCGGCCTGACCCGCCCACAGCCACCGCCCCGCCGGTCACAGGTGCCGCCCGCCGGTATTCGCCGCTGCTGGACGTGATCCGGATCGTCGCGGTGATCGGCGTGATCTGCGTGCACGTGATCGCCGATCACCTCGACGGTGAGGGGCGGGTGGCGATCCACGTGGTCCGAGCGCTGCTGGCCACGACGGTGCCCGCCTTCATCATGATCTCCGGCGCCCTGAACCTGGCGCCGGCGGCCATGCGCCACGGCTCCGGCCGGTTCCTCGGCCGGAGACTGCGCCGACTGCTGCCGGCGACAGTGGTGTGGACCGCCTTCTATGCCCTGATCATGGGGACCCTGTTCACGGACGAGCCGCTGGACTGGCGCCAGGAGATCCTGGACCTGCTGACAGCCTCCTCGTACCCGCATCTGTACTTCCTGCCGCTGATCCTGGGACTGACCGTCGTCACTCCGGTGATCGCCGTCTACATCGGCGACAGTCCGCGACGGGCCTGGATCACCGGCGGCGTCGCCACAGGGTGGGCGCTGGTGGTGATGGCCGTCCCACCGCTCAGCCAAGGGCTGCTCGGCGAAGCGGTGGTCCCGCTGCAGATGGGCACCCTGACCTATTTCCTGCCGTTCCTGGGCTACTACATCCTGGGACGGGCAGCGTGGGCCCTGCCGGTCAGCCGCAGCCGGGCGCTGCTCCTGCTGCTCGTGGCCACGCCGGTGCTGACCGTGGCGACCGTGTGGGCGTATCTCTCCCGCGTCACCGACACCCCGCCAGGGCAGTTCCTGCTGCCGACCTATGTGGCGCCGACGGTGATGCTGCTCTCGCTCGCCCTGGTGATCGCCCTGCTGAGCCTGGGAGGTGCGTGGACGGTCTCGGCGCGCGCCGAGAACCTCCTGCGGACGATCGGTGACGCCACCTTCGGCGTGTTCCTCGTGCACTTCGCGATCCTCGTGCCGCTGCGCGAGCTGGGCTTCCCCGAGGGCTCGCTGCTGACGGTGCTCGCCCTGATCGTCGTGGTCACCGTCCTCGCCTTCGCAGTCTCGCTGCTGGGCAAGAAGGTCCCGGGGCTGCGCGCGATCCTCTGACGCTCAGCGCCGGATCTCCGCCAGGACCTGTTCGGCGCCCTTCGTGGCGCAGCCGGCCAGGGAGGCGTTCTCGAGCGTCCACCGGCGCAGGTGCTCCCGCTCCGGAGCGCCTTCGCCCTCCAGCGCCGCCCGCATCGCCTCGGCGACCTGGGCGGCGTCGTAGTCGCAGGCCCAGCCCAGGGAGTTGTCACGGATCCGGTCGTGGGCGGCGCCCTCCCCGGCGTGGATCACGGGGGTCCCGGTCGCGGTGGCGGCATAGATCTTGGTGGGCAGGGCGAACTCGTAGCCCTGCCCCGGGGTGATCGAGGACAGCCCGGCGACCGCGCCCCGCAGATGCGCGGCGACCTGGGCCGGCGGGATCTTGTCGCGGAACTCGATGCCCGCGATGCCCTCCTCGGCCACCCGGGCCTCGAGCTCGTCGCGCCCGGACCCCTCGGAGAAGAACAGCAGCCGCGCCTGCGGATGCTGCTGGCGGACTCGGGCGAAGGCGTCGATGAACACAGCGGCGCCCTGCCACTCGGAGACGGTCCCGGCGTAGACGAAGTACGGTCCGGCCTCGCCGGCATCCGAGCCCTCGGGTGTGAAGGTCTCGGTGTCGATCCCGTTGCCCACCATGACGATGCTGGGCCGTGGCCCGATCAGTTCCCGGACCCGATGCTGCACACCCGGGGAGATGGTCAGCACGCGCGAGGCACGCTTCCACACGGTCTTCTCCGCCCAGCGCACCACGGAGCGCACGAAGGTCGGCACACCTTCGACGCTCTCGGTCGCGTCGGACCAGACGTCGGCCGCGTAGAAGGTGTACGGCACCCGGCGGATCATGGCGGCGACCATCCCCACCATCCCGGTCGTCGGCGGCGGCTCGAGCACCAGGGCGTCCATCGGGCGCTGGAGGAGCAGTCGCAGCGCGAGCGGCAGATCGAAGCTGAGATAGGAGACGTACCCGCGGACCTGGCCCTGGTGATCACGCTTGACGGGCCAGCGGGAGACGCGGCGGGCCCGGGACCGGACCCCACCCGCCCCGGGCGCGGAGGTGGTCAGCACGGTGACCTCCGCGCCGGCCCGCTCCAGGGCGATGACCAGCGCCTCCTGGCGGAAGGCGGCGGCCACGGGTTCAGGGGTGTAGACGCGGGTGGCGACGACCACGTGCGCGGGGCGGTTCGGCCCGGGGCGTCGTGCGGTGCGCGACCTCGCCATCAGGCGCGCTCCCGGAGGGCGTCGACGCTCCGTTCGGCCGCCCTGCCGTCGCCGTAGTGGGCGGGGCGCTCGGCGGTGGGCCGAGGCCGTGCCACCGCGGCGGTCAGCTCGGCCGGGTCCGAGACCAGCTGGTTCCAGCCGTTCTCCAGCGTCTCGACCCACTCGGTCTCGGTGCGCACCGTCGAGCACGGGGTCCCCAGCAGGTACGCCTCCTTCTGCAGACCACCGGAGTCGGTGACCACGGCGCTCGCGGCATGCACCGCGCCCACCAGGTCCGGGTAGGCGACGGGCTCGCCGACGCGGACGGCGCCACCGGCCAGCTCGATGCCGGCCTCCTTCGCCTTCGCCATCAGACGCGGATGGGCGAACAGCGCCAGGGGGATCTCGAGAGCCTGCAGGGCCTCGATGATCGCCCGCAGCCGCTCAGGGTCGTCGGTGTTGTCGGCGCGGTGGATCGTGGCCACGGCGAACTCTCCGGCGGGGTCGATGCCCTCGGGCAGGGCCAGCGGAGTGCCCTCGACGGCGGCCGCGACCCGCAGGCACACGTCGGTCATCACATCGCCGGTCACCAGCGTGCGCTCGGCGAGTCCCTCGGCGGCGAGGTGGCCGCGCGCGACCTCGGTGGGAGCCAGCAGCAGATCCGCCGCGTGGTCGGTGACCACGCGGTTGTGCTCCTCGGGCATGCGGCGGTTGAACGAGCGCAGCCCGGCCTCCAGATGGGCGACCTTCAGGTGCATCTTCACGGCGGAGAGGGTGCCGGCGAGGGTGGAGTTGGTGTCTCCGTAGACCAGGGTCCAGTCCGGCTGGTGCTCCTCGAGCACCTCGTCCATGCCGGCCAGCATCGCACCGGTCTGACGCCCGTGCGACCCGGAGCCGACGGAGAGGTTCACGTCCGGGGCGGGGATCCGCAGATCCGCGAAGAACACGTCGCTCATGGCGGCGTCGTAGTGCTGCCCGGTGTGGACGATGACGTGCTCGACGTCGTCCCGCTGCGCGGCTGCATCGGCGATCGCGGCGAGCTTGACGAACTGCGGGCGCGCGCCCACGACGGACAGGATCTTCATGGACGGATCTCTTCCTCTCGGCCCCGGCAGGTCACAGGCGACGCGGCCCGGGTCGCAGGTACAGTAAGCGTGCCCCACCATAGCCAACGGCCGAGGCCGTGCGGCACACCACGACACCATCGAGGGACAGCGCGCCGCGCGCGTGCCCCGCTCGGGAACGGAAGATGCATGACGTCAGGCCAGGGCACGCCGGAGCCTCGTGTCGCTGTGCTCGTCTACAACGACGCCGCCAACGATTCCCGGGTGCTCAAGGAGTCCGCGTCGTTGCGTGACGAGGGCTATGACGTCCGGATCCTCGCGGTCGAACGCCGCGAGCTGGACCGGCCCGCGGCCGTCAGCCGCCTCGGCGAGCGCCTGACGCTGGAACGTGTCCCGGAGTTCGCCTTCGAGCGGATCGTGCCGGCGCTGGCGCCGGTGTGGCGCGGGCTGATCAGCCAGGACCTCGAGCCCGCCTCCCGGGTCTCTGCGCCTCCGCCCCCGGCCCCCCTGGCGCCGCCGACACAGCCGCGGGCCGCGCTGGCCGGTATCAGGTCCCACGCCCTGCGTGCCCTGCGCGGGCTCGGCGAACGCGCCTACCGCACCGTCGCCCTGGGCACGTACTGGAAGAACGTCACACAGGCAGGGCTGCGCGTGCGACCGGACGTGATCCACGCCAACGACGCCAACACGCTGGTCCCCGCACTGGCGATCCGTGCCGCGAGCCGCGGCCGCATCGGGATCGTCTACGACTCGCACGAGCTGTGGCGTCACCGCAACGTCCGCCCTGGCCGTCTCCTGGCCCCTCATGTCGAGGCCCTCATCGAAGCGGTCGGCATCCGCCGGGTCGACGGGGTCATCACCGTCTCGCCCTCCATCGCGGACTGGCTCGAGCGCACCTACCGTCTGCCGCGGCGACCGGCGCTGGTGCGGAACGTCCCGGTCGCCGACGACCTGCCGGACCCCGCCAGCGGAGTGCTCCGCGCTCGCGCCGGGCTCGGCGCCGAGGACCGGGTCATCGCATACGGGGGGCGCATCACCACCGCCCGCGGCATCGAGGAGACCATCGCCGCGCTCCCCCATCTGCCGGCCGATGTCCACTTCGTGCTCCTGGGGTACGGGGAGCAGGCCGCGCTCGAGCAGGTCCGTGCCGAGGCCGCGCACCACGGCGTCGCCGAGCGCGTCCATCTTGTGGGAGCCGTCGAGCCCGACGCCGTCTCGCGCTCCCTGGCCGACGGCGACGTCGCCGTCGTCCACGTGCGCCCCATCTGCCTCTCCTACCGGTTCGCCCTCCCCAACAAGCTCTTCGAATCGATCCGCGCCGGACTGCCCATCGCCGCCGCCGACCTGCCGGACATGCGACGTGTGGTCGAGGAGCTCGGCGTCGGCGAGGTCTTCCAGGGCTCCAGTCCGCAGGATCTCGCCGAGGCGCTGCGGGCGATCCTGGACGATCCGGACACCTACCGAGAGCGTGCCCGCCAGGTGGCCGACGACCTGACCTGGGAACGGGAGACGGAGAGCATGCTCGCGCTGTACCGCCGCGTGATGAGCGAGACCGGGAGGCTCAGCTGATGCGCATCACGGTCGTCACCACCTGGTTCCCGACCGGGACGTCCCCCTCGCGCGGCTCGTTCGTCGTCCGCGACACCCTCGCCATCGCCCGGCACCACGACGTGCGCCTGATCCACCTGGTGCCGCCGGCCGACGACGACGGCACGAGGAGGCTCGTCCACGAGGGCATCGATGTGCTGCGGGTGCCGATGGACCCGCGTCGGCCGGACCAGATCCTGGCCGCGGCCCGCGTGCTCGCCGTGGCGCTCGAGGGCACTGATGTGGTCCATTCGATGGCGTTCTCCGCGTTGCTGCCGATGACGCTGCGACGGCCGCGGGTGCCGTGGATCCACACCGAGCACTGGTCCGCGCTGACCACTCCGTCGACGCTCCCCGCGCCGGCCCGCGCCGGATTGCCGCTGCTGAGTCGTCTGCTGGCGCGGCCGGACCGGGTCACCGCCGTGTGCGAGTTCCTTGCCCGCCCGATTCGGGCCGTCCGCGCCGACCGCCCGACCGCCGTCGTGCCGTGCATCGTCGAGCCGGGACCCCTCGTGCCGCGCCGCGATCGATCCGACGGCGCCCTGCGCATGGTCTCGACGGGCGGACTGATCCCCCGCAAGGACCCCCTGCTGGCGGTCGAGGTGCTCGCCGACCTGCGAGAGCGCGGCGTGGATGCCCATCTGGAATGGCTCGGTGACGGGCCGCTGCGAGAGGACACCCTGCGCCGCGCCGAGGAGCTCGGTGTCACCGGGCAGCTCGCGCTGCCCGGCACGGTCAACGGCACGGGGGTCCGCGAGGCCCTCGGCCGCGCCGACCTGTTCTTCGGCCCCACCCGTGCGGACAACTTCTTCGTCTCCGCCGCGGAGGCGATCGTCGCCGGACGTCCGGTGGTGCTCGGGGCGACGGGCGGCCAGGGCGAGTACGTCGAGCCGTCAGTCGGCGCCCTGGTCCCCGCACAGCACGTCGCCGCCTATGCGACGGCGATCCTCGAGGTCGACGAGCGCACCCGCGACCTCACCGCCGACGAGATCGCGGGCACGATCGGGGACCGGTTCTCCGCCGCGGCCGTCGGGCACGGCTACGCCGCACAGTACGAGCTGCTGCCCGGCCGACCGGGAAGCCGCCGATGAGCGGCACCGGGGCGGAGAAGCCGGTCACCGTCGTGATCGCCTGTCACACGCCGGAACGTCCCGTCGGCCGAGCAGTGGCCTCGATCCTGGAGGGCAATGCCGATCACGCCCACGTCACCGTGGTGTGCCACAACCGTGACGCCGGCGATATCGCCTCGGCGATCGACCCCGCCCATCGTGCGCGAGTCACGTTCCTCGAGCACAGGGACCGGCATCGATCCGCCTCGGGCCCGTTCAATGCCGGAATGCGCGCCGCGACCACGCCGTTCGTGGCGATCATGGGCTCCGACGACATGCTGGCGCCCGGCGCGGTCGCCTCCTGGCTCACGGTCCAGGAACGCACCGGCGCGGACTTCGTGGTCACCCGTCTCGCCCTGGGCACCGCCGGATCCGGCGTCCCCACGCCGGCCGTCCGCATGCATCGTGCCGGTCTCGTCGACCTCGTGGCCGACCGGCTGAGCTACCGCTCCGCACCACTGGGACTGATGCGCCGCGAGATGCTGGCCGCGACCGGCGCGTGGCTCGTCGAAGGGGCCGGAGTCGGCGGTGACGTCGGGATGGTCACGCAGCTCATGGCGACACGCCCCACGGCCTACGACCGCTTCGGCCCGCCCTATGTGATCGGCGAGGATGCCGGCGACCGGGTCACCTACGTGGTCCGTCCGATCCGCGAGCAGCTCGGCTTCTTCCCCGACGTGCTGACCGCGGGCTGGTTCCGGGCGCTGCCGCGGGGCGCTCGACGGGCGATCGGCGTCAAGCTCCTGCGCATCCACGTCTTCGGGGCGGTCTTCTATCGCAGCGACGTCTCGATCTGGACCGAGGCCGAGCGCACGGATCTCGCGGAGATCACGGCCGGTGTGATCGTCGAGTGCCCGGGGTGCCTGGGGCCGCTGTCCCGAGCCGACCGCGACGTGGTCGACGCCTGTCTGGACCCCACCATCCCGGCCGAGGACCTGGTGCGTGCGGCGAAGGCGCGTCGACGCCATGGCCGCCCGGCGACGCTGCTGCCCCGGCGGTGGCGACACGCCCTGGACCGCGAGGCTCCGGTGCGGTTCATGGCCGCGTCCCTGGCCGTCCGGCACCTTCCGCGCCTGGTGGGGCTTATCCGCGGCTGACCGGAGCCGAGGGTCTCAGGCGTCCCCGGCGATCCGGGCGATGGAGCTCTGCCAGCCCTCGATCTGCCGCTCGGCCGAGAGCTCACGCGCCGACGCGTTCGCGGCCTGCTTGAAGCGATCGACATCCTCCTTGGTGGTCGTCGACAGCGCTGCGCGCAGGGAATCGGCGTCAGCCCCGTCGAGGACGCGACCGATCCCGTGCTCCCGCACGAGAGCGGCCATGTCGGGTGACGGCCCCACGAGGACGCCGGTCCTGGCCTGGACGGCTTCGAACAGCTTGTTGGGCAGGCTGTGCTGGAGGTTGAAGGTGCTGTCCGGGAAGACCACGATCGAGAGGTCGTACCCCGCCACGGCCTCCACCAGGTCCGTGTACGGCACCGGATCGCGGAAGGACACCGACGGCAGGTCCGCCGCTCGATCCCTGAGCGTCTCGATGTACCCCGGTTCGCTCGGCACCAGCATGAGGTCCAGCGTCAAGTTCTCGGGAGCACCGCGCATGGCGTCGATCATCGATTCCAGGCGACGGTTGGCTCGGGCCACCCCGGTGTGCAGCAGCCGTATCGTCTCGCCGGTGGGCCGCGGAGAGCGCTGCTCGTAAGCTGCGGCATTGGTCACGACCTCGACGTCGACGCCGAATCGGATCGCGTACTCACCGGCCAGCCCCGGGGACACGGTCGTGATCGCATCGACCCGCGGCAGACAGGTACGGCAGATCCACCGCTGATAGGGCGCGACGAACCAGCGCCAGGAGCGGACATGCTCCTTCTCGCGCGGCGCGTACTCGTGCAGGTCGGCGTGGATCCCCCGGCGCGGGGCGAGCCAGAGGGCCAGCGGGAGGGTGTTGACGTCGTTGGCGAGGACGACGTCGACGGCGCCGGCGAGGTCCGCCAGTCGCTGCCGTGCGGCCCGCACCGCGCTCATGTCCCAGTACACGTGCCGGTACCGCCTCGAGAGCAGATATCGCTTGTTGCTGGGCCAGGCACGGGTGCTCGCGGGCAGCTCACGGTGGGTCACGTCGGGGTGCGGCGTGGGCCCGAATCCGACGGTCGTGACCTCGTAACGACGGGCGAGCAGTCCGATCTGGCGCTGGACCCGCGGGTCCCGCACGAGCTCGGAGAACGACAGGATCAGCACTGAGGTCATCGTTCCTGCTCCTGATCGATCGGGGCATCCGCGGAGCGGGTCAGGCCGGCGAGCGCGGCCTGCTCGGCGAAGGCGGGCACGGCGGCGACGACCTCGTCGAAGGAGCCGGCCGCGGCGACCGTGCCCTCGGACATGTAGAACACGATGTCGGAGTGCTGGATGGTCGCCAGGCGATGCGCGATGGTGATGGTGGTGACCTCGTCGCCCAGACCGCGGATCGCATCGGTGACCGCGGCCTCGGTCTTGGTGTCCAGGGCACTGGTGGCCTCGTCCATGACCAGGACGGACGGCTCCGTGTACAGGCCGCGGGCAATGCCCATGCGCTGTCGCTGCCCTCCCGAGAGCGTCATGCCACGCTCCCCCAGCCTGCCCTCGATCCCGTCCGGGCGATCCTCGATCACCTCAAGCATCTGCGCCCGGCGCAGCGCCGTGCGCACCCGGTCCTCGTCGACCTCCTCCGGATTCCACGTCAGTGCGACGTTCTCGCCCACGGACACATCGAACAGAGAGACCTCCTGCGGGACGTATCCCACGGAGGAGCGCCACTGGCGCAGCACCGTGGTGATGTCGACGTCGTCGACGAGGATCCGGCCGCTGCTGGGTGTGAGAAGTCCGAGCAACAGGTCGACCAGCGTGGACTTGCCGGCGCCGGAGCTGCCGACGAAGGCCACCGACGAGCCGGCGGGGATCCGCAGCGAGACGTTGTGCACCGCGGGCTCCTCACGGCCGGGATAGGTGAAGCTCACGTCCTCCAGCACGATGTCATGCAGCCCCCGTTCCAGGGTGCCCGAGTCCGGCTGCTCCTTGCGCGCGACCGCCTCACGAGCGAACTCGATGTCGTCGATGATGTAGTCGGCGAAGGCCGCATTGGTCAGGATGCGGTTCTGCGTGGACTGGAATCGGGTCAGTGACGGCACGAGACGGAATCCGGCCACGGCGAAGACCGCCACCGAGGTCATCGCCCCAGTGGGTCCCCCGGAGAGGTACCCGACCCCGCCGATGACGGCGAACCCGCCGACCATGCCGGCGTCCAGCACGAACCGGGGCATCTGGTTGTAGTACTGGGCGAAGGCCCGGGTGCGGGAGGCCGTGGCGCGACGCTCGGCGACGATGTCGGCCACCTCGCCCTCGTTGCCCTTCAGCGTCAGCTCCTTCAGGGCGGCGAGGACCTCTCCCAGCAGGCGGACCACACGGATGGAGTTGTCGCGGTTGCTCGCGCCATTGGCGACGGCCTTCGGGGTGATCACGCGGGAGAGGATCAGCGCGATGAACCCCAGATACACGAAGGTCGCCAGCGCGATCTGCCAGTCCAGGACGATCAGGCCGATGCTGATGACCGTGATCGTGGCGAACTCCGCGACGACGGTCATCGACGGCATCAGCACGTTTGCGACCACGGCCGCCACGCCGGAGTCGACCATGCGGATGATCTCCTGCGTCGACTTGGAGGCGCGGTCCACCCAGGAGGCTGACATGTAGGAGCGGAAGAGGGTCTGGCCGATCGCGACCTCATGCTGCGCGAAACGCTGGGTGGCGATCCGGATCGTCAGCAGGTTCAGGAAGCTCTTGATGATGATCAGGCCGACGAACGCCGCGACGAGGACCAGCATCTCCTCGAATGTGCGCAGCTGCCATCCCAGCACGGGGACCGTGACGGCGGTGCCCGGTTCCATCAGACCGGGGATGACGACGGCGATCGCTCCCAGCGCCACCACGTCCAGCAGGGCCAGGACGCTCATGACCACGCCGAAGGTCACCAGGAATCGCCGTGAGTCCGGCGGCAGCACCGACAGGGTGCGTCGGACGATCCTGATGGTCTGCTTCACCTGGGGTTCTCCTCTTCGCTCGGGACGGGCGGGCGCCGGTCCACGGCGTGGCACCCGGTGCGCCGCTCGTTCAGCACACGGGCTCCAGCTCGTACAGAGCGTACGGGCCCTCCTCGGCCACGAGAGTCAGTCGCGAGGGCGGGATGTCGTGGACCCCACTCCAACGTCTCGAGGCCTCAGGATTGATGGCGGCGCCGGATGCGGCGGAGACATCACGGTACAGGTGGGTCGGGCCCAGTCGTGTCAGGGCCGAGCACACCTCGCCGTAGATGTCCGGATTCCCGGCGTAGTTGGCGACCAGGGTCTGGTCCCGAGTCAGGGGGCGCGCCATCGTGGGGTAGACGGTCCGGGTTCCGCCGATCGACCAGTACAGGGGCGCTCCATCCAGTGGATCGGCGAGGACCACGGCGCTGTCCGGCAGGGCTGCGGCCGTGCGCTCGATGAAGGCGCGCTCCTGCGGAGTGACGTACGGCTCCAGCTGGAGACCGTAGGCGGTGTAGGCGAGCGATCCCAGCAGCGGCAGCCGCGGCGGCACGACGACGGCAACGAGCACGATCGCGAGCACACCGACCGCGGCGACCGTCCCGAATACGGGACGACCTCGGATCCGGTCGACGTCCACGACCGCGTCCAGACCGCGCACCAGGAGCACCATGAGCATGCACATCATCAGCGGGGCGATCCGCTCCCGCGCCCCGTACCACGGGTTCACCAGCGCGGCGGCCGCCGGGGACTCGATCTCCGTGGCCAGACCCAGCAGCACGGAGGCGACGACCGCCACCGCCGAGCTCGTGCCCACGACCTCCCAGCGACGCACCGCTGCGACGGCACCGATCGCGGCGAGGATCCACACCGGCAGCAGGGGCCATGCCGCCGTCTCGACCACCGGGATCCGCGGGGTGTCGGTGAGAATCTTCCAGGCCACGGAGCCCACTCCGTCGGCGCTCGGCTTGGTCAGGTTCATCCCGCTGAGCATGGTGCTCGAGACCACGAGGAAACCACCCGCTGCGGCGAGCGCGCCCCCCACCTGCCACCAGCCGCGACGTCCGCGGCCGGCGCGAAGATGACCGATCCCCCCGACCAGGACGTACAGACCGGCCACGACGGCGACCGAGAACAGCATCGACGGGTGCGCGACTGCTGTGCCGACCAGGACCGCGGCATGACCGGTGAGCCCGCCGAGCCGGCGGAGCCCGCGCACGCCATGCCGGTGCTCCAGCAGGCGCAGGGCGGAGGCGATCGCCACGGGCAGACACACCACCCCCAGCACCGTCGGCCACAGTCCCATCACCAGAGCCGTCGCGGCGACGCTGAGGAAGAGAGTCGATGCGGCCGCGGCAAGCGCCGCACCCACGGGGGCCTCGCGACGACCGGCCGCGACCGACGCGGCGAGCGCCGCCACCGAGGACGGCAGTGCCGCCAGCAGCGAGAGCATCATCGCGTTCGCCGCCGTGACCGTGTCGAACGGCAACAGCGCCGCGAGAGCGTCGAACATCACCGGGTAGTACGTCGGGGCTCCGTAGATCTCCGTCAGCGCCGTCGTGAGGAAGGCATCGCCCCCGTCGCGGATGAAGGCAATCGCGGAGAGATGGAAAAAGGAGTCGTAGCTGCCGTTGAGCGTCCCGATACCGCCCATGCGCTGGCTGCTGGAGGCCACGACCAGCACGCCCGACAGAACCGCGACTCCCGTCACCAGCGACACGCTGCGCAGGGTCCAGGGGGCCGCGGACGACGCCGGGTCCCCCGGCGGGGGGTGCGCGAGACGGCGAGCGATCAGCAGCCGAGCGAGCAGGGCAAGGCCCACCAGGGCGAGGTATCCGATCACGGCGCTGAGGATGGTCCAGGGGATCCCCAGCAGACGGTAGAGCGCAGTGAGCACCACCGTGAGCAGCACGGTGACCACCGGGGCCCAGCCCCACCGCACGGGAACACGGGATGCAAGCGCGATCAGCAGCAGGTGGCCGGGAACGGCGAGCAGCGCCCACGCGGCCAGCACCGGAAGCAACTCGGTCATGCGCAGCAGCTCATGAGATCCTGGGCGGAGGTTGCAGGGCACGCTCATACCCCGCCGTCACCACGGACGGATCGCGTTGCGCGAAGGCGAATTCTCGCGAGAGGCGGGAGGCCGCCGCGTAGACCTCGGGGTCGCGGAGCTCGAGGATGCGCTGGACGGCCCCGTCGACGTCGGGGACGACCCAGTCCGGATCGTAGAGGCTCGCCGCTCCTCCGTAGGGCACGGTGTCGGGCCAGTCGCGGATGACCGCCGGGCACCCGACCGCGAGAGCCTCCATGACGGACTCGTGCGTGCCCTCGTGCCGGGAGGAGGAGACGATCATCCCTGATTCCGCCAGCAACGCCGGGACATCGGCGCGCGCACCGAGCTGTTCGACCGGGCCCGGGCCGAGCTGCTCGAGTCGTTCGCGCACCAACCGCTGATACGGCGTGTCCCGGGACGCCGAGTCGGGCAGGCGCGGCCCGACCAGCCTCAGCCTGTAAGCATCGTCGTGCCGGCGCAGGCGCTCGAGGACCTCGATCGTGAACAGGACGTCCTTGACCTCCCTGACCCAACCCACCTGCACCAGCAGCCGCGGATCGTGGTCCTCACGGGGCGGGGTCTCCAGACCGCGCGCCAGGAGATTGCCCACGTGCTCGGCCTGGATATCGGCGAAGTCGGGAGCGATGACGGTCAGCATGTTCCACACCGGGGGCGAGACGTACAGCATCCGGTCGATCCGGGCGTGATCGTGCAGCAGCGTGAAGGGGGTGAAGGCCTCGAAGCGATGGACCCGGGACATCAGGGCTCGCGGTGCCCGATCCAGCAGGGTAATCCAGGTCAGGACGTGATGGCTCCACTCGACGAGGGCGACGTCGGCCCAGTCGTAGCTCTCGGCCAGGGCAGGCGGCGTCGGCATCCGGCGACCGGAGGTGACCAGGTCGTACCGGCCGCGGATGATCCGGTCGCGATCGGGGAACCCACCCTCGGGCAGGTCCTCGACGTCCAGCTCCCGGACCTCGAACCGCCCGGTGGCACGCAGTGCATCGATGAGCGGCCGCACGAACGTCCAGTTCTCCTGCGCGATGACGAGCAGGCGCAGAGGTTCGCCACCGCGGCGGTCCCGCGGGGCCGGTCGCGACGGAGCGCTCGAGAACGGCACCGTCCGGCCGAGCATGAGCGTGCCGGTCGCCGATTCCCGAAGGGGCCGGAGGAATTCGGCGGGGTCGGCGGCGAGAGGCGAGCGGCCCGCCTGGTGCAGGGACGGGTCGTAGGAGACACGCAACGCCTTGTCGAACCAGCGCAGGGCGGCGTCGACGCGCCCTCGCTCCAGGCATCGGTCGGCGAGACCCAGCAACGTCGCGACATCTTGGCGCCATCGGCCGTACCGCGGGTCGGCCGCGAGTCGCTGCTGCGCGGAGAAATAGACGCCCATCCCCCCTGCGCGGCCGGGGAGCCGACGGGCGGCCCCGGTGGCCGCACGGAGGGCACGGGCGCGAAGCGGTGCGAGGTCAGGCACCGTCGGTGTCCCCGTCGAGCCGAACGACCTCCCCCGCGCGAGCCGATTCCAGGACGGCCTCGACGGTGCGCACGGTGTGCAGGCCCTCGCGCATGGTGACGATGTTGGAGGTGTCTCCGCCGATGGCGTCGCGGAAAGCTTCGTGCTCGGTGGCCAGGGGCTCCTTGCGCTGCAGCGAGTAGCGGATGGAGTCGCCCTCGCTGACGCCGCGGAAGGAGGCCATGGACTCCCACAGGTTGGTGGCCTTCTCGCCGTT
This sequence comes from Brachybacterium sp. GCM10030268, assembly GCF_042666305.1. Lineage (NCBI taxonomy): Bacteria > Bacillati > Actinomycetota > Actinomycetes > Micrococcales > Dermabacteraceae > Brachybacterium > Brachybacterium sp. GCM10030268. Next base: position 69,964 of record NZ_JBHTCW010000013.1, on the reverse strand, counting down.
GGCGTGGAAGGTGAGGTCGGCGTTGATGGTGTCACCGACCAGGGCGCCGTTCTCGCCGGTCACGACGGTGACGCGCTCTTTGAACGGTGTCAGCCAGTTCACCAGGTGGTTGGTGATGGTGCCGTCGGCGAGGCCGCCGGCGATCGAGACCATGTCCTCGTCGCGGCGCCCGGAGCGGCGGGTGGAGGTGGCCGCGACGTGCGCGTACCGCGACTGCGCGACCCACGCGGTCAGGTCGAGGTCGTGCGTGGCGAGGTCCTTGACCACGCCGACGTCGGCGATGCGCGCTGGGAACGCGCCCTGGCGGCGGGTGACGATCTGGTAGATCTCGCCGAGTTGCCCGTCGGCGATGCGCTTGCGCATCTCCTGCAGCGCGGGGTTGTACCGCTCGATGTAGCCGACCGCGCCGACCAGGCCGGCGTTCTCGTAGGCCGCGGTGATCTCCTCGGCCTCGCCGATGTCGAAGGCGAGCGGCTTCTCGACCAGTGTGTGCACCCCGGCCTCGGCGAGGGTCAGGGCCACATCGCGGTGGAACTGGGTGGGCACGGCGACGACGGCGTAGTCGATGCCGGCGGCGATCAGGGACTGCACGTCGGGCAGGATGTCGTACCCCGGGGCGGCACCGTGCGGGTCGCCGTGGGCATCGGCGACGGCGACGAGATCCACACCGTCCAGGGCCTGGAGGTTGCGCGCATGGTGGCGGCCCATCATGCCCAGGCCGATCAGCCCGGCCCGCAGTCGCTTCGTGCTCGCACTCATGGTCACGCTCCTGCCTTCGCGACCGCGTTCACGGCCTCGACGATCCGATCCCGGTCCTCGTCGCTGACGCTCGGGTGGACCGGCAGCGACAGCACCTCCCGCGCCAGCATGTCGGTGACCGGCAGGTCCGCGTCCGCAGCGTCCGCTGCGGACGAGGCGAACGTCGCCAGGCGATGCACGGGCGTGGGGTAGTACACCCCGCAGCCGACCTTGTGCTCCTCGCGCAGCGCGGTCGCGAAGGCGTCGCGCTCGGCGGCGGAGGCGCCCTCGAGGCGGATCGTGTACTGGTGGTAGACGTGCGTGGCCTGCTCACGCACGACAGGCGTCGTGACACCCTCGAGGTGGGCGTCGAAGTGGGCGGCCAGCTGCTGACGCTGCGCGGTCCACCCGGCGAGCTTGGTCAGCTGCACCCGGCCGATCGCGGCGTGGACGTCGGTCATGCGGTTGTTGTAGCCGACGACCTCGTTGGCGTACTGCCGCTCCATGCCCTGGTTGCGCAGCAGCCGCACCTGGCGGGCGGTCTCCGCATCGGCGCAGGCGACCATGCCGCCCTCGCCGGAGGTCATGTTCTTGGTCGGGTACAGCGAGTACATCGCGCCGTCGCCGAGGGTTCCCACGAGCGATCCGTCCCACGTGGCCCCGTGCGCCTGCGCGGCATCCTCGAACACCCACAGCCCGTGCTCACGGGCGATCCTGGTGATCTCGCCCATCGGCGCGGGGTGGCCGTAGAGGTGGACGGGCTGGATCCCGACGGTGCGCTCGGTGATCGCGGCCTCGATCGCGGCCGGGTCCACCGTGAAGGTCTCCGGGTCGACGTCGACGAACACCGGGACACCCCCGGAGACGGCGACCGTGTTCGCGGTCGCCGCGAAGGTGAACGAGGGCACGATGACCTCGTCGCCGGGCCGCAGACCGAGGGCGAGCATCCCCAGGTGCTGACCCGAGGTGCCGGAGTTGACGGCCACGACCTCGCGGCCACCGGCCAGCTCGGCGGAGAACTCCTGCTCGAAGGCCGCGACCTCCGGGCCCTGCGCCAGCATCGCGGAGGCCAGCACGCGATCGACCGCGTCGCGCTCCTCCTGCCCGATGATCGGCTTCGCCGGCGGGATCATCGTCGGTTCCGTGTTCATGCGGTGGGTCCGTCCTGTTCGTCGGAGTCGTCGAGCGCGGCCGGGCGCGGGGCCCCGGCCTGAGGGGAGGAGGCGAGCTGGAGCCCGCCGGACTTCTCGTCGTGGATGTACCACTCGCCGGTGGTGGGGCACACCCAGGCGTCGGTGCCGTCGGTGGAGGGGATCAGCTTCTCCCCGGAGCGGCCCACCCAGGCGAGGCGCTTGGCGGGGACGCCGGCAACCAGGGCGTGCGGGGGCACGTCCTTGACGACGGTGGCACCGGCGGCGACCATCGCCCAGGCGCCGATCGTCACCGGGGCGACGCACACGGCGCGGGCGCCGATGGACGATCCCGTCTCGCAGGTGACCCCGACGGGCTCCCAGTCCGACGTCGACTTCGGCGACAGGTCCGGGTTCACCGCGCGGGGGAAGTGGTCGTTGGTGAACACGGCGGCGGGGCCGACGAAGACGCCGTCGGCGAGCACCGCGGGCTCGTAGACCAGCGCGTAGTTCTGGACCTTGCAGCCGTCGCCCATCCGCACGCCGGAGCCGATGTAGGCGCCGCGACCGATGACGCAGCCGGTGCCGAGCCTCGCGCCCTCGCGCACCTGTGCGAGATGCCAGATGGAGCTGCCGTCGCCGATGGTGGCATCGTCCGAGATGTCGGACCCCGGGGCTGCCCGGTAGGCAGGGGTTTCACTCATGGGCCCGACGATACCGCGAGCGCTCACCGCGGTCGGGGATGACCTGCCGTCCGCGCGGAGCTGTTGCGCATCTCGCGCACACGGGGCAGTTCGATCAGCCAGCGCGGACCCCAGCGGTCGATCACGGCCTGCATCCCGACGGCGGCCAGGAGGGCCATGACCGCCACTGCCGGGACCACCAGCAGCTCCCCGGCCGGTCCGGCGGTCAGCGAGAGCCCGTCGGCGCGGCGCCACGCGACCACCACCAGGTTCAGCACGATCGGATGGACCAGGTAGATCACCAGCGTGCGGCTGCCCACGAAGGACCCGGCGCGAGCCACGGACCCCAGGCGGGCCAGCAGTGGCAGCAGGGCGATGCAGGCCCCGATCCCACTCATCGATGCCACCAGCTCCAGCCCGCGGGACAGGGGCAGCGGCAGTTCTGCGCGCAGCACGATCAGGGCCAGCGGGCAGAACACGGCGGTCAGCCCGAGTCCCAGGACCGGTCGCGGACGCTCCCCGACTGCCAGGATCGTCGACCGCAGGGCGAATCCGGCCGCGTACCACAGCGCGTTGTCGGTGAGCTGGAAGACGCCGTAGACGAGATCACCCCACATCTCGGCGCGCTCCATCGACTCCTGGATCACCGGTGCGGCCGCGTACAGGACCAGGGTCACTGCGAGCAGAACGCCCTTATGAGCACGCAGCAGCCGCGAGAGCACGAAGAACACCGGCAGCGCAGCGATGAACCAGTAGGGCGAGCCCACCACGAACAGCCCGGCGATCTCCCCGCGGACGAAGCCGAGCGGGTCCTCGGGCGCGTAGCGCGGCCACCCGGTGGCGGCGAACAGGAGGCTCCACAGCACGTAGGGCCAGAGCATGTCGAGCACGCGCGGTCGCAGCACCCGGGGCCACGACCGGTGGAGGGCGCCTGCCGCGAGCAGTCCGGCCACCAGGAAGAACAGGGGCATCCGCAGCGGGATCAGGGCGAGATTCGCGCTCGCCCACCAGGCCGCGGCCCGCCCGTCGCCCAGCAGGTCCGCTCCCCCGGAGACGGCCACGTGGTAGAGGACGACAAGGATGATCGAGACCGCCCGTGCCAGGTCCAGCCAGGCGACCCGGCCCTGCGACGTCGCCGGAGCGTGCTCGCTCACCGAGAGGCCCGCAGCGCCTCGCCCTTGCCCACCGCGATCTCGCGGAGCTCCTCCTGGAAGGCGACCATGCGCTCACGCAGCCGAGCGGCCTCCTCGTCCCCGCCGGCCGCGAGGATGCGCGCCGCCAGCAGACCGGCGTTGCGGGCCCCACCGATGGAGACGGTCGCCACCGGCACACCGGCGGGCATCTGCACGATCGAGAGCAGGGAGTCCATGCCGTCGAGGTGCTTCAGCGCCACGGGCACGCCGATCACGGGCAGCGGGGTGAGGGCGGCGAGCATACCGGGCAGGTGCGCGGCGCCGCCCGCGCCGGCGATCACCACGCGCAGGCCGCGGTCGGCGGCGGACCGGCCCCACGCGACCATGTCCTCGGGCATCCGGTGGGCCGAGACCACGTCGACCTCGGCCGCGATCCCGAACTCGGCGAGCGCCGCCTCGGCGGCCTCCATCACCGGGTGGTCGGAGTCGGATCCCATCACGATGCCCACCCGGGGGCGGGTCTCGGTCGCGGTCATCGGATCTCCTTCTCGGGGCCGTCGATGATGAGCTTCTCGGCGCGGTGGGCACGCTCCAGCAGATCCTCCGCGTCGTCCCCGATCAGCGTGACGTGACCGAGCTTGCGCCCCGGCCGGACGGATTTGCCGTACAGGTGGAGCTTCAGCTGCGGGTCGGCCGCCAGCGCGGCGCAGGCGCCGGGGGCGAGGTCCTCCGCGCCGCCTCCGAGCAGATTGACCATGACGGCCACCGGCGCGACAGGATCGGTCGAGCCCAGCGGCAGATCGGCGACCGCGCGCAGATGCTGCTCGAACTGCCCGGTCACCGCGCCGTCCATGGACCAGTGCCCGGTGTTGTGGGGGCGCATGGCCAGTTCGTTGACGCTCACCTCGCCGTCCTCGGTCTCGAAGAGCTCGACGGCGAGCATGCCGACGACGCCGAGGTCCTCCGCGATGTCCTGAGCGAGGCGCTGGATGCGGCGCTGGGCCGCGACGTCGAGCCCCGGAGCAGGTGCGACCACCTCGTAGCAGACCCCGTCCTTCTGGACCGACTGGACGACGGGATAGGCGACGACCTCTCCCCCGGGACGCCGGGCCACCTGCGCGGAGAGCTCACGGGTGAAGGGCACCAGCTCCTCGGCCAGCAGCTCGCCGTGCGCGGCGAGCCAGTCGTCGGCCTGGTCGTCCGCCTCGACGATGCGCACCCCGTGCGCGTCGTACCCGCCGCGCGGGGTCTTGACCACGACCCGGCCGCCGGTCTCGGCGAGCGTCTCGGCGAGATCCTCGCGGGAGCCGATCCGCCACCAGCGCGGGCAGGGATGCCCGAGCGCGGTCAGGCGCTCGCGCATGACGAGCTTGTCCTGGGCGTGGACGAGGGCGGCCGGGCCGGGGCGCACGGCGGCGCCGTCGGCCTCGAGGCGTTCGAGGATCGCGGTGGGCACGTGCTCGTGGTCGAAGGTGATCGCGTCGACCTCCCCCGCGAGGCCCCGCACGGCCTGCTCGTCGTCGTGGCGGCCCAGGCGCACCCGGCCGGCGACGGCGGCGGCGCTCTCCTCGGGGGCCGTGGCCAGCACGGTGGTGGCCAGGCCGAGCTCGATGGCCGGGCCCAGCATCATCCGGGCCAGCTGCCCGCCGCCGACGATGCCGACGGCAGCGGCATGGGGCGATGGCGCACGATGTTCTGAGGGCTGCGGGGTCTCGGACACGGCGGTCAGTGTACGAGGTCAGGCGCGCGACCGCGGGCGGCGCCGGACGACGGACCCCTGCGGCAGCTCCTCAAGCTCGTCGGGGGCGGGGAGGTCCTCGCCCTCGCCGTCGGCTTCGGCGTCGGTGCCCTCCGGGGGCGGCACGTCGTCCTCCCCCGGGGCGGAGATGAGGAACACGCCGAAGGTCGCGGGCCGCTCGGTCAGCAGCTCGAGCCGGCCGCCGTCGTCCTCGACCAGGGTGCGGGCCAGGGCCAGACCCACGCCGGTGCCGGAGGAGCTGCGGCCGGAGACGGAGCGCTCGAAGATCCTCGAGCCGAGCGCCGGGTCGATGCCGCCCCCCTCGTCCATGACCTCGATGACGGTCGAGTGCTCGTTGCGGCGCACCTTGACGGTGGTCCGACCGTCGCCGTGCATCAGGGCGTTCTCGATGAGGGTGGCCAGCACCTGCGTCAGCGGCCCCGGCGATCCCCACACGGCGGCGCTGCGCGGCACCTGGATCCGCAGCTCGCGCTGGGCGCGGCGGTAGGCGGGCGACCACTCCTCGCTCTGCTGGGTGAGCACCGTGCGCAGCTCGACCACGCCGGGGGTGCGGCGCTGGGACGAGCGCGGGGCGTTGATGAGGTCGTGGACCACCTCGGTGAGTCGGTCGATCTGCTCCAGCGAGATGCGGGCCTCGTCGCGCACCCACTCCTCGGAGCTGGTCGCCAGGATCTCGTCGAGCCGCATCGACAGGGCGGTCAGCGGCGTGCGCAGCTGGTGGGAGGCGTCCGAGGCGAGCTGGCTCTCCGCCTCGAGGCGCTCGGTGAGCATCGCACCGGAGCGGGTGAGCTCCTCGGCGACGTCATCGATCTCGGCGATCCCCGAGGGCGTCCACGGCCCCCGGGCGCGGCCGCTGCCCATCTCCTCCGCGCGCCGGCTGAGCCGGGCCAGGGGCATCGAGATCCGCTGGGCCTGCCACAGCGCGACGGAGACGCCGATGGAGACGGCCGAGAGCCCGGCGACGATGATGAGCACCCACGCGCTCGCGGTGTGGGCGGCCACGTCGGACTCCGGGATGGCCACGGTGATCTCCTGGCCGTCGGTGCCGAAGGTGGAGACCTCCACGGGGTTCTTGCCGGGCGGCTCCCCGGCCTGCAGGGTCTGACCGTCGTGGACGACGGTGATCGCCACGTCGAGGTCGGCCTGCTCGTCGACCCGCCGCTGCAGCATCGCCTCATCGAGAGGACGGCCCTCGGACAGCCTCTCCTCGGTGTCCACGCGCACGTCGTCGAGGATCTGGTTCGCCGTGCTCGAGAGGGACTGCTCGTTCAGCTTCAGCCAGGAGTACCCCAGCGGGATACCCAGCAGGAGCACCGAGAGGACCACCGTGATGATGGTGGCCTGCAGCACGCGCTGCCACACGTGTCAGCTCTCCGCGCCGGTCTCGAACCGGAAACCGACACCCCTCACCGTGGTGATCCGGCGCGGGTCCGTGGCGTCGTCACCGAGCTTGCGGCGCAGCCACGAGACGTGCATGTCCAGGGTCTTGGTCGAGCCCCACCATTCGGCGCCCCACACCTCGCGCATCAGGTCGTCACGGGTGACGACGCTCCCGGCCTCGCGCACCAGCACGGTCAGCAGGTCGTACTCCTTGGCCGACAGGCTCAGCTCGTGCCCGTCGGCGTAGGCGCGGCGGGCGGAGACCTCGAGGGTCACGCCGTTGACGTCGTAGGCGTCGCCGGATTCCTCCATGGCCTGGGACCGCCGCATGAGGGCGCGGATCCGGGCCTGCAGCTCCCCGAGGCGGAAGGGCTTGGTGACGTAGTCGTCGGCCCCGGCGTCCAGGCCGACCACGGCGTCGACCTCGTCGGCCCGTGCGGTCAGGATCAGGATCGGCGATTCGAGGCCGCCCTTGCGCAGTCGCCGGGCCACCTCGAGCCCGTCGACATCGGGCAGGCCGAGATCCAGGATCACGACGTCGATCGGGTCCCCTCCGGCGGCGATGGCGAGCGCGTCCATGCCCCGCGATGCGCGCGCGACGGTGTACCCCTCGCGGTCGAGTGCGCGGGAGAGCGGTTCAGCGATGGCCGAGTCGTCCTCGACGAGTAGCAGTCGTGTCACGCGCTCCATCGTACGTCGCCGCCCTCACAGCGGGCTGGTCGTGCCCTGAACCGGGGTGTTGCCTGCTCCGATGCCCAGGTCAGTACCTCAGGTCCAGCGGCGCCGAGCGGTCACGGCGCATCTCCATCACGTGCACCGTGCCGATGCCGTGCAGCTCGACGTCCTCGCCGTCGGCGGTGGCGAATCCGCCCGGCAGCGCCCGCTCGACCGCGGCGACGGTCTCGTCGTCGACCACCACGGTGCCGGGACGGGCCACCGACTCCATGCGCGCGGCCAGGTTGACCTTGGGCCCGAACACGTCGCCGTAGCGGGAGAACATCGACCCCCAGGACAGGCCCACGCGCACCGGCGGCAGGCCCTGGTCGGCGGTGATGATCTCGGCGAGGCTGACGGCGATCTGGGCGCCGTCCTCCGGCGTGTCGGCGAGGAACATGATCTCGTCGCCCACGGTCTTGACCACGCGGCCGCCGCCGACGGAGATGACGTCGCGGCCGACCGCCTCGAAGCGGCCGACGACGTCGGCCAGCTCGGCGCCGGTGAGGTCCTGGGCCAGACGGGTGAACTGGACCAGGTCGGCGAAGCCGACGGCCCGCTGCAGCGGGAACAGCTCGTCGGTGTCGCGGTGGAGGACCTCGGAGCCCGCGCGGGCGGCGTAGGCGGCGAGCTGGCGACGGAAGGCGAACATCACCTGGGACTCGAGGGTCTCGAGCAGCTCGGGGATGGTGTCGAGCATCTGCTGGCGGGCCTCGGCGTCGTCCGTGCCGTCGGCGTGCTTGGCCTCATCGACCAGCGCCTCGGTGATCCACATGGCCAGCCGGCCCATGTGGAAGCCCAGCCCGCGCGTGATGCTGGCGAAGGCCCGTTCGGAGAGCACGCCGTCCTCGACGATGGCGGCGAGGTCGCCGATCGAGTAGGCGTCCTCCTCGGTGAACACGACGGTGTCCTCGTCCACCGGGGTGAAGCCCAGCGAGCGCCAGTACACGGAGGTGAGGCGCTCGGGGATGTCGTGCTGCTGGGCGAGGTCACGGCGCGAGTACTTGCGCGACCCCTGCAGCAGCACCTTCTCCAGCGCTCCCACGCTGCGGCGCACGGCGGCGAAGCGGCGATTGAGGTCCAGGATCTCCTGGTCCCCCAGCGGGGTCGCGTCGAGATCGGGAGAGTCCTCCGGCGAGAGCGACGGCTCGCCGGGCGGACGGGTCCCGTCCGAGGGCGCAGAGCGCTCCGCGCCGTCGCGCTCCAGGTCTTCCATTCCGCCCGTCACCTGCCGTGCTCCTCCTTCTCGACGCCGTCGCCGGCGTCCGTCGCGGGCCATTCCGGCCCGCCCGGCCTCAGATGTCTCACGTCGCCGATATCCACGGTGGCCTCGCCGCCGGCCTCGAGGTCCACGACCAGCCTGCCGCCGGCCTCGATCGTCCGCGCGATGCCGTGCAGGGCGCCGGCGACGTCTCCCACGGGCTCGACCCGCACCTTACGCCCGATTGTGAGGCACGTCATAGTGTACCGCCGACGAGTACCCGCACCATCCCCGTCTCCCCCACTGGACTCGAGCGCGTCGAGCTCGCTGGCGAGGGCGGTGACCAGGTGGCCCGCGATCGCCTCACGGAGCGAGGCGGCATCGGCAGCACCCGTCCGGTCGTCCGCTCCGGGCCGGATCCCGTCCGCGCCGAGCAGCCAGGCGGTACCGGGCACGAGGGAGCCGTCGACCGCACGCACCGGCCCGCGCAGATTCAGGCCGATGCCGATCAGCACGTCATGGGCTCCGTGTCCCTCGACGAGGATGCCCCCGAGCTTGCGGCCGTCGGCGGTGTGGATGTCGTTGGGCCACTTCAGTCCCAGCGCGGGCCCGTCGGTCCCGACGGCGGCGGCCAGGGCGTCGATCGCCGCCAGCCCCGCTGCCAGCGGGATCCACCCGCGACCGTCCGGCCCGAGGGCGGAGCGGTGGGCGTAGGTCAACGACAGGCTGGCTCCGTCGGGGCTGGCGAAGGCCCGCCCGAGCCGCCCCCGGCCGGCCGTCTGCTCGCGCGCGCTGACCGCGAAGGGAGCCTGCTCGCCGGCCTCCAGGCGGCGCCTGGCCTCATCCTGCGTGGACGTGAGGATTCCCATCGAATGGATCGCCGCGCCGGCCTGCTCGCCGTCGCTCCGACCCCGTGCCGTGCCTCGTCCCATGCCCCGTCCCGTCACTGCTGCCTCACCGGTGCCCGTGCCCGTCCTCGCCGCGGACCAGCCGTTCCCGGCCAGCGGTAGCGTAGTATCCCCGTGTTCATCACCGAAGGATTCATGGCGGCCGCGCAGGCCGCAGCAGGAGGCCCCGTGACCGACGCCCCGCGGCCGCTCACCACCGCCCAGCGACTCGAGGACCTGCGCGAGCGTGACGCCGCCACGGTCTCCGCGGCCGACGAGGTGGCGGTCCAGAAGCAGCACGCGCGAGGGAAGAAGACCGCCCGCGAGCGCATCACGGATCTGCTGGACGACGGCTCGTTCGTCGAGACCGACCGTTTCGTGCGGCACCAGGCCCGCAACTTCGGGATCGAGGCGAAGCGCCCCGACGGAGACGGCATCGTCACCGGGTACGGCACGATCGACGGCCGCCAGGTGTGCGTATACTCCCAGGACTTCACCGTCTTCGGCGGCTCCCTCGGCGAGGCCCACGGCCGCAAGATCCAGAAGGTCCAGGACCTCGCACTGCGCACCGGGGTGCCGATCATCGGCATCCTCGACGGCGGCGGCGCCCGGATCCAGGAGGGCGTCGCCTCGCTGGCGATGTTCGCCGGCATCTTCCGCCGCAACACCCGCGCCTCGGGCGTGATCCCGCAGATCTCGCTGATCATGGGGCCGGCCGCGGGCGGTGCCGTCTACTCCCCCGCGCTGACGGACATCGTGGTGATGGTCGAGAAGACCTCGCACATGTTCATCACCGGCCCCGACGTGATCCGCACGGTCACCGGGGAGGACGTCGGCTTCGAGGAGCTCGGCGGTGCGCGCACCCACTCCTCCCGCTCCGGTGTGGCCCACTACATGGCGCCCGACGAGGGCGAGGCGATCGAGTACGTCAAGGACCTGCTGAGCTATCTGCCGGCGAACACGCTGAGCCCGGCGCCCTCGTTCCCGGTGCGCTTCGACGAGGCCCTCACGCCGCAGGACACCGCGCTGGACACGCTGATCCCCGACTCCCCGAACCAGCCCTACGACATGCTCGAGGTGCTGCGCGCGGTGCTCGACGACGAGGAGTTCCTCGAGGTCCAGCCGCTGTTCGCCCGCAACATCCTGGTCGGCTTCGGACGGGTCGAGGGCTACAGCGTCGGCATCATCGCCAATCAGCCCTCGCATCTCGCGGGCACGCTGGACATCGACGCCTCGGAGAAGGCGGCGCGCTTCGTGCGCCTGTGCGACTCCTACAACATCCCGGTGCTGACGTTCGTGGACGTGCCCGGCTTCCTGCCCGGCACCGATCAGGAGTTCGGCGGCATCATCCGCCGCGGCGCCAAGCTGCTGTACGCCTACGCCGAGGCCACCGTGCCGCTGGTCACCGTGATCACCCGCAAGGCCTACGGCGGTGCCTACATCGTGATGGGCTCCAAGGAGCTCGGCGCGGACCTCAACCTCGCCTGGCCGACGGCGCAGATCGCGGTGATGGGCTCGCAGGGCGCGGTGAACATCCTCCACCGCCAGGAGCTGCGCTCGGTCCAGGAGGCCGGTGGCGATGTCGAGGCCACGCGCACGCGGCTGGAGACCGAGTACGAGGAGAAGTTCGCCACGCCGTACACCGCCGCCGAGCGCGGCTGGATCGACGGCGTGATCCAGCCCTCGCAGACCCGCGTCGAGATCGCCCATGCGCTGCGGGCGCTGCGCACCAAGCGCGACTCGCTGCCGACCAAGAAGCACGGGAACATCCCGCTGTGAACCAGGAGACACCGTCCGAGCAGCCGCGCGCCGACGTGCGCCTGGTGCGCGGGCAGCTGGCCAGCGACGAGCTCGCGGCGATCGCCGTGGTCGTCTCCGCCATGAGCGTGACCAGCCGTCTGGAAGCCGAGGAGCGCGACCTGGCCGAGGGCCGCACCGGGGGCCCCAGCGCCTGGAGCGACCCGGTCCACACCCATCCGCGCGCCCACGGTCTGCGCTCGCATCCCTCGCCCACCGCCTGGCAGTTCTCCGACCGCTGAGCCCGGCTCTGGCCGCATAGACTGCGCCGCATGCCTGCCCTCCCCTCCCCCGCGCCCGGCCGTCCCGCGGCGACCCGCACGCCGTCGGCCCTGGACCGGCTCGCCGACGGGTACGTCGACTCCGTCGCCCGGCTGGATCCGTATCTCGCCACCGAGCTCGGGATCGCCGGTCACGACAGCGAGGTCACCGACTTCTCCCCGGCAGCGGTCGCCGAACGCACCGACGCCGCCCGTGCCCTGCTGGCGTCCATCGGCGAGGTGCCGGATCAGGACGAGACCGACTCCGTCACGCGGGCCGCTCTGACGGAGCGGCTGGGACTGGAGATCGAGCGCTCCGAGCTCCGGCTGGACGTCGCCGGGGTGAACAACCTCGCCTCGCCCCTGCAGTCCCGCGATGTGCTGGACCAGATGCCGGCGGAGACCGCCGAGGACTGGGAGGTCATCGCCGAGCGCATGGCGGCGATGCCGGGCTCGCTGGCCACCTGGGCCGAGTCGCTGCGCGAGGCCGCGGACCACGGCGTGATCTCGGCCCGGCGGCAGCTCGTCCTGGGCGCCGAGCAGGCCCGCGGCTACGCCGCGGAGAACGGCTTCTTCGAGGCGTTCGCCGCCTCGGCCGTGGGCGACGGGACCCAGCGGGAGCGGGTCGCCCGCGCTTCCCGCGCCGCCGCCGAGGGCTATCTGGAGCTCGCGGATTTCCTGGACTCGCTCGCCGAGCGGGCACCGGCCGCGGACGCCATCGGCCGGGACGCCTATCGCCTGGCCTCCCGCACCTTCCTGGGCGCGGAGGTGGATCTGGATGAGACCTACGCCTGGGGCATCGACGAGCTGCGCGCGATCGTCGCCGAGCAGGAGGAGGTCGCCGCCCGGATCAACGAGCGCCACGGCACCGGTGGCGGGCGTTCCGTCGCGGCCGCCAAGGACGCCCTGCGCTCCGATCCCGCGCGGGTGCTGCATGGCACCGAGGAGCTGCGGGCCTGGATGCAGCAGCTCAGCGACCGCGCGATCGCGGACCTGGCCGGCACCCATTTCGACATCCCCCAGCCGCTGCACCGCCTCGAGTGCCGCATCGCGCAGACCGGTTCCGGCGGCATCTACTACACCGGCCCCAGCGAGGACCTGACCCGGCCCGGCCGCATGTGGTGGGACGTTCCCGCGGGAACGTCCCGGTTCCACACCTGGCTGGAGACGACCACCGTCTACCACGAGGGGGTGCCGGGCCATCACCTGCAGGTCGGCACGCAGACCCTGCAGGCCGGCTCCCTGAACCGGTGGCGCGCCCTGATGTGCTGGGTCTCCGGTCATGGTGAGGGCTGGGCGCTGTACGCCGAACGCCTGATGGATCAGCTGGGATACCTCGACGACGACGGGGACCGCCTGGGCATGCTCGACGCGCAGCGCCTGCGTGCCGGCCGCGTGGTCCTCGACATCGGCTTCCACGTCGGCCTGCCCATGCCCGAGGGCATCGCCGGCTCGGCCGGCGGCGCCTGGACGTACGAGAAAGCGTGGGACTTCATGTCCGCCCACTGGGGCGTGAGCGAGGCCGAGCAGCGCTTCGAGCTGAACCGGTACCTGGGCTGGCCCGGCCAGGCTCCCTCGTACAAGATCGGGCAGCGGGCCTGGGAGCAGCTGGCCGCGCGCGCCACCACCGACCTCCGGGATTTCCACCGCCGCGCCCTCGAACTGGGAAGCCTGCCGCTGTCCGTCCTCGAAGGAGCCCTGTGATGACCACCGATCACGACCCCTTGCTGCTGCTGGCCTCCGCCTCCGCCGGGCGCCGCGCCACTCTGCGCGCCGCCCGCATCGAGCACCGCACCCTCCCGGTCGATCTGGACGAGGAGGGGATCCTCACAGCCGCCCGCGAGCGCGCCGCCGCCTCCGGCGATCCCGAGGACCCCCTCGTCCCCGCCGATGAGGTGCTGCTGCTGGCACGCGAGAAGGCGCAGGCCGCGACGTCCCGCAGCGAGGGCGGCTACGTGGTCCTGGGCTGCGATTCGATGCTCGAGCTGGACGGCGAGGTCATCGGTAAACCGCACACCGCCGAGCGGGCCGCGGAGCGCTGGCGGGCGATGCGCGGCCGCGCCGGGATCCTGCACTCCGGCCACTGGCTGATCGACGACCGCGACGAGGCCGACGGCGGGACCGGCGGCACCTTCGGCGCGACGGCGAGCTGCCGTGTCACCTTCGCGGAGGTCACCGACGAGGAGATCGAGGCCTACGTCGCCACCGGCGAACCGCTCGGCGTGGCCGGCGGCTTCACGATCGACGGGCGGGCGGGCCCGTTCATCGAGGGCGTGGAGGGTGATCCGCATGCCGTCGTCGGTCTCTCGCTGCCGCTGCTGCGCCGCCTGCTCGGCGAGATCGGCCTCGCCGTCCACCAGCTGTGGGAGAGCGAGCCCCAAGGTGGCGAGGCTCTCGCCGATGCCGCTGAGACCCGCCCGGGCCCTGCGACGATGTGACCCGCCGCGGTACTACACTCGACCTCTGCTGACTCCCGGAAGGAAACCCCCGCCCCATGGCCGCACGCTCCGTCAAGCCCCGCCCCCTGTCCACGGTGCTCATCGCCAACCGTGGAGAGATCGCGGTGCGGATCGCACGGGCCTGCCGGGACGCCGGGCTCCGCTCCGTCGCCGTCTACGCCGATCCCGATCGTGACGCCCTGCACACGCAGATCGCCGACGAGGCCTACGCGCTCGGCGGCACCACCGCCGCCTCCTCCTACCTGGTGGTCGACAAGATCCTCGACATCGCCCAGCGCTCCGGGGCCGACGCGATTCACCCCGGCTACGGGTTCCTCTCCGAGCGCTCCGATTTCGCCCAGGCCGTGATGGACGCCGGGCTGACCTGGATCGGCCCCTCGCCCGAGGCGATCGAGAAGCTCGGCGACAAGGTCTCGGCCCGTCACATCGCCCAGAAGGCCGGCGCTCCCCTGGTCGCCGGCACCAAGGACCCGGTCGCCAACTCGGACGAGGTCGTCGACTTCGCCCGCGCCAACGGCCTGCCGATCGCGATCAAGGCAGCCTTCGGCGGCGGTGGCCGCGGTCTGAAGGTCGCCCGCGAGGAATCCGAGGTGCGCGAGCTGTTCGACTCGGCCGTGCGCGAGGCCACTGCCGCCTTCGGCCGCGGCGAGTGCTTCGTGGAGCGCTACCTCGATGCACCTCGCCACGTCGAGACCCAGTGCCTGGCGGACATGCACGGCAACGTCCAGGTGGTCTCCACCCGCGACTGCTCGCTGCAGCGCCGCCATCAGAAGCTCGTCGAGGAGGCTCCGGCGCCGTTCCTCACCTCCCAGCAGGAGGCCCAGCTGGTCTCCTCCTCCAAGGCGATCCTGCGCGAGGCCGGCTACGTCGGCGCCGGCACCTGCGAATTCCTCGTCGGGGCCGACGGCACCATCTCCTTCCTCGAGGTCAACACCCGCCTGCAGGTCGAGCACCCGGTGACCGAGGAGGTCGCCGGCGTCGACCTGGTGCGCGAGCAGCTGCGCATCGCCGCCGGGGAGACGATCTCGGGAACGGACCCCATCGCCCGTGGCCACTCCTTCGAGTTCCGCATCAACGGCGAGGACCCGGGTCGCGGCTTCATGCCCGCCCCCGGCCGCATCCAGCGCTACGACGTGCCCTCGGGCCCGGGCGTGCGCATGGAGTCGGGCGTGCGCGCCGGCGATGAGGTCTCCGGTGCCTTCGACTCCATGCTGGCCAAGCTCGTGATCACCGGCGCCACCCGCCAGGAGGCCCTCGAGCGCTCCCGCCGCGCGCTGGCCGAGTTCCACATCGAGGGTGTGCCCACGGTGCTGCCCTTCCATCGCACGGTGGTCGAGGACCCGGCGTTCGCCCCCGCGGACCCCGAGCAGCCGTTCACGGTCCATACCCGCTGGATCGAGACCGAGTTCTCCAACGAGATCCCTCCGGCCGCGCTGCCGGCCCAGCCCGAGGAGCCGGAGGATCGCGAGGCCGTGGTGGTCGAGGTCGATGGCCGGCGCGTGGAGATCAGCCTCCCCGCCTCGCTGCGGGCGCCTCAGGCCGCGGTGCGCTCGCGCCGCAAGCGGCAGCACCGGGGTGTCGGCGAGGGCGCCGCGGGCGGCCATTCGGTGACCGCGCCGATGCAGGGCACCATCGTCAAGCTCGCCGCCGAGGAGGGGCAGACCGTCGCCGACGGCGACCTGCTGCTGGTGCTCGAGGCCATGAAGATGGAGCAGCCGATCACCGCCCACCGCTCCGGGGTGGTCACGGGGCTCAGCGCCGAGATCGGGGCGACGGTCTCCGCCGGCGCGGTGCTCTGCTCGATCGAGGACTGAGACCCGGCCGGCTCGACGCCGCTGCGCGTCAGTCGTCCGCGCCGTCGAGCCGCCGCGCCACCTCGGCCAGCGACCCGGCCAGCGAGGGGTAGACGGTGAACGTCCCCGCGACCTGCTCGGCGGTGAGCCGATGGGCGACGGCGAGCGTGTAGGGAAGGATCAGCTCGCTGGCGCGCGGGGCGACCACGACGGCGCCGATCACGGTGTGCGAGCCGGGGCGCACGATCAGCTTCACGAACCCCTCGGAGATGCCCTGCATCTTCGCGCGCGGGTTGGTGTCCAGCCCCAGCACTAGCACCTCCCCGGAGATCACCCCGTCGGCCACGTCCTGCTCGCTGACGCCGACGGTGGCGATCTCGGGGCTGGTGAACACGGCCGAGGACACCTGGGCGGCGATCAGCGGTGAGACCGCCTCGCCGAGCGCGTGGTGCATCGCGATCCGTCCCTGCATGGCCGCGACCGAGGCCAACGGGTACACGCCGGTGCAGTCCCCCGCCGCGTACACCCCGCGCACCGAGGTGCGGGAGACCCGGTCGGTCTCGATGTGACCGCGCTCGGTGATGCGCACGCCCGCCTGCTCCAGCCCGAGGTCGCCGGTGCGGGGGATCCCGCCGAGGGCCATCAGCGCGTGGCTGCCGGCGATCTCCTCGCCGGAGGTCAGCGTCACCACCACCCCGTCGCCCCGACGGCAGGCGGAGGCCGCCCGCGACCGGGAGCGCACGCTCACCCCGCGACGGGCGAAGGCGTCCTCGAGCACGTCGGCGGCGTCGGGGTCCGTCCCCGGCAGCACCTTCTCGCGGGAGGAGACCAGGGTGACCTCGCTGCCGAGCGCCCGGTACGCGCTGGCGAACTCGGCGCCGGTGACGCCGGAGCCGACCACGATCAGGTGCTCGGGCAGGTGCTCGAGCTCGTACAGCTGCGTCCAGTTCAGCACCCGCTCGCCGTCGCACGGATCCGCGTCGAGCTCGCGAGGGCGGGCGCCGACGGCCAGCAGCACCACGTCGGCGTGCAGGCTCGCGCTCACGTCCCCGTCGCCGTCGAGGACCTCGACCGTCTCGGGGCCGGCCAGGCGTCCGCGGCCCTCGAGGATCCGGGCGCCGGCCTCGCTCAGGCTGGAGCGGATGTCGGCGGACTGTGCGGCGGCGAGCCGCTTGACCCGGGCGTTGACGGCGGCGAGGTCGACGTTGAGGGTCTGTGCGGTGGGGGCGGAGCCGGTGTCGGCGTCGCGGATCCCGAGGCCGTGTGAGCCGGCGACCACGTCCAGCACATCGGCCGTGGCGATGAGGGTCTTGGAGGGCACCACGTCGGTCAGGACGGCGGCGCCGCCGAGGCCGCGCTCCTCGATGAGCACCGTCTCCGCACCGCGCCGGGCCGCCGCCAGGGCCGCCTCGTACCCGCCGGGGCCGCCGCCGATGATCACCACGCGCGGGCGGTCCCCGGCGCTGGGCAGACGGTGGGGGTCCGACGGGAGGGCGGTGCTGGGATCGCTCACCTCTCCATTGTGGGGCACGACGCCTTCTGCGGGGCACGATCGGGCGCGGACGAGGGAGCACCTGCGTTACCTTCGATCCATGACGGAATCCGCCCCTGACCCGTATCTGCTCGCCCGCGACGCCGCTGCTGCGATCGCCGAGGCCAGCGGTGTCCCCTCCCACGACCTCGCCCTGGTGCTGGGCTCCGGGTGGGCCGGCGCCGCGGACCTGCTCGGCGAGACGGTGTGGCAGGCCGACGCCACCACCGTTCCCGGCTTCCGGCCCCCCGCCGTGGCCGGCCACATCGGCACCCTGCGCTCGATCCGGGTCGAGGGCAGCGGCGCTCGTGCCCTCGTGCTCGGCGCCCGCACCCACTTCTACGAGGGCGCCGGGGTGGACGCCGTCGTCCACGGCGTGCGCACCGCCGCCGCCACCGGTGCCCGCACCATGGTCCTGACCAACGGCTGCGGCGGCATCAATCCGGACTGGTCCCCCGGCACCCCGGTGCTGATCTCGGATCAGATCAACTTCACCGGCACCACGCCGCTCGAGGGCGCCAACTTCCTCGACCTCACCGACCTGTACACGCCCGCCCTGCGCGAGATCGCCCGGGAGGTCGACCCCACTCTCGACGAGGGCGTCTACATGCAGTTCCCCGGGCCGACGTACGAGACCCCGGCCGAAGTGCAGATGGCCCGGACCGTCGGCGCGAGCCTGGTCGGCATGTCCACCGCCCTCGAGGCCATCGCGGCCCGCGAGGCCAGGATGGACGTGCTCGGCATCTCCCTGGTCACCAACCTCGCCGCCGGGATCAGTCCGGAGGCGCTCAGCCACGAGGAGGTCCTCGAGGCCGGCCGTGACGCGGGTCCCCGGATCTCCCGGCTGCTGGCCGAGACCGTCCGCCGCCTCACCGGTGCACCAGCCGGGGGCGACGACGGGGCGACGGCGCGATGACTCCCCGCCTCGACCCCGCGCTGCGCTCGCGCATCGAGGACTGGATCGCGGACGACCCGGACCCGGCCACCCGAGCCGCCCTCACCTCCCTGCTCGAGCAGGTGTCAGGCGAGGACGAGGCGGCGGCCGACGACGAGTCCGCCGCCGGCTCGGTCCTCGACGAGCTGACCGACGCCTTCGCCGGAGATCTCCAGTTCGGCACCGCCGGCCTGCGCGACCGCATGGGCCCCGGCCCGAACCGCATGAACCTCGCCGTCGTCTCCCGGGCCGCCCGCGGCCTGGCCGACCACCTCATCGGAGACCTCGGCCTCGACCGGCCGCTGGTGGTGATCGGCTATGACGCGCGCTACAACTCCCAGGACTTCGCCCACCGCTCTGCGGCGATCCTCACCGCTGCCGGCGCCCGCGTGCAGCTGCTGGACCGCTTCGGCCCCACCCCGCTGGTCGCCTTCGCCGTCCGCCACCTCGAAGCCGACGCCGGCATCGTCGTCACCGCCTCCCACAATCCGCCTGCGGACAACGGCTACAAGGTCTACCTCGGCGGCCGCGCCGCGGCGGCAGGCGGTCGGGGCGTCCAGATCGTGCCGCCGTCGGACGAGCAGATCGCCGCCCGCATCGCTGCCGTCGGCCCCGTCCGTGAGATCCCCGTCGCCGGGTCCGGCTGGGAGCTGCTGGGTGAGCAGCTGCGCGAGGACTACCTCGCGGCGATCGGCACCCTGCCCGACCTGGAGGGACCACGAGAGGTGCGCATCGTGCACACCGCGATGCACGGCGTGGGCACGGAGACCGCGCTCGCCGCCCTGCACCGCAGCGGGTTCGCGGAGGTCCACACCGTCGCCGAGCAGGCCGACCCCGATCCGGACTTCCCCACCGTGGCCTTCCCCAACCCCGAGGAGCCCGGCGCGATCGATCTGGCCCTGGAGCTGGCCCGATCCGTCGAGGCCGACGTGGTGATCGCCAATGACCCCGATGCGGACCGCTGCGCCGCCGCGGTGCTCGATCCGCATCTGGACGACTGGCGGATGCTCACCGGCGACGAGCTGGGCGTGCTGCTCGGTGACCACCTGATCCGCCGGCACGAGTACCGCGGCGTCTTCGCCAGGTCGATCGTCTCCAGCCGATGGCTGGATCGCGTGGTGCAGGGAGCCGGTTCCGCGCTGCAGACGGCCACGACCCAGCCGGCCACGCTCGAGCCGGCCACCACGCTGACCGGTTTCAAGTGGATCTCCCGCGCGCCGGGAATCGTCTTCGGCTACGAGGAGGCCATCGGGTACTGCGTGCTGCCGGACGTGGTGCGCGACAAGGACGGGCTCTCCACGGCGCTGATGGTCGCCGAGATGGCGGCGCTGGCCCGCGCGGAGGGCACCACGCTGGTGGGCAGGCTCGATGAGCTCGCGCAGCGGCACGGCCTGTACTCCACCGCGCAGCTCTCGATCCGCGTCGAGGACCTCACCGAGATCTCCGTGATGATGCAGCAGCTGCGCACCGCGCCGCCGGCTCAGCTGCTCGGGTCGTCCGTGGTCGAGACCCAGGATCTCTCCGCGGGATCCGTCGAGACGACCGGCCTGCCGCCGACGGAGGGCATGCTGCTTCTCAGCGAGGACGACACCCGCGTGGTCGTGCGTCCCTCGGGCACCGAGCCGAAGCTGAAGTGCTACCTCGAGGTCGCAGAAAGCGTTCCCGCGGGAACGTCCCCGGACCAGCTGGGCGCGATCCGGAGTCGCGCCGCCGATCGGCTCGGGGGCCTGAAGGACGAGCTGAGGGAGGCTCTGGGCCAGGCCTGAGCCCAGCCGGTCGTCACCTCGCGCCCCGGCTCAGTAGCCGGTGCCGGTGCCGCCCTCGAGCACTGCGCGCGACGAGGACAGCCCCAGCCGGCTCGCGCCCGCGGCGACCATCGCCTCGGCGGCCTCGCGGGTGCGGATCCCGCCGGAGGCCTTGACCCCGAGCCGGTCGCCGACGGTGCGCCGCATCAGGGCGACGGCCTCCTCGCTGGCCCCACCGGCGGGGTGGAACCCGGTCGAGGTCTTCACGAAATCGGCGCCGGCCCGCTCGGCGGCCTCGCACACCGCGACGATCTGCTCGTCGGTGAGCGCTGCCGATTCGATGATCACCTTCAGCACGACGGGCTGCGGCGCGGCGGCGCGGACCTGGCGGATCTCGTCCTCGACGGCGGCGAACTCCCCGGCACGGGCGAGTCCGACGTTGAGGACCATGTCGACCTCGTCGGCTCCCTTCTCGACGGAGTCGGCCGCTTCGGCCGCCTTGATCGAGGGGGCATGCTGACCGGAGGGGAACCCGCACACGGTCGCCACCTTCACGGTGGTCCGCACCGGCAGCATCGACGGCGAGATGCACACCGAGTACGTGCCGAGGTCCTCGGCCTCGCGCAGCAGTGCGGAGACATCGGCCGGCGTGGCCTCGGGCTTCAGCAGGGTGTGATCGATGAGTGCGGCGAGCTGGTCGCGGTCGAGATTCGTCATGCGCTGATCTTGGCAGACCGGCCGGTCCCCGCGCATCCACGGGCACCCGCACCCATTCCTCCACAACGCGCTGGTGTCCACATTTCGCCGCGGCGCCTGGTGCGCGGCACCGGATCCTGGTCGGCTGGTCGAACACCCGTTCCCCGACCGGGAGGTCACGATGTCCCTCGCCCCGCCGTCCACGCCGCCGGACCGCCTCAGCGCAGAGAGGTCGGCCGCCCCATCCGCCGAGCACGCAGCACCGGGCCCGCCCTCCGTACCGGACGACCCGCTGTCCCGCACCGATGCCGAACGTCTCGGGTCCCGTATCCAGGACCAGGCGGCCCGCATCGCCGAGGCCACCTGCGAGCTGCTGCTCATGGTCGGTGAGTTCGACGCCCGCGGCGGGCTGAGCTGGTTCGTCGGCCTGAAGTCGACGGCGCACTGGTTGGCGTGGGCATGTTCGATGTCGGCCGGGACCGCCCGCGAGCACGTGCGGATCGCGCGGGTTCTGCCCACGATGCCGCGAACTCTCGGGGAGTTCCGTGCCGGGCGGCTCTCGTTCTCCAAGGTGCGCGAGATGACCCGGGTCGCCGGGCGCATCGACGAGGACGCCTTGGTCGAGCTCGCCCGCGACTCCACGGCCTCTCAGCTCGCCCGCGCCATCTCCTCCTTCCGAGCGGCTGATGGGAGCCGACTGGACCAGGAGACGATCCGCGAGGCGCGCTGGCGGACCCGGGACGATGGCATGGTCGAACTGCGGGCGGTGCTGCCGGCAGAGGTCGGCGCCGAGGTGACCACCGCGCTGGAGCTGGCCATGGCCCGGGACGGGCACGATGACGCGCCGGCCGCCACGACGGTGACCCCGGACGCACGGAATGTCCCGCCGACTGGTGCGGGTCAGGCCTCCGGCGAACCGACCAGCACCGACCGTGCCGATGCGGAGGTGACCACCACGGCCACTCTCGAACAGCGCCGCGCCGATGCGCTGCTCGACGTGGCGCGGGGTTACCTCGCCGCGGCACCCGACGACCGCTCCGGGGAGGACCGGCATGTGGTGGTGGTGGTCCAGGTCAGCGCCCACGCCCTGAGCCGTGACGTTCCCGCAGGAATGCCCCAGCGGTGCAGCACGACCGGCGGCGGTCCGCTCGAGACCCGGACCGCGGAGCGTCTCGCCTGCACCGGCAAGGTCTCCGTCGCCATCACCGACACGACCGGCGAGGTCCTCCATCTGGGCCGGTCGCGCCGACTCGCCTCCCGCGCCCAACGTCGTGCCCTGAGGCTGCGGGACGAGACCTGCGTGTTCCCCGGCTGCCACCAGAGCAGGCATCTGGACGCTCACCACGTGACGCCCTGGTCCGAGGGCGGCCGCACCGATATAGAAGGACTCGCGCTGCTGTGCCGGCGCCACCACGTCATCGTCCACGAAGGCGGGCTCCGCCTCCAGCCGCTTCCGGCATCAGCTGCCGGCCTCTCGCGCTTCTCGGTGGTGGACGCGGAAGACCGACCGGTACAGGCACGCTGGCCCGCCATGCTCGAGAGAGTCCGGACCAGGCCGTCGCCCGGCGTCCAGGGCGATGGGGCCGGCGAGGCCGCCGAAGCCGGGAAGGACGACGGTCACGACACTCCGCCACCAGGCTCTGCAGATCCGCGCCGGATCGCGGCGCGGACCGGCGGGCAGGGGTTCAGCTTGTCGGAATGCGTCGATGCGTTGTGCCAGAACGTCGTCACCCTCGCAGCGTGACCCAGGCCGGTGTACATTCCCATTGGGTCTGCGAACGGCAGCCGGTACTCGTCGCGACGGCCCCAGCACGACGCCGAACTGGCCTCTCGAGAGCTTCCGACCATGAGCGTTCCCCGTCGTCGAACCGTCCTCACCTCGGCAGCGCTCGGCGTCACCGGCGTGGCGGCCCTCGGCACCCTCGCCGCGACGTCGTCCATCACCGCCGGCGGCGAGCCGTCATCGTCCGCGGGTCGCTTCGGCTTCACGATCGGCTCCCTCGGGCCCGAGGGCGAGGGGTCGTCGGTGGAGCGGGTGCTCGAGGACGTCGCGGAGGTGTCGGCTCTGGGCGGATCCGGCGTCCGGCTCAACGCCGGGAGCGGGACACTCCTGGAGACCTTCGACGGCCCCGATGACGACCTCGTCTGGAACGAGAGCGCCGTCGCCGAGATGCACCGGATCCTGGCCGCCGCCGCGGACGCCGGGCTCCGCGTGTGCCTCATGGTGATCAACCACTACGACGTCCCCGACGCGGGCGAGGATCGCTGGCTGTCGAAGACCACCGCCTGGTGGGAAGGCTTGGCCGTGCGCTTCGCAGCACAGGTCCAGCAGATCCAGGTCTTCAACGAGGCCGACGCGCTGCATTACCGGCGCTACGAGGCGGTGGGCGACCGTCCCCCCGCCGCGTACCTCAGGGAGCTGGCGTCTCGCATCACAGAGGCCGGCCGGATCTTCCGCGCCCACTCCCGGGACGTGCAGATCACCACGAATCTCTACGGCTGGCCGGTGGGCGATGACATCGAGGACCGATGGCACCAGGTGCTCACCGTCCTCGCTCCGACCCTGGATCTGCTCACCGTGGACGCCTACATCGATTGGGCCGATACCGGGGCCGAGACTCTGGGCGGCCTCGTCGACCGGATCGCGAGGTTGCACAGCACATACGGCAAACCCGTCGCCATCGGTGAGCTCGGAGATCCCACGTGCTCCATCTGCAGCACCCAGCAGGAGCAGGCGGAGCATTACGCGACCTTCCTCGACGTGCTCGGAGGTGCCGGCGATGAACTGACCGACGTCTTCTTCTACCAGCTGCGGGACCGCGCCGCCCGCGACGAGAGTGAGGAGACTTTCGGGGTGATGACCGAATCCGGCTCCGCCAAGGCCGCCTACAACATGCTGCTGGATCGCGGACTGAGCTGACCCCTCGCCGAGCGCACGTGAGCGGTTCGCCTCACCACCGCCCGAACCGCCCGTCGGCCCCGGATCCGGCCCCTCGAGCGCCTAGACTCGTCGCCCGTGACCGAACCCGCCTCCCGCCCTCGCCCGCCGCGACGCATCGTGCTGCTCGCCGGTCCCTCCGGCAGCGGGAAGGGCGAGATGTCCCGTCGCTCCGGGTTGCCGGTGCTGAGCCTGGACGACTTCTACTGCGAGGCCGACGCCCCCGGTCTGCCGCATCGATTCGGGATCGTGGACTGGGACGACCCCGCCTCGTGGGATGCCGGCGCGGCCCTCGATGCCCTCACGGCGCTCGCCCACGACGGCACTGCGGAGGTGCCCGTCTATTCGATCTCCGAGTCTCGGCGGGTGGGGACCGGACGGGTCGACGCGGGTGACGCACCCCTGATCATCGCGGAAGGGATCTTCGCCGCCGAGCTGATCGCACCGCTCGCCGCCGCCGGGCTGCTCGCCGATGCGATCGTGCTGCACCGCCCCGTGCCGCTCGTGTTCACGCTGCGACTGGTCCGGGATCTGCGGGAGAACCGCAAGCCGCCCGCGACGCTGCTGCGCCGGGGCTGGGCACTGGCGCGCGAGCAGCCCGGCCAGGTGCAGGGGTGGATCCGCGCGGGCATGCGCCCGGAAGGTCTACGGGCAGGCACGCGCCACCTGTATCGGCTGACGGAGATGGCCACCGCGGAGATCAGCCAGCGACGCCTCGGCCAGCCGACCGACCTCCTGCGCATCACCGCCGTGAGCTTCCTGCGCGAGGGCTCCCGCGGCACCGAGGTGCTGGCGGTGCGCAAGCGCGGCACCGGTTCGTACATGCAGGTCGGAGGCAAGCTGGAGCCGGGCGAATCGGCACTCGAAGCAGCTGGGCGGGAGGTCGAGGAAGAGCTCGACGTCCGCCTGGATCCGGCCGAGCTCGAGCTGCTCGGCGAGTTCGAGGCCGTCGCCGCGAACGAGCCGAACACCATCGTGCGCTCGACGGTGTTCGTCGCCCGCACGCCTCTGCCGGAGCCGCTGACCGTGCGCGCCGAGATCGACGGGCACCGCTGGTTCGGGGTCGACGAGCCGGGAACCGGTACTCGGCTGGCGCCGCTGATGACCGATCACATCCTGCCTGCGCTGCGAAAGCTCCCACCTCGAGCGTGCTGACCCGCGTGGTTGCGGTTGTACGGCTCGCTCAGGCGATGCGGTCCTTGACGATGCTGCGCGACGGCACCGACTCCCCGGAGGGGTCCAGCGTCCAGGACCCCTCGATCGCCTCGACGGCCCGGGCGACACGTTCCGGGGTGTCGGTGTGCAGGCGCGCCAGGACGTCCCCGGCCTGCACCCTGTCCCCGATGTGGGCGGTGATCTCCACTCCCGCGGCGGCCTGGACGGCCTCCCCCGGACGCGAGCGCCCCGCTCCCAGACGCCACGCCGCGACGCCGACACCCATCGCGTCCAGGCCCGTCACCACGCCGTCCTCGCGAGCCCGGAACTCCTCGACATGCTTCGCCTCCGGCAGCGGTGCGTCGACGTCGCCGCCCTGGGCGGAGATCATCGCTCGCCACGAGTCCATGGCGCGTCCGTCGGCGAGCGCGGCCTCGACGTCGGCGTCGTGGACCCCGGCGGCGGCGAGCATCTCGCGGGCGAGGGCGCAGGTCAGCTCGACCACGTCGGCCGGTCCCCCGCCGGCGAGAACGTCGAGGGACTCACGCACCTCCAGGGCGTTGCCCGCGGTCCGGCCCAGCGGCGCGGACATATCGGTCAGCAGGGCGACCGTGTGCACGCCGGCGTCGGTGCCGAGCTCGACCATGGTGCGGGCGAGCTCGCGGGCGTCGGACTCCTCGCGCATGAAGGCGCCGGCCCCGGTCTTGACGTCCAGCGTGAGCGCAGCGGTGCCCTCGGCGATCTTCTTGGACATGATGGAGCTGGCGATCAGCGGGATCGACTCGACGGTGCCGGTGACGTCGCGGAGGGCGTAGAGCTTCTTGTCCGCCGGGGCCAGCCCGGAGCCGGCGGCGCAGATGACGGCGCCGGCGCTCTCCAGCTGCGACATCATCTCCCCAGCCGTGAGGTCCGCGCGCCATCCGGGGATGGCTTCGAGCTTGTCGAGCGTGCCTCCGGTGTGGCCCAGCCCGCGACCGGACAACTGCGGCACGGCCACCCCGTAGGACGCGACCAGCGGGGCCAGGGGCAGCGTGATCTTGTCCCCCACGCCGCCGGTGGAGTGCTTGTCGGTGGTGGGCTTGGACAGCGCCTGGAAGTCCATCCGCTCACCGCTGGCGATCATCGCGCGGGTCCACCGGGCGATCTCGCCCCGCTCCATCCCGCGCACGAAGATCGCCATGGCCAGGGCCGACATCTGTTCCTCGGCGACGACGCCGCGGGTGTAGGCGTCGATGACCCAGTCGATGCGCTCGTCCTCCAGCACCCCGCCGTCGCGTTTGGTGCGGATGATGTCGACGACGTCGAAGGGCTCGACGCCGGTGTTCTCGTCGCGGTCGGCGCGATCAGTCATGTGCTCGTGTCTCCTCGAGGTCGTGGGGGCCGAAGGCCTGCGGCAGCACGGCGTCCATGCCGCGCACGCCCTGCGGGGTGAGGATCTCCATGCTCGCCGCGGCGTGCTCGGACAGCAGCTGGCGGCAGCGGCCGCACGGCATGATCACCTCGCCGGCGCCGTTGACGCACGTGAAGGCGACCAGCTTGCCGCCCCCTCCGGCGATGAGGTCACCGACCAGGCCGCATTCGGCGCACAGGGTGACGCCGTACCCGGCGTTCTCCACGTTGCAGCCGGAGACCGTGCGCCCGTCGTCGACCAGCGCGGCGGCTCCCACGTGGTAGCCCGAGTACGGCGCGTAGGCGCGTGAGGCTATGTCCCGCGCCACCTCGAGCAGCTGCGTGAATGGCGCTCCGGGTGCATCGACCCGGACAGCAGACCCCGTCATCGTTCCTCCTTGCCGATGTGCCGATCAGGGCCCCAGCCTGTCACAGCGCCGGCAGTCTCATTGCTTGACGTACGGGGTGCCGTTGGCGGCGGGCACGCGCACTCTGCCGACGATGCCGGCGACGGCGAACAGGGTGACCACGTACGGAAGCATGAGCAGGAAGTCGCCGGGGATGGAGACCCCGCCCTCCGCGGCCGCGAGGGTGCCCAGCCGCAGCTGCAGGGAGTCGGCGAAGGCGAAGGTCAGTGCCGCGAGCAGGGCGCCGACGGGGTGGTAGCGGCCGAGGATCATCGCGGCCAGGGCGATGTACCCCTTCCCGTCGGACATCTCCTCGCCGAAGGCGACACCGGTGCCGATCGTCAGTGTGGCGCCGCCCAGACCCGCGACGGCGGAGCCGAGCAGCACATTGGACCACCGGGTGCGGTTGACGGGGATGCCGACGGTGTCGGCGGCGCGCGGGTGCTCGCCGACCGCTCGCACGCGCAGGCCCCAGCGGGTGCGGAACAGGGCCACGGTCAGACCTGCCACGATGATCCACATCAGGTAGACCAGCACGTTCTGCTCGAACAGGACCCGGCCGACGACGGGGATGTCCGCCAGCAGGGGGATCCGCAGCGTGGGCAGCTTCAGCGGCGAGTTGAACCGGCCGGGGTTCTGGTCCATGACGGTGCCGGCGAAGAACGAAGTCAGGCCGATGGCCAGGACGTTCAGGACCACGCCGACGATGATCTGCTGGACCCGGTAGCCGACGGCGAACAGTGCCAGCAGGGCTCCCATCAGCAGCGCCATGATCGGGGCCGCTGCCAGGCCCACCCAGACGTTCCCGGCGAGCGAGCCGACCAGGGCGGCCCCGAACGCGCCGAAGAGCAGCTGTCCCTCGATCGCGATGTTGATGACGCCGGAACGCTCGGACAGCACCCCGGAGAAGGCGCCGAAGGCGAGCGGCACGGCCAGGATCAGGGTGCCCTGCAGCAGGGAGGTCACATCCAGCAGCCGCTGCGAGATCACCCAGGTCAGGAAGGCGAGAACCCAGGCGAGCGCGAAGACGGCCACGAGCCCGCCGCGCACCCGGGCCGACGGCCGGGCGCTGCGGGCGTGCAGCGACCACAGGGCGGCCGAGGCGAGCAGTGCGACCACGGACAGCCCGATGGTGGCCGGCATCGAGGGGACGGTGACGCGCTCGGGCACGATGCCCAGCGGGTTCAGGTCGCCCTCACGGGCGAGGGCGAAGGTCGACTCGGCACCGGGGATCCCGCGCAGCCCGAACACGACCAGGGCGATCAGTCCCAGGACGGTGGTGGCGGCCGGCAGGTGCCACCAGTTGTCGGGGCGACGGTCCTCGGCCTCCGCGGCGGTCTCGGTCCCGTCGGGCACGACGGCGGGTGCAGCGGTCATCGTTCCTCTCCCTGCGCGTCGTCTCGATGGCCGGGTCCGTGCTCGCGGGGCGGGTCGGCCCCGGGCGGGGGCGCGGGCGATGCCGCCGCCGGCGCTGCGCCGGGCGGGTCGGTGGGGGCAGTACGAGCGCGCCGGCGCCGGCGGGAGCCCGCCGAGGGATCGTCCACGCCCCGCAGGCCGATCAGGGTGCGCACCAGCGGCGGCGCCGCGATGAACAGCACCACGAGCACCTGGATCACCTGCACGAGCTCCTGCGGCACGTTCTGGTTGCTGTCCATGAACTGGCCCCCCGTGGACAGCCCGGCGAACAGCAGCCCGGCCAGGACGATCCCCACCGGGCCCGAGCGACCCAGCAGCGCCACGGTGATGGCATCGAACCCGATGTTGCCGGCGACCCCCTCGGACAGCCGCTTCTCGGTGCCCAGCACGTGCACGGCACCGGCCAGTCCGACCAGAGCACCGGCGACAGCCAGCACCAGGAACGAGGTGCGGGCCGGGGAGATGCCGGCGACCTGGGCGGCGCGCGGGTTCGACCCCACGGCGCGGAACCGGAACCCGAGGGTCGAGCGGCTCATCAGCCACCACAGGGCGACCGCCGCCCCGGCGGCCAGGAACAGGCCGGCATGGAGACGGAACGCCGAACCCAGCAGGGACGGCAGCTGCGCCGAATCCGCGATCGACGGCGAGGTGGGCTGCGCCTGGTTGGCTCCGGTGAACGCGGCCGTCTTCATGGCGTAGGCCAGCAGATACGTGGCGATCCAGTTCAGCATGATGGTGCTGATGACCTCGTTGGCGCCGAAGCGGGCCTTGAGGAAACCGGCGATACCGCCCCACAGGGCTCCGGCGAGAACGCCGGCCAGCAGCGCCACCAGCAGGTGGATCACGATCGGCAGGTCCCACGTGAAGCCGATGTAGCCGGCGGCCATGGCGCCCACGATGAGCTGCCCGGTGCCGCCGATGTTGAACAGTCCCGCGCGGAAGCTGACGGCCATGCCGGCGGCGGCGATGATCAGCGGGGTCGCCACGGTCAGCGTCTCCGTCAGCGGACGCAGACCCGCGGCCAGCGCCGGGAACAGGACGTACGTGCCGGTGCCGCCGGCCTCGCGCAGGTCCGAGGCGACGTCGGCGAACCTGGGGCCGTCGAACACGGCGCCGCGGAACATCGCCCCGTAGGCCTGGGTGACGGACTGCCAGATGGCGATGAGGGCGTCGGAGGGCCGGTCGACGAAGTACCCCAGGGTGGCGCGCACCTCCTGGTCGGCGATGACGATGAACACCGAACCGACGAGGAAGGCGAGGACGAAGCTCATCACCACCACGAGCGTGTCGCCGCGGGCGATGGACTGGACCAGCCCGGTCCAGCGGGCCTCGGCCTCCTGCTCGGGCGGCGGAGGAGTGGGCTCGCCGCCGGAGCCGACGCCCGGTGCGGTGCCCTCGGGGGCGAGGGTGCTCATACGATCTCTCCTTCGTCGGCGAGCTCCGAGTCGGTGGTGCGGGCCCCGGCGGCGACGGCCTCGCGGGCGGCCTCGACGGTGTAGCCGGCCATCATCAGGCCGAGCACGTCGCGGTCCTCGTCGCCGGCGACGATCCCGAGGATCGAGCCGCGGTACATGACGGCGATGCGGTCGGCGAGCTGGACGACCTCGTCGAGCTCGGTC
This sequence comes from Brachybacterium sp. GCM10030268, assembly GCF_042666305.1. NCBI lineage: Bacteria > Bacillati > Actinomycetota > Actinomycetes > Micrococcales > Dermabacteraceae > Brachybacterium > Brachybacterium sp. GCM10030268. Next base: position 40,200 of record NZ_JBHTCW010000013.1, on the reverse strand, counting down.
GAGACGATCACCACGGGCGTGCCCTTGTCGCGCTCGTCGAGGATCCGACGGTGGAGGAACTCGATGGAGCCGACGTCGACCCCGCGGGTGGGCTGGGAGGCGATCAGCAGCGCGAGCTCACGGTGGAGGGCGCGGGCCATCACGACCTTCTGCTGGTTGCCGCCGGAGAGCGTGGAGACCGCGGAATCGGCCGATTCGGTGCGCACGTCGAACTCGGGGATCAGCGACTCCGCGTTCGCGCGCACGGCCTTCGGGGACATCGCCAGCGCCGAGCCGAACGGGGCGCGGTCGTGCTGGTCCAGCACGAGGTTCTCGGCGACGGAGAAGTCCGGCACCAGGGCGTCGTGGGTGCGGTCCTCCGGGACGAAGCCGACGCCCGCGTCGAGGACCTGCTTGGTGCTGCGGCCGACGAGCTCCCGCCCCTCGAGCCGCGCGGATCCGTGCACGCTCTGCTGCAGGCCGAGCAGCGCCTCGGTCAGCTCCGTCTGCCCGTTGCCCTGGACGCCGGCGATCGCGAGCACCTCGCCGTGGCGGACGTCGAAGGAGACCCCGTCCAGGGTCCGGTTGCCGGCTGCGTCGCTGACTCGCAGGTTCCTCACCGCCAGGGCGACCTCCCCGGCCGCGGCCTCGGTCTTGTCCTGGGCGAGGGAGACCTGGCGGCCCACCATCAGCGAGGCGAGCTGCGCCTGGTCGGCCGACGGGTCGGCTTCGCCGACGACCGCGCCGCGGCGGATGACCGTGATGCGGTCGGAGACGGCTTTGACCTCGCGCAGTTTGTGGGTGATGAAGACGATCGAGGTGCCCTCCTCGCTCAGCTGGCGCATGATCCCCATCAGCTCGTCGGTCTCCTGCGGGGTGAGCACGGCGGTGGGCTCGTCCAGCACGAGCACCTCGGCGCGCCGGCTGAGGGCCTTGATGATCTCCACGCGCTGCTGGGCTCCGACGGGGAGGTCCTCGACCAGCGCGTCGGGATCGAGGTCGAAGTCGAAGCGGGCGGAGATCTCGCGCACCAGCTGCCGCGCGGCGGCGAGGTCGAGCAGACCGCCCGAGGTGGGTTCGTGGCCGAGGACGACGTTCTCGGCGACGGTGAAGACGGGGACCAGCATGAAGTGCTGGTGGACCATCCCGATGCCCGCGGCCATGGCGTCCCCGGGGTCGGAGAAGCTCACCGGGGACCCGTCCACGAGGATCTGCCCGCCGTCGGGGCGATAGAGCCCGTACAGCACGTTCATCAGGGTCGACTTGCCGGCCCCGTTCTCGCCGAGCAGGGAGTGGATCTCCCCCGGTTCGACGACCAGGTCGATGGCGTCGTTGGCCACGAGCGACCCGAAGGTCTTCGTGATCCCGCGCAGTTCGAGCTTCACAGCATTCGCTTCCGTCGGCGCCGGCCGTGGAGATCGGCCGGGAGATCAAGGGGCATCACAGGCGGTCCCCGCCCACCGGTGCGGGGACCGCCTGCGTCGGGCTGGTCACGTGAGGATCAGCGGGTCAGGCGCCCTCGGGCGTCGCCGCGGACTCGACCACCACGGTGCCGTCGATGATGTCCTGCGTGAGGGCCTCGATCTCGCTGGTCAGCTCCTCGGGGGCCTCGTCCTCGAAGTCGTGGTACGGCGCCAGGCCCACGCCGCCGTTCTCCAGGGTGCCCACGTACGGGGTGGAGTCGAAGCTCCCCTCGGCGGCGCCGGTGATGACGTCCTCGGTCGCGGTGGTCATCTCCTTCATGACGGAGGTGAGGATGCGCGACTGGGCCTCGGGATCGGAGGAGTTGGTCTCGTAGCCGTCGCTGTCGACCCAGATCACCTTGCGGCCCTCACCCTCCTTGGCGGAGGCGAGGGTGCCGGCGCCCACGGGCCCGGCGACCGGCATGATGATGTCCGCCCCGGCGCTGTAGAACTCGTCGGAGACGGCCTTGCCCTTGGACTGGTCCTCGAAGGTGCCCACGATGGAGCCCTCCTGGGTCTCCTTGTTCCAGCCCAGCGCCTCGACCTCGGCGTCGTGGGTCTCGTTGTAGTGGGCGACCCCGTCGACGAAGCCGTCCATGAAGATGGTGACCGTCGGCAGGTCCACGCCGCCGTAGGTGGCGACCTTGCCGGTCTCGGTGGTGCCGGCGGCGAGGTAGCCGGCCAGGAACGCGGCCTCGGCGGTGTTGAACTCGAGCGGCTTGACGTTCTCCAGCTCGATCGGGTTGCCGTCGGCGTCCTGGGCGGTGGAGTCGACGGTGGCGAAGTTGATGTCCTCGTGCTCCTGGGCGGCGGCGCCGGTGGCCGGGGCCAGCAGGAACCCGACCGTGATGATGAGGTCGCAGCCCTCGGTGACCATGTTGTTGATGTTGGGCACGAAGTCCGCATCGCTGGTCGACTCCGCGGTCGCCTTCTCGATGCCGAGGTCCTCCTCGGCCGCCAGCAGGCCGTTGTAGCTGGACTCGTTGAACGACTTGTCGTCCCAGCCGCCGGAGTCGGAGACCATGCAGGCCTTGTAGTCGCTGGCGGCCCCTCCGCCGTCGCTGCCGCCGCTGCCACCGGCGCTCTCCTCGGGCGCGGTGCCGCACGCGGCGAGGGTCAGGACGCCGGCGCCGGTCAGGGCGAGCGCACGCGTGATGCTCTTCATGGATTCCTCCGGTGGGGATGCAGGGTCGGGCCGGGCAGGTCCGGCACGGGTCTCGGGCGACAGCGCTGTCGCGGTCCGGTTCGGACCCTAGCCGTGCCGTGACCGCGCGGGCGGTCCGGGCGGGGTCCGTGCATCAACCGTTATGAAATCGACGCGGATGACGCCGGTATGGCCTCGAGGTGAATCGGCGGGAAACTCTCCGGCCTGGCCGCGGGTCAGGGCCCGCCGACGAGGTCCCGCCGCGCGCACGCGCCGGCGAGCACGGAGGCACCGATGCCGATGGCGCGCTCGTCGATCATCAGGTCGCCCATGTGGAGGTCATAGGTGCGCCCGCCGGGGGTCCGCGTGCCCAGCCGGGCGAGCGCCCCCGGGACCTTCTCGAGGTACCAGGCGAAGTCCTCCCCGCCCAGGGACTGGGCGGTGGGATCGAGGTTCTCGCGGCCCAGCACGTCGGCCACGGCCGCGCCGAGCACCATCACGCTGGAGGCGGAGTTGGAGACCGGCGGCACGCCGCGGTCATGGGTGACGCGGGCCTCGACGCCCCAGGGGCGCACCAGGTCGGCGAGCACCGTCTCCAGCAGCTCCTCGGCCCGGTCCCAGGCGTCGTGGTCCAGGCAGCGCAGCGTCCCCTCGAGGGTGCCGTGGCTGGGGATCGCGTTGAAGGCGGAGCCGGCGTGGATGCTGCCCCAGGTGAGGTTCACCCCCGAGCGGGGATCCATGCGGCGGGTCAGAGCGGCCGGCAGCTGGGTGGCGATCGAGCCGAGCGCGTAGACCAGATCCTGGGTGAGGTGCGGCCGGGAGGTGTGGCCGCCGGCGCCGCGCACGTGGATCGTGACCGGATCGGTGGCCGAGGTGATCGGGCCGGGCTTCAGACCGATGTGGCCGACGTCGACCCCGGGATCGCAGTGCAGCGCGAAGATCGAGTCGACGCCCTCCAGGACGCCCTGACCGATCAGCTCGAGCGCTCCGCAGGGATGGCGCTCCTCCGAGGGTTGGAAGATCAGCCGCACCCCGCGGCGCAGAGCGCCCGCCTCGGCGACCCGCACCAGGGCGGTGGCGGCGCCGAGGACGGCGCTGACGTGGACGTCGTGGCCGCAGGCGTGGGAGACGCCTTCGACGGTGGAGCGGTAGGAGACGGTGGACAGCTCCGGGATGCCCAGGGCGTCCATGTCCGCGCGCAGCGCGACGAGCGGGAGATCGGGATCGCTGCCGGGGATGTCGCAGATCGCGCCGGTGCCGCGCATGCGCTGCGGGCTCAGCCCCAGGTCCGACAGCCGCCGGACGACGACATCGGTGGTCCCGTACTCCTGGTGGGACAGTTCGGGGTGGCGGTGGAGATGCCGGCGCACGTCGCGCAGGTCGTCGGCGTGCTCCTGGATCGTCCGGGCGATGAGTCCGTCCGGGCCCAGCACCGAGGGCTGCCGGGCCGTGCCCGCCGTCTGTTCAGACTGCTCCACCTGTACTCCCCTGTTCTGTCAGCGCGGCCTCACCGCAGGTGCCCGAAGCCGTTCTCGCCGAGCCGGCCCACGAGCTGCGCGACGGACTGGGCCTGCTCGTCCGCGAGCACCAGCAGGGCATCCTCGGTGTCGACGATGCTGATGCCCTTGAGCCCGACCAAGGCGATGTGGCGATCTGTCGAACCGTACACGGTCGCCGTGGAGGAGATCGCGTCCACGCTCGCTCCTCCCAGCACCCGGACATCGGAGGCGTCGCCGGCCGGGTCCCCCTCCCCCGTCGGGCGCTCCCCGGACCCGTCGTGACGCAGCTGCCGGGCCAGGGCCGCGAAGTCCCCGACGTCGTCCCAGTCGAACGGCGCCGGGACCACGGCGACCTTCCCGGCGGCGGCGAGCGGCTCGGCCAGGGCGTGGTCGATCGCGATGCTGGTCATGCGGGGCCACACGTCGGCGAGGACCTCGTCGAACTCCCCCGTCCCGTCGGCGGCGGCGATCTCCCGGGCACCGCGGGCGAGACCGGGGATCTGCGCGGCCAGCTCGTCCAGCAGCACCCGGGCACGCACGACGAACATGCCGGCGTTCCAGAAGAAGCCGCCGGCGGCCAGGAACTGCTCGGCCCGGGCCCCGTCGGGCTTCTCCACGAAGCGGGAGACCGGGTGTGCTCCGGCCGCCTGCAGGGCGGGGTCGGTCGCCGGCCCCTGCTCGATGTACCCGAACCCGGTCGCCGGGCGGGTGGGCTCGATGCCGAGGGTGACCAGGTACCCGAGCTCGGCGGCGCGGCGCGCGGCGGCGACCGTGCGGGCGAAGGCGTCCTGGTCGGTGATGAGGTGATCCGCGGCGAAGGAGCCGAGCACGGCATCGGGCTGCTCCCGCTCCACGAGCGCCGCCGCGAGGGCGATCGCGGGCATGGAGTTCCGCGGATCGGGTTCGGCGACCACGCGCGCGCCCCCCGCGGTCGGCGCGCTCCGCCCGAGCTGCTCGATCTGGCGCGCCACCTCGGTCGCGTGGTCCGCCCCGGTCACGACGATCGGGGCGCGATCGGCCAGCGGCGCGAGCCGCCGCAGGGTCTGCTGCAGCAGCGAGTCGCCGCTGCCGGTCAGGTCGAGCAGGAACTTGGGGCGCGCGTGACGTGAGAGCGGCCACAGTCGCGTTCCGGCTCCGCCGGCCGGGACCACGGGAACGAAGGGAGCCTGGCGCATACGGCCAGCGTATAGCGGTCCGCATCGCGCCCGGGCGAGCGGCCCGCGACGCCGTCGGGCACCCCTGCGGTGCACAGAAAGTGCACGTCATAGTGCTAGGCTGGCCACGCCCCTGTCGGGGGCGATGATGATGTCGCCGTGTCGTGAAACGGTCGCCCTCGCGGGCGCACCGAACTCCGCGCAGGCGGCCCGGGATCCGTTCCCCGCCGCCCACGCGCCGCACCTCCGCGGCCATGCATCCCGCCTCCCGGCGCCGTCCGACGCTTCTGGAGGATCTCCGTGGCATCCGCCCAATCCGGGACGCTCTATCGCGGTCGCGAGGGCATGTGGTCCTGGGTCGCACACCGCATCTCGGGAATGCTCATCTTCCTGTTCCTGCTCGTGCACGTCCTGGACACCGCCCTGGTCAGGGTGTCCCCCGAGGCGTACAACGAGGTGATCGGTCACTACAAGACCGTCGTGTTCGGCCTCGGCGAGGTGGGGCTGGTCGGCGCGATCGTCTTCCACGCGCTCAACGGTCTGCGGATCATCCTCGTGGACTTCTGGGCGAAGGGCACCGCTCACCAGCGCGGCATGTTCTGGGCCGTCGTGGTCCTCTGGGTCGTGCTCATGGCCGGCTTCGTCCCCCGTCACCTCATGCACATGTTCGGAGGCTGATCATGACCACTCCTCCCGCGTCCTCCGCGACCGCCATCCCGGATCCCAGCACCCGCTACCAGCGCACCGGTCAGCGCGGCATCAACTCCGAGATGATGTGGTGGCTGTTCATGCGCGTCTCCGGCGTGCTGCTGGTCATCCTCATCTTCGGCCACCTGTTCGTGAACCTCTGGCTCGGTCTCGGCGTCAAGGGCATCGACTTCGCGTTCGTCGCCGGCAAGTGGACCAACCCGTTCTGGCAGGTCTGGGACCTGCTGATGCTGTGGCTGGGCCTGCTCCACGGCGGCAACGGCGTGCGCACCATCATCAGCGACTACGCGCGCAGCTCGACGCTGCGGCTGACCCTGAAGGGGCTGCTGTACTTCGCGGTCGTCGTCACGCTGATCCTGGGCACGCTGGTGATCTTCACCTTCGATCCGTGCCCCGCCGGTGCCGAGCCGAGCCTGCTGCCCGCCATCTGCGAGGGCTGAGCCCGCGCCCGCCGGCAGCTGACCGGCCCCCGGCCGCGCCGCCCCTCTCCTTCGCCGCCCCCGTCACAGAACGTCCCACCCGGTCGACCCCGAAACGGAGCAGTCACCCGACATGCAGACCCATAACTACGACGTGGTGATCGTCGGTGCCGGCGGCGCCGGCATGCGCGCCGCCCTGGAAGCCTCCAAGAGCGCCCGCACCGCCGTCGTCACCAAGCTCTACCCCACGCGTTCCCACACCGGCGCGGCCCAGGGCGGCATGTGCGCCGCCCTCGCCAACGTCGAGGAGGACAACTGGGAGTGGCACACCTACGACACCGTCAAGGGTGGGGACTACCTCGTCGACCAGGACGCCGCCGAGGTCATGGCCAAGGAGGCCATCGACGCGGTGCTGGACCTGGAGAAGATGGGGCTGCCGTTCAACCGCACCCCCGAGGGGAAGATCGACCAGCGCCGCTTCGGCGGCCACACCCGCGAGCACGGCGAGGCCCCGGTGCGCCGCTCCTGCTACGCCGCGGACCGCACCGGCCACATGATCCTCCAGACCCTCTACCAGAACTGCGTGAAGCAGCAGGTGGAGTTCTTCAACGAGTACTACGTCCTGGACGTGCTGATGACGGGCGACCCCCGCACCGACGAGGGCGTGCGCGCCTCCGGCGTGGTCACCTACGAGCTGGCCACCGGCGAGGTCCACGTCTTCCGCGCCAAGTCGGTCGTGTTCGCCTCCGGCGGCTTCGGCAAGGTCTTCAAGACGACCTCGAACGCCCACACGCTCACCGGCGACGGGCCCGCGATGGCCCTGCGCCGCGGCATCCCGCTGGAGGACATGGAGTTCTTCCAGTTCCACCCGACGGGTCTGGCGGGCCTGGGCATCCTGCTCTCCGAGGCCGCCCGCGGCGAGGGCGGCATCCTGCGCAACAGCGAGATGGAGCGCTTCATGGAGCGCTACGCCCCGACGCTGAAGGACCTCGCCCCGCGCGACGTGGTGGCACGGGCGATGGCCAACGAGGTGCGCGAGGGCCGCGGCGCCGGTCCCAACAAGGACTACGTCTACCTCGACCTCACCCACCTCGAGCCCTCGCACATCGACGCGAAGCTCCCCGACATCACCGAGTTCGCCCGCACCTACCTGGGGGTGGAGCCGTACACGGATCCGGTGCCGGTCTTCCCCACCGCGCACTACGGGATGGGCGGGATCCCCACGAACATCCGCGGCGAGGTGCTGCGCAACGCGACCGACGTGGTCCCAGGGCTGTACGCCGCGGGCGAGACGGCCTGCGTCTCCGTCCACGGCGGCAACCGCCTGGGCACCAACTCGCTGCTGGACATCATCGTCTTCGGCCGCCGTGCCGGCATCGCCGCCGCGGAGCACGCCGGCACCGTGGACCTCCCGGAGCTGGCGCCGGACGCCGAGGCGCCGACCCTCGAGCTGATCCAGCGGCTGCGCGACCGGCCGGCCACGGAGGACCGCGTCGCCGACATCCGCCGGGAGCTGCAGGAGACCATGGACGCCAATGTCCAGGTCTTCCGCACCGACGAGACCTGCCGGAAGGCGCTCGCGGACATCGCCGCCCTGAAGAAGCGCTACGAGACCGTGGCCATCCAGGACAAGGGCAAGCGCTACAACCTGGACCTCATGGAAGCCGTCGAGCTGGGGTACTTGCTGGATCTCGCGGAGGTCGTGGCCCTGGGGGCCCTGCACCGCAAGGAGTCCCGCGGGGGCCACTTCCGCGAGGACCACGACACCCGCGACGACGTCAACTTCCTCGAGCACACGATGGCCTACCGCACCCTGCCGGGTGAGGAGGGGTCCGAGGGCAGCACGGTGCGCCTGGGCACCAAACCCGTCGTGATCACCCGTTACGAGCCGAAGGAGCGCACGTTCTGATGACTGCTGTCGCCGAGAAGCCTCAGGCCGAGGAGATCCCGACGTTCGAGGTGACCCTGCGCATCGCGCGCTACACCCCGGAGGACGACAAGGGCGAGCACTGGGAGAACTTCACCGTCACCATGCAGGGCACGGACCGCGTCCTGGACGCCCTGCACGAGATCAAGTGGCATGTGGACGGCTCCCTGAGCTTCCGCCGTTCCTGCGCGCATGGTGTGTGCGGGTCCGACGCGATGCGGATCAACGGCCGCAACCGCCTGGCGTGCAAGACGCTGCTGAAGGACCTCGATCTGAACAAGCCCGTCACCGTCGAGCCCATCAAGGGGCTGCCGGTGGAGAAGGACCTCATCGTGGACATGGAGCCGTTCTTCGACTCCTACAAGGAGGTCATGCCGTTCCTGGTCGCCGGTGGCCAGGAGCCCAGCCGCGAGCGGCTGCAGTCCGCCGAGCAGCGGGAGCGCTTCGACGACACCACCAAGTGCATCCTGTGCGCGGCGTGCACGTCCTCGTGCCCGGTGTTCTGGACGGACGGGCAGTACTTCGGCCCGGCCGCGATCGTCAACGCCCACCGGTTCATCTTCGACTCCCGCGACGACGCCGGCGAGCAGCGCCTGGAGATCCTCAACTCCAAGGAGGGCGTGTGGCGCTGCCGCACCACCTTCAACTGCTCGGAGGCGTGCCCGCGCGGCATCCAGGTGACCAAGGCGATCGCCGAGGTGAAGCAGGCCGTGATCCGCGGCCGCGTCTGAGCCGTCGGCTCCCGGTCGCCTCCGCGGCGACCTCGCCGCGCCACGCCGAAGCGCCCCACCGGGGGAGATCTCCCGGTGGGGCGCTTTTCGGCCGTCAGGGGCGGGTCAGGAGTAGGAGATCACCAAGGGCGCGTGGTCGCTCCAGCGGGTGTCGTAGCTCGGAGCGCGGTCGACCTGCGCGGAGGTGGCGCGCGCGGCGAGCTCGGGCGTGGCCAGCTGGTAGTCGATCCTCCAGCCGGCGTCGTTGTCGAACGCCTTCCCGCGCTGCGACCACCAGGTGTACGGCCCCGGGCCATCGCCGTGGACCCGGCGGTGCACATCGACCCAGTCCAGCTCCGTGGTGAGCCGGTCGAGGTAGGCGCGCTCCTCGGGCAGGAACCCGGCGGACTTGAGATTGCCCTTCCAGTTCTTGATGTCCCACTCGGTGTGGGCGATGTTGATGTCCCCGGTGAGCACGACGTGGCGGCCGTCGGCCCGCAGCGCGGCCAGGCGCTCCATCATCACGTCGAGGAAGGCGTACTTGTCGGTCATCGTCTGCGGCTTCTCGACGTTGCCCGAGTGCATGTAGCACGAGATGACCGTGAGGTCCTTGCCGTCGCCCAGGGGGTCCTCGAGGTCGGCCTCGAGCCAGCGCCCCGTGTGCGTCGGCTCGGTGAGCCCGGGCAGGCCCGGCCGGACGGCCTCGAGATCGATCGTCGACAACGAGGTGCGAGCTGCGATGGCGACGCCGGCGCGGCCCTTGAGCTCCGAGGCCTCCCCGATCACGCTCCAGTCCTCCCCCACCAGGCCTGCCAGCAGCTCGCCGGGAGCGCGCACCTCCTGCAGGGTGATGACGTCGGCCGTGGTGGCGGCCAGCCAGTCCGTCATGCCCTTGCGCGCCGCGGCGCGCAGACCGTTGACGTTGACGGTGGCGATGGTCAGGCTCATGCGGTCTCCTCGATCCCAGCGGCTCGCTCAGCCGCCTCGACGACGTTCTTCAGCAGCAGCGCACGGGTCATGGGGCCGACGCCGCCGGGATTGGGGCTGAGCCAGCCGGCGACCTCGGCCGCGGCCGGGTCGACGTCGCCGACCAGCTTCGCCTTCCCACCTGCCGGGTCCTCGCGCCTCGAGACGCCGACGTCGAGCACCACGGCATCGTGCTTGATGTCCTCGGGGCCGACGAGATGGGCGGAACCGGCGGCGGCGACGATCACGTCGGCCCGCCGCAGGTGAGCGGAGAGATCCTGGGTGCCGGTGTGGCACAGGGTCACGGTCGCGTTGTACTGGCGGCGGGTCAGCAGCGCCCCGATCGAGCGGCCGACGGTGACGCCGCGGCCGACGACGACCACGTCCTTGCCGCGCAGATCGATGCCGTAGTGCTCGACGAGCTCGATGACGGCCCGCGGGGTGCAGGGCAGCGGGGTGTGGATCGGGGTGTAGGCGTTCAGCACCAGGCGGCCGAGGTTCATGGGATGCAGACCGTCGGCGTCCTTGGCAGGATCGATCCGCTCGAGGATCGCGTCGGTGTCGATCTGCTCCGGCAGGGGGAGCTGGACGATGTACCCCGTGCAGGCCGGGTTCTCGTTGAGCTCGTCGACGATCGCCTCCACCTCGGCCTGGGTGGCGTCGGCGGGCAGCTGCTTCTGGATCGAGTGCAGGCCGATCTGCTCGCTGTCGCGGTGCTTGCCGCGCACGTAGGCGGCGCTGCCCGGGTCATCGCCCACCAGGACCGTGGCCAGGCCGGGTCGCTGATGCCCGGCCTCGACGAGCCGCGCCACGCGGCCTGTGAGCTCCTCCTTGATCGCCGTCGCTGTGGCTTTGCCGTCGAGGGTCTGCGCCGTCATGGGGAGCTCCTTGGTCGGTTCTCTCGCGGGATGATGATCAGTACTGCTGGAGATCGGCGTACAGCGGCTTCGCGTCGGCCAGGGCGCCGGTGCGCCGGCGCAGGGAGTCGATGTCCGCGCCACCGGTCAGCGCCAGGGCGATGACGTCGGCGACCTCCGAGAACTCCTCGGCGCCGAACCCTCGGGTGGCCAGGGCCGGGGTGCCGATGCGCAGGCCGGAGGTCACCCGCGGCGGGCGCGGGTCGTTGGGCACGGCGTTGCGGTTGACGGTGATGCCGACCTCGTGGAGGCGGTCCTCCGCCTGCTGACCGTCGAGCTCGCTCTGAGTCAGGTCGACGAGCACGAGATGCACGTCGGTGCCGCCGGAGAGCACGTTGACGCCGGATTCGCGGGTATCGGCGGCCTGGAGGCGGTCGGCGATCAGCCGCGCCCCCTCCAGGGTGCGGCGCTGGCGATCGACGAACTCATCGGAGGCGGCGACCTTCAGCGCGACCGCCTTCGCGGCGATGACGTGCATGAGCGGTCCGCCCTGCTGGCCGGGGAACACGGCGGAGTCGATCTTCTTGGCCCACTGCTCGGTGGACAGGATCATGCCGGAGCGGGGCCCGCCGATGGTCTTGTGGATCGTGGTCGAGACGACGTCGGCGTAGGGCACGGGGCTGGGATGCAGCCCCGCGGCGACCAGCCCGGCGAAGTGGGCCATGTCGACCCACAGCGCCGCGCCGACCTCGTCCGCGATCGAGCGGAAGGCGGCGAAGTCCAGCTGGCGCGGGTAGGCGGACCAGCCGGCGACGATCACCTTGGGCTGCTCGGCGAGGGCGAGCTCACGGACCCGGTCCATGTCGATGCGCCCGGTGGCCGGATCCACCTCGTAGGCGACGATGTCGTAGAGGCGACCGGAGAAGTTGATCTTCATCCCGTGGGTGAGGTGGCCGCCGTGGGCGAGGGAGAGCCCCATCAGCTTGTCGCCCGGCCGGGCGAGAGCATGCATGACCGCCGCGTTCGCGGTGGCACCCGAGTGGGGCTGGACGTTGGCGTGCTCGGCGCCGAAGAGCGCCTTCGCCCTCTCGATCGCGATCTGCTCGGCGACGTCGACCTCTTCGCAGCCGCCGTAGTAGCGCCGGCCCGGGTACCCCTCGGCGTACTTGTTGGTCAGCACCGAGCCCTGGGCCTGCAGCACCGCCCGCGGCACGAAGTTCTCGCTGGCGATCATCTCGAGCGTGCGCTGCTGACGGCCGAGCTCGCGATCGAGGACCTGGGCGATGTCCGGGTCGAGCTCGGCGAGGGACTGGTCGAGGGCGTTCACAGGGCCTCCTGCAAGGTCGGGGTCGGGCGGCACGGCGGCCGCGCCCCCATCCTAAGAGCTGGGGCCGATACCCGACGCCACGCCCGGGGAGCGGGCGCCCGCCGCGGGCGAGCGTGGGCGACCGGGTGGCCCTGCTGGTCCCCCGGAACATCAGGTCCTGGTCCGCGCGCCGCCCCTGGCGAAGGATCGTGGTCATGACAACACCGCACCTGACCACCACAGGCCACCTCGGCACCCTCCCCGTCTCCCGCATCGGCTTCGGCGCCATGCAGCTCGCCGGCCCCGGCGTGTTCGGACTGCCCGCGGACCCGGACCGCTCGCGCGCCGTGCTGCGGCGAGCCGTCGAGCTCGGCGTGGACCATCTCGACACCGCCCAGTTCTACGGGCCCGACGTCGTCAACGACCTGATCCGCGAGGCGCTGCACCCCTACCCCGACCACCTGCGCCTGGTCACCAAGATCGGTGCCGAGCGGGACGAGCAGGGCGCCTGGCTGCCCGCCGGCCGGCCGGAGCAGCTCGTCGAGCAGGTCGAGCAGAACCTGCGCAGCCTGCGGGTCGACCGGATGGACATGGTCAACCTCCGACGGTTCGACCTCGACGCCCCGGAGCTCGACCAGCCTGCTCTCGAGGACCAGCTGGAGGTTCTGGTGCGCCTGCGGGACCAGGGCACGATCGCGCAGATCGGGATCTCCAGCGTCGGCGCCGAGGTCGTGCGGCGCGCGGTGGAGATCGCCGGGGTCGTCTCGGTGCAGAACCCGTACTCGATCCTGGACCGCTCCGGCCAGGACAGCCTCGAGGCCGCCCGGGAGCTGGATCTCGCCTTCGTGCCGTACTTCCCGCTGGGCTCGGCGTTCACGGGCGGGCCGGCGAAGATCGCCGCGGAACCGCGTCTCGCCGCCGTCGCCGCCACGTACGGGGCGAGGCCGGCGCAGGTGGCGCTCGCGTGGCTGTTGGCCTCGTACGAGAACATGCTCCTGATCCCCGGCACCAGCTCCGTCGCTCACCTGGAGGAGAACCTCGCCGTGGGGAGCATCGCCCTCGACGCCGAGGACATGGCCACCCTGGAGGAGGTGGAGCAGGCACCGGCGGGGCACTGAGTCACTGGGGCTCCGAGCACGGGGCGTCAGTGGGCGGCGACCAGGGGCGTGATGGCTCCGGCGCCGCCCGCCGTCGTGCTGAGCCGGGCCAGTGCCTCGGCGTCCTCGCTGTCCGGGGCCGCGGAGTAGACGATCAGCTTCACGTCCGAGCCCGGGACGCTCAGGACGTCACAGTCCAGATCGACCTGACCGATCACGTCGTGGACCAGTCGTTTGCGCATGCTGCGGTGCGCGGTGGCCCGGCCGTCGTCCCACAGCCGCCGGAAACGCTCGCTGCCGTCCCGCAGGCGCTTCACGACAGTGGTGAAGCGCGGATCCTCCCCGTACTCGGCGGCGGAGCGGCGCAGGTCCGCCACCAGAGCCTCCTCCAGCGCCTCGTGGTCCTCGTGCCGGGCCGGGGTCGGGCCGCCTCCGCGCCCGAGGAAGGTGGCCACAGCGAGGTTCGGAGGCTCTGCGTCGGCCTCCATCACACCGGCGAACAGTGCTGTCCACGCGGGGGTCGAGCGCAGCATGGTCCAGTCGGCCGCGAAGGCGGCCAGGGGAAGATCCGCCATCCGTTCGATCATCCGCTCGATGCCCGGGGGAACGCGCTCGTCCATCCGGCCCCCGCCCGGCGGCAGCAGGTTCGCACTGCGGAACAGCACCGCGGTCTCGTCCTCGTCCAGCTGCAGGGCCCGCGCGAGGGAGTCGACGACCTGCCCCGAGGGCGCCGAGGCGCGTCCCTGTTCGAGGCGGGTGAGGTAGTCGACGCTCACCCCGGCCAGCAGTGCGAGCTCCTCGCGGCGCAGCCCCGCCGTGCGTCGCGCCCCGCTCGAGGCGATCCCGGCGGCCGCAGGAGACAGGCGCTCGCGCCACGTGCGGATCAGGGCGCCGAGGGAATGGATCGCAGCAGTCATGCTCCCCATTGTGCGCCGGTACCGGGCAGCTGAGAACGGGTCAGAGGTCGACGCCCAGGCGCACCGGCTCCGGCACCAGCTGGATCCCGAACGCGTCCCGGACCCGGCCCTGGACGTCCCGGGCGAGCTCGACCACGTCGTCGCTGGTGGCGCCGCCGCGGTTGGTCAGGGCGAGCGAGTGCTTCGTGGAGACGGCGGCGCGCTCCCCCACGGCATGCCCCCGCTCGATGCCCGCATGGCTGATCAGCCAGGCCGCGCTGGTCTTGATGCGCCCCTGGCCCGCGGCGAAGCGCGGAGCGTCCTCGGGAAGCAGGTCGGCCTGAGCGACGTCGAGGATCGGGTTGGTGAAGAAGCTGCCGGCGCTCCAGGTGTCGTGATCCTCCGCGTCCAGCACCATCCCCTTGGCGCCGCGGATGCGCAGGACGGCCTCGCGCACCTCGTGCATGGGCGCCCTCTCCCCCACCTGCACTCCGAGCGTCTCGGCGAGCTGGGCGTAGCGGATCGGGGCGGAGAGGCGGCCGACGGTGTGCTGGAACGTCACCGAGAGCACGACGTAGCGTCCGGTGGCCGACGGGACCGGGCCGGCATATCGGGTGCGCTTGAAGACGCTGTCGCGGTAGGAGAAGTCGCAGTCCGCCGCGAAGAACGTGCGCACCGCGTTCTGCTCGCGGTCCCAGGTGCGCACCCGGGAGATCGTCGAGGCGACCTCCTGCCCGTAGGCGCCGACGTTCTGGATGGGGGTGGCGCCGACGGTGCCCGGGATGCCGGAGAGGGATTCGATGCCGACCATCTCGCGCGCGATCGCGTACTGGACGGCACGATCCCAGCGCACCCCGGCGAAGTGCTCCGCGATGACTCCCCCGCAGCTGGGATCCAGCGGCGTGAGCTCGGCGGGGTCCACGGCCACCCCGTCGGGCTCCCCCGATGCCGGGATCTCGCAGGCCGCGTCCAGCAGCGGGGGCTCCTGGGGGTCGCGCAGCAGCACCACGGTGCCGTCGAACGGCTCGTCGGAGGCGACCAGGTTCGAGCCGCCTCCGAGGACCAGGAGCTGCTCGCCGGCCTCGTCGGCGGCGCGGACGGCCTCGATCACCTCGTCGGCCGTGCGGGCCTCGACCAGGGTGCGGATCCGCCCGCCGATGCGGAGGGTGGTGAGATCGGAGAGCCTCATGCGGAGGCCGGTTCCGTGACGGCGGGCGCGAGAGCGACGGTGGCGCGGGCCCGGCCGAGCACCTTGGTGCCCTCGACCTGGGCGGTCAGGTCCACCCGCGCGGTACCGGCGCTCTCGTCGACGGCGCCGACGACGGCGAGGACCACGAGCGTCACGGATCCGGTGGCGGGCACCGGGATGGGGTTGGTGAAGCGCACCGAGTACTCACGCACGGCCGTGGGATCGCCGAGGGCGTCGACCAGCCCGGTGATGGCGGTGCCCATGGTGAGCATGCCGTGGGCGATGACATCCGGCAGGCCGGCGGCGGCGGCCACCGCGTCGTTGTAGTGGATGGGGTTGAAGTCGCCGGAGGCCCCGGCGTAGCGCACGAGGGTGTCGCGGGTGATCTCGTGCTGCGTGCGCGCGAGCTCCTGCCCGACGGCGAGGTCGGCGGGGGTGAGCGGGGAGGCGGGAGTTGCAGTCATGTCTGCTCCTGGGATCCGGGGCCGGTGCGCCGGCGCGCGGGGTGCGCCGGGACGGCCGGGTGGGACGGGCGTCGGGTCGGGGTGCCGGGGCGTCGCGCCGCGGTCAGTCCCCGCGGACCACGATCATGCTGCGCACGGCGGCCACGTCGGCTCCGTCCTCATCGGCCATGTCCACGCGCGTCGTGACCATGGCATGCCCGCCGGCGGCGCGCACCGACTCCACGGTCAGAGTGGGCACCAGACGGTCGCCGGCGACGACGGGACGGTGCAGCGTGAAGGACTCCTCGCCGTGGACCACACGGGAGAAGTCGATGCCGGCGGCCGGGTCCTGGATGTACTGCGCCTCGGTGGCCTGGGCGAGGGAGACCAGGAACGTGGGCGGGGCGATCACGTCGGCGTGACCGGCCGCGCGGGCCGCTTCGGCGTCGGTGTGCAGGGCAGAGGTCGCGCCGGTGGCACGAGCGAACTCGGCGATCTTCGCGGCCGAGACGGTGTGCACCGGCCCCGGCGGGTAGCTGCGGCCCGCGAAGGCGGGATCGGGGGTCGTCGTCATGTCATCTCCCGAGGAGGGCTCGGCCTGGACGGCCGACGGATGCTGTCGGATCCGATGATCTCATCGTCGCCGGCCCGGAGCAGACTCACCGCAGACTGACTCAGACGCACGAAAGGCCACCCGGGACATACCCGTGTGGCCTTTGGTGAAGTGCTCGTCCCGCTCAGCGGGTCTCGCGGTGAGCCGTCTGCTTGCCGCAGGTCGGGCAGAACTTCGAGAGCTCCAGCCGATCCGGCGTGTTGCGACGGTTCTTCTTGGTGATGTAGTTGCGCGCCTTGCAATCAACACATGCCATGGTGATCTTGGGACGCACGTCAGAGGTCTTGCTCGCCACGGTTCGCCTCTTTCCGTCCGGGTGACGCGCCCCGCGGCGCGCCTCGTGGGTCCCCGTACTGGGGGGATGTGGATCATGCACTCCGGTATGGACCGGCGTGGTACCGAGGGCGGGGATCGAACCCGCGACCTCACGATTATGAGTCGTGCGCTCTGACCGTCTGAGCTACCCCGGCCTGACCGATGAAACGGCCCGATCTCGAACGAGAACGGGCCGCCGCATCCATCAGAGCCCTGAAAGGGAATCGAACCCTTGACCTTCTCCTTACCATGGAGATGCTCTACCGACTGAGCTATCAGGGCAACCCGGAGGACTCTACCCAACTCCTCGCCGTGACGGCAATTCGTCGGGAAGCCCCGGTGCTTCGGGTCACAAGGACCTTCCGCAGTGGCAGGTGAGGGATTCGAACCCACGAAGGCAATGCCAGCTGATTTACAGTCAGCTCCCTTTGGCCGCTCGGGTAACCTGCCGGAGAACCTCGCCTCCGGTGCCCGCCGGCCGAGGCCGGAGGTCCCATCAGCGAAGCGGACCTGGAACAGCATACCGGTGCACGCTCGGCGGTGCGAACCCGTAGGCGCTCTGGCGTGCATGAAGATGGTCACAGGGACCCTCCGGCGCTCCCCCGCAGGGGTGCGGCAGGCTCGGAGCCGCACACTCCGCGGCCGTGCCCCGCCCCTCGTGCACGGGCCGTCGCACCGGAGAACATCGACCGGCCGCCCTCACGGCGGCCGCACCAGGAAGGATTCACCGTGGCAGATTCATCGTTCGACATCGTCAGCAAGCTCGACCGCCAGGAGGTCGACAACGCGGTCAACCAGGCCGTCAAGGAGGTCGGGCAGCGCTACGACTTCCGCAACACCGATGCCTCCATCAGCTTCAGCGGGGACGAGATCGCGATGAGCGCGAACGCGGAGGAGCGAGTCCTCGCGGTGCTCGACGTGCTCCAGACCAAGCTCATCCGTCGCGGCATCTCGCTGAAGGCGCTGGATGTCGGCGAGCCCAAGCAGTCCGGCAAGGAGGTGCGGCTCAGTGCGGCTCTGAAGGAGGGCATCAGCACCGAGGACGCCAAGAAGATCTCCAAGCTCATCCGCGACGAGGGCCCCAAGAGCGTCAAGGCCCGGATCGAGGGCGATGAGCTGCGGGTCTCGTCCAAGAGCCGCGACGACCTGCAGTCGGTCATCGCCATGCTCAAGGGCAAGGACCTCGACGTCGCGCTCCAGTTCGTCAACTTCCGCTGAACCGCCTCCGGGGGCACAGTCGGCCGGCGTAGGCGCCGCTGCGTGTCTCGGACCCGTGCCCGGGTGGCCCGTGCCGCCGGTGCCGGGGGTCGACGAGTGGGCGCCGGCAGGAGCAGACAGCACACGAGCAGACAGAGAAGGGTCCCGCTCCCCCTGTGGGAGAGCGGGACCCTTCGGCGCAGAACGGACGAACCGCGGATGCAGGATCAGTTCTGGTTCGAGGTCGTGTCCTGCTCGTCGGCGTGCCTGTTCAGCTCATCCTGCTTGGATTTGAACGCCTCGACGAGCTGATTGACCGGACCGGAGAGGAAGGAGTTCCACTCCTCCCGGTACGCGTCGTAGTCGGGACCGACCCACTCCACCGAGTTCACGAGCGTCGTGGCCGTATCGATCGCCTCGAGGACCTGCCCACCGGCATCGTGGATTGCATTCGCAACCTCGCGGCCCTGTTCCGGATCCATTCCCTTGAAAGCCATGCTGCTACCCCTTTTCCGTCGTCAGAACTAAGAATCTATGAAGCGTGCCCGAGAGCAGTTCTCAGGCGGACGCCTCGCGCTGCTCGGTGGCGTTCTTCGTCGCGCGCTCCGAGAATTCGGTGCACTGCTGGACGATCTGCTGGACCAGGTTGCCGAGGTCGCCCTCGAAAGCGGAGACGTACTTGTCACGGTCCTCGCCGGTCCAGTCGAACTCCGTCACGCGGCCCAGGACCTGCGTGTAGATCTGCTGCGCCTGATCTCCGGCCTGCGTGATCTCGGTAGCCATCTTCTCGACAGCTTCCGGATTCATACCCTTCTTCGCCATGATGTCCTCCATCTCGTGACTGAGTCTTTCCACCCGGGGCAGCCGACCGTCGAAGCCGAAACCGCGTCCCGCCACCTGTCCTCCAGGTGATGACTCAACTCTAGACGGGCTCCCCGGGCTTCGCGATGGGGAGCACTCCCCATGCCCCTCCCCAATTCCACGACCGATTCTTCTGCCAGCTCAGAGCCGAGATCGCAGGAAACAGCGGCTGTGGACGGAGCAGGAGGGACGACGGCGGACGCCCCGTCTCCCGATCGGGAGACGGGGCGTCCGCCGTGCAGTGGACCGGGCCGCGGACGGCACCGGACGGAGTCACTGGTTCGAGGTGGTGTCCTGCTCCTCGGCGTGCTGGGTGAGCTCCTTCGCCTTCTGGTTGTAGGCGTCGGAGAGGTTGGCCAGCGGTCCGGACAGGAACGCGTTCCAGTCCTCGGTGAAGGAGTCGTAGTCCGGGCCGACCCAGGCAACGCCCATGATCGCGGAGGTACGGGTATCGGTGAGGTCGTTGACGACGGTGCCGGCCTCGTCGACCAGCTGCGCGGTATCGCGACCCTCGTCCGGATTCATTCCCTTGAAAGCCATGGTGTTTCCCCTTAGTGAGGTCGGTGAGTTCTGTGGTCAGACGCTGATCAGTTGCTGGAGGCCTCGCGCTGCTGCTGCGCATTGGTGCGCATGCGGTTCGCGAGATCGGTGAGCCGCTGGATGGCCGCCGTGTTCGCCTGGCCGACGACGCTCTCGAACTCGGAGATGTACTTGTCGCGGTCCTCGCCGGTCCAGTCGAGGTCGGTGACGTGGCCGAGACGGCCGTCGTAGATGGACTTGAAGTTCTCGACGAGCTCGTCGACGTCGTTGGCGATGGCCTCGACGGCCTCCGGATCCATACCCTTCTTGGTCATGGTGTTCCCCTCATAGTGCGATTCTTCGGACATCAGCCAGGAGGCGGCCTCTGCGGCGCTGTGGCCGCTTCCGTGACGTTCCCCCTCGGTGATGACTTCACTCTATGGCCCGCGCCACGGAGCGTCGATGGGGAGAACTCCCCACCCGTTCCCGGCCGGCGGCCGCCCTCGCGCCGCGCACCCACGGCTCGCACGCGACGCGCGCCATCGGGGCGGGAACCATGCGCCCCGCACGCTCCGCACCACCCCGTGCACACATGAAGGACCCCGGGCCTGGCGCGCAGGTCCGGGGTCGCGAGGCAGGTGCCCCATTGCTCAGTCGAGGTCCAGCTGCACCGAATCCTGGATCGAGCGGACTGTTTCGATCTCGTCCTCGGCGCTCTCGGCTCCGCAGCTGCCGACCACCTCGAGCACATCGGTGGCAACGCCTCCACGGTCGATGACGGCGTAGCGGGCAGCCTGGACCACCGTGGGCCGGCCTGGTTGCGTGTACCCGTACTCGCTGGCGATCCAGGCGGTCCCGTCCACGTCGATCTCCCCCGTGCCGAGCTCCTCGAGCTCGGGCAGCGCGGCCTTGCGCTGGTCGAGACCGGCCTTGGCCGCCTCCAGGGTGAAGTCCGGACCGAACCGCTGCACGGTGACCACGACATTGGCCCGGAACCGGCCCTCCAGGCGCGGCTGCGCGACGGCGAGCTGCACACCGGGGACCGTCAGCGTCTCCCAGTCGTCCGGCACGTCGATCGCGATCCGCGGCGGGCCGGGGAAGTCCGCGCTCGGATACGAGATTGTCTTGGCCATGAAAATGCTCCGTTTCCTCCCACCGTGACGGCGCTCAACCTATCAGGGAAGCACGAGGGCCCGAGCGGCGCATCCGCTCGGGCCCTCGTGCGCGGCCGCCTCTCGGACCTGCCGCCTCATCAGCTCGACGAGGTCGCCTCCTGCTCGGAGGCGTTGCGATCGGCGGTCTCACCCAGATCGTTCACCGAGTTCATGACCTGCTGCAGTGCGGGAACCATCTCCCCGCTCCACTGACCGCGGAAGCGCTCCGCGTCGGGCCCGGTCCAGTCCACGCCCTCGAGGCCGGAGGTCAGATCCTGTTCGATCCGCGTGATCTCCTCAGCTGCCTCGCGCAGCTGGCTGGACATCCGCCGGACCTCTTCGACATTCATACCCTGCGTGGTGTTCACGGTTCGGGTTCCCCTTCCTGAAGTCTCGCCTGCGCCCCCGATCCGGTGCACCGGCCCCTGCCGTCGTTCGACGTCCTCACTCTAGAGCGAGGACGCAGGAGGGACCATGGGGAGGAGTCCCCATGGGGATAACTCCGCGTCGGCACGGCGCCGGATCAGGCGGTGATCTGCGCGACCTGCAGCTTCATCGCGCGACCGCTGTAGACGAGGAAGCCGCGGCCGGCGGGGAAGTCCGCACGACGGATCCGCCCCAAGCTCGTTCCCAGCAGGGAGTCGCCGTCCATGTCCCCCGGTTGCAGCAGCAGACCGCGCCGGCCCGCCTTGAACGGCTGGGCGAGCACGTAGGCCTGGGACCACGACGCCGATTCGTTCTCGCCGACCACGAACTGGCCCTCTCGAGTGCACGCGCGGATCAGCTGATCGAGATCCTTCTCGACGCCGGTGCCGGTGAAGTCGGCGACGCCGTCGATGAACAGGGCCAGGCGCCCCTCCCCCACGGCTCCGGATTCGATCGTCCCGCGCAGCTGCCCGGCGAGCTCCTTGACGGTGTCCGGGTCGGAGCCCTCCACGTCCCACACCGGCAGACCCGTCAGCGGGGTGCGCCGGGACGAGAAGCGGACCAGCCGCATCGGAGAGGGCATCGCCTTCAGCCCGGTCGCGATGGTGAGCATCGCCGTGGTGCGCCCGGAGCCCATCGGTCCGGTGACCATGAAGGCGCCGCGCGGCTCGTACGTGATCTCCGAGAGCGTCTCGTCGGCCAGCCCCAGCACGGGCCGGCCCTCGACCACGGGTCGCAGGTCCGCGAACTCGACGCGCTCAGGCAGCCGCCGGATCTCGGGCGCCTCCGGCATGCCGGCGCGCCGCATGGCCTGCGCGAGCTTGCTGACCTCCCGGGATTGGATGGCCACGTTGGCATCCCCGCCGTGGACGGCGACCTGAACCTCGTGGCCCCCGAGGATGGCGCGCCCCGGAGGGGAGTTGGCATCCAGCACGTCCTTCGGCTCACCGAATCCGGCGTAGTCGTCGTCGCTGGCCATGCGGTGGATGAGGCGGCGCTGGATGGACGAGCCCAAGGAGGTGGGGATGGCGTTCGGGCGGTCGCCGGTGACGATGACGTGCACACCCACCTGCCGGCCGTCCGTCGCGATCTGCACGAAGGCCGTGAACCACTTGGTGAGGTTGGAGTAGTCGTAGGCCTCCCGGAAGGCGGCCATGCCGTCGACCAGCAGCAGGATCCGCGGCGTGTCCGGCTTCCCGGCGAGCTCTCGATATTCGGACACCGAGCCGGCACGGACCTTCGCGAACTCCTTGGCGCGCTCATCGATCAGCTCGCGCAACGTGCGCAGCAGTCGGACGACGCGCTCCTCGTCGTCGCCCGAGACGATCGCGCCCACGTGCGGGAGCTCCTCGAGCATGGTCAGGCCGGAGGCGCCGAAGTCGAGCCCGTAGACCTGGACCGGACCGCCGCGCACGGTCGAGGCGGCCGAGATCGCGATGGTGCGCAGCGTGGTCGACTTGCCGGAGCCACCGGTGCCGTAGATGGCCATGTTGCCGTCCCGGTCCGGGTAGTAGGAGACCGTCGGCTGGGCCTGGTCCTCGGGAACGTCCATGACGCCCATCAGCAGCTCCTCGTCGGTGCGCCGGCTGGGCAGACGGGAGAGGTCGTAGGCGTCGGCGAGCTCGGACAGCCACGGTTTGCGGGGAGCAGGGACGCCGGCGGTCTCCGCTGCGGCGATGATGGTGGAGACCACGCGGGAGATGTCGTTGGGGCCGGGGTCCGTGACCTCCTTGGTGGGAGGTGCGGGGACGTCCCACTGCTCACCGGTGCCGAAATCCTTCTCCACGATGTCGATGCGGGCACGTTCGGGCTCGTCGGTGGTCCAGCCACCGGCATACCCCGACTGGAACGTCGCGATCCGCCCGGGGCCGGTCTTGGCCGCGGCGCGGCCGGGGATGCTCGGATCGAAGTGGGCGGCCATCTTGTCCCCCAGGATGTCCTTGGAGTCGGCCTCGTCGGCCATGCGCAGAGCGATGCGCAGGTTGGTGTTGGCCCGCAGGTTGTCCTTGATGACGCCGGCGGGGCGCTGGGTCGCCAGGATCAGGTGCAGGCCCAGGGAGCGGCCGCGGGCGGCGACGTCCACGACGCCGTCGACGAACTCGGGGATCTCCTTGGCCAGCGCCGCGAACTCGTCGACGATGATGATCAGGCTCGGCGGGGTCTCCGGGTCACCGGTGCGTTCGAGGGAGACCAGGTCCTTGGCCTTCTTCCGGTTCAGCAGGTGCTCGCGATACTGCAGCTCGGCGCGCAGGGAGGTCAGGGCGCGTCGGACCAGGTGCTGGGAGAGGTCGGTGACCAGGCCCACCGCGTGCGGGAGGGCGATGGCGTCGGCGAAGGCGGCGCCGCCCTTGTAGTCCACGAACAGGAAGGTCACGCGGTCGGGGCTGTGCGCCGTGGCCATGCCCAGCACCCAGGCCTGGAGGAACTCCGACTTGCCGGCACCGGTGGTGCCGCCGACGAGGGCGTGGGGACCGTTGGTGCGCAGATCGAGGTGGAAGGCGTCCTGGCCGTTGTGACCGATGAGCCCGCGCAGATTCGCGTCGTGCTTGCGCCGCTGCGGCTCGGAGCCGTCACGCGGGGTCAGGGAGTTGTTCTCCTTCCACCGCTCGATGATGTAGTTCGGCTCCTCGGCCATCTGCATCCCACCGAGCTTGAGATACGAGATGGAGCGCGGCAGGTCGGAGTCGTCGTCGATCGGCACGCCGGCGTCGACCACCGGGGAGAGGTGCCGGGCCACGCCCGAGGCCACCTCGATCGAGACCGTCTCGACGGTGACCGGGTAGAACCGCTCCCCCACCCGGACGTGCCCGGCGCTCGCGCCCTCGACGGTCTCCTCCACGGAGACGTACGTGCGGCAGGCGGCCGGCAGCGCCGCCACGTTGGAGGCGCTCCAGATCACGTGGACGCCCACATCCGGGCCGCGCTCGGCGATGCGCACCAGGCGGGCGCGATCGACCGGGGCGTCGTCCTCGATGATCACCACCAGGTTCGGCGCGACCGGCTCGGGCGGGACGGGCGGGTCCTGCGTGATGTCCGGGGTCATCGGAGTGCGCAGCGCCGCCGGAGCGTCCCCGGCGCGCTGTTCGATGAGCTCCTCGATGCGGGAGAGCAGCGAGGTGCCGCGGCCGGGGGTGTCGGCCAGATGGTCACCGGGCAGCGGGGAATGCGGGCTCGAGGTGTGCGGCAGCCACTTCAGCCAGTGCCACATCTCGCGGCTGGAGCGGGAGGTGATCGCGGCGATCGCCATCTCCGCCGGCGAATGCAGGGAGAACATCTGGGTCACCAGGCCGCGAGCCACACCGTCGGCCTCGTCCCCTCCGCCGGCCACCCCGATGTTGCCCGCGTAGCGGAGCTCGGCGACGATCGGCACCCCGGCGATCATCTTGTACTCCTCGTGCATGTCATCGAGCATGTCGTAGTACTTGGGGATGGCGTCGTTCTCCCCCGGCATCTCGATGCCCACCCGCGACTCGGCGATCCCCAGGCCCAGGCGCACCGTGGCGAAGGCGTTGTGCTCGGGGCGGTGGGTCCACAGCAGCCGCCCCAGCCGGAAGGCCGCATCGACCGTGTCGGCCGCGGACGGAGCTTCGACCAGACGCACGGCCCGCTCGAGGTCCTGCGCGGCGGTGACCCGGCGTTTGAGGGAGGCCAGACCGTCCTCGAAGTTCTTGATCTGCTGTTCGAGCTGCTTCTTCTGCTGGAACTTGCGGTTCAGATACCCGGCCGTGGCCATCATCGGCATCATGAACACGAACATCAGCGAGAACGGGCTGCGAGTCAGCGAGAACATGAAGGCGCCCATGAGGATCGGGGCGAACATCATGAAGATGGGGAAGAACTGCGGGGTCGGTTCCTTGGGCGGCGTGGGCGCCTTCAGCGGCCGATAGGGGAACCGCGGCACCACGCGCGGGGAGCGGTTGAACTCGACGACCGGCGAGCTGGGGGTGGTTCCTCCCAGCCGGTGCAGGGCGATCACCGAGAACGTGGTCTGGCCGATCAGGACGGTGTCGGCCGGACCGATCACGGCGCGCTGGACCTGCTCGCCGCCGATGACCACGCCGTTGGAGGAGTGCAGGTCGACGATCTCGATGGAGTCGCCGACGTTGATGCGGGCGTGGCGCTTCGAGAGCATGGGGTCGGCGATGCGGATGTCGAGGTCGCCTTCGCGGCCGACGACGCTCGAGCCGCTGGGCAACGGATACTCACGACCTGCCTCCGGACCGGACAGCACGCGCATGAGAGCGACCGCCGCGCCGCGGGACTCGGAGCGGGTGGCGTACTCGGACGAGGAGCGGGCGATGGAGACCACACTGCCGGAGCGCAGGCCGGCCTGGATCAGATCGATCTCGCGGTCCAGGGACCGCACGCCGTTCGCGCCCGGGCCGGCGCCGGGATCCTGGACCTGCAGCGTGAGGCCTTCCGGAGCCTCGACCTCGCTGCGCAGCGGGTCCGCGAGATACAGCGCGCGCGCCACGTCGGCCACGGTGGCCGTGGCGTCGGCCGTCACCTCGAGGTCCGTCAGCCGGTCTTCGGGCCTGCGCAGAGTGAGTTTGATGCGCATAGGTGTCTCTCCCCCTGGCGGGCACCTCGCCCGCCGTCCGGATCAGCCTCGAGGGCGATCCGATCCGTCGTTGCTAGTCCTCATCCACCTCGTGCGACCGGTCCAGCAGCGGCAGGTCGTCGATGGTGACGAGCCGGGAGAACACCGCGTGCTCGACCAGCCTCGCACGACGGTTGCTCGCGAGCTTCCCCGGACCACCGCGCAGCCCGCGCACGCCGAGCCGGTCGAGCTTGTCGCAGACGTTGTCGAGCTTGCGGTTGAACTTCGTCAGCTGCCAGCCGAGGCGCTTGGACGCCTGCGCGGACGTCGGCACGGAGCTCATCCCGGAGGAGCCCTCGCGAGTGAGCATGGGCTCGGACAGGGCGAGGACCAGCAGCTTCTGACTGGGAGTGAGCTGCACCGAGCCCACGGTCGTCTCCCCCGCCGGGTCGTCGGGCCCGGCGGTGCGCTCGAACTCGGGGGACTCGGCGTGGATGGAGAGGTCGTAGGTCGTCGGGCCCGCGGTGAACACGACCCGGGTCTCATCGAAGACGAGCGGGATGCGGGCCCCGGGCGCGAGCCACGCCTGCATGGAGCCGGAACCATCCGTGATCGTGGCCGACAGCCGCGAGCCGATATTGACCAGCCACCACATGGACTCGACCTGGACGATCGAGAGGAAGCGCCGATGGAGGAACGGGTTCTCGTCGTCGACGCTGAGATCGGCCTCGCGTCCGATCGTCATCTCCTCGCCCTCGGCGACCCGGAACCATTCGCCGCAGAACTCGACCGAAATCGTCGACGCCATCGTCACTCATCCCCTCTCTCGCGGCGCTCGCCACGTCGTGTCCACTCGCCCATGTCCGCCACCGCGGCATTCTGTTCCCGCTGGTCCTCGGCCATCAGTGCACCGTACCCGTCAGCCCCCATCGAGACAGGCCTCCACCCACTTGCTCGCCGGGCCGTTGGTGTCGACGGTCTGCACCTCGACGCAGCGATCCGGGAGGCCGGGCGGGATCTCGACCACGTGCGACGTGCGCCCGAAGACTTCCTGGGCGGCGGCATAGCGCTCGTAGTTGCTGGGCATGTCCTTCCACCGCACCTTAAAGAGCTGGCCCTCGCGGAAGTTCTCCGGTGCCTCCCAGGTCACCTGGGCGCGCCCGGTGACGCTGCCCTCCTCGGGAGCGATGATCTCGACCGTGGGGTCCTGCGGCGGCCCGGGCGGCTCCGCGGCCCCCGTGGCCACATTGATGTCGGAGGTGGGGGCCGCTTCGGGTGGCTCCACCACGAACATCCGCACCGCGAGGGTGGCGCCCACTCCGAGCACGATGATCAGCACGGCGGCGAGGGTGACGAACGGCCAGGCCGGCGTCTTCCGCTGCTCGGGGGGACGCTGCTCGTTCGCCTCGGGGGGCGCGGCCGACCCGGCTGACGCGAGCGCCGCCCCGGCCGGCCGCAGCATGGTCGACTCCCCCTCCGATTCAGCGGCGGAGGCGGTCGCGGGCGTCCCGACCGGCTGAGCCGACGGCGCAACGTGGGCGGGGGCCACTCCGGCGTACGGGTCCAGCGGCCGCTTGCGCTCGCGCGAGGCAGGCCCGCCGGAGTCCGGGTCGACGGTGGCGACCTTCCGGATCCGAGTATGCATGTCCAGCTCGTCATCCTCGGAGCCGTGCGTGGAATGCGTGCCGCGGTCGTCGAGCACGTCCATCTGGGTGACCGGCAGCGAGAGGGAGAGCTCCACCTGCTGCAGCCCGCGGCCGAAGGCCAGAGCGGTGTCGTAACGACTGGCCGGGTCCTTGGCCATCGCGATCGAGAGCACGCGGTTCAGCTCGGGCGGGATGTCGGGCCGGTTCAGCGGAGGCAGCGGCTCGGAGGTGATGCGGTGGATGAGATCGGAGGCGGAGTTGCGCTGCTCTCTCAGCTCGAACGGGGTCTGTCCCGCCAGCAGCGAGTACACGGTCGCGGCCAGCGAGAACACGTCGCTGCGCACGTCGGCGCGCGGAGGGTCGGCGAAGAACTCCGGCGGGGACCACGGGATCGACATGCCCTGCGAATCATCGACATCGTGCCCCTGTCCGGTCGCTATGGAGATGCCGAAGTCGGTCAATGCCGGCCGGTTGTAGTCGGTGACCAGGATGTTCGCCGGTTTGATGTCGCGATGGAGGATGCCGGCACGATGGGCGGTCTCCACAGCGCCCGCGATCTGGACTCCGACGCGCAGCGCTTCGGCGACGGTGATGCGCTCCTTGCGGAAACGGACCCCGTAGTTGGGCCGCGGGCAGTACTCCATGACGATGTAGGGCCGGTGGTCGTCGGAGACCTCGGCCTGATGGATCGTCACGATCGAGGGGTGCGTGGACATCTGCGCCATGACGTTCGCCTCGGCGTCGAACTGCCGCCGCACCGTATCGTCCAGCACGTTCGAGAGGAGGACCTTGATCGCGACCCGTCGCTGCGGGCGGGACTGGCGATACAGGAAGACGTCGGCGAAGCCTCCGGAGCCGAGCAGCTGCTCGTACTCGTATCCGGGAAGGCCGGGCGGCGGCGAGGGCGGTCTCGGACTCATACCCGCTCCCTCATCAGCAGATGCACGCCGTCACCGAGATCGAGCCGGTCCCCGTCGTGCAGGACGACGCCTTCGCGCGGCCGCAGACGCACCGGGTCCGTCCCGGCGCGGTGCAGCGTCGTCCCGTTGGTCGCTCCCAGGTCGAGTGCGACCACGTGCCATCCCTCGAGCCGGAGTTCGAGGTGGGAGCGGGAGATGTCCTGCTGGGGGCTCGGCACGGTGATCAGCTGCGGGACGTCGTTGCCGCTGACCCGGGAGGCGCGCGGCCGGCGGCCGATGATGGCGGTGCGGTCCAGCACGAACCTCTCGCCCGTGGAGGACTCCACGACCCCGAGCGGAGGCCGGGCCACCGTGCGGGTCGCTCCCTGCAGAGGGGCCCCGCAGGCCCGGCACTGCGAGCGCTCCGGAGGATTGGCATGCCCGTTCTGGCAGACCAGGCCCGGCAGCGCCACGGCCCCTCCGGCAGGATGGCCGGGGCCGGCGGTCGGGGCGCCGGGCGCCGCGGGCGTGGCCGGCGGGGCGCTGCCCGGCGGCGGCGCCGGTGGCCGCGGGCGGCCGGCTCCCGCTCCGGCGGGCTGCGCTGTCGGGACGCCCGGGGCGTGCGACGAGGGTGCGGAGGCACCGGGAGCCGGCGGCTGCTGGGACGGGTAGGCACCGCGGTGGTGAGAACCCGGGCTGGGCGCGGAGTATCCGGGCGGCCCGGCGTATCCGGCGTGCCTGGGGTCGCCGGGCGCCGGCGCCCCGCTCATCGGTGCGCCCGGGAATCCGACCTGGTGCCCGGCCGCGGCCGGGTCGACGGGCGCGTTGCCGTACTGAGGTCCGGCGCCCTGCGGCGGGGAGGGGTATCCGACCTGCTGCCCTGCGTACCCGCCGCTGCCCTGTCCCCCGTAGCCGGGGGCCGGGGCCGGCGGGCTCTGGGTTCTGTGGTCGTCCGGCCGGACCGCCGCGGGGCGGGATCCGGTCTGCGGGGCGGGCGGCCGCTCTGCCATCTGCACCTGCGGATATGCGGGCTCGGGTCGCGGCTTCTCGGTGGCACGACGAGCCGCGGCCTGCGCGATCTCGGGTGCCGTGCGGCCCACTCCGGGGACCCAGTCGATGAAGTCGCCGTGGCTGTCGGTCGCGGGCTCCGGGGCAGCCGGTTCCGGTTCGCCGTTCAGCTCGTCGTCCTCGGGCTCGGCAGTGGTCGGCGACTGCGCCGGCTCCTCAGCGAGAGCTGCCGGGTCCTCGCTCGCCGCGGCCTCGTCGTCCTCGTCCTCCTCGGATCTCCGCACGGCCGCGTCCTCGATCCGACGGAACACCGTCTTGCCGAACAGGTCGTCGTAGGCTCCGGTGTTCTCCAGATCGGGTGGTGGCGAGACGGCCGCCGGGCGCGGCCGTGGAGCACTCGGAGAGGCTGCGGGCTCGTCGTCCTCCGGCCCCTCGCCGTCGTCGATCGGCGCGATCTGGGTGGGCGGGGATTCGAACTCGTCGTCATCGGGCGGCTCGGGGGTCGGGATCGAGCTCGACGGGTCCGGCGCGACCGTGACGTCGGAGGGGTCCGTGCCGACGGACGACGAGCCGGGGTTCTCGAGGCGCTCAGGGCCGTCGGGGGCCGATGGTGCCGGGGCCGGCTCCTGCGGAGCAGACGGCTGAGGAGCAGACGGCTCGGGAGCAGACGGCTGAGGAGCAGACACCTCGGGACTCGGCTCCGGCGGGCCGGCGGCAGAGGACTGCTGCGGCTCCGCGACGGCGGGACGACTGCTGCGTCGCTTCCGGTCGAAGAGCGACGTGCTCACGAGGCGGCGGCGACCCGCCTCGGCACTCTCCGCACTCCGGGGAGGCGGAGCAAGGTCGGTCGGTGCGGCGGAAGCAGCCGCGGAGGTCGTCGAGGCCTCTGCCGGCTCGGCCGGAGAGCTCGGGGCGGCCTCCTCGGAGACCGGCTCTGCCGGCTCGCTCGGGGCCGGGGCCGCTGGGGGCCCCGGCGCCTCCGGCTCGGACTTCTTGTCGGCGAAGAGATCGTCGAACATGTTCGGGCCGCTGTCGGCCGGTTCGGCGGCGGAGGCCGCTGGTGTCGCGCCGCCGGAGACCGACGGCGGCATCTCCCCGGGCTTGCGGGTCGCCATCATCGGTCTCCGGTCCGAGGAGCCGGAGGAGCCCGATGAGCTGGTGCTGCTCGCAGCCGGTTTCGGGGCCGGCTTGGGGCGCTCGGCGCGGCGCTTCTTGGCCTCGGGGTCCTCGATGGACCTCCCGTCGTTCTCGACCTGCTCGGCGAGCGCCGCGCGGGCGTCCTCGTCCAGTTCTGCGGGGTCCACGGTCACGTGCACGAATCCCCGCACCCGGGCGATACCGGCCGCGACGCGCGGCGCGCCCACGGATTCCTCGGCGGGAAGGTCGCCGAAGGCGGTGCGGCGCACATCCTCGAGGGTCTTCAGCACGAAGGGTTCCTCGTCGGTCCCGGCGATCTGGATGGAGCCCTCCGGGGTGTAGACCGCGATCGGAGTCTTCCCCTTCACGCCGAACGTCCCCGTCGTGCCGTCGAGGAAGCCGAACAGGATCGCGGTCAGCTTGTCCGCGCTCTCGAGCTCCGCCGCCTCGACCAGCTTGTCGAGGAACTCCTCAGGGGCCGGGTTCTCGCCGAGCACGGTCCATGCGGCCTCGGTGACCTCCTTCCGGAGCCCCGGGACCAGCACCACCCAGCCGGCCTCGCGTACGACGAGGGTGGCGGGGCCCTGCTGGGTCCACGTCCCGGGCCCGAGCAGAGTCGTCTTCTCGTCCTCCTCGCTCATCCCCTCTCGCCTCCCTCACCCGGGATGGCCCGGGGCAAGGTGTCCTCGTCGACCTCGAACTCCTCAGCGGGCGTGGCGACGTCGGCGGCGGAGGGCCGGGGCCCCGGCGCCGCACCCACCACCTCGACGGCCTCGACGATGACCACGCTGACGTTGTCCCGACCGCCGCTGTCGAGCGCGAGGCGCACCAGGTCCTCGCTGAGCGTGCGCACGTCCGAGGGCGCGCGCAGCATCCGTTCGATCGTGGCGTCCTCGACCTCGCCGGTCAGGCCGTCGGAGCAGATCAGCATCCTGTCGCCGGCCTCGGCCGGGATCAGCCAGTAATCGGGCTCCGACTCCGGCCCGGCGCCCAGCGCGCGGGTGACCATGTGACGGTAGGGGTGCACGCGGGCCTCATCGATGCTGAGCTCTCCGCGGTCCATGAGTTCCTGGACCACGGAGTGATCGACGCTGACCTGTTCGAAGATCTCCCCGGAGAGTCGGTACACCCGAGAATCGCCGAGATTGAGGACGACCCAGTACCCGATCCCGTCGAGCACCATCGTGGCCACGACCGCGACGGTCGTCCCGGCCCCGAGCGTTGTCTCCCCGCCGAGTTCGCCGATCCTCTCGGCGGCGGTGCGCAAGGCGTCACCGAGCTGCTCGACGGTGACGTTCTCCTGGATCGTGAGCTTCTCGAACTCCTCGACCGCGATAGCGCTGGCCACCTCGCCGGCATTGTGACCTCCCATGCCGTCCGCGACCAGATAGATCGGCGGCGCATTGAGAACGCCGTCCTCGTTGGTCGCGCGGACGTGGCCCACGTGCGTCACGGCCGCCGAGACGGCCCGGATCGTCCCCTGGATGTCCGGATCCGACAGAGACCGGTCGATCACTGCTCCCTCTCCACGGACAGGGTCCTATCCCCCAGCGTGACCTTGGCCCCGGCAGGCAGGACGGTCGGGGTGTTGGGGACGAGGTGCTCGCGGGAACCGTCCTCGCGCAGGATGGTCGATCCGTTCGTCGACCCGAGATCGGTGACCGTGATCTCCTCGCCGGTGCCGTCGGCACGGAGGTGGGTCTTGGAGACCGAGCGGGTGTCGTCCTTCAGGACGAACAGCACCTCTCCGCCCGCGGCCGTGGGATTGCGCCCGATCACGACGGCCCTGTCCACCACCCGATCGGTGCCGGTGTCATCGGTCAGACGGAGCTTCCTCGCCGGCGGCAGCGAGGCCACGGAGACCCGGGTCTGCTCGAGATCCTCCAGCGGCTCATCCGGCGCGGTCATCCGAGTCCGCTCGTCGACCTCGCCATCGCCGGGGTCCCAGGCATCCGCGGTGAGCTCGCTCGGAGCAGGGACCGGCTCCGCAGCAGCATCAGGGTGATGCTGCGGCTCGGGCGGCTGTGCGCTGCCGGGAGCCGGCGGGGCGGCGGCGGCCGGTGCCGGCGGGGCAGCTGCCGCAGGCGGCGGGCTCCACAGCTGGGGCGCCTGCGTCTCGGGATGCTGCGGCTCGTCCCACGATGAGGGCTGCGGCTGCTGCGGTGCCGGCACCTGCTGAGCAGGGGGCGGGGGCGCCCATCCGCTGTCCTCGCTCTGCTGCGGCGCAGCGGACTGGTTCTCCCACGACGCCGGCGGCGGGGAGGACCAGGGAGAAGCGGAGACCTGGGGCTCCGAGGCGGAGGAGCCCGACGGGGCGGGCGGCGCGTACGGGCTCTCGGCCTGTGGCTGCGCGGCCCACGCGCCGGAGGACGACGGGTGCGCCGCGGCCGATGCGCCGGTCCCCTGGGCCTGGGCGTCTCCCCTCCATGCCGCACCGGGTTCGGCCAGGAGGTTCTCGTGGGCGTCGACGTGCACCGAGGAAGCCCCGAGGTAATGCTCGGCCCCGGGCCGTTCGAAGTCGTCGGGTCGCGGCGTGAAGGGATTGCGGCCGGCCTTGATGTCGACCACCACGGAATCGACCGCCCGGTCGTGGAAGCCCCTCAGCACCTTGCGCGGATCCAGGAAGATCGACAGCGCCATGACCGGCCAGATGATGCCGTACAGGAACCAGCGACCCAGCGCGCGCAGGAAACCGATCGGACCACCTTCGCTGTATCGGGTGATGCGCAGCCCGAGGATGAGCTTGCCGAGACTGATGCCCTTCGCGCCGGACAGCCAGATCATCAGCACGGCATAGGCGGCGGGAAGAGCGGCGCCGACTCCGATGAGGATCTGCGGCAGCAGGGTGATGGGGTCCTGGATCAGCAGCAGGATCACGCCGATCAGGAACGGGACCAGCACCACAAGGGCGATCACGGCATCGATCAGCGCCGCGAGAAAGCGCTTCAGGGGCGTCGCGGGCGCGCAGCCGTCCAGGGGTGGGCCCAGTTCAGGGCTGTTCGGCTCCTCGGACGCCGGCACGGAGCCCGGTGACCCCGGCCCGCTCGGCTGGCTGAACGATGCGCCGGGACCGCTCTGGTTCATCGGTGGCTGAGTGACCATCACCTGATCGTACTGTTCCTGGGAGCGGAGTGCCGTCGCGCCCGGCTGCTTCGGCTCGAGGGCGTCGCGCGAGATCAGTTCGATCCCTTCCTCCTCCGACTCCTCCGATTCGGGACCGCCGAGGTCGCGTGAACGGGGCTTGGGGGGCTGTGACCATGCCCCTGGGGCGTCCGTCGCCCGGCGCTCGTACGGCGACGCCTGATAGCGGGCCCCGCACTCGCCGCAGATCGCGGCGCCTTCCATCAGCAGAGTCCCGCAGGTGCTGCAATAACGCGTCTGGTTCATCGGGACGGGCCCCTCCTCGGCGACTTCTTCGCGGCGCTGGTGGACATGCCCCGCAGCGTGCCGCGTGAGGACCGACGACGCATCGCCTCGGTGCGACGCCGGGCCTTCTCACGGGCGCGTTCGGCGGCGCGGGTGCGCTTGCGATCGCTGCGGCGATCCGCCGATCTCCTGCGGAAGGAGCGCAGCGACACCGCCGCGAACATCCGCTTGTACCACGGCACGGCGGCAGACATGGTACGCCGGGCCGCCATCACGTGGGACCAGTACTCCTCGGCCGCCGCGTCCGGCAGGTCGTCGGGCCCGAACACGGCGCGGTCGGCCCGACCGGCCAGGGTCAACGCCCCCATGGCCGGGGTCGCCGCCTCCAGGCGCGCCGCAGTCTCCGCCCGGGTCATCATCGGGTCAGGCCTCTGACCGAGGTCCGTCATCAGGTCGAGGATCTCCTGCCAGCCGCCGTCGATGCGTTGGGGCAGGGGCCCGCGGCTGCGCCGTCGGCCGCGCCGAACGGCCTTCGCCACGATGATGGCCGCCAGCGCCATCCCGATCACGAGCGGGATCAGACCGGCTCCGACGTACACGGCCCAGGAGACGGTCTCGTCCTGGGGGTCCTCCTCGTCGTCGGTGTCATCACTCATCGCGCCGGGCGGGGGGCTCGGCGGCTCGGCGGGCGGAGGCGGGGGCTGAGCGACCTGAGGCAGGGGCTTCTCGACCTCCTTGGGTTCGGGCTGGGTCGGCTCGTCGTCCTCGTCCGGGGCAGGGTCGAAGCGCACCCACCCGAGTCCGTCGAAGGCGACCTCGACCCACGCGGTGACGTCCCCACCCGTGATGGAGACGGTCCCCTCCTCGCCCTCGGGGACCTCGAATCCCATGACCACGCGCGCCGGGATGTCGATCGAACGCGCCATCACCGCGGTCAGGGCCGCGAACTGCTCCTCGTCGCCGATGCGCCCCAGCGGTTGTGCGTCCGCCTGCTCCTCGTCGAAGCTGGGCTCCTCGAGCATCGCGAGCAGCCGGCTCACGCCGTGCCCGGACAGTGAGGCGGTGTCGTCGTCCAGGCCGTGCGAGAAGTAGGCGTCGGTCTTGATCGACCGCGACAGGTTCTGGAACTTCTCGTAGTCCGAGCCCGGCTCGCCGGCCCATTCCTCGGCGAGCGCGCTGATCTCGTCGACCCTGCTGTTCTCCGGCAGGTCGACATCAGCGAATCGAGCCGTGCGCGTCTCCTCGGTGGTCGGCTCGGTGTACGGCTCGTAGCGCAGGTCATAGGTGTCGCCCTCACGCAGCCCGACGACGTTGACCGCGGTCTGCGACTTCTCGTTGAGATAGAGGTTCTCAGCTGTCACGCCCGCTCTCTCGGGCGGCAGATCGCCGAGATCGATACGGTCGGTGCGCGCGCCCAGCGTGGGCAGCCAGACCCCTGTGTACGCCCCGATGGTGACGGTCGAGGTCCGTTGCTGCTCGCTGGGGTCGTGAAGGTTCACGCCGCCTGCAGTGCGCAGGAATGCACCCGAGGCGGTGTTCTTCTCCTGGCTGCCGGCGACCTCGTAGACGTGCAGGTCATACTTGTCCATCGTGGCCAGGCGGACGTGCTCGCCGCTGGTCACTCCCGAGATCGTGAACAGCTCCTCCTCGCGCTGGTCCTTGAGATAGCCGCGGAACTGCGTCAACGGGGAGACGTATTCGCGCGGGTCGAACGGCGGGGTCATCTGGTCCCGCTGGGCGTATCGCGTCGTCCCCTCGGGCGGATCCAGCAACGAATGCGCACCGAAGGCGGCGGCGCCCGCGATCGCCATGATGACGGCACCTCCGATCACGCGGCGGCGCAGCACGGGGTTCTGCCAGGAGCCGGGCCGGACGGTGTCGGAGATGATGGTGGACTGCGCACTGTCCAGGCGGCCGCTCTCGAAACGCCAGGTCAACCAGGCCACGGAGATGATCGCGAACAGGACCCCGCGCACAAGGGGCAGGAAGGCCTCGTGGGTGCCGAAGAGGACCGACAGCAGCGTCAGCGCGAGGGGGAACAGCCATGCGAGGACGTAGCGGCGGGTACGCATGACGATGGTCATCGACAGCAGCGTCAGCAGCAGCATGCTGATCCAGACCACGGCGAGCACGCCCTGCGCGGATCCGACGGGCGGGGCCACGGTCAGGGCGGACTTCCAGCTGGTCACGGGGGCGAACAGCAACTCTTTCAGCGAGCCGAGGGAGGGGATGATTCCCCAGATCGCCCGGGTGGGAGCCGCGAACATGGAGCCGAACAGGAAGTACACCACCAGCAGCAGCGGGGTGATCCGCAGCGGCCCCCACCGCCAGCGGGCGCCGATCAGCGCGATCAGGGTGGCCAGCGCGAGCGCCATGATCCCGGTCAGGATGTACTGCACCCCGCCGTAGACGTGCTGGAAGCCCAACAGGCCCAGGACGAACAGGGCGGCCAGGACGACGATGTCCGTGGCGCGGCGAGGGGTCGACACGGACGCGAAGTAGGTGGCGCGAGGATCGGTGGCGGTCATCGACCCACCGCCCGCAATGCTCGGGCCAGCGTGTCCAGGCTCCCGACGGTGACCACGTCGAGGCCCCCGATCGCGGACCGGCGCACCTCGGCGTCGTCCACGCACCGGATCGCCACGGCCATCACGCCGATCGGAAGCTGGTTCGCGGCCGAGTTCAGCTCCCGTGCCGTCGTGTGGGAGCCGACCACCATCATCACCGCCGAGGCGTTGGGGGCCAGATCCGCCGCCTTCTGCCCGAGCTCATGCAGGGCGAGCTGCCCACCGAGCTGGTCGATGACCGTGTAATCGTCCATCAGCTGGCGGAAGCTGCCGGTGCGCTGACGCCTGTCGAAGGAGAAGGGAGTCAGCTCCTTCTCCTCCCGCAGGGTCTGGGCCGAGATGGAGGCGGCCGCGGAGACGGCGAGCTCGAACTCCCCCTCGGTGGCGTAGTGCTCGGCGAGGTTGTCCAGTGCCACGGCCACGTGGGAACGGCGGGTCTCCTCGAACTGGCGGACCATCAGCTTGCCGGTGCGGGCGGTGGTGCGCCAGTGGACATGGCGCCGGTCATCGCCGGGCGCGTAGTCGCGCAGCGCGTGGAAGGCGATGTCGGAGCTGGAGAGATCCGAGGAGGGGGTGCCCTCCAGGTCGCGGAGGAAGCCGCTGGCGGCCTCGTCCAGTCGCACCGTGCGGGGATGGACGTACAGCTCCTGCGACCGGGCCCAGGTGACCTGGCGGCGCATCAGCGAGAGCGGATCGTCGCGGACCGAACGCACCGGCCCCACCACGAGCACGGCACGACGCTTGGTGGGCACGGCGAACAGCTCCTCGTGAGCGGCGTCGGCGGCCAGCCGCGGCACCATGAACTGGGCGGTGGCGGAACCGACCGCCAGTTCGATGCGCGAGGGCAGGATGGTGCGCTGGGTGGGGTTCGCGACCTCGACGCGACCGACGGCGCGCGTACCGACCACTACCCGGTGCGTCTGGAGATCGAGCGTGACCCGATACGAGGCCCGGCCCAGGACGAACAGCGCCGCGACCACCAGAGGCACTGTGAGGGCGAGTGCGACCACGTTCAGTTCGGTCACGTGCAGCCAGAGGCCGACGATCCAGCAGAATGCAGCGACCGCGAGGACCGCCCACCCGATCGGCGAGACGACGTCGAGGACCGGATGGATGCGCCGCATCCACAGCTCGGCGCCCCGATCACGCCACGCGGCGAGTCCGGTGCTGGAGGCGGCCCCGTCCTCGCCGCCGGGGCTCACCGCGTCGTCGGCCGACGGGGCTCCCGCCCCGGCGGTGCCGTGGCGAGCGGCCCTGGTCTGCTTGCGCCGCCGGCGTGCTTCGGCTCGGGCCTCGGCCCTGGCCGTGGCGCGGCGTCGCCTCGCCTCCGCCTTGGCGACCTCGGCCTCGGCGGTATCGGTGGGGAGGGGCGTCTCGGGGCTCATGCGGACTGCTGACGCGCCTGCGGAGGCGCCACCTCGCTGAGGATCTTGGTCATCACGGACTTGGCGGTGGTGCCGGCGAACTCGGCCTCGGGATCGAGGACGAAACGGTGGAGCCACACGTGCTCGACGAGGTGCTTGACGTCGTCCGGGATGACGTAGTGGCGTCCGCTGACCGCCGCCCAGACCTTGACCACGCGCATCAGGGCGAGCGCGCCGCGGATGGACACGCCGACGCGTACCTCGGGAGCCATCCGCGTCTCCTCCATCAGGCGGGAGACATACTCCAGGACCGCCGGGTCCACGTGCACCGTGGCCGCGAGCTCGGTCATGTCGTTGACGGCCTGCAGGGAGATCCGGGGAGTGAGGTGGCTGCTGCGATCGCGCAGCGCGGACCCCTGGAGGATCTGCACGCTCGAGGCATGGTCCGGGTATCCGATCGACGTCTTCATCAGGAAGCGGTCCAGCTGCGCCTCGGGAAGCCGATAGGTGCCGGCCTGCTCGATGGGGTTCTGGGTGGCGATAACCATGAAGGGGTTGCCCACCTCGTGGGTCACGCCGTCCACCGTGACCCGACCTTCTTCCATGACCTCGAGCATCGCCGACTGGGTCTTCGGGGAGGCGCGGTTGATCTCGTCGGCCAGGACGACGTTCGCGAACACCGGCCCCTTGTGGAACTCGAAGGACTTCGTGTTCTGGTCGTAGATCGTCACGCCCGTGACGTCCGAGGGCAGGAGATCCGGAGTGAACTGGATGCGGGTACTGGTGCCCTGCACGGTGGCAGCGATCGACCGCGCCAGCGACGTCTTGCCGGTGCCGGGAGCGTCCTCGAGCAGCACGTGGCCGGGAGCCATCATGGCGGTCAGTACGAGGCGGACCACCTCGTTCTTGCCGAGAACGGCCTGGCCGACGCTCTGGACGAGCTTGTCGAACGTCTCGGCGAACCAGCGGGCCTGTTCGGGGGTCATGCTCATGTCAGGGGCAATGCTTTCTGCTCGGAGGGGTGGGCGGCTCTCACGTGGTCAGGATTCGTCCGGTGGACCCGCGCCGGGGCTCGAGGCCGGCGGCGCGAAGAGGACCGGGAGCACGGCGCTCGCGGGGGCGCCGTGATGCCGCCGCAGCCGCGTCACTCCAGCGGTGACCGACATGATGGATCCCCCCGAACACGATCGTGGTCGACTCGCCGTGCGCATGGTGCCCCCCGGCCGTCCTGACGGGTAACGCCCGCGGGCGGGCCGCCCCTGGCGCGCGCACGACGGTCACAGGGTACTCGTCCGGAGTTGCCCATGCCACGAGGGACCGCTCCAGCGCGATCAGTCGGGGATTTCAGGGCACCGACCCTGGGGACGGGTCACGCGCGGCTCACCGCCGGCGCTGGACCAGGGTCCGGGTGAACTCCGTGAGCGCCTCGCGAACCGGTCCGTCGGGAAGCTCAGCCAGAATGGCGACGGCCTCGTCAGCTGTGCGACGGGCCAAGTCGCGGGTCTCCTCCAGTGCCGGGTCCTCGCGCAGCATGGCGACCAGCTCGCGCAGCGCGTCGTCGCTGCTGATATCCCCGTCCAGCCGGGCCACGATCTCGCGGCTGCGCGGGTCCGCAGCCTCCGCGGCACGGCGACGGATCAGCAGGGTGGGCATGGTCGGCACGCCCTCGCGCAGATCGATGCCGGGGGTCTTCCCGCTGGTCTCGCCATCACTGGCGAGGTCGAGGGCATCGTCGGCGAGCTGGAAAGCCACACCGACCTTCTCCCCATAACGCCGCATCACGTCACCGGCTCCCTCGGGGGCACCGGCCAGCAGAGCCCCGAGCTGACCGGCCAGAGCGAGCAGCGAGGCCGTCTTGTCGGAGAGCACCGAGATGTAGTGCTCGAACGGGTCGTCGGACGGAGTCGGCCCGACGGTCTCGTGGAGCTGACCGAGGCACAGTCGTTCGAAGGTCTCCGAGTGGAGCCGGACCGCCTCGGCGCCTATACGCGCGCTGAGGGCGCTGGCCCGGGCGAACAGGAAATCGCCGGTGAGGATGGCGACGTTGTTCCCCCAGAGCGCGTGGGCGCTGTCGGTGCCGCGGCGGGTGGGCGCGGAGTCCATCACGTCGTCGTGATAGAGGCTCGCCAGATGCGTCAGCTCCACCAGAACCGCGGCATCGAGCACGCCGTCGCGGTCGATATCGCCGAGGGAGGCGGCGAGCAGGACGAGCATCGGGCGCACGCGCTTGCCGCCGGCATCCATCAGGTGGCGAGCCGTCCACCGGGCGATGTCATCGGAGGTGGCCACGGACTCGCGCAGCTCGCTCTCCACGGACGCGAGGCGCTCGGCGACGCGCGAGGCGAGCTGCTCATCGATGTCGGGCACGACCGGCAGCGAGGACGGCATGGCTCTCCTGGGGCTGGGCGAGGGCGGCGCCTGGGACGCCTGCCCCCGACACGGACATCGGGCGGGTCGGCGGCGGTCGACGCTGCCGAGCATGCGCCGGCCACGGAAGGAACACAACACGCACGCGGCCACCAAGTCTACCCGCGCGAGCCCGCGCCGCCCTGTGGGGTCGGTCCCGGCGTGACGGGGAGAACGCCCAGCGGCCGCTCGCCGGGCGGACGGGCCTGTTCTGCCCGGTGCACGCGGCGCTGGGGCGGGGCTTCCGTGCCGGCTCCCCCGAGTACCTGGGACCCTGGGACCGCCTCCCTCGCGCCCGCATCCCGGGATCGCCGATCTGCGCTGGGGTCGGTTGTTTTCGGGCGCGAAAAAAGGGAGTGGGAGGAGCGAAACCCCTTGTTCAAGGGGTCTCCAGCT
The DNA here is from genome assembly GCF_042666305.1 of Brachybacterium sp. GCM10030268. NCBI lineage: Bacteria > Bacillati > Actinomycetota > Actinomycetes > Micrococcales > Dermabacteraceae > Brachybacterium > Brachybacterium sp. GCM10030268. The sequence goes on along the minus strand of NZ_JBHTCW010000013.1, from coordinate 29 downwards.
CACTCCCACTCCCAGTGAAGATGTCCGGC
>NZ_JBHTCW010000012.1:0-107319 GCF_042666305.1 Brachybacterium sp. GCM10030268 | reverse complement strand
CTCGACTACCAGAACGTCAAGGCGGACTACGTCAAGGCGATCTGGGACATCGTGAACTGGGCCGATGTGGCCAAGCGGTTCGAGAACGCCCGCTCCAATGCCTCCGGTCTGGTCGTCCCCCAAGCCTGATCGCACGTGTCGATCCTGACGGATCGACACACCATCGCCGGCGGCCGGTCCCCACAACGGGGGCCGGCCGCTCTGTGTGTCCGGGTGCCTCTCGCTGCCTCGCCTCCCGCTCCTTCCGTGGTCGGGTGTCGGTGCCTGCATCCACGCCGACGCGGACCGCCTGACCGACGCCTGCCCGGACCGCGTACCGTGCCGTGGTTGAACACCCGGAGCAGGCGAGGAGAGGACGGACGTGACCACGGATCTGACGAGGAATCTCGGCGTAGCGGGCATCGTGCTGATGGTGGTCGCGGCGGCGGCCCCCGTGACGGTGGTGGTCGCGAACTTCCCGATCATCCTGCTCGAGTCCGGCTCGGTGGGGGCTCCGCTGCTGATCCTCGCGGCCACAGTCATCCTGCTGCTGTTCGCGGCGGGGTTCACGTGGATGACTCCGTACGTGCCGGACGCCGGGGCGTTCTACGCCTACGTCGACCGTGGGCTGGGTCACCGGGCCGGCCTCGGGACCGCCGCCCTCGCCCTGCTGTCCTATGCCCTCCTGACCGTCTCGATGACGTGCTACCTCGGCGTGCAGGCCGGGAATCTGGTCGAGGCCTGGAGCGGCGCCGAGCTGCCGTGGTGGCTGGTCTCGGCGGTGATGATCCTCGTCGTGGCGCTGCTGGGGTACCGGCAGATCGACCTGTCGGCCAAGGTCCTCGGCGTGGTCCTGGTGCTCGAGATCCTCACCGTGGTCGCGATCGACGTCGGTGTGCTGATCTCCGGCGGGGGAGTCAGTGCGGCACCGTTCGCGCCGGCGGAAGCGCTGAGCGGCGCACCGGGGCTGGGTCTGCTCTTCGCCTTCCTCGGGTTCTTCGGGTTCGAGGCCACTGCGGTGTTCCGGCAGGAGGCCAAGGATCCGCTGCGCACCGTGCCGCGGGCGACGTACATCGCCGTGATCCTCATCGGGGTGCTGTACACCGTGTCGGCCTGGCTGGTGATCTCCGGGCTCGGCGCCGGTCACGCGGTGGAGGCTGCCACCGCGAATCCCGACGGCGTGATCGTGGCACTGGCCGGCGACGTGGTGGCCCCGATCGTCGGCCATATCGTCCAGGCCCTGGTCGTCACCAGCATGTTCGCCTGCATGCTCGCATTCCACAACATCGTCGCCCGATACCTGTTCACGCTGGGCCGGCGCGGAGTGCTGCCCACGGCCCTCGGCCAGGCACATGCCCGCCACCGGGCACCGTCCAGGGCCTCGCTCTGGGTGAGCATCGTGACCGCAGCGATCGTGGTCGTCTCGGCGCTCGCGCAGCTCGATCCCGTCGTCGAGATCTACACGTGGTATTCGGGGGCCGGTGCGGTCGGAGTCATCCTGATGATGGCCCTGACCAGCATCGCCGTGGTCCGCTTCGCACTGGGACGCCGAGGGGAGGGGGTGCCGGCCGCGATGCTCGCGGCGACGATCCTGGGCGGGCTCGGACTGCTCGCGGTGCTGGCCATCTCCCTGGTGAACTTCCCCCTGCTGGTCGGCGGGATCAGCGCCGCGATCACCTGGGGCGCGATCCTCGCGCTCGTGTTCGTCGCCGGGTTCCTCGCGCCCACCCTCTGGCGGGGCCCGACGGACGCTGGCACACTGAAGCCATGAGCGTGCTGGTCGCCTACGCGACCCACTCCGGAGCCACCCTGACCCTGGCCGAGACCGTCGCGGCCACCCTCACCGAGCGCGAGATCCCCTCGGACCTGGTCGACGTCACGCGTGACCCGGACCCGGGAGCCTACGACGCGGTGGTGCTGGGCGCGCCCGTGCGGGCCGAGTCGATCGACAAGCCCGCGGTGAGCTGGGTCCAGAAGCATCGCGCCAGCGTGCTGGAGCGTCCGTTCGCGTTCTTCTCCTGCTCCGGCTCCGCCTCGGACCCCGCCAAGGGCGGTCGGCAGAAGGCCACCGATGCGTTCCTGGACCGGATCGACTTCTCCCCGGTCGCCGTGCGGAACTTCCCGGGCTGGGTGCTCATGGACAGGCTCCCGGTCCACGAGCGGCTGCTGCTGACGTCCATGCGCACGCCCACCGGGGATTTCCGCGACCTGCCGGCGGTCGCCGAGTGGACACGGGAGATCGCCCCGCTGCTCAGACGCGGGAGCTGACCCGGTCCAGGAACCTCCGGTGGAAGCGGGTCTCGCCCGTGGACTCCGGGTGGAAGGCCATCGCCAGCAGGTTCCCCTGCTCGGCGGCGACCACGCGGCCGTCGGGCAGGGCTGCCAGTGCCGTCGCCGATGAGCCGACCTCCTCGATGACGGGCGCGCGGATGAAGGCCGCCCGCACCGTCGGCGGCTCGAAGATCGCCACGTCGAGATCCGCCTCGAAGGACTCCACCTGGCCACCGAAGGCGTTGCGCCGCACGGTCGCGTCGATCCCGCCGAAGGTCTCCTGACCGGTTATCCCGTCGGCGAGACGATCAGCCAGCAGGATCAGACCGGCGCACGTGCCCAGCACCGGCAGCCCCGCCGCGATCGCCTCGCGCAGCGGCGCCTGTAGGCCGAAGGATCGCGAGAGCTTGTCGATCACGGTCGACTCGCCGCCGGGCAGCACCAGGCCGTCGACCGCGGCGAGCTCCGAGGCCCGGCGCACCAGGGTCACCTCGGCGCCGAGCTGCGTGAGGACCTGCGCATGCTCGCGGACGTCGCCCTGCAGGGACAGGACGCCGACGCGCGGTGCTGATCCAGCCGACCCGCTCACCAGCCGCGGTCGGCCAGACGGTGCGGGGCGGGCACATCGGCCACGTTCAGCCCCACCATTGCATCGCCCAGCCCGCGCGAGACGTCGGCGATCACGGAGGGGTCGTCGTGGAAGGTGGTGGCCTTGACGATGGCGGCGGCCCGCTCGGCGGGGTTGCCGGACTTGAAGATGCCCGAGCCGACGAAGACCCCGTCGGCCCCGAGCTGCATCATCATCGCGGCGTCGGCCGGGGTGGCGACGCCGCCGGCGGTGAACATCACCACCGGCAGGGTGCCGGTCTCGGCGACCTCGGCCACCAGGTCGTAGGGGGCCTGCAGCTCCTTGGCGGCGACGTACAGCTCGTCCTTCGACTTCGAGCGCAGTGCGCTGATCTCCGCGGTGATGGTGCGGATGTGCTTGGTGGCCTCGGAGACGTCCCCGGTGCCGGCCTCGCCCTTGGAGCGGATCATCGCGGCGCCCTCGGTGATGCGGCGCAGCGCCTCGCCCAGTTTGGTCGCCCCGCACACGAACGGCACGGTGAAGGCGTGCTTGTCGATGTGGTTGACGTAGTCGGCGGGGGAGAGAACCTCGGACTCGTCCACGTAGTCCACCCCCAGCTGCTGGAGGACCTGCGCCTCGACGAAGTGGCCGATGCGGGCCTTGGCCATGACCGGGATCGAGACGGTCCCGATGATCTGGTCGATGAGGTCGGGGTCGCTCATCCGGGCCACGCCGCCCTGGGCGCGGATGTCCGCGGGGACGCGTTCGAGGGCCATCACGGCGACCGCGCCGGCGTCGTCGGCGATCTTCGCCTGCTCGGCCGTGACGACGTCCATGATGACGCCGCCCTTGAACATCTCGGCCAGCCCGCGCTTGACGCGCCCTGTGCCCGTTGTGGTCATGGTGCACTCCTTCGTTTGATCTAGGCCAAAAGCTAGCACGGCGTATGCCGAAGTGGGAGAGGGTGCGGGTCGTACACTCGGATCGTGCCCACACCTGCATCGACGTCGATCACCGGCGCCACCGCCGCCGAGATCGCCGACAGCGTGCGCGCCCTGATCGACCGCGGCGAACTCACCCCCGGCGATGCCCTGCCCCCGGTGCGCTCCCTGGCCGAGCAGCTCGGGGTCAACCGCAACACGGCCGTGGCCGCCTATCGCCGCCTCGCCCGCTCCGGGGCGGTGGTCGCGCAGGGCCGGGCCGGCACCCGCGTGGCCGGCAGCAGCGCCGTCCCGCAGGAGGGCTACGCCGACGCCGGAGCCCTGCGCGACCTCGGCACCGGCAACCCGGCCCCGGAACTCATCCCGGAGCTCGTCCCCGCCCTGCAGGCTGCCGGCGGCCGGCCGGTGCTCTACGGCGAACCGGTGATCGACCCGGAGCTCGAGTCGTGGGCGCGGCGGTGGATGGCGCCCGATGTTCCCTCCGAGGGTGGGGACTTCCGCCTCACGCTGACCAGCGGCGCGGTCGACGCCGTCGAGCGGCTGCTGGCCCAGGCCCTGATGCGCGATGACGCGGTCGCGCTGGAGGATCCATGCTTCCTGGCCAGCATCCACACCGTGCGCGTGAACGGCTACCGCGCCGTGCCGGTCCCGGTCGATGCAGAGGGCATGACGGCCGACGGTCTCCGGGCGGCCCTCGAGCAGGGGGTGCGGGCCGTGGTGTGCACCCCGCGCGCCCAGAACCCGACGGGGGCCTCGCTCAGCGAGACGCGTGCCCGCCAGCTGCGCGAGGTGCTCGCAGACCACCCGTACGTGCTGGTCATCGAGGACGACTACTACTCGATGCTCTCGCGGTCCCCGTTCCGCTCGATCATCGGGCCGGAGCACCGGCGCTGGGCACTGGTGCGCTCGGTCTCGAAGTTCGTCGGCCCGGACATGTGCCTGGCGCTGACCGCGACGGATCCGCAGACGGCTGAGCGGCTGGCGATGCGGCTCAGCCCCGGCACGACGTGGGTCTCGCACCTGCTGCAGCGCATCACCCACGCCGTGCTGCGCGATGACGGCTCCCGTGCGCTGATCGAGCGGGCCGGCCAGCACTATGCCGAGCGCAATGCCGATTTCCGGGCGCGGCTGAAGGGCCACGGCCTATCTGTCGAGCCCGGCGACGGGATCAGCCTGTGGGTCCCCGTCGGGGCGCCGGCGCGGGCCGTGGCCGAGCGGCTCATGCGACGGGGATGGCTGGTGCGCACGGGCGACGAATTCCGCCTGGGTCAGGCGGCCGCCCCCTCGCGGCATCTGCGCGTCACCGTGCACGAGCTCGAGGAGCAGGAGGCGGACTCCCTGGCCGCCGACATCGCGGCCGCGGTGCGCGAGACGGGTTAACATGCCGTGACCCCGGCCACACAACAAAGGTGCTGTCGACCATGAGGCTCGAGCCTGCCATCCGTCTCCGCTTGTCGCTGATGATGTTCCTGGAGTTCTTCGTCTGGGGGAGCTGGTTCGTCACGCTCGGCACCTACCTCGGCACCGAGCTGGGCTCCTCCGGCGGCCAGATCTCCCTGGCGACCATGACCCAGAGCCTCGGCGCGATCATCGCCCCGTTCCTGGTGGGGCTCATCGCGGACCGGTTCTTCGCCGCCCAGCGCATCCTCGGCGTGCTGCACCTGTTCAGCGCGGTCATGCTCGTCCTCGCCGGGCGGCAGGACGACTTCAACGGCTTCTTCCTCTTCGCTCTGCTGGCGATGGTGTCGTTCATGCCGACCCTCGCCCTGGTCAACTCGATCTCGTTCCGACGCATGACCAAGCCCGATCAGCAGTTCCCCGCCGTGCGCGTGTTCGGCACGATCGGCTGGATCATCGCGGGCCTGGCCATCGGCTGGATGGGCTGGGAGGGCTCGGGGAGCCTCGAGAACACCTTCTACATGGCGGCGATCGGCTCGGCCGTGCTCGGCCTCTACGCGTTCACGCTGCCGCACACCCCGCCGGAGCCGAACCAGGGCAAGGCGACCGTCCGGGACGTGCTCGGGCTGGACGCCCTGGCTCTGCTGCGGACCCGCTCCTATCTGGTCTTCTTCGTCTCCTCGGTGCTGATCTGCATCCCGCTGGGCTTCTACTACACCTTCACCAACCTCTACCTCAACGAGATCGGGGTGCCCCGGGCCGCCGCGTACCAATCCCTGGGCCAGTTCTCCGAAGCCCTGTTCCTGCTGGCCATGCCGTTCATGCTGAAGCGTCTCGGCATCAAGTGGACCCTGCTGATCGGCATGCTCGCCTGGGCGCTGCGGTACGTGCTGTTCGGCTTCGGCGACGCCGGATCGCTGCTGTGGATGGTGATCATCGGCCTCGTCCTGCACGGCATCTGCTACGACTTCTTCTTCGTCGCCGGGCAGATCTACACCGACCGCTTCGCCCCCGCTCGCGTGCGCAGCGCCGCCCAGGGGCTGATCTCGCTGGCCACCTACGGGGTGGGCCTGCTGATCGGCACGCTCATCTCCGGCGTGATCGTGGACGCCTTCCTCGCGGCCGACGGCACGCACGACTGGCGGGCGATCTGGCTGGTCCCGGCAGGCCTCGCGGTGCTGGTCGCGATCTTCTTCGCCACGTTCTTCACGGACGAGGAAACGGCCGACGAGGCCGACGACGAGGCCGAGCCCGCTGCCGCCGGCTGAGCGCCGGGCAGGGCAGAGAAGCCGGCTCAGGCCCCGCGCCGCGCCCGGATCCGGATCATGACCCAGCTGATCGGGGGCAGGAGCGCGGAGAGGTCCTCGTCCGCGGGCACGGCCCCGTCCTCGTCCCCCACCCCGCCGAAGGGCCGCGGGATCACGCGATCGGGATCATCGGCCGTGTTCACCGCGTACGGGTCCTCCTCGTGCACGATCACGGCCTCGGCCACCTCGAACGATTCCCGGAACGCATCCAGCGGCACCGTCAGCTCGAGCGACTCCTCGAGCGAGCGGTTGACCGCGAACACGACCAGTTCGCCGCTCTCCTCGTCCCACGTGCACACGGCATCGAGCACGGAGCTCGCCCCGAAGCGTCGGTTCTCGTAGGCCGGGGAGTCGAGGGCGGTGCGCAGCACCTGCCCGCGCGCGTGCCGGGAGGTCAGGGCGAAGGGATGGAAGATGCTCTGGCGCCAGGCGCGTCCGCCCGGTTCGGTGCGGATCGGCCCCAGCACGTTGACCAGCTGGGCCTGCGAGGCGGAGGCGACGCGGTCGGTGTGCCGCAGCAGGCTGATCAGCAGGTTGCCCACCACCACGGCGTCCTGCGCCGTGTACGTCGATTCCGCGAACCGCGGCGCCACGGGCCAGTCGTCGCCACTGGGTTCGGCGCCCGGGTCGCCGTGGCCGTTGCTGGTCACGTTCCACTCGTCGAAGCTGATCATGATGCGCTTGCCGTGCCGGCCCAGCGCCCGCACGTGGTCGCAGGTGGCGACGACGGCGTCGATGTAGGCGTCCATGTCCTCGGCCGCCGCCAGGTAGGAGGCCTGGTCGCCGTCCTCCTCGCGGTAGTAGACGTGCGCCGAGAGCATGTCGATCGCGTCGTAGCCCGCCTCCAGCACCGCCTGCTCCCACGCACCGAACGTCGGCATCGAGGAGTGGGAGGAGCCGCAGGCCACGAGCTCGAGGTCCGGGTCCTCGCGGCGCATCGCCCGTGCCGTCTCGGCCGCGATCCGCCCGTAGACGTCGGCCGGCTTGTGCCCGAGCTGCCACGGGCCGTCCATCTCGTTGCCCAGGCACCACATCCGGATGCCGTACGGCTCCGGGTGCCCGTGGGCCGCGCGCTGATCGGACAGGGCGCTGCCGACGGGGGCGTTGGCGTACTCGAGCACGTCGAGGGCCTCCTGCGGCCCGCGGGTGCCGAGGTTGACCGCGTACATCGGCTCGACGCCCGCCTTCGCGGCCCAGGTCATGAACTCGTCCAGGCCGAAGGTGTTGGGCTCCATCGAATGCCAGGCCCGCTCGTGGCGCCACGGTCGCTGCTCGACGGGGCCCACCCCGTCCTCCCAGCGGTAGCCGGAGACGAAGTTCCCGCCGGGGTAGCGCACCGAGCTCACGCCGAGCTCGCGGGTGAGCTCGAGGACGTCGGTGCGCAGGCCGTCGGCGTCGGCCGAGGGATGGTCGGGCTCGACGATGCCCGTGTAGACGCACCGCGCCATGTGTTCGACGAAGCTGCCGAAGGTGCGGCGGCGCACGGGGCCGACGTCGTGGGCAGGATGGAGGTGGACGGTGGCGTGCAGGGTCATCGAGGAGTCCTCCGCCCGCGGCGGTCGGGAGGGGCGCGAGCCGGTGCCCCCGAGGCTAGCCCATGGGCACTTCTCCTCAGGGATGGCGCGAGCCGACGTTCTGAAATAGGCTTTCATATATCCGTCCTCGGGCCCGCCCGCTCCGGCAGGAAAGGTTGACCATGACCTCCACGTCCCCGCCCGCCGCGCCACTGCGCGTCGGCGTCATCGGTACGGGCGGGATCTCCCGCGCCCACGCCCCCGGCTGGATCGAGGCCGGCGCCGAGCTGCACTGCTACAGCCTGCAGGGGGCCCCGGCCTTCGCCGAGGAGTTCGGCGCGAGGGTCCACGAGAGCCTGGAGTCGATCCTCGCGGCCGTCGATGCCGTGGACATCTGCACGCCCACCCCGGACCACGGCGAGATCGTCCACCGCGCGCTGGACGCCGGCAAGGACGTGGTCTGCGAGAAGCCGCTGACCCTCACCCCGGAGGACGCCCGCTCGGTCCTCGAGCACGCCGAGCGTGTCGGCCGCCTGCTGCTGCCCGCCCACGTCGTGCGGTTCTTCCCGCAGTACGCCGCCGCCAAGGCCGCGATCGACACCGGCGCCGTCGGCCGTCTCGCCGTGCTGCGCTTCGAGCGCACCGGATCCTTCCCGACCCAGCCCTGGTTCGGCGACGAGTCCCGCTCCGGGGGGATCGTCATGGACCAGATGATCCACGACATCGACCAGGCCATCTGGATGGCCGGCCCCGTGGGCACCGTCTACGCGCGGCAGTCGACGGCGACGGAGACCGACACCGTGCGCACCGCCCACGTGATTCTGACCCACACCTCCGGGGCGATCAGTCACTGCCGCGGCCTGTGGGGCCCACCGGGGACGCAGTTCCGCTACACCTTCGACCTGGCCGGGGACGTGAGCAAGCTCCAGTACGACTCCGCGGGCGATTCCCCGGTCATCTTCGACGAGGTCGCCTCTGCGCGCCAGAGGAGCGGTGACGGATACCTCCCCGATGTGGCGGCAGGGCCGAGCCCCTACGTCGAGGAGATCCTCGAGTTCGCCGCCGCGATCCGCGACGGCGGCCCCTCCCGGGTCTCCGCGGCCGACGGCGCCTACGCCGTCGAGGTCTCCTCCGCCGCCCTCGAATCCCTGCGCACCGGAGGGAGCGTCACATGCTGACCGCCACCACCCCGCTGAAGATCGCGCTGATGAGCTGCGCGCACACCCACGCCGTCTCCTACGCGAGCCGGCTCGAGGCACTGCCCGAGGTGGATCTCGTGGTCGCCGATCCGGACGACTACGGCGACGTGCCCGCCCAGCACATCGTCCACTCGTACGCCGCGGCCTGGGAGGCCTGGCCCGAGGGGCCCGACGCCATCGTCGTCACCAGCGCCAACGCGCACCACAAGGACCTGGTGCTGGAAGCCGCGCGCCGAGGCGTGCACGTGCTGTGCGAGAAGCCGCTGGCCACGAACGTCGCCGACGCCGAGGCCATGGTCGCCGCCTGCCGCGAGGCCGGCGTGGTGCTGATGACCGCCTTCCCCGTCCACTTCGCCCCCGCCGTCCAGTCGCTGCGCACCGCGATCAGCGAGGGGGCGCTCGGGGAGGTCATCGGCATCACCGGCACCAACAACGGGATGCTGCCCGATTCGCGGGCATGGTTCACCGACGTCGAGCTCGCCGGCGGCGGCGCCATGGTCGACCACACCGTGCACATCGCCGAGATCCTCGACTCCGTCTTCGGCCCGCCCGCCACCGTGCACGCCGTCGCCAACCGGATCCTGTACGCCGATCGTGCGGGGGAGGGCGCCGAGACCGGCGGACTGGTCACGCTCACCTACGCCAGCGGACTGGTCGCGACCATCGACTGCTCCTGGTCGCAGCCGCCGGACGCCCCCACCTGGGGCGGGCTGCGCGTGCAGGCCGTCGGCACCGGCGGGCAGCTCCAGGTCGACGCCTTCGCCCAGCATGTCGGCGGGCACGGCCAGTGGCTGCCCTACGGCAGCGACCCCGACGCGCTGCTGCTGACGGCATTCCTCGACGCCGTCCGCGCAGGAGAGGCCGTCGAGCCCTCGGGCGACGTGGGGCTGCGGACCGTGAAGGTCGTCGCCGCTGCCCAGGAATCGGTGCGGACGGGGCAGCCGGTGGCGCTGGAGGGCTAGACAGGACTGGACCGGGCTGGATCCGACTCAGGCGGGCCCGTCGAAGGTCTCCTGCGGGTATTTCTCCTCGTAGGCGACCACCAGGTCCAGCCAGTCGCTGCGCGCCTGATCCTCGTCGTCGTGGTGGCCCATCCGCCACAGCAGGTCGTGGACGGTCCGCTCGGCGGCCGGATCCAGCCGCAGCACGACGGAGGCGGCGGCGAGGTCCGCCCCCTCGTGCAGTGGCCTGACCAGGTGCCGGTCGCGCTCGCAGGCGCGCGTGTACGGCGCCAGCCACTGCTCGACCCGATCGCGATGCTCGCGACGGCGCCGGGCGCTCAGCAGTCCCGTCAGCAGGCCGATCTCGGGCCGAGAATCCGGGTCGACCTCCGCGTTCGCCCGTGCGATCCGGCCCAGGGCGTCGCGGGCGACGCCGGGATCCAGGCCCGGCGCATGAACCCAGACCGGATGGGACGTCGCGGGCAGCAGGGACGCCCAGGACCACTCGGCCACGAGCCGTCGGATCTGCTCGTCCTCCCAGTCACCAGTGGCATCGGGGCTGTGCTCGGGCGACTGGGTCATGGCACCTTCCTGCGGCGCGGTCCGTCCGCCCTCGCGACCTGGGTATCCTATGGGAAAACGGATCGCCGTAGCGCAAGGGTGTGCTGGTCCTGCCTCCCCCTCGGCGCACGAAGGGACTGACGACATGGCCATCAGACGACAGGTGCTGCGCGACGAGGTCGAGGAGCTGATGCTGCAGCGTCTGCTCGAATCGCGCTGGGCCCCCGGTTCCCGGCTCAGCATCGACGGTCTCGCCCGTGACCTCGACGTCTCTCCGACCCCGGTGCGCGAGGCGATGGTCTCCCTCGAGCGATCGGGCCTGGTCGAGTACGTCGCGCTGCGCGGCTACGTGGTGGCACCGATGCTGGATACGGAGCAGATCACGGAGTTGCTCGAGGCCCGCAAGACCATCGAGCTGGCGGTCCTGGACCGCGCCTTCGAGGACTGGGACGCGCTGGTGGCCGATCTCGAGGCGGCGCAGGCCCGCCACGCCGAGGTGATGGCCCGCATCGATGCGGCCGACGAGGTCGACTACGAACTGGTGCGCGAGCACTTCCAGGCCGACTGGGGCTTCCACCAGACCCTCTACAAGCATGCGAACAACCGGTACCTGGCCCACATGTTCGAGAGCCTGCGCACGCACACCCACCGCATGCGTCAGACCTGGGAGGGCGGGCCCATGCAGCTCGATGCCCGGGAGGCGTACGAGGAGCACGGCGAGATCCTCGAGAAGGTCCGGCGCCATCACCACGATGCGGCGCTGAAGGCCCTGGCCGATCATCTCGACGCAGTGCTGACCCGGTCGGTCGAGATGGATACGGAAGCGGCGGCGCAGGTCAGCGGCCGGTGAGGGGGTCGGTCCGCTGATCGGGGAGGCGGTGCCGCAGGAACTCGGAGTGGACGTCGAGGTTCCGGGCGAGGCGATCGATGACGTCGCTCTCGAGGCGATCGACCTCCCGGTCGAGCGCCGCCAGCTGCTCGTCGATGCTGCGCACGTTCGCGGCCGCCTGCTGCCTGGCCTCGTCCGTGGGGCTCGCGAGGAAGCCGGCGGTGTCCTCCAGCGCCTGCACGAGGTCGGGGACGTAGCGAGAGGCCATCCCCTCCAGCATCATCACGTCCTCGTCCGAGGCGCGGCGCGACTGCAGCGAGGGTGAGCCCGCCAGGGCATCGATCCTCTGCAGGAGCGCCTCGGCGCGCTTGAGCACCGGTTTGACGAGGGGACCGGGCCGCCTCCGCCGCATCCGGGCGAGGCGGCGACGCTCCCGCTTCGTGGACCTCACCATGCGCTCGAGCACCGGGCGGGTGCCGACGGGCATCTCCGCGCGGCCGGCGCTGAGACGCACCGGTGCCGGGCCCCGGTTCCGAAGCAGGATGCCCAGGCCGCCGCCGACGACGACCCCGACCCCCGCGCCCGCCAGCAGCGGGGCGAGGAGCCCGGCACCGCCGATCAGGGAGCTGACGCCGAGCACCAGGAAGCTGCTGATCCCGAAGACGCCACCGAGGACACTGGGCACCCAGACGGTCAGCCAGCGGCCGCGCCGGCGCGGCACGGTGATCGATGTCGACGGCGGCGGGTGGACCTTTCCCACGAGCGGGCCCTGTGACATAGGGGGTCGGAAGGGGAGGCGGCCCCTTCTGGTCGGCTGAGCACGTGCCGATCGGCCCTGGTCGCTCATGGTCACCCGCAGAGTCTCGTGGGATGAAGCTGAGGGCCACCACGATATCGCGGGCGCCTGAGCGGAGTCAGACCGCGGCGTGCGCCTCCGCGATGCGCAGCAGCTCGAGGTAGCCCTCGAGCTCCCACGCGGTGCGGCCGACGAACAGGCCGGTGACGTGCTCGATGCCGAGCAGATCGGCGGCGTTGTCGAGGTTGACGGAGCCGCCGTAGAGCAGCCCGGTGACGTTCCCGCCGTAGGCCTCCCCGAGCGCGGCGAAGGGCTCGATGAGCTCCCGGACCGTGGCCGGGCGCCCCTTCTCGCCGATCGCCCAGATCGGCTCATAGGCGATGACCACGCGCGAGAGCTCGTCGGCATCCAGACCGTCCAGCGCCCCGGCGGCCTGCTCCAGGATGAACTCCGCGGAGCCCCCGGCATCCTTCACCTCGAGGCTCTCGCCGATGCACAGCAGGGGAGTGAGGCCGTGACGGAGCGCCGCGGCGACCTTCCAGCGGGTGGTCTCGACGCTCTCGCCGAAGTGCTCACGGCGTTCGGAGTGACCGATCTCGACGAGCTGGGCCCCGGCGTCCTTCGCCTGCGGGACCGAGACCTCACCGGTCCAGGCGCCGGCGTCCTCCCAGTGGGCGTTCTGCACGCCCAGCAGCACGGGGGAGTCCTCGCCGAGGATCTCGCGCACCGTGGTGGTCGCGGTGAACGAGGGGATGACGAAGGGCTGCACGCCGGCCGGGGCACCTCCGGCCAGGTGCTCGCGCAATCCTTCGGCCCAGGCGCGGGCCTCGGCGAGGGTCTTGGTCATCTTCCAGCTGGTGCCGATCCACAGGGTCACGAAGGGTCTCCTCGGGGTTCGATGGGCGGTTCGGGGCCGGTCAGGACAGGTGCCGGCCGAGCTCGGACATAAGCAGGGAGAACGAGACGGCACCCGGGTCGGGGGTGCCGAGGGACTTGTCCCCCAGCACGCGTGCGCGGCCCCGACGGGCGGTGATCTCGGCGGTCCCCTCCGCAGCGGCCTGGGCCGCCTGGGCTGCGGTGAGGATCGCCTCGGAGGCATTGTCCCCCGAGAACGCCTCCGCCAGGGCGGACCGGAACGGGATGGCCGCGTCGGCCATGGTCTTGTCGCCCACCTGGGCTCCGCCCAGGCGCAGCACGGCGTCGATCCCGGCATCGAGCGCCTCGACGACGAGTGCGGAGGAGGCGCCGGAGTCGTCGGCGAACACGCCCCCGGCGGCGGTCAGGGCTGCGCCCCATAGCGCGCCCGAGGTGCCGCCGGCCGATTCGGCCCAGGCCTCGCCCGCGCGGACCAGCAGGGTACGGGCCCCGGCGCCCTGCTCGCGTGCGGAGCGTGCGGCGGCCGCTGCCCCTCGGGAGCCGTACGCCATGCCCTGGCCGTGGTCGCCGTCGCCCGCGATCGCGTCGATCCGCCCCAGCTCGGTCTCCTCCCGGGCGCAGACGGCCTCGAACAGGTCCAGGACGCCGGTGATGCTCGCGGCGACGGTGCGGGAGTCCTCGGTGGAGGGCGGGGTCTCGTCGGCGCCGGGCTCCCAGAAGCTCGTCCGCGGCGGACGCTCGGCGGTGGGCATCGCGCCGCGGCGATAGGCGGGGGTGTCGACCGGTGCGAGCCAGTGCTGCTCGAGCTCCTCGTCCAGGAAGACGAGGGTCAGCGAGACGCCGGCCATGTCGAGGCTGGTGATGAACTCGCCCACCTCGGGGCGCACCGGGGTGATGCCGGCCGCCTCGAGGTGCCGGACGATGTGCGAGTAGAGGACGAACAGCTCCTCGTGCTTCACGGTGCCCAGGCCGTTGACGATCACCGCGGCGCGGCCCGTGTATCCGTCCTCGGCGCGCTCGGGCTCCTCCGCCAGGACGCCCTCGGCCAGGAGCTTCGCGACCTCCGCCGCGGAGCCGAGGGGCTCCTCGCGCACGCCGGGCTCGCCGTGGATCCCCAGGCCCACTCCCATCCGGCCATCGGCCACCTCGAACAGCGGCTCGGTGGCGCCGGGCAGGGTGCACCCCTCGAACGCGACCCCGAAGGTGCGGGTGGCGTCGTTGGCCTTCCAGGCGATCCGTTCGGCCTCGTCCAGGTCGGCCCCGGCTTCGATCGCTGCACCGGCGATCTTGAACACGGGCAGGTCACCGGCGATCCCGCGGCGGTCGCGATGGTTGCGGGGCGAGTTGGAGGCGATGTCATCGCTGACCCGGATGATCCGTACGTCGATGCCCTCGGCGCGCAGCTTCTCGGCGGCCGCGCCGAAGTGCAGCACATCGCCCGCGTAGTTGCCGTATCCCAGGAGCACGCCGCCGCCGTTCTCGGCGTTGCGGGCCACCGAGTGGACCTGCGAGGCCGACGGGGAGGCGAACACGTTGCCGCACGGTGCGCCGTGGGCCATGCCGGGGCCCACCCAGCCGGAAAAGGCCGGGTAGTGGCCGGAGCCGCCGCCGATCACCAGTGCGGGTCGGCCCTCAGGGGTCTCGGTGGGCCGCACGACCCCGCCGTGGACCCGGATCAGGTGATCGGGGTGGGAGAGGGCGAGACCGGCGACGGCCTCGTCGGCGAAGTCGGCGGGGTCGTTGTGGAGGTAGGTCATCGGGTCGTTCCTTCGCTGCGGGTGGAGGGCAGGGCTCAGACGATCAGCCAGACCAGGCCGAGGATCGCCATGGCGGTGAAGCCGAGGATCGAGGTGAGGACGGTCCAGGTGCGCAGTCCGTCGGCCACCGAGAGGCCCAGGAACTTCGTGGCGATCCAGAAGCCGGAGTCGTTGATGTGGGAGAGCGAGACCGAGCCCAGGCCGATGGCCAGGATGATCAGCGCCACCTGGACGGGGGAGTAGTCCCCGGCCAGCACGGTGCCCTGCACGATCCCCGCGGCCGACAGCGTCGCCACGGTCCCGGAGCCCTGGGCGACCTTGAAGGCGAGGGCGACCAGGAAGGCGAGCAGCAGGATGGGCACTCCCGCACCGATCAGCAGCCCGGAGACCGCATCCCCCACGCCCGTCTCGGTGAGGACCTTGGCGAAGACCCCGCCGGCACCGGTGACGAAGATGACGATCGCGGCCGGACCGAGGGCGCCGTCCATCAGCTCGCTGACCTGCTGGCGGCCCCAGCCGTGCATGATCCCCAGCAGGTACATCGCGGCGATGGTGGCGACCAGCAGGGCGAACCCGGGGGCGCCGACGAAGGAGATGACGTTCGCGGCCCGCGAGCCCTCCTCGAAGACCACGGAGCCGACGGTGCCCGCGGTGATGAGCAGGATCGGCAGCAGGATCAGCGCGATGACCAGGCCGGCAGAGGGGCGGCGGCCTGCCGCCGCGTCGGCGTCCCCGTCGGCCGCCGGCCCGGGGGAGCCGAAGCTCGCGGCACCGGCCTGGGCGTACTTCTCCTGGACCGGGGCGGCGAGGCGGAAGACAGGACGAGCCGTGACCTGTTTGCCCGCGAAGTAGACGAGGAAGCCCATCGGGATCGCCAGGGCGATGCCCATGACGGTCACCAGGCCCATCAGGCCCTCGCCCAGCAGGGTGGTGGAGCCGACGACGCCCGGGTGGGGCGGAACGGTGTTGTGGATGAAGACCATGAACACCGCGACGGGCATGCCGATGGCGACCGGCCCGCGGTGCCCGGCGGCCTTGGCGAAGGCGAAGATGATCGGCACCAGGATGATGAAGGCGACGTCGAAGAAGATCGGGATCGCAACCAGTCCCGAGGCGATCAGCAGAGCCTGCTCGAGGCGCTTCTCGCCGAGCACGCCGGCGGCGCGGTGGGCGATGACCTCGGCGCCGCCGGTCCGCTCGATGATGCCGCCGAGCATGGCGCCGAGACCCACGAGCAGCGCCACGCTGCCGAGGGTCCCGCCCATGCCCTCGATGACCAGCGGGATGATGTCCTGGACGGCGATGCCGCCGGCCAGCGCGGTGAGGATCGAGACGAACAGCAGCGAGACGTAGGCCGGCCACTTCAGCACGATCACGGTGAACAGCAGGATGGCGATCGCGCCGACGGCGATCAGGGTGAGGACGAGAGGATCCATCATTGGGCCTTTCGAAGGGGGCCCGGGGCGACCGTCGCTGGTCGCCCCGGGGTCGGAGGGTTCGGGAGCCTCAGCGCTCGATCGTGTCGAGGTCGAGCATCTGGGCGAGCACCTTGTCGAGCTCCTCGTCGTCCCAGACCTTGGTCCAGTCGGGCTGGATGATGCTCTCGCGGCCGTAGTCCATGGCCCGCAGGCAGGCGTCGGAGAAGGGGTTGGAGCCGCGCAGGGCGTTGGTCAGGGCGATGAAGATGTGGCCGTGGAAGAGGGCCTTCACGGCCGGCTCGGGGATGCCCTTCTCGTTGACCGCGTGGTCCATGGCGTCCTTGAGGAACTGGCCGATCATGCAGCCGATGGTCTCGACCAGGGTCGGCTCGAGCTGGGCGAGCTGCTTGACGCTGACCCAGTGCACGTCGATGACGGGCGCGTAGATCGCGCGGATCACGGCGGCGGTGCGCTCGCGGATCGTCTCGTCCTCACCCTCATAGGCGGCGACGACCTCCTGCGGGGCGGCGATCCCGCCGAAGGTGTCGGCCCACTCCTCGCTCGTGGTCCGCTCGAGGAACACGGAGGGGTGGGCCGGGTGCGCGCACGCCTGGTGGACGCCCTCGCGCTCGGCCAGCAGGCCGGCGTAGGCGGCCGCCGGGTCCAGGGTCAGCAGCACCGAGCCGTCCTTCATCAGCGGCACGACCTGCTCGGAGAGCTTGCCGAGCACGACGTCCGGCACGGCGAGGATGACCACGTCGGCGGCCTGCGCGGCCTCCTCCAGGGGGGTGACCTCGCGGCCCAGCTCGGCCAGGCGCTGCCGGCCGGCCTCGGAGGCCTCCACGTAGTACACCGGTGCGTCGGTGAGGTTGAGGTTGTTCGAGACCCGGGTGCCCATCTTGCCGGCGGCGCCGACGACGGCGACGCTGATCGACGGATCGAGCTCTACGGTTTTGCCGAACAGGGGGTTCAGTTCCTTGCTGCTGGTCATCTCATGACTCCTCTGGGTGGCGCGCTCCGGCTCGGGGCGCGGTACGGGGCGACCGCGGGACGTGCGGTCGCAGGTCGGTACTCAGCTGGTGCGCGCGTCGCGCCGGCTGCGCAGCGCCGCCAGGGCCCGCTCGGTCCAGTCGCGCTCGGCGGCCAGGGTGGCGTCGAGGTCGCCCTGCCAGGGCAGCCAGTGCTCGACGATCGCGCTGGGCGACCCCTCGGCGTAGACGGCGCCGAGCTCGTGGTCGAGGTCGAGCAGTCCGTCGCCGAGCGGGGCGCCGGTGTAGACGAAGCCCACCCATCCCTCCTGGCGGGTGAAGGCGAAGTCCTTGACGTGGAGGTTCACGGTGTGCGCGGCGCAGGCCTCGACGACCTGCTTCGGGTGCTCGAGCGCGGCGACGCAGTTGGCCGGGTCCAGGCAGATGCCCACTCGCGGCGAGCCGATCCGGTCGATCACCTCGAGCAGCGTCGCGGTGGACACCTGCTCGTAGGTCTCCAGGGCGAGGGTGATGCCGGCGCCCTCGAGGCGGGGGAGGGTGGCGCGGAGCTCCTCGGCGGCGGACTCGACTCCGTCGGCGATCTCGTGGGCCTGGATCATTGAGCGCAGGGTGCGGGCGCCGAGCGCCTCGGCGATGCCGGCGTAGCTCTCCAGGTGCTCCCGGTCGATGGTGCGGGTGCCGAGCTCGAGCTCGAGCCCGTGACCCTCGGCGTGCTCGCGCAGGGCGGCCAGGCCGGCCGGATTCTCGGCCTCGATCCGGGGATCGTCGCAGATCTGGAACACGTCGCAGCCCAGCTCGGCGGCGCGGTCGATCATGCCGGGGATGTCCAGCGGGTCGGGGTTGACGTCCTGGAACTCCCAGAACAGGGCGTAGGTGCCGATACCGATCTTCATGCGCGGGTCACTCCGTCGTGCGGTCGCGGTGTGCTGAGGGTCCGGGGCGCGAAGGGGCTCGCACCCGGACGACGAGCACACTAGACCCGCGCCCCATAATTGGTCAACCGGTTGGACAATCTCCGGGCCGTCGAGATGGGCCGGAGAGGGCCTCCCCCGGTACTGTGTGGCACTGTGAGCACCCCTTCGCCAGCTGCCCCCGGGCCCGAGGACGACGACGGAACCGCGCCCCCGCGCTTCGGCCCCGGCCGTGCCGTGCCCGCCGGGCTCAGTCGCTCACCCAGCAGCGCCGTGACCTACCGTCTCCTGGACCTTCTGCTGGGCGAGTCGATGCGCCCCGGGGACCGCCTGCCGGGGGAGCGCGCACTCGCCGAGAGCCTCGGGGTGGGACGCAGCGCGGTGCGCGAAGCGATCTCCGCGCTCGAGGTGCTCGGCGTGGTCGAGACCCGTGCCGGGTCAGGAACGTATTTGCGCTCGAACACCTCCGAGCTGCTGCCCAGCACCCTGTCGTGGTCTTTGTTGATGGATCAGGAGCGCACGGCGGAGCTGAGCGTGGTGCGCGGAGCGCTGGAACGCTCGGCCGCTCAGCTCGCCGCGCTCAGTGCGAGCGCGGAGCAGAAGGCCGAGCTGGTGCGTCTGGTCGAGGAGCAGCGTGCGGCCGCAGATGATGCCGAGGGGTATGTCGCGGCCGACGTCGCCTTCCATCGCGTGCTCGCCCAGATCGCCGGCAACGGCCTGATCGGCGAGCTGCTGGCCACCACCCGATCCCTGCTGCGGGTCTGGTTCGACCGCGCCGTCGACAATCGCGAGGACATCGACCGTGCGATCGAGGAGCACGACGTCATCGCGCGCGCCATCGCCGCCGGGGACGCGACGGCGGCCGCCGAGGCGATGGAGCGACACATGGCCACGGCGACCGAGCGCATCCTCCGGGGGGACACAGCGACCGACTGACCACCGGGGGCGGCCACGGCGGCCGCGCCGTCAGCGGGTCTCGTCCTCGATCGAGAGCAGGTCGCTGGCCGATTCGAGGTTCATCTCCTCGGCCGGCTCCTGCTGCATGCGCCGCAGGTACGGCTGGGCGCGCTCGACCTGGTGCTCGAGGGCGTTCACGGTGGTCAGCATGGACTCGTTGGCCTTGGTGCGGAACGCATCCAGGCCGTCCATGGTGGTGAAGAGGTTGTCGAAGGCACGCTCGAGGGTCTCGGGGGAGACGCCCGAGGTCGCCGCCTGCTCCTGGATGCGCACGGTGTTCTTCGCGAGCATCTCGGAGGTGCGGTCGATCAGGTCGTCGGTGGTGCGGTTGACCGCGTCGATCTGGTCCAGCACGATCTTCTGGTTCTCCAGCGCCTGGGCCGTGATCACGGCGGTGCGCAGCGCGGTGACGGTGGTGGTCCGGGCGCGATCGACCCCCTGGACGAGCTTGGTGTTGTTGTCCTCGATCAATCCCATCGCCATGTAGGCCTGGACGGTCACGGCGATCTGCGTGGCCATGTCCTGCCGGCGCTGGCGCACGGCGAACAGCACGTCGCGCTCCAGAGCGTCGGCCACCTCGGTCCTGCCCTCGGCGCGGGACCGCTCGGCGCGGCGCACCACCTGCTCGTCCAGGAGGCCCAGCAGGTGCGAGGCCTTCTGGAGGGCGCCGAGGTCCTCCCACAGGGACCGACGCTCGACGGTGAGCTCCGCGTTGTCGCGCTGGAGCATCTCCTGGCCGCGACCCAGTGCCTGGAGCACCTCGTCGAGCTGCTTCTGGTTGGACTCGAAGCGCCGGAAATAGCGCTTGGCGCTTCCCATCCCCGGCAGGAAGGACAGTGCCTTCGAGGCGAAGGTGTCCTCCTGCGGGGCGAGGTCCTCCATGGTGGTGCGCAGGTCCACGAGGGACTTGGAGACGGACTGCTGGGCGTCGCCGCTGTCGCGGGCGTCGCGCAGGGACTGCTCCATGAAGCGCGAGGAGGTGGTGCTGGTGCGCTCGAAGGTGCGGCGGGCCACCGAGCCGATGGCCGCGACCTCCGCGGTGAACTCCTGGGAGTGCGGGTTGAGCGAGGTGACGGTGTCGAGCCAGGAATTCGCCTTGGCCTCCAGCTCCTGCTGCTGCTCGGCAGGGAGGTCGGGCAGGAGGGAGACGGCCTTGTCCTCGCTGACCTCCTCCACGGGCTCGGAGGGGACGATCTCCTCGGCGGGTTCCGGCGGTTCGAGCTTGTCCATGGGGTCTCCTTCGGATCAGACGTCGATGATCGGGTTCAGGTGCTGGTCGGCGAAGCGTGAGCGCAGGAACTCGGCGTGGACGTCGAGGTCGCGGGAGACCCCGGCGACGATGTCCGCCTCGATGCGTTCGAGTCCTTCGTCCAGCACGCTCAGCTGCTGGTCGATGGTGCCGAGGTTCTCCAGCGCCTCCTGGCGGGCTGCGCCGGCGAAGGAGGCGAGGAAGCCGATGGTGTCCTCGGCGGCGTCGACCAGGTCCGGCAGGTACCGGGTGGCCATGCCCTCGAGCATGGCGACGTCGCCGTCGTAGGGACGCCGCGCCTGGATCGTCTCCGAGCCCACGAGGGTCTCGATGCGCTCCAGCAGGGAGTCGATGTGGTCCAGTGCGAGCCGTGCGGCGGGGTCGGAGGCGCGCTCACGCAGTGCGGTGGTGCGCTCCCGGGTGCGGGCCGCTGCTTCCAGGATCCCTTCGAGGGTCTCGCGCGTGGTCTCGGGGACGTCGGGGCCGACGGGGCTCAGCAGCGCCGGCTTCGGCCGCAGCGCACGCGCCAGCGCACCGCTGCCGCCGGCGACGAGCGCGCCCACGCCGAGGGCGACCCCGACCGTGTCGAGGGGGCCGGCGATGACGTTGCCGAGGCCGAGCACCAGGCTGGTGAGGCCGGCGGCGCCACCGGCGAGGAGAGGCGCCCCCACCCAGAGCAGGCCGCCCCGACGCCGCGGGCGGTCCACTGCGGTCTCGGAGGGCGGGTGGACGGTGCCCTGGAGCGGGCGCCGGGCGGGTCCCCACAGGTCCCGGCGCTCGGGCGTGGCCTTCCACGGCAGGTCGCGGTCGCCGGGCGCGACGGGATCGGGGGACGTGCCGTCCCCGGTGTCCGGCCGGTGGGCCGGTCGATCGTTCCCCTCGTGCACAGGTAACCCGATCTCTCGGAAGGCGGAGCCGGCGCGGGGCCCGGGAGCCGCCCGAGCGCCCCGTCGTCGGCTTGTCGGAAGGCTATCGCGATCGGCTGGGAGGGAACATGGCTGCGCCCTTCACGCCCGGCCCTTCACGCCCGCCACGATGCCGGGGCGCTGACGCCGTCGCCCTTCACACCGCCGCAATGATCCTATAGGATCCACGTCGAGACACCGTCGACGTTGAAGGGACAGCGATGTTCACCGCGGAGAACTGGCCGATCGGGGCCAACATGCTGTCGTTCGGGAACACCACCTCGGACGGCACCCCGACCCTGGAGGCCCCGTCCTCCGTCTGGGCCTCGCAGCTGCGCCAGGTCAAGGAGCTCGGTGTCGACCAGATCGACCCCACCGATGCCTGGCTGCCGCTGGCCAAGCTCAGCGATGAGCGCCTCGAGGAGTTCCGCAGCGTGCTCGACGGGGAGGGTCTGTCGCTGTCCTCGATCTCCATGACGCGCAACTCCGTCGTCGACGCCCGCCACGGGGAGCAGAACCTCGCCGACGCGCTGCGGTTCATCGAGCTCGCCCCGAGCTTCGGCGTGAGCGTCGTCAACACCGGCTTCATGCAGGCGCTCACCGAGGCCCAGAGCACGGCCATCTGGTTCTGGCTCGAGGACGGCCACCACGACGACCCGGCCCTGCGCGACCTGGCCATCGAACGCATCCGCACCCTGGGGGACGCCGCGAAGGCACAGGGCATCCAGGTCAGCCTCGAGATGTACGAGGACACCTACGTCGGCACGGCCGACGACGCCGTCGCCTTCCTGGCCGACGTCGACCACGAGGCCGTCGGCCTGAACCCCGATGTCGGCAACCTGGTGCGCCTGCACCGCGAGGTCGAGCCCTGGCAGGACATCTTCGAGAAGGTCCTGCCCCACTCGAACTTCTGGCACATCAAGAACTACACCCGCGACTACGACACCGCCACCGGCGCCTACTCCTCGGCGCCGATGCCGCTGAAGTACGGCTACATCAACTACCGCTCCGTGATCCGCCGCGCCCTCGAGCTCGGCTATACGGGTCCGTTCTGCTGCGAGCACTACGGCTCCGACTCCCTCGGCGTCATCGCCGAGAACGTGCACTACATCAGGCAGGTGCTGAGCTCGGCTCTAGCATGAGGCCCCGGGGCGCACGCCCCTGACGTCCGAGGAACGAAGGAGTTCTGATGGATCCCGTCCTGCTCATCGCGCTGCTCGTCGGCATCGCGCTCATCATCGTCATCGTCCTGCGCACCCGCCTGGACGCGTTCGCCGGCCTGCTGATCGCCTCCGTGGTGGTCGGTCTCATCGCGGGCCAGTCGCTGCCGGCCATCGTCGAATCCATCAAGACCGGGTTCGGGAACACGCTGGCCTCCATCGGCATCGTGATCGGCCTCGGCGTGGCCATCGGCAAGATCCTCGAGGTCTCCGGTGCCGCGCAGGCCATCGCGATGGCGTTCCTGCGCCTGTTCGGCAAGGGCCGTGAGCCCTGGGCCATGACCAGCATCGGTGCGCTGATCTCGGTGCCGGTGTTCTGCGACTCCGGCTACGTGATCATGAACCCGCTGGCCCGCGCCATCGCCAGGGTCAAGCAGTACGGCTACGCCACCGTGGGCATCGCGCTCGCCGGCGGCATGGTCATCACCCACCACTTCGTCCCGCCCACCCCGGGCCCGCTCGGCGTGGCCGGGCTGCTCGGCGTCAACGTCGGCTCCGTCATCCTCACCGGCCTCGTGTTCACCGTGCTGATGATCCCGGTGGTCACCCTCTACGCGAAGTGGATCGGTCCGCGGGTCGAGCCGGTGATCAATGCCGAGGTCCAGGAAGCCGTGTACGGCAACGTGCGCGAGGATCGCTCGGCCGTGGCCGTCGCGACCGGCGGGTCGGGACCCCGAACCCCGACGGTCGACGGGCCGGCGCCGGACGGGCCCGACGGGTCCGACGGCGCCGCAGCTCTGGACGGGCTCGGGACCGGCGCCGAGCTCGGCGAACCGCCCGAGGGGGAGCCGCCCCACCGCGTCGGCCCCGTGGTCGGGCTGCTGCCCCTGGTCGTGCCGATCGTGCTGATCGTGATGAACACGGTCGTCTCCGCCCTCGACATGGAAGCCCAGGGAGTGGCCCTGCCCGAGGACTACGAGCCCTCCGGATGGGCCGGGCCCTTCATCTTCCTCGGCGACCCGGTGATCGCGCTGCTGATCGGTCTGGTGATGGCCGTCTACCTGCTGCTGCCGCGCTGGACGCCGCGCAAGAAGAGCCACAAGTGGCTCGGCGACGCCGCGGCCGACGCAGGCCTGATCCTGCTGATCACCGGCGCCGGCGGCGGCCTGGGCCAGGTGCTGCGCGACACCGGTATCGGCGATGCGCTGGCCGAGGCGATCGGCGGGCTCCCGCTGCCCTCGTTCCTGCTGCCCTTCCTGATCGCCTCGATCGTGCGCATCGCGCAGGGCTCCGGCACGGTCTCCATGATCACGGCCGCCTCCGTCACCGCCCCGGTGATGGGCACGATCGGCCTGGACCCTCTGGTCGCGGTGATGGCCTGCGTCGCCGGCGCCATGGTGTGCAGCTACTTCAACGACTCCTACTTCTGGGTCGTCACCCGCTTCCTCGGCCTCGAGGGCACCGCGGCCCTGAAGGCCCACTCCGGCATGACCACCGTGATGTGGGCGGCCTCGATCCCGATGCTGTTCGTCCTCAGCCTCGTCCTAGGAGCGGGTGGCTGACGCCGTCCACCCGGCCGGTGGGGCCCGCCCTCCTCTGCCCCGCCGGCCCTGCCCCTGCCGATCCCCGACCTCTGCCAGCCCCTCTGACCCGCACGACCCGACCCACCGCAACCCACCAGATCCCGACCGGACGGAGAACCGACCCCATGACCCTCGAGAACACCAGGATCCAGCCCTTCCCCGACGAGCGCACCGCGATCGTCACCGGTGCCGGCGCCGAGCGCGGCATCGGCCGCCGCGTCGTCCGCAAGCTCGTCAGCGAAGGCTGGAGCGTGGTCGCCGCCGACCTCGACGGTGCTGCCGTGCGGCAGTTCGCCACCGAGCTGAGCGGTGAGCTCCCCGGTGAGAGCACTCAGAAGGTGATCGGCGTGGCCGTCGACGTCAGCGACCAGGCCGCCGTGGACGCCGCCTTCGAACGCATCGACGCCGAGATGCCGCCGATCGCCGCCCTGGTGAACCTCGCCGGGATCCCCAGCCCCCACACCATCTTCGAGCTGACCGGCGAGATCTGGGACAAGGTCATGGACGTCAACGGCAAGGGCACCCTGCTGATGACCCAGGCCGCGGCGAAGCGCATGATCGACGGCGGCTTCGGCGGGCGCGTCGTGAACACCTCCTCCATCACCGCGCTCGACGGCGGCGGCACCTTCTCCAAGACCGGCTACGCCGCGGCGAAGGCCGCCGTGCAGGGCCTCACCCGCGGCACCGCCCGCGAGCTGGGCCAGTACGGCATCACCGCCAACGTGATCCTGCCCGGACCCATCGACACCGACATCATGGGCGGCACCCTCACCGATGAGCGCAAGGAGGGCATGTCCTCCAACATCCCGCTGCACCGCGTGGGCCAGCCCGAGGAGGTCGCCGGACTGATCAACTTCCTGGTCAGCGAGGACTCGAGCTACGTCAGCGGCACCTCCATCAGCGTCGACGGCGGCAAGCACATGCACTGACGGACCGGGCCCCGGAGGTCTTCTCCGGGGCCCGCCCCGCCCCGCTCCGGCGTGCCCCGCGCCGGCCCGCCCCGCGCCGTCCGGCGCCGCCGCGCCCTCGGCGCCCCCACGTCACCGCCCCCACAGGAGAGCCCACCCCATGGCCGATTCGATACTGTCCGGCGCCCTGGAATTCGCGAAGATGCTCGCCGCCGGCGGCTTCCGCCTGGACCCGCTGGAATCCGCCCCCTCCATCGAGGACATCCGCCTGCTCGCCAAGCGGCGCCTGCCCACGATGGCCTTCGACATCATCGACGGGGCCTCGAACCATGAGCTGACCCGCGAGGCCAACGTCGACGATCTGCGCGAGGTGCTCTTCCGCCCGCGCTGGCTGACCGACATCTCCCACGTCGACGCCTCCACCAGTGTCGACGGCATGAACCTGGATCGTCCCTACGTGCTCGGCCCGCTGGGCCTGCAGCGCATGATCGGCGGCGAGGGCGAGCTCGGGGCGGTCCGCGCCGCCGGCAGGGCGAACATCCCCTTCACCATCTCCACCGCCTCGAACTGGGCGATGGAGGAGCTCGCCGACCAGGCGACGGGGCCGCTGTGGTACCAGCTGTACATGTACAAGTCCGAGGCCATCGTCTCCAGCCTCATCACCCGGGCCAAGGCCATCGGCGCCGAGGCGCTCGTGGTCACCGTCGATGTGCCCCTGAACGGGAAGCGGTACCGCGACCACCGCAACGGGATGTCGATCCCGCCGAAGATCACCCCCCGCAACGCCGTCCAGGCGATCCGGCACCTCGACTGGACCCGAGCGGTGATGCGGCCCCCGGCGATCGGGTTCCGCAACCTCAAGGACGAGATCCAGGGCGACAACGCCGTCTCGCATCAGGAGTTCGTCAACAAGCACCTCACGAACCTGACCCTGACCTGGGACAACATCGAGCAGGTGCGGCGGCAGTGGGACGGCCCGCTCTACATCAAGGGCATCCTCACCCCGGAGGACGCGCTGCGCGCGCTGAAGGTCGGGGCCGACGGGGTCTACGTCTCCAACCACGGGGGTCGCCAGCTCGACTCCTCGCCCAGCTCCATCCGCGCCCTGCCCTCGATCGTCGACGCCGTCGACGGCCGCATGACCGTCGTGTTCGATTCCGGCGTGCGCACCGGCGACGACATCGCCAAGGCCCTCGCCGTCGGCGCGGACCTCGTCTCCATCGGCCGGGCCTGGGGCTACGGCAACGCCGCCGCCGGGGAGAAGGGCGTGCTGCGCGTGCTGGACATCCTCGACGGCGAGCTGGCGCTGGCCATGGGCCAGCTCGGCGCGACCAGCATCGACGCGCTGGACCGCAGCTTCGTCGACTACCCCGAGGCCTGGCACGGCCACGGACGCCACCGCGCACCCGAGCCCGCCGACGTCACCGAGGAGTTCACCCCATGACCAGCACCTGGAAGCTCGCCGTCACCGCCGACTACGCCGAGGCCGACGGCACCACCGTCTACGGCGACATCGGCCTGGGCGCGCTCGCCGAGCACGGCATCCAGTGGTCCCTGGTCGGCGAGGGCGGCGGCCCGCTGCGTGCCGGGGAGCTCGAGGGCTACGACGCGGTGCTGCTGCTCAGCGGCACGCCGCTCGGCCGGGACCAGCTCGAGGGCGTGACCACGCTGAAGCATGTGGCCCGCTTCGGCGCCGGCTACGACTCCGTGGACCTCGCCGCGTGCGACGAGCGCGGGATCACCGTCACCAACGCCCCCACCGGACTGCGCGTGCCGATGGCGCACACCGCGCTGACCTTCGTGTTCGCCCTCGCCCACAACCTGCTGCCCAAGGATCGCCTGGTGCGCGAGGCCGACTGGGACCGCAAGGCCGACTACCGCGGGCCCGGCCTGGCCGCGGCCACGATCGGCGTGATCGGTCTCGGCGGCATCGGGCAGGAGACCGTGCGCCAGCTGCGGGCGCTGGATCTCGAGGTGGTGGCCTGGAACCGCTCGCCGCGTCCCGAGTTCTGCGCCGAGACGGGCATCAGCCAGCTCGAGCTGGACGAGGTCATCGCCCGCAGCGACTACCTCATCGTCACCGTCGCCGCGACGGGGGAGACCCGTCACCTCATCGGTGCGCGCGAGCTGGCGGCGATGAAGGAGACCGCGTTCCTGGTCAACATCGCCCGCGGCGCCGTCGTCGATGAGCCCGCCCTGATCACCGCGCTGCAGGAGGGGACCATCGCCGGCGCCGGCCTCGACGTGTTCGAGGTCGAGCCGCTCCCGGCCGACAGCCCGCTGATCGGCATGGACAACGTGGTGCTCTCCCCGCACTCGCTGTGCTGGACCCAGGACTTCACCGATGCCGTCGGCGCCGAGGCGCTCGGCGAGGTCATCGCGATGGCTGCCGGCCGCACCCCGCACCACGTCGTCAATGCCCCGCGCGGTGGGGCTGCGGGAGAGCCGACCCTGGCGGGAGAGGCCTGATGGGCGAGCGCTCCGCGGCCGATGAGTCCCGCATCTGCGAACTCACCGCGCTCGTGACCGGCGCCGCCTCCGAGCGCGGCATCGGCCGCGGTGTGGCGCTGCGGCTGGCGCGCGAGGGCCGCCCGCTGGCACTGCTGGATCTGGACGCCGACGGGCTCGCCGAGGCCGCCGAGCAGGCCCGCGCCGCCGGATCACCGAGCGTGGCCACGGCGCAGGCGGACATCTCCGACGAGGCCAGTGTCGGCGCGGCCGTCGCCGCGGTCGACAACGCTGCGGTCGCCCCGATCGGTACGCTCGTCAGCTGCGCCGGGATCGCGAACCCGACCCCGTTCCTCGAGCTGACCAGCGCAGACTTTCTGCGCACCCTGTCGATCAACACCCTGGGCACCTTCCACCTCGCCCAGCGCGTGCTCCCGAGGATGCTCGAGCAGGGCCTGGGGCGGATCGTCGCGATGAGCTCGACCGCCGCGCAGGACGGCGGCGGGAACTTCTCGACCTCGGCCTATGCGGCCTCCAAGGCCGGCGTCGAGGGTCTGATCCGCGGGCTCGCGAAAGAGGTCGCCGGCACCGGCGTCACCACCGCCGCGATCGCCCCGGCCAACATCGACACCGACATCATGGGCGGCCCGCTCGAGGGGGAGCGCCGCGAGCAGTTCGTCGCCCGCACCCCCGTCGGCCGGCTCGGCACCGTCGAGGAGCTGGCCGAGCTGGTCGCCTTCCTCGTCGGCCCCCACGGCGGCTTCACCACCGGGGCGACCTACAACCTCAACGGCGGGCTGCGGGTGGGCTGAGGAGAGCGCGCCTCAGCGCAGGCGGGCGCGAGCGTCGCGAGGGCGTCGTGAGGATCCGGGTTCGGTCGAGAACACGGCCGAGAGGCGTGAGAACGAGCCCAGCAGATGCGCGCGCATCGCCTGCTCGGCCGCGTCGGGGTCATGGTCCTCGATCGCGCGCGCGATCGCCTGATGCTCGCGGTGGGTCGTGCCGCCCTCGGAGTCGGTCTGGTACAGGCGGAAGATGTGCACGTGGGCGTGCAGCCGTTCGAACGTGCTCGGCAGCAGCTCATTGCCCGAGGCCTGCAGGATCCGCAGATGGAACTGACGGTCGCGCAGCGCGCGCCGCGCCTGTGTGCTGCGGTCGCCGCCGTGCAGCGCGGCCAGGGCCTCGAGCTCGGTGCGCAGCTGCGGGCCGGGATTCGTCAGCCGCTCCGTAGCCGCCTCCCGCGCGGCCCACGGTTCCAGCAGCAGCCGGACCTCGAACAGCGCGACCAGCCCGTCCAGATCGATCGGAGCGGTCACGTCGTACCCGCGGGATGCGGAGCGGACCACGAGGCTGTCGCCCTCGAGCCGGTGCAGCGCCTCGCGCACGGGGGTCTGGGAGACGCCGAGCCGGCGGGCCTCCTCCCCGATGGAGATGCGCTCTCCCGGCTCCAGGTCATGCTGGATGATGCGCATCCGCAACGCCTCGTACACGCTCTCCGGGCCGGTGTCCGTGGAATCCGGGTCCACGATGGGGCGCTCGCGCATGGCCTCCTCCTTCGACGTGGTGCCGGGCGTGCCTGGCCTGGTGGCGCCCGGGCGGCCGCGACGCGCAGAGGGACTGCGCGCGCACCGGCAGGGAGATCGTCTCAGCCGCCGGCGAGCCCGGGCAGCCAGGTCGTCAGGAACGGGACGAAGGTGATCAGCGCCAGCACGAGGAGCATCGGCACGAAGAAGGGCAACACGCCCTTGATCACCGTGGTCACCGGGACCTTCGTCACCGAGGACAGCACGAACAGCACCAGCCCGACCGGTGGGGTCAGCAGACCGATCATGAGGTTGAAGATCATCATGACCGCGAAGTGCGTGGCATCGATGCCGTAGACGGTGGCGATCGGGGCCAGCACGGGGACCAGGATGAGGATCGCGGCGGTCGGCTCCAGGACCGCGCCGACGACCAGCAGCAGGATGTTGATCAGCAGCAGGAAGATCAGCGGCCGGTCGGTGACCTGCAGGATCAGCTCCGTCACCACCTGCGGGGCCTGCTCGCGGGCCAGCACCCAGCCGAACAGGGAGGCGCTGGTGACGATGATCAGCACGCTGCCGGTGGTCTCGACCGTGGAGGCGGCGATGCGTCCGAGCGACCTCCCGTTCAGCGTCCGGTAGCACAGCGCGAGGATCGCGACGTAGGCGACGCCCAGCGCGGAGGCCTCCGTGGGGGTGACGATGCCCGAGAGGATCCCGCCGAGGATGATGACGGCGGCGCCGGCCACCGGCAGCGCCTTGGCGACGTCCTTGAGGCGTCGGGCCGGCGGCGGCTTCTCCAGGCGGAGGTCATCGCGCCGGCGGGTCTGGATCCACACCAGCAGGCACAGTGCCGCCACCAGCACCACGGCGGGCACGATCCCGGCCAGGAACAGGGTGCTCACCGAGAGACCTGCGGTGACCGCGTAGATGATCGCGGGGATGCTGGGCGGGATCATCGGCGCGATCAGGGAGGACGCGCCGGTGACACCCAGGGCGAACCCCTCGGGGTAGCCGCGCTGCTTCATCGCGGGCACCTGGATGCGGCCCATCGCGGCGGCGTCGGAGATGGCGGCCCCGCTCATCCAGGAGAAGCCGAAGCTGGTGGCAATGTTGACGTAGCCCAGCGAGCCGCGGACGTGCCCGATGGCGCTGGAGGCGGCATCGAACAGCCGGTCCGTGGCCCCGGAGACGTTGGCGAGGTTGCCCAGCAGGATGAACATCGGCACCGCGAGGATCGCGAAGTCGAAGACGCCGGAGGCTGTCTGCTGGGCGGCGAGGGCGGCCGTGGCCGTCTCGTCCAGGACGATGTAGGCGATCGAGGGGATCAGCAGGGCGATCCACACCGGGACGCGCAGGGCGAGCAGCACCAGCAGCGCGGCGAACATGATCAGCAGGACCACGGGATCACAGCCCTTCCATCGCGGCGGCCTTCTCGGCCACGTCGGGCACTTCGGAGGGGTGGCGCAGGTACCGCACGATGTTCAGGACCGTGTGGCCCAGGATCATCAAGTACCCCACGAGCACGGCTCCGTACAGCAGCGGCATGGGCAGGGAGGTCGCCGTCATCGTGAGCGACCCGGTCAGCACCATCAGCGAGATCGCCGCGATGACCATGTACGCCGCGGCGGCCGCGACCACCAGCATCGCGAAGATCTGGGAGGCGGTTGCCAGACGCCTGGGCAGGTAGACCGCCAGGATGTCGACCCCGATGTGCGCGTTGCGGGAGGAGACGAACCCGGCACCGACGAAGGTCAGCCACACCACCAGCAGACGAGCCACCTCCTCGCTCCAGGGCAGGGGCATGCTGAGCACGTAGCGGGTGAAGATCTGGAAGATGATCACCGCGAACACGACCAGCAGCAGGCCGCCGGCGACGAATCGTTCGGCGTCGACGAGCCAGCCGTAGGCGCGGAACTTCCGCTCGTAGTGGTCCCGTTCGATGTATGAATCGAGGTCCGGGACCTGACCGTCGCGGGTCCCCTCGACGGGCTTGGGCGATTGCATGCTCATCGGACCGACTCCTGGAGCTCGAGGTAGAGGTCGCCCCACGGGACGGTGTCGGGGAACTCCTCGGCGATGAGTTCCTGGAACGCGGCGACGTCGACGTCGTCGTTGACGGTGATCGCGTCCTCCTCCTGCCAAGTCTGCAGCGTCTCCTCCTCGGCCTCGACGATGCAGTCCCGGGTGGCGATCCGGGCCTTCTCCATGGCGTCCTCAAAGCCGGCTCTCTCGTCGGCGCTGAGGGAGTCCACGAAGCGCTGGGAGGAGACGATGTTGACGGCCTGGACCATGTGCCCGGTGAGGTTGAGGTAGTCCTGGACCTCGTAGAACTTCTGGACGTCGATGGTCGGAATGGGGTTCTCCTGGGCGTCGATCGCGCCCTGCTGCAGTCCGAGGTAGGCCTCCGACAGGGCCATGGGGGTGGCGCTGCCGTTCATGATCGAGAAGCTCGTGATGTACAGCGGGGCGTCCGGGGTGCGGATCTTGAGCCCGGAGAGGTCCTCCGGCTCGGTGATCGGCGTGTTCGAGGTGATGTGGCGGGTGCCGTAGTACCACGTGCTGTTGACCCGCAGGCCGGTCTCGGCGGCCATCTCGTCGTAGACCTCCTCCATGATCGGACCGTTGGTCGCCTCGTCGAACTGCGCGACGTCGGTGAACAGGTAGGGCGCATCCAGCACGGCCGCCTCCGGGTACCACTTGCCCAGGAACGACGGCCCGACGACGCCGAGCTCGAGGCCACCGGTGGCGATCTGTTCGGCGGTCTCGCCCTCCCCGCCGATCTGACCGGAGGGGTAGGTCTCGACCGCGAAGCCGTCGTCAGCCAGCTCGGTGCGCAGCGTCTCGGCCCCGCACGACTCCACCGGATGAGCCGGGTCGTACTGGTGGGCGAAGCGGATCACGCGGGCGTCCGGATCGGCGGTGGCCTCGTCGAGCTGGCTGGTGTCGACGGGCTCCCACAGTCCGCAGCCCGCCAAGGACAGCACGGACAGGGCCGCAGCCAGGACGGTGGCGGGGTGACGGCGGCTCATCGTGCGCCCTCCAGGGGCTCCGGGAACGAGAGGCCGTGCCGGGTGGCGACGATGCGCAGCTCCTGGATCGTGGACTCCGCCAGCTCGACGTCATCGGCAGCGGCTGCCAGCCGGGAGGCCTCGAGGTCGCCGGGAGACAGAACGGTCCCCTCCGGGCTCGAGGCCCGTACCTCCTCCTGGAGCTCGGCGACCTTGGCCCGGATACCGGCCGGGTCGCCGAAGGCCGCGAGGTCGAGGGCGATCAGGAGGTGTCCGGTGTTCATGCGGGAGGAGTGGTCCTGCCAGATGTCCACCGTCCGGAACGCGAAGGAGGCGCTGGTCAGCGCTGCTGACAAGCCTTCCAGCAGCACGGCGATGCCGGATCCCTTGTGGCCGCCGAAGGGCAGCAGGGCACCGCCGTCGAGCACGGCGGCGGGATCGGTGGTGGGGGCTGCGGTGGCGTCCACGCCCCAGCCCTCGGGAATAGTGGTGCCCTCGTTGCGGGCGGCGACGACCTTGCCGTACGCCCCGGCCGTGGTCGCGAGATCGGCCACCAGCGGATGAGACCCGGCCGAAGGCAGGCTGATGGTCAGCGGGTTGGTCCCGAGGATCGGGGTGGAGCCGCCGAAGGGGGTCGCCACGGGCCCCGTCGTCGAGGAGAGGATCCCGGCCAGATCGCGCTCGGCCAGCTGATCGCCCCAGAAGCGGCCGGCCCCGAAGTGGCTGGAGCCCTGGACGGCCACCGTGGCGATGCCGTGGGTGGCGGCGGCTTCGGCGGCGATCTCGACGGCGCGCTGCATGGTGACCTGGCCGAAGGCGCCGCGGCCGTCCAGCACGGTCACGGCGCCGTGCTGGCGGACGACGGTGGGGACGGAGCCGGGGTCGATACCGCCGGCGGCGACCGCCTCGAGATAGAGCGGCAGTCGCAGGAGCCCGTGGGAGTAGATACCGGCCTGGTCGGCCGCGAGCAGGGAGCGGGCGACCAGCCGGGCCGCGGAGGACTCCACACCGGCATCCTCGAGAGCGTGGGTGGCCAGCGCGCGCAGAGCGTCCACGCCGAAGCGGAGTGACGTCATCGTCACGGTCCTTTCTATACGAAGTCCGCACAAGCTATACAACTGTGGCGGGCGACACAAGGGGGTGTGCCTGGGTGTCGACGAACGGGGCACTCAGACGGCGCGGACTCCGGAGCCGGCCCGTGCGGGCCGCGTGCGGGTGGTCCAGAGCAGCCCGATCGCCGCACCGAGCATGAGCACGCCGACGGCGGCGAAGGCGGCACGGTAGTCCGTGAGCCCGGCGGAACGGTCGGGGGCCAGCACGTCCAGCACCACCCCGATCAGGAGGACGGCGAGCAACGACGTGGAGTACCCGCCGATGTTCACCATCCCCGTGGCGGTCCCGATCGCCCGTGAGGAGACTCCCGTGCGCGCGAGGTCGAAGCCGACCGGACAGGTCGCCGCACCGATCGCCAGGGCGACCATCAGCGGCACAAGCTGCCCGGCGGAGAGAGGCCCGGGCGCGAGCAGAGTCAGGGTCCAGACCAGGGTGAGGATTCCGCCGGCGATCCAGCCGAGCCGAGCACGATGCCGGGGCAAGCGGCCGGTGAGCACGCCGATCATCGGGCCCACCGCCACCATGACGACGACATTGAGGGTCAGCAGCGTCCCCACCTCGGCAGGCGCGAGCCCATGGCCCTCGGTCATGAAGGGCACGCCCCACAGGAACAGGAACGAGTTCACACTCAGCAGCGTCAGCGAGTGCAGGAAGAACCCCGACCAGGCGGCGCGGGAGGTGAACACCTCGCGCAGAACCTGACCCGGGCGAGACGGCACGGGAACGGTGTGGCCGTCGTCCTCGGGCGGCTCGTCCTGGACGACGGCGATCACCAGCAGCACGCTGACCAGCAGGAGTGCGGCCAGAGAGGCCCACGCGGTGGTCCATCCGGCCGCCACCAGCAAGGCGAGGAACGGTACCGCCGCCACGGCCTGGCCGAACTGGCCGATCATCGCCGCCAGCTGCGTGAACACAGGGACCTGACCGGAGCGGAACCAGGTCGCGGTCAGCCGCACCACGCTGATCAGCGTGGCGGCGTCGCCGACGCCGGTGAGCATGCGTGCGATCAGGGCAGTGGGCACGTCCGTGGCGACGGCGAGCAGTCCCTGCCCGACGGCCATGGTCACCGCCCCGAGGATCAGCATGCGGCGCGGGCCGATGCGGTCCAGCAGGAGCCCGGCGGGGATCTGGGCCGCCGCGTACGTTCCGAGCTGGACGACCCCGAACAGGCTCAGCACGGCGCCGCTGACATCGAAGCGCTCCGACGCCTCCACGCTGGCCACCCCGAACGAGGCGCGGCCGGAGACGGCGCACAGGTAGGCGAGGACACCGACGGCCCAGACGAGGTGGGCGCGGCCGAGGCGCGGTGCCGCGGTCACCGTGCTCCCGGCAGCACGCCGTCGGGTGGCGGCGTCTCGAGGATCGCCCGGTAGACGACGTCGACGCTGGGGGAGGAGGCCGTCCGCCGGTCACGGGTGGCGGCGACCTTCCGTCCCTCGCCGATCCTGCCCACCGGGATGACATCGAGCTCGCTGGTATCGGAGATGGTCGCCGCCAGTGCGTTCAGCACACCCACCCCGAGGCCGGCCTTGGCGAGATTCGCGACGGTCTGCGGCTGCTCGGTCTGCCAGGCCACGGGGATCTCCAGGCCCCAGGCGTGCAGTGCGCTGCCGGTGTCCGGATCGATCTCCGCCCCCGGCTGCGCCACCGCGATGAGGGGATGCTCGGTGATCAGGCACGGGTCCAGCCATCCATCGGTCCTCGGGCCGAGCTGCGCCAGCGGATGCTGGGGAGGCACGATCGCGACGTAGCGCTCGATCCACAGATGCACGCTCTCGAAGTCCTCGGGCGGCGGATCACCGGCCAGCGAGTGGATGGCGATGTGGAACCGGCCGGCGATGATGCCGGAGATGAGGTCCTGCGTGGTCAGCTCGGTCAGCTCGATCCGGATGTGCGGATGCTCGGCGTGGACCGCGGCGAGGACGGCGGGCAGGAACCCCGCGCTGACACTGGGATGGCAGCCGATCACGACCCGCCCGCGCGGGGTGCCGGTGTGCTGATCCACCACCTCCGCTCCGCGCTCGAGCGCCTCCAGAACCTTGCGGGCGTGGGGGAGGAAGGCCGTGCCGAGCTCCGTCGGCCCGATCGGGCGGTGGCTGCGGTCCACCAGCGTGCCGCCCAGGGCACGCTCGAGCGCTGCGACATGCGTGCTCACGCGGGACTGCGCGCGGTGCAGGGCGCGTGCGGCACCCGAGAAGCTTCCGTGATCGATGACCGCGACGAAGGTCTCCAGCCAGTCCGTCTGGTCGACGCGGGGCATCGCTTCCTCCTGGGGAGTGGTCGTCCTTGATCGCAGCGGGTCACGCTCGAGTGCACCCTGAGCTCGGGGCCGCAGCATGGTTCCTGGTCAGAGGCCCGATGTGACCCACATATCAATATTGTATATAGGATTTCCGGATCTCGGATCGCTCGGGGGACGACCCCGGGTACGGGCGTTGGTAGCGTCGAAGCACCTCGATGACGAGTGGCTCTCTCGACCCAGCACACAGCCGTGCGGGCGGTCGCTCCGCATCGATGGGCCTCACCCCCGACCCGCACGATGAAGTGGAGTCAGCCATGACGCGCACCGACCTTTCCTCACGTTCCGATCGTCCCGGCGTCGATCCCGCCGGCGCACCCCGCGTCCCGCGGCGCCTCGTCTCCGGGATCGCCGGCGCCGCCGCTATCGCCCTGGTCGCCGTCGGCTGCTCGGGCGGCTCGGGCGGAGGCTCCGTGGACGGCGATGCTCTCCAGGCCTGCAACGACGTCAACGCCGAGTACCCGGGCGGCCCCGTCGAACTGATCGTCCCCTGGGCCGCCGGCGGCGGGACCGACGGCGTGGCCCGCCTCATCGGCGAGCAGCTGTCCGGCCAGATGGAGACGAGCGTCAACGTCGTCAACCGCACCGGCGGCTCCGGCGTCGTCGGCCACCAGGCGATGGTCGACGCAGAGCCCGACGGGCAGACCCTCGGCCTGGTCACCGTGGAGATCGGCATGATGCACCACCAGGGTCTGACCGAGATCAGCGGCGAGGACCTCACCGCCATCTCCCAGATGAACGAGGACGGCGCGGGGATCACCGTCGCCGCCGACGCCGAGTGGGAGAACGCGGAAGAGCTGCTGACCTACATCGAGGAGAACCCGGGGGAGGTGACCGCCTCGGGCACCGGGCAGGGAGGCATCTGGCACCTGGCCCTGCTGGGCATGCTCATCGACAACGACATCCCCGTCGACGCCGTGAACTTCGTGCCTTCCGAGGGTGCGGCCCCCGCGCTCCAGGAGCTCGTGGCCGGCGGGATCGACATGACCACCAACGCCCTCGGCGAATCCAAGACCATGCTCGACTCGGACCGCGCCAAGGCCCTGGGCGTGATGGGCACGGAGCGCGACCCCGCTTTCCCGGACGTCGAGACCCTCCAGGAGCAGCTCGGCTCCGACTATTCCATGACCGTGTGGCGCGGCATCGCCGGACCCAAGGAGCTCGACCCCACGATCGTCGAGGAGCTCGAATGCCACCTCGGTCTGATCGCCGAGTCCGATGAGTTCAACGAGTTCATGACCGACACCGGCCTGGGCGTGAAGTACGCGGGCGCCGAGGAGTTCCAGACCCTCATGCGCGAGGACGATGACGCCAAGGGCGAGGTCATGGAGGAAGCGGGACTCGCCAAGTGAGCACCGCCCGACCCAGCGACACGGCGGGGGCGATGCGTGGGAACGTCATCATCGGCGCCGCCTCCGTCCTGGTCGGCGCCGCGGTGATTCCCTACGGCGCCGCGATGCCCTACGTCCGCGAGGGGATCCCCGGGCCCGGTCTGTTTCCGATGATGATCGGCGGCCTGCTGGTCCTCTTCGGCGCCCTGCTGATCCTGACCAGCGTGCTCACCGCACGCCGCGAGCGTCGTCATCGCGACGAGCTCGCCGAGATACGCTCCGCCGCGGCCGGTGGCCCATCGACCGCGACGACTGCGGTGACCGGCGGAACAGCACCCACCGGGGCCGGTGGGCCGGGTGCGGACAGTGCGGCCGACGCGCTCGAAGACGCCGCGCCGGAGACCGGGCCGCAGCCCTCACCGGACACCGAGCCGGAGGCCGAGCCCCCGGAGACCGTGGCCGTGATGGATACCGACATCGGCTCCGACGGGGCGCGGCGCTGGATCAACGGCGCGATCCTCATGGGCGGCATCGTCGGGTACGTGCTGCTCGTCGAGACGCTCGGCTTCCCGCTGACCATGGCGCTGCTGGTGACCGCGATCGTGTGGTCGCTGCGGGCGAAGTGGTGGGTGGCCGTGGCGACCGGCGTGGTCACCGCGCTCGCCCTGTGGGCCATGTTCGAGCAGGGCCTGATGGTCCAGCTCCCCGACGGCATCATCCGGGGGTTCTGAGATGGGATACGACCTCCAGAGCGCCTTCCAGCTGGTCGCCGACCCCACCACGGTCCTCGTGGTCGTCCTGGCCGGGCTCTTCGGCCTGGTCATCGGCTCCCTGCCCGGCATGACCGCCACCCTGGCAGCAGCGCTGCTGGTGCCCTTCACCTTCTTCCTGGACCCGGTGCCGGCCATCGCCGCCATCATCACCATGTCGGCGATGACGATCTTCGCCGGAGACGTCCCCAGTGCCCTGCTGAGAATCCCGGGCACGCCCTCCAGCGCCGCCTACACCGAGGACGCCTTCGCCCTGACCCGGCACGGGAAGGGCGCCCTCGGGCTCGGGGTCTCCCTGATCGGCTCGGTGATCGGCGGTCTGTTCGGGTCCCTGGTGCTGATCTTCGTCTCCCCGGTGCTCGGGGAGTTCGCCCTGCGCTTCACCAGCTACGAGTACTTCTGGGTGGCCGTGCTGGGCCTGACTGCGGCCGTGATCGTCTCCCGGGGCTCCCAGCTCAAGGGTGCGATCGCCCTGATGGCAGGGCTGCTGGTCTCCACCGTCGGGCTCGACGTGACCCTGGGCTACCCGAGGTTCACCTTCGGGGAGGAGCAGCTCTACCGCGGCGTCGACTTCATCGCCGCCATGATCGGCCTGTTCGGCCTCTCCGAGGTGCTGCGTGCCGTGACCGCCCGCCGGGGTGAGTCGATGCCCATCCCGAAGATCGCCGGTCAGGGCACGGTGCGTCCGGCCTTCAGTGCCCTGTGGCGGTACAAGGGGCGCGTCGCGGCGGGCTCGGGCATCGGCGGAGTCGTCGGGGCGCTGCCCGGGGCGGGGGCCGACATCGCGGCCTGGATCGCCTACGCCTTCACTCGTGCCACCAGCCGTCGCGGATCCGCGAAGAACGCGGCCGAGGTATCGGACGAACGGCGGGTGGAGTCCATCGCCGGTGCCTCCAGCGCGAACAACGCCGGCGTGGCCTCCGCCTACGTCCCCACGCTCGCGTTCGGCATCCCCGGCGACACCATCACCGCGATCCTGATCGGCGTGCTGCTGGTCAAGGGCATCACTCCGGGGCCGGACCTGTTCCTGTACCAGACGGACATGCTCTACGCGCTGTACATGATCTTCATCCTCGCCAACCTGCTGCTGCTGCCGCTCGGCTTCCTGCTGATCCGGGCCTCCGGCCTGGTGCTGCGGATCCCGCGCTCGGTGCTGATGGGGCTGATCGTGGCTATCTCGATCTGCGGCGCGTTCGCCATCAACAACGGCTACCTCGAGGTGGGGTTGATGGTGATCTTCGGAGTGCTCGGGTACCTCTTCGAGAAGGGCAGCATCCCGCTGGCCCCAGTGGTGCTGGGCATCGTGCTGGGCCCCATCGTCGAGCAGAACTTCATGCAGTCGGTGATCAAGACCAACTGGGATCTCACCCAGTTCTTCACCCGCCCCATCAGCGCGGTCCTCATCCTGCTCGTGGTCGCGGCGATCGCCTCGGTGCCGCTGATGGGTTGGCTGGGCCGACGCTCCGAGCGGGCCGCCGCGCTGCAGGCCGCCGAGGCCGAGCGGTGAGCGCGACGTCAGGTGCGCGGACGCAGCGTCGTCATCCCCCCGTCGATCGGCAGCAGCACCCCGGTGGTCGAGCGGTTGCGCGGAGAGGCGAGGTAGCAGTGCGCCTCGGCCACCTCCTCCGGCTCGACCATGCGGCCGTGGGGCTGGCGCGCATCCAGCGCCTGCCGCTCCGCGACCGGGTCCTCGGCCTTGGCCAGCAGCCGGCCGATCCACGGGGTGTTCGCCGTGCCGGGGACGACGGCATTGACCCGGATGCCCTCACGCACCCAGTCCGCCGCCATGGCCAGGGTCATCGCCTGCACCGCGCCCTTGGAGGCGGAGTACAGCACGCGCTCGGGCAGTCCCAGCATGGAGGCGATCGAGGCGGTGTTGACCACCACGGCGTGCTCGGAGCGCCGCAGATGGGGGAGCGCGGCCGTGGTCACGCGGGCCACCGAGGTGACGTTCACATCCAGCACCCGCGCCCATTCCTCGTCGTCGTGGGCGTCGACCTGGCCCTGCGCCCCGATCCCGGCATTGTTGATCACGATGTCCAGGCCGCCGAGATGATGGGCCGCCTGGTCGACGGCGGCCTGCACCGCCTCGGTGTCGGTGACGTCGACCTGGATGCGCAGCGCCCCCTCGGGAGCGCCGGAGGGATCGAGATCGAGCGCCGCCACCGAGGCTCCGCGCGCGCTCAGGGCTCGGATCGTCGCCGCGCCGATGCCCGCCCCGCCGCCGGTCACCAGCGCCTTCAAGCCCTGGAACTCCGCGTCCTGGTTCGCCGTCATGGGCTCTCCTCCTCATCGAGTGATCGTCGCTGCAGGATAGGCGACCTCCCACCCCTGGACCACCACGCTTCCATCACCCGACCCCTCGAAGGAGCATCGTGCGAGCACTCGTCCTGACCGACTACCACCACCTGGAGGTCCTCGAGAGGGATCGTCCCGACCCCGGCCCCGGGGAGGTGCTGCTGCGGATCGCGGCCACCGGCATCTGCGGCTCCGACTTCCACGGGTTCACCGGCGAGAACGGCCGCCGCGTCCCCGGCCAGGTCATGGGCCACGAATCCGCCGCCACCGTCGCAGCCCTCGGGGACGGGGTCGATCCCGCCGAGCTGCCCGTCGGCGCCCCCGCGACCTTCAACCCGCTGGTGGTGCCGCCTGAGCAGGCCGAGCAGTACCGCGGCCGCGAGCAGCACGCTCCCGGCAAGCAGGTCATCGGGGTCGCCCAGGAGATCCAGGCGTCCTTCGCGGACTACCTCGTCGTGCCCGCACGCAACGTGCACCTGCTGGATCCGGAGCTTCCCCTGCACCTCGGTGCGCTCGTCGAGCCCCTGGCCGTCGCCGTCCACGCGGTGCGCCTGGGCCAGCCCGATGCGGGAGAGAAAGTGCTGGTCATCGGCGGCGGACCGATCGGGCAGAGCGTCGTGATCGCCCTGCGGATGGCAGGGGTCGACCGCATCGTGCTCTCCGAGATGGACCCCGCCCGCCGGGAGCTGGTCGCGGCGCTCGGCGCAGAGCCCGTCGACCCCTCTGCGGGCAGCACCGCCGACCTCGTGGCCGACGCGCTCGGCGGCCCGGCCGACCTCGCCGTGGACGCCGTCGGCATCAGCGCCACCATGGCCGACGCCCTCTCTGCGACGTCGCTGGGCGGACGCGTCGTCCTGGTGGGCATGGGATCGCCCAGACTGGAGCTGCCGGCCTTCGCCATCAGCACCGAGGAGCGCACCATCCACGGGTCCTTCACCTACACCGCGCAGGATTTCGCCGACGCCACTGCTTGGATCGGTGCGCACGCCGACGATGTGGCCCCGCTGGTCAGCGACGTGGTGCCGCCGGAGCAGGCCCAGGAGGCCTTCGCGAGGCTGGCCGCCGGAAAGGGCCCGGCCGGCAAGATCCTGGTGAGCTTCGAGCAGGAGGGCCCGTCCCAGCAGGAGGAGCACGAGGGGAACGCTGCATGAGCACCCATCAGCGCAGCATCCGCCACGTCCGCGCGTACACCGTCACCGGCGGCGGCGCCGATTACCACGACCAGGGCGCCGACCACTGGATCGACGACCACATCGCGACCCCGATGTCCGTCTACCCCGGTTACGCCGACTCCCGACAGTCTTTCGGACTGAACGTGCTGGGCACGCTGATGGTCGAGATCGAGGCCGACGACGGCACCGTGGGCTTCGCCGTCTCCACCGGTGGCGACCTCGGCGCCTGGATCGTCGAGAAGCACCTGGTCCGATTCCTCGAGGGCGCCGCGGTCACCGACATCGAGCGGATCTGGGACCAGATGTACCGCTCCACCCTGTTCTACGGGCGCCGCGGCATCGTGCTGAACACCATCAGCGCCATCGACCTCGCCCTGTACGACCTGCTGGGACGCCTCCGCCAGGAACCCGTGTACGCCCTGCTCGGCGGGCCCGTGCGCGAGGAGCTGACGATGTATGCGACCGGGGCCCGTCCCGATATCGCGAAGCAGCTCGGCTTCCTCGGCGGCAAGATGCCGCTGCATCACGGCCCGGCCGACGGGGCCGACGGGATGGAGAAGAACATCGCCCTGCTCGCCGAGATGCGCGAGAAGGTCGGGGACGACTTCTGGCTCATGTACGACTGCTGGATGTCGCTCGACGTCGACTACGCCACCCGCCTCGCCCACCGCGCCCACGAGCACGGCCTGCGCTGGCTCGAGGAGGCACTGATCCCCGACGACTACTGGGGCTACCAGCAACTGCGCCGGAACGTGCCACCCGGCATGCTCATCACCACGGGCGAGCACGAAGCCACCCGCTGGGGCTTCCGCCAGCTGCTCGAGATGGGCGCGGCCGACATCATCCAGCCCGACGTCGGCTGGTGCGGCGGCATCACCGAACTGCTGAAGATCTCCGCGCTCGCCGATGCGCACGGGGCGATGGTGGTCCCGCACGGCTCCTCCGTGTACTCGTACCACTTCGTCATCACCCGCACGAACAGCCCGTTCAGCGAATTCCTCATGATGCACCCCACCGCCGAGGAGATCGTGCCGATGTTCTCGCCCATGCTCACCGGCGAGCCGGTACCGGTCGACGGGAAGATCCGCGTGCCGGACACCCCCGGATTCGGGGTCGAGTTCAACTCCGAGATCCCCACCACCAGGCCGTTCACCCACTGAAGGAGACCCCATGCAACTGCGACGACTCGGCCCCCTCGGCCAGGAGAAGCCCGCCCTGGTCCAGGACGGCACCACCTACCGCCTCGACGACCTGACCGGCGACATCACCGGCGCGTTCCTCGCCGGCGGCGGCATCGAGCAGGTGGCCGCCGCGGCCAGGGCCGGTGAGCTGCCGGTGTGGGAAGGGGCGGAGCGCGAACGCATCGGTGCTCCGATCGCCCGTCCGGAGGCGGTGATCTGCATCGGACAGAACTATGCCGCCCACGCCGCGGAGTCCGGCGCGGAGCCCCCGAAGACGCCGATCGTCTTCTTCAAGCACCCCAACACCGTCGTCGGTCCCCACGACGACGTGCCCATCCCGCCGCGTGCGACCAAGGTCGACTGGGAGGTCGAGCTGGGCGTCGTCATCGGCGCCCGCGCCTCGTACCTGCCGCACGAGCAGGCCGCATCGGATGTCATCGCCGGCTACGTGACCAGTCATGACGTCTCCGAGCGCGACTTCCAGATCGCCGAATCCGGCGGGCAGTGGTCCAAGGGCAAGTGCGCCGAGAACTTCAATCCCGTCGGCCCCGCGCTGGTGCCGGCCGGCGAGGTCGAGCCACAGAACCTGCGACTGTTCTCGCGCGTCAACGGCGAGCCGCGCCAGGACTCCACCACGGCCGACATGATCTTCACCGTCGCGCAGCTGGTCCACCACCTGTCCCAGTACATGGTGCTCTCGCCCGGAGACCTCATCAACACCGGCACCCCGCAGGGAGTGGCGATGTCGGGACGGTTCCCGTATCTCGCTGACGGCGACGTGGTCGAGCTGGGCATCGAGGGCCTGGGGGAGCAGCGTCAGAGGTTCGTCGCGCGGCGCTGAGCCGGATTCGACGGGCGGCGCCGCCTGTGAGGCCTGGCCGGTCTGCATCGCCCGGTCAGGCTGGGCCGGCCAGCACCGGTGCCGCCGCCCGTGTCCACGAAGGGGACGCCAGTCGAGTCTGCCCTGCCATATGCGGGGCAGACTCGACGGGCGTCCCTTTCGTGGTCAATAGAGCCCGTACGTGGGGTGGCTTCGGTGGGTGTGCGCTTCGTGGCCATGTGCAGTGCAGACTCGGCGGACGTCGCCCCTCGTGCGGGACGTCCGGGAGCCGGGCGCGAGCACGGGACGAGCGACCGAGTGACACTGGTACTGTGTGCCCGGCCACCATGGTGGCCAATATCCAATAGGATCGCTATTCTCAAGGCAACACCACGTACTCGGGCTCGGCGGGACCAGGGCCCTGGGGCGTGGCGGCATCGGCGCCCTCCTCCGTGACGGGCGCACAGCTCGGACGAAGGAGTTCCCTCATGACCATCTCCACCGTGACCATCGTCGGCGCGGGCTACATGGGCGGCGGTATCGCCCAGGTCCTCGCCATCGCCGGCTTCGACGTGACCATCGCCGACGTCAGCATCGACAACGCGAACGCCTCCCTCGAGCGCCTGCAGAAGGAAGCGCGCGACTTCGAGGACCAGGGCCTGTACTCAGCGGGAAGCGCCGACCTCGTCGCCCGGAACATCACCGCCGGCAAGACCATCGAGGAAGCCGTCGCCGACGTCGACTTCATCGAGGAGGCCGTCTTCGAGCGCATCGACGTCAAGCGCGACGTGCTCGCGAAGATCTCCGAGCACGCCCGCCCCGACGCGATCATCGGCACCAACACCTCGACCATCCCGGTCAAGGAGCTCGAGAGCGCCGTGACGAACCCCGAGCGGTTCCTCACCGTCCACTTCTCCAACCCCGCGCCGTTCATTCCCGGCGTGGAGCTGGTGGCCGGCAAGGCGACCACCCCCGAGACGGTCGCCGCGGTCAAGGAGCTGCTGGCGAAGTCCGGCAACGAGGGC
Source organism: Brachybacterium sp. GCM10030268 (assembly GCF_042666305.1). Lineage (NCBI taxonomy): Bacteria > Bacillati > Actinomycetota > Actinomycetes > Micrococcales > Dermabacteraceae > Brachybacterium > Brachybacterium sp. GCM10030268. Next base: position 63,314 of record NZ_JBHTCW010000012.1, on the reverse strand, counting down.
GCCCAGGTCGCCGACACCCCCGGCATGGTGCTCAACCGCCTCCAGTACGCCCTGCTGAAGGAGGCCACGTCCGTCGTCGAGGAGGGCGTGGCCACCGCCGAGGACGTCGACACGATCGTGCGCACCACCTTCGGGTTCCGGCTCGGCTTCTTCGGGCCCTTCGCGATCGCCGACCAGGCCGGCCTGGACGTGTACGCCAACTGCTTCGTGACCTTCGAGGACGCCTTCGGTGAGCGCCTGTCCACGCCGCAGATCCTCACCGACTCCGTCGCCGAGGACCGCAAGGGCGTCAAGAACGGCAAGGGCCTGCTCGGCGACTACGACGAGAAGACCCGCGAGGAGCTCATCGCGTACCGCAACAAGGCCTACGCGAAGATGTCGCAGCTGCTGACCGAGCTGGGCCCGGCCCCGCAGCCGACGCCGAAGGCCGACTGACACCCGCTCGACCGCTTCATCCCACTTACCTGAATCTGGCGGACTCCTCCCGTCGGCCGGGCATCGCCGCCCGGGCCTGAGCACCGCGCTCGGGGCCCGAGCTCGCGCCCGGGTCCCGAGCGCTTCTGCGTGAGGGGGCCGATGGGGTGACCGCCCCGTTCTCTGGAGAATCCCGTGGAAGATCTCGTCCTCGCGGAGCGGCCTGTGTGGCTGCTCCTGGCGATCGCCGTCGTGGCCATCGCCGTCCTGCTCGTCCTCATCATCAAGGTGAGGCTGCATGCCTTCTTCTCGCTGCTGATCATCGCCGTGGCCACCGGCCTCGCCGCCGGCATCAGTGTCGGCGACGTCATAGAGGTGGTGATCGAAGGGTTCAGCTCCACGGTCGGCACAGTGGCCCTGTTGGTCGGTTTCGGTGCCGTGCTGGGCAGACTGATCGAGATCACGGGCGGCGCCCAGGTGCTGGCCGACAAGATGCTCGACACCTTCGGGGAGAAGCGGGCTCCGCTCGCGCTCGCCGTGGCCTCGCTGTTCTACGCGTTCCCGATCTTCCTCGACGCCGGCTTCATCGTGATGCTGCCGGTGATCTACACGGTGGCGCGTCGCCTGGGCGGCTCGTTCATGCTCTACGTGCTGCCCTCGATCGCGTCGTTCATGATGATGCACGCCCTGCTGCCTCCGCACCCGGGGCCGACGGCCGCGGCCACCGTAATGGGCGCCGACATCGGCCTGGTCGTCCTAGTGGGCCTGCTGATCGGTCTGCCCACCTGGTACTTCGGCGGTTACCTCGTGGCCCGCGCCATCGCCAAGCGGTTCCCGAACACCCCGGTCCCCGCTCTGCTCGGTGACCCCCGTGACGTGCCGAAGGAGGAGCGCCCGGCGTTCGGCTCGATCCTGCTGGTGCTCCTGCTGCCGCTGGTGCTGATCTTCTTCAACACCGCCTTCTCGACGCTGAACGAGCAGGGCACCGTCGGCGAGGGGAACTTCGGCTTCCAGCTCTCCCGCCTGATCGGGGCGACCCCGGTGGCGCTGGCGCTGTCCGCGCTGCTGGCGATGCTGCTGCTGTACGTGATCCCGCGGCGCCGCCGTGGCGAGCAGATCGGCGGCCTGCTGGAGGATCTGGTCGACGACGCCCTGGCACCCGTCTGCTCGATCATCCTGATCACCGGCGCCGGCGGTGCGTTCGGCGAGATCCTCACCCAGACCGGGATCGGCGGGGAGGTCGCCGAAGGGCTCGACACGCTGGGCCTGCCGCTGATCGTCGCCGCGTACATGGTCACCATGGCGATGCGCGTGGCGCAGGGATCGGCGACCGTCGCCGCCACCACCGGTGCCTCGATCATGGCCCCGGCGATCACGGCCGGTGACTTCGGCTCCGTCGGCGTGGCCGCCGTGATCATCGCGATCGGCGCCGCCTCCATCGGCTGGTCGCACGTGAACGACTCCGGCTTCTGGCTCATCGGCCGGTTCTGCGGCTTCGATACCGTGACCACGTTCAAGACCTGGTCCGTGGTCGGCACGACCATCTCCCTGGTGGCCTTCGCGCTCTCCAGCGTGGTGTTCGTGATCGCCGCCTGACGGACGCTGCCTGAGGAGGTCCTCGTGTCCGAGAGCACCGATCGTCGACTGCTGGTCCTCGACGACGACCCCACCGGGTCGCAGTGCGTCGCCGGCGTGGACGTCGCCTTCGATCTCGACCCCGAGATCCCCGTCGGCGTCCTCGCACAGCCCGGCTCGGCCTGTTTCGTGCTGACCAACACCCGGGCGCTCGACGAGGCGGAGGCGGTCGCGCTGAACCGGCGAGTTCTGGCCGGCGTGCTGGAGTCGCCGGTCGCGCGCAAGGGTCTGCACGTGGTCTCCCGCTCGGACTCGACGCTGCGCGGGCACGTGATCGCCGAGCCGGCCGCGATCGCCGATGAGCTCGCTGCCCACGGCGTGGATGTCGACGCGATCCTGTTCGTGCCGGCGATGCTCGAAGCCGGTCGGTACACCGAGGACGACGTGCACTACGCGGTCGTCGGCGGCGAGGCGAAGCCTGTGGAGGACACCGACTTCGCCCGCGACGCCACCTTCGGGTACACCCACTCCGGCCTGCGCGACTTCCTCGAGGAGCGCTCCGGGGGAGCGGTGCGGGCGGCCGACGTGCTCTCGATCGGGCTCGAGGACATCCGCTCCGGTGGCGCGGACCGTGTGCACGAGATCCTCGCAGCTGCCCGCGGCCGCCGCTGGGTCGTCGTCAACGCCACCGAGTACTCCGACATGGAGGTCGTGGCCGAGGCCGTGGGCCGGATGGAGGCAGAAGGCAGGACCGTGATCACGCGGTGCGGGCCCTCCTTCGTCCGACCGCTGGCCGGGCAGACGGGCGCGAGAGTGGTCGAGCCGAGCTCCATCACGATCCCCGAGGGGCGCCTCGACCATGGTCTGGTCGTCGTCGGCTCCCATGTGGGCCTGACGACGACCCAGCTGCGCGCTGCTCAGCAGCGCGGCACCCTCGTCGAGGTCGAGCTGGACGTGCCCTCCCTGCTGGACGAGCGCCGCGACCAGCACCTCGCCGACGTCACCGCCCGGGTGCGAGAGACCCTGCAGGCGCAGGACTGTGTGCTCTATACCAGCCGCGATCTGGTGCGCACCGATGATCCCGCCGAGTCCCTCGCCATCGCCCGCAGCGTCTCCGAGGCCGTGGTCGAGGTGGTCCGCCGCGTGCGCGAGGCTCGACCCGCCTGGGTGGTCGCGAAGGGCGGCATCACCTCCCACGAGGTCGCCGCCTCCGGGCTGGGCATCCGCCTCGCCGAGGTGGTGGGCCAGTTCTGGCCCGGCCAGGTCTCCCTGCTGGCCGCACAGGAAGCGCCCGAGGAAGTCATGGGCATGCCCTACGTCGTCTTCCCCGGCAACGTGGGCGGAGAGCAGGGCCTCGCCGAGGTGGTCGAGCGCCTCAGCGCGGCGGTCCCGGGGCGCTGACCCAGGCGCTCCGGGCCGCCTCGGCAGACGGAGTACCCCTGCGGGCGGAAGTCTCCCACCTCTATCCGGCGGAGCTGCGCGTGGCCGGCAGGATCGTGGAATTCGTCGACCGGCGCACCGGCGGCGGACTTCCCGACGGCGAGGCCGTGCCCGTGGCTCTGTATCTGGTCACCGCGGGCTTCTCGGGCGGGTACCTCTCCTCGACCTACCGGATGACCGGGATGATCTCCCAGCTGTTCGACGTCCTGGATCAGGTGCTCCACGCGCCCATCGATCGTGACTCCGTCAACGCCGCCCGCTTCATCGCGCATCTGCGCTACTTCTTCGTGCGTGCGCACGAGCAGCGACAGCTGGACGACGACTCCGACCGTCTCGGCGGCGCCGTGCGGGAGGCCTTCCCCGAGGCGTACGCGGCGGCGCGGCGCCTACGCATGGTGATGGAGCTGCGCCTCGGCCAGGCGCTCAGCGACGCCGAGCTCACCTACCTCACCGTCCACGTGGCGCGGATGGTCGATGAGGCTGGCGCGGAGCAATAAGCCCTTTTCCGCGGCGTTTCCGTCTCAGCCCTTCGTCGCTCCCGCGGTGAGGCCGCCGACGATGAAGCGCTGCAGGAGCATGTACAGCACCAGGATCGGCACCACGGCGATGAGGATGCCCGCGGCCAGCCCTGTGTAGTTGGTGGCGAATTGACCCTGGAAGTTCAACAGGCCCAGAGGGATCGTCCGGTTGCCCTCGGAACTCAGCAGTGACAGGGCCAGGAACAGCTCGTTCCAAGTCGCCACGCCGTCGAGGATTCCCACGGTGATGATCGCCGGGATGGACAGCGGGACCACGACGCGGAAGAAGATGCGGGCGTCGCCCGCGCCGTCCAGACGTGCCGCTTCGAGCAGATCATCCGGGACCCGCCGGAAGAAGGACTGCAGGATGAGCACCTGCAGCGGCATGCCGAACGCGATGTACGGTGCCATGATCCCGAGGATGCTGTCAGTCATGCCTGCTGAGCGCAGCATCGTGAACAGGGGCACGATCGCAATGTAGATCGGCACCGTCATCCCGAGCACCACTACGAACAGCACCGCGTTGCGGAAGGGGAACTCGAGCTTCGCGAGGGAGTACGCGATCAGCGAGGCGAACACGACGCCGAGCGGCACTTTGACCAGCAGCAGGATCAGACTGTTGCGATAGGCCGTGCCGAACTGCCCGGCATCCCACGCCTCGGGGAAGTTGACCAGGGTGAACTCAGAGGGCCAGGACAGCGGCCCGTGCGAGATGAAGTCGGCCAGCGGCCGCAGCGACGTGGTCACCAGGAGCAGCAGCGGCGCGATCCAGAACAGGGCGGCGACGGCTATGGCGGCGCTGACCGCGAGGCGTCCCGTCGGGCGGCCTCGCCCGCTGCGGGTGGCCTTCCCGGTCGGGACGGTGCGGCGGGTCGGGGACACAGTCGTACTCATCAGTTCCTCACCTGCGATCGGACATAGGGGACGCCCACCCCGACGGCGACGACCGTGATCACCACGGCGATCGCGGTGCCGTAGCCGGCGTTGAAGTACTGGAAGACATTCGCGTACATCCACGTGCCCATGACCTGCGTGGCGTACCCAGGGCCGCCGTAGGTCATGGCGTAGACGAGATCGAAGACCTTGAACGACTCGATCACCGACAGCGCCAGCACGATGTAGTGGGTGTCCTTCAGACTGGGGAAGGTGACTCCCCAGAAGCGCTGCCACCGGTTCGCGCCGTCGACCTGAGCCGCCTCGTAGAGCTCGCTCGGGATGCTCTGCAGTGCGGCCAGGTAGAGCAGCATGGGGAAGCCGGTGCGAACCCACACGGCGGGAACCATGACTGCCCAGATCGCGGTCGAGTCCTGGCCGAGCCAGCTCTGGGCCAGTGCGTCCAGGCCGACGGCCGAGAGGGCCGTGTTGATCGCTCCCTCGCTGGGGTCGTACAGCCAGGCCCAGATGCTGGCGATCGACACCAGGGGCAGCACGGCGGGGGTGTAGAAGATCGTGCGGAACACCGGTGACGTGCGGGAGCTGCGATTGAGCAGCACCGCCAGGAACAGACCCAGAGCCATGGGGAGCACGATGGTCACCAGGCACCACAGCAGATTGTTCACAGCGGCGATGCCGACGACCTTGTCATTGAGCATGGCGGTGTAGTTGTCCAGCCCGACGAAACTGCGCTGGGGGGAGAGCCCGTCCCAGTTGGTGAAGCTGGTCATCATCGCTGAGATGACTGGCCAGACCAGGAACACCAGGTAGAACACCAGGCCGGGCAGTGCGAAGGTCCACGGCACCCACGGGCTGCTCCGTCGAAGGGGGCGTTGTCGCTCGCTCCCGGGGCGCCGGGACGAACGGGGCTCGTGCGGCACGAGAGGAGCGGCGGAGGCGGCGGTGGTCATCGGGAATTCCTCCAATCGGTGAGGACCTGCTCCATCTCTCTCGCGGCATCCGGTGGCGAGGTCGAGCCCTGCAGGACTCCTGACTGGACTGCGTAGTAGCTGTCCGATTGCGCCTTGGGCAGCGCCTGGTCCTGGATGGTGTAGATCGGGCTCTCGGTGCGGATCCGGCTCCACTGCGCGCTGAGAGGGAACTCGTCCTCATCCGGTGGGGCGGCCAACGTCGCCGAGGACGTGTTCTGCAGCGCGCGCTGGACGTCGGCCTGCATGAGGAAGTCGAGCATCTCGGCCGCCTCGTCGGGGCGGCTGGAGGTCTCGGAGATCATGAAGCCCTCGACGAACCCGGAATGGCGCACCACGTCGTGGTCCGTGGGAAGAAGGAACGTCGTGAAGTTCTCCGGAGGCTGGCCCGAGGGAACGATGTTGCTGGCCTCGATCCAGGGCCCGCTCAGGGTGTATGCGGCCGTGCCCTGGACGAAGGTCATCTCCGCATCGGCCGGGTCGATGCCCAGCGCCCCGGGCGCGATCCATTCCCGGTCGGCCCAGGTGCGGAACAGATCGAACGCCTCGACCACCTCGGGCCGGTCCCAGCTCTCCTCCGCCAGCAGCAGCGCATCGTGCAGCTGAGGTCCGGCGGTCACCTCCAGCAGATACTCGAACAGGCGCATGATGTGCCAGCCGTACTTCCCGCCCATGCCGGCTGGAGTGACACCGATGTCCAGGACCGCGTCGTTGAGCTGTTCGAGCTCGTCGTACGTCGTCGGGATCGCGGCGCCTGCGTCCTCAAGGATCGTGGCGTTGCACCAGGCGCCGATGGAGGAGATCTTCAGCGGGACGCCGTGGCGGTGGCTGGCGAACGTCATCCCCTCGACGCCCGGTTCGCTGAAGATCTGCTCCCAGCCGTACTGCTCGTAGTACTCATCCAGATTCAGCACCAGCCCTGCGTCGACGAAGGGCCCCCCGATCATCCCGCCCCAGATGCGCCACACATCAGGTGCGTTGCCCCCGAGGATCCGGGTGCGGAGCTTGTCGGGGAACTGGGCCGCACCCGAACCGGGCACGGTGTCGAGCGAGAACCGTGTCCCGCCGGACTCCTCGAAGGCGTTCAGCTGCTCCTGCATGAGTCCGGCCTCGGAGACGTCGTCGTAGGTCAGCAGGGACATCGCTCCGGTCGCTCCGGTGGCGCCGACCCCGCTGCCGCAGGAACTGAGGCCGACGGCGGGAAGTGTCAGCGCGCCGCCCAGCACCGCCCGCCGGCCGACGGATGGGAGCGCATGCGCTGTGCGGGTACTCATGAGGCGCCCTTGTCGGACGCCGCGAATCGCCGCAGCTTCGCGAAGAAGTCCTCGAGCAGGTAGCGGGTGTCGAACTGCTCGCACACCCGCACCGTGTGCTCCAAACCCGGGACCATGCCGCCCTCCTCGCCGAATAGCGGGGCCGGCACAGTGCGTACGACGGCACCGGACGGATTGAGCATGAGGCCGATGGCGGGGGAGTCACCGAGGGATCGGTGCTCCATGGGTTCCTGGGGCCACGTGGCGTTCCATTCCTTCAACTGCCGCACGAGATACTCGCCGAGGGGGCCGCAGGGCGAGACCTTTTCGTCGAGTTCGGCATAGCCGACGGAGACCATCCGGTACGCGGTCCGAGGCACCTGCCAGAGGCGGATCCCTGATCGGAACACCACGTTTGCGGCGGCGATGTCGTTCTTCAGATTGAACTCGATGCCCTCGCCCGGCTCGGCGGTCCCATACCCCGGGCCGCCGATCCAGATCACCGTGGTGTCGGTCGAGGCGATGCTGGGATCGCGCAGCAGAGCGTCGGCCATGTTGGTCAGAGGGCCGAGAAAGGCTATCTGCAATGGTCCCTCGTCCTGCTTGTGAGCCTCGTCGATGATGAGCTGTGCGCCGTCGGATCCGATGGGCGTCTGCTCGTCGGAGAGGGCTGCGGGGGCTCCGTTGGCGACGGGGACGTCCGGCATGTGGAGAAGGTCGAGCAGCAGGTCGATCTCGGCTCGGCTGTCGAGCATGCTCGTGGACGAGCGTCCCTCCCCGAAATGTGCGGCGATCAGGCCGCGGACGTCGAGCGTCTCGGACAGCAGCGCGTGGACGATGGCGAACTGGTCGTCCGCCTCGTTCTTTGCATCGGTGTCGATGAGGACGCGGCGGGCGCGGGGTGCGGTCTGGCTGAGAGCGTTCATGAGATTCTCCTCTGGTGATCTGGGGATGCCGGCCCTGCGGCCGACGGTGGGTGAGGCAGGTCAGGCGAGCGCCTGCCAGCTGTCGAACTCGCGGAGCTTGAGGAAGTAGTCATCGACCATGAGGCGGGTATCGACGCGGGTGTACACGCGCATCGGCCGTGAGCCGGCGCGAGCGTGATAGGTGCCGTCCTCCGTGATCCCGGGCGTCGGGCGTCGCACATAACTGCTCGAGGACGGGTCCGGCTCGAAGAGCGATTGCAGAGCGGTCAGCAGCACCAGGGGCGAGTCACCGAGGACGTAGGTACCGGTACCACCGCGGCCGCGGCCCGCGACCTGCTCGACGACTTCGCGCGTCTCCTCATACAGGTACTGGCCCAGGGACCCCGTCGTTGCCACGTGCAGCCGCAGCTCGGCGTCGGAGACGAGGCACTGGCGGTAGGTGTCGCGGGCAACCTGCCAGATCGTGAGCTCCTGGGTCTCGAACACTGTCTGAGCTGCAGCGAGGTCGACCTGGAGGTTGTACTCGATCGGCATCGCATCCGGTGGCGGCACCGCGAGGTCCGGATGCTCGGCCCCGCCGATCCAGATCAAGGTCATCCGTGCGGCGATCTCCGGTCGCAGCAGCAGCGCCGAGGCGAGGTCGGTGAGCCCGCCGCCGGCGGCGTAGAACAGGGGTGCGTCGGTGTCCTCGCGGAGTGCTTCGGCGATGATCGCGTCGGCAGCCGGAGAGGGGGAAGGCGTTCGGAGATCGGGCAGGGGATGGTTCGACCCCTCGTGGACGATGTCATGGGCGTCGAGGCCCATGCGCGAGAGGACGTCGTGTGCCACGGCCGTGGCATTGCGTGCCGAGTGCGGCCCGGGGTCGAAGGGGTCTCCCTCGCGCAGATGCGAGCCGATGACGGCTCTGATGTCGACGGTCGGGGAGAGGAGGTGGTGGACGAGCTGGTGCAGGTCGTCGGGATCCCCCGAGAAGTCGTTGTCGATGAGCACCCGCGGACGGGTTCCCACCGGAGTGGACAGGGACTGCCACGGCGTCTCGCCCAGGCGCCACCGGCGCTCGGCGGGCTCGGCGGGCCGAGGGGGGATACGTGTCATCGTCGACCTCGTCTTTTCACGATGACGACGTCATAGTCGTCAACCGGTTGACCAATATCTGTGATCGATCACCGAGGCTAGCATGTGATCGATCGCATGCCCAGTGGGTGGCGCGGATTCCTCTCCGGCCATCCGCGCGACGACGAAGGGACTACACGTGAGCGCTCCGCGGATACCGACGGGACAGACACTCTCGCGGCCGAGGCGGCCCGGCATGGCCGATGTCGGACGGCGCGCAGGGGTCTCGGCGCAGACCGTCTCGCGGTACGTCTCGGGCTCGGGCTACGTCGGGGAGGCGACGCGGGCGAAGATCGCCTCCGCGATCGCGGAGCTCGGATATCGACCCCACCGTGCGGCCGGCAGCCTTCGGGGGCGACATTCGGGCACGGTGGGTGTGCTGACGGTCGGGGAACTCGTCCACGGCAGCACCCAGATCCTGACCGGGCAGAACCGTGGCGCCCGGGACCTGGCGCTGACCCTGCTGGTCGCCCAGGTCGAGACGGAGCCTGGGAACGAGGGCTGGCCTGCCGAGGTCCGCCGCGCCGTCGACCACTTCCTCTCCGCCCCGGTCGACGGCATCATCGTCGTGACCTCGAGGGCGGGAGTCGACGAGCTTCTCGAGGAGGCCCGGTCCGAGGTGCCGGTGATCAACCTGTCCGAGTATTCGCGTCGTGGAGCCTCCGGCGACCCGACGCACTCCTACCAGGCGGGGCTCAGCGCCACCCGGCACCTCATCGAGTGCGGCCACGCGTCGATCGTCCACGTCGGCGGGCCGCGGACCCGTACCGAGGGGCTGGAGCGGGAGCGGGGGTACCGCGATGCGATGTGCGAGGCCGGGCTCGCGCCGGTCAGCATCGGCGACGCCCGCGATTGGTCGCCCGCTCCCGGCTACGAGGCCGGGCTCGCCGTCGACACCTCCAGCTTCACCGGCGTCTTCGCCGCGAATGACGAGCTCGCTCTGGGGTTCCTCAGCGCTATGGAACGGCGTGGCCGGAGGGCGCCGGAGGACTATTCGATCGTCGGCGTCGACGACATGCCCGCCGCCCGCTACTTCTCTCCACCGCTGACCACGGTGCGTCTGGACTTCCAGCAGCTCGGCAGGGCCTCCGTGCACGTTCTCCACGAGCGTGTGCGGGAGGGCGAGTCGGTCTCGCGACCGCACATCGCCCCACAGCTGGTGGTGCGCGACTCGGCGGGCCCGCCGCCCGCGAGCTGATCGACCTCCGGGCGGTCGGTCAGGAGCGGCCCGCGGCCTGAACTCTCAGGCGGGTCCAGTCGAACGCGTCCAGATCCGCTTCGCGCGTCGGAGCGCCGTCGGCAGCGAGACGCACCGTGCGTGGGCGACCGGAGAGGTTCGCGACCAGGATCGTGTCGGTCCCCCGGCTGCGGGAGCCCATCGCCCAGAGCACACCGTCAGCACTCGTCCCGCTCAGCAGCACACCCTCGTCGAGCTCGGCGACGGCCGCGAGCGCTGCATGGACTGGCAGCGGCGTGCCCTCCGTGGTGCGGATGCCGCGCGGGCCCCACTCCTCGAAGTACGTCAGGGATCCGACGCCCGGGAGCGCGAGGGCGGCCGCGCTCGCCACGGTCCACGCGGCCAGCTCCGGAGCGGATTGCCGGGCGTCGTCCGCTCCGGTGAGCTGGGCGCCGTACCCCTCCGCCAGGTCGGTGCGGACCGGCGTTGGCGCGGCCGACGTGGCGACGTTGTTGAAGCGTGGGCGCAGGGTCACCGGGCCGATGTGCACCGGGAGGTCCGGTGCCCGTGAGGTGGCGTTCTCGGCGATGACCCTCTGCATCGCCACGGCTTCGACGAGCTGTTCTGTCTCCAGGGTGTGGAACAGCGGTGTGGTGGGGAAGACGAGCCCATCCAGATACGTCGTGTCGACCCGGTCCCACTGGCGATTCAGTTCCGTGTAGTGGGACCGGGACCCGCCGACGATCGGGGTCCGTGGAGGCAGGGCCTCCCGGAGCGCGGTGACAAGCTGCGAATCGGAGACGTGGGAGTCCGTATCGACGATGCCGACCCATCGCACATGCGCCCCGGTCAGGCCCTGGGCCACCCGTTCGATGTGTGATCGCTGCGGTGGGGACGGGCTGACCACCATCACGGAGAGATCCTCGGCCCCGAGCAGCGCGCGCTCGAGGGCGGCGGGCCACGACGGGTCCCTCAGGTCCAGCTCGACATGCCGATGGGCGGCGACCGGGTCGTGTGCCTTCGGGCCGGGGCCCGGTGCCGTCGCTGCCCCGATGGCGATGGTCGGGAGCGAACCGGAGGCAGTGAGCCGGAGGGTCTCCACCCGCGCAGGCCCGGCCGGCGCGGGTGCTGTCGGCGAATCGGAGGCGTCGGCCACGACGGTCACGCGCTGCCGGATCCGCTCTCCGGGCTCCAGGGTGTAGGGGAACGGCCGGTCCAGCGAGCGGTTGTACGTCTTGTAGGAGGCGTCGGACCAATTCCGCTGGTCCTCCATCTCGAATTCGTCGCCCTCGAGGTCCACGCGCAGCGCGATGCTGTGATCGCACCATGCCAGCGACGCGATTCCGCGGGCGGGCTGATGTGGGCTGATGGCGACCGGGAACCGCAAGCGCTCGACCTCGCCGTCCGCATGCCTGACCTGCAGGGGCTCCCCGGCCAGGGACGGCGGATGGAGCACCACGAGACCGGTACGGTTCGTGTGCGAGCGCGAGCGGCTCTCCGCCTCGAGGGTGACGATGAGTCGGTTCCCGCGAGCTTCGACATTCAGGCGTCCCGCGAGGTCGACGCCGCGGTCGTCGATGTCGAGGTCGATCGTCAGCGTTGATGCCTCGGAGGTCATGCGGGGCCGAGCTGGCCACGCCGTCTTCCAATCGGCGTCGCGAGCGACCGCACGGATCCCGCGCAGGATGAGCTTTCCGTCGCAGCGGACATCTGCCAGCTCATCGCCCCGCACGTCCAGGGACCAGCGCCCGGCGCTCCAGCGCCGACCCGAGGGTACCGGGCCCCATGCCGGAGAAGGGATACCTGGCGTCGGGTCTGGCGGCGCGGTCATAGCGCGGTCATGCCTCCGTCGACCGCGAACAGCGAACCCGTGGCGAAGGCGCCGTCCTCGCCGGCCAGGAAGACCATGATCCCTTCCACGTCCTGCGCGGTTCCCGGCCGGCCCAGTGGGATCCTGCTGGTGATCGCGGAGCGCTCCTCCGCGTTCGCGGAGATCGTGGAGACGAGAGGGGTCTCGGTGTAGGCGGGGACGACGGTGTTGACGCGAATCCCGTCGGCGGCGTACGCGGCCGCGACGGTGCGGGTCAGTCCGTGGATACCGGCTTTCGTGGTGCTGTACGCGGTGAAGTCGTTGCCCTCGCCGGTCAGGCCCGTCGGACTGCCGGTGACGATGATGGAGCCGCCGCCGCGTCGCAGCATCGAGCGGACCGCGTGCTTGACGGTGAGCATCGTGCCGGTGAGGTTTACCGTGACCGTGCGCTGCCAGACGTCCAGGTCGAGCTCGGCGATCTTCGCGTCCTGTCCGAATAGCTGGACCCCCGCATTCGCGACGACCACGTCAGGCGCCCACCCACTCGACTCCAGTTCCGCGAAGGCGCGCTCCAGCCCGGGCTCGTCGGAGATGTCGACGGCGAGGGTACGGACGCGATCGTCCCCGAGATCCTCAGTGAGGCTCGTCGTGGTCTCGGCAGCGGCCTCCGCGTCACGGTCGGCGACTACGACCCGAGCGCCTTCCCGGGCGAACCGGGCGGCGACGGCCCGTCCGATGCCGGAGGCGGCCCCGGTGACGAGAGCGGTGCGGGAAGCAAGGCGTGGCATCAATGGATCATCCATTCCAGGCGGTCAGCGGTGCGGTGCTGCGGTGCACGAGCCGGTCATCGGCCAGGCCGCTGCCGCCAGTGTGCCCAACCGGTTGACCAATTGGCAAGCACGTAGCGCATTCCGGGGAGCGAGCTACCCGTCAGCCACGTCCACCCACGCCCGCTCGGCCGCGGACCGCACGATCGCCTCGCACACCTCGGCGGCGTGCACCCCGTCGGCCGCGGACGGCGCGAGCGTGGTCCCGGACGTCACGTCGGAGAGGAAGCGGGCCGCCTCGATCGCCTTGAGGTCGTCGAAGCTCAGCGGGATGCCGGGGCCGGGCTGGAAGCGGGCGTACTCGCCGTGGCCGGCGCCGGTGAGCACCGTGGTGTAGCCGTGCTCGAGGCCGCCGTCGCCGATCATCACCTCGAATTCGTTCATCCGGGTGAACGACCAGCGGGCGGAGCCTTCGGTGCCGTACAGCTCCAGGGCGTAGTCGCTGCGGTGGCCACGGGCCACGCGGGAGGACTCGAGCGTGGCGTGGGCGCCGCCGGACAGTCTCGCCAGTGCGGCCACCCAGTCCTCGTTGCCGACCGGGCCGCGCTCCTCGCCGATCTCCATGCCGCCGTGGCCCACGCCTGCGGAGGTCGGGATCGGCCGTTCGGGGATGAACACGTCGGTCATGGCGCTGACCTCGGTGATCTGCTGGCCGGTGACGTAGCGGACCAGGTCGGCCCCGTGGGAGAGCAGGTCCCCGATCACGCCCGCCCCGGCCTTGGCCCGGTCGTAGCGCCAGGTCAGCGGCCCGTCGGGGGAGGAGGCGTAGTCGGCGTACAGCCAGCAGCGCACGTTCGTCACTCGCCCCAGCCGGCCGGGGCCGACCAGCTCGCGCAGGTGCGCGATCGCGGGCGCGTGGCGGTAGTTGAAGCCGACGGCGGTGGCGACCCCGGCGTCGTCGGCCGCCTCGCGGATCTCGCGGGACTGCGCCGCAGAGACGCCCATCGGCTTCTCGATCCAGAACGGCGTCCCCGCCCGGGCGGCGGCGAGGGCGAGGTCGCGGTGGAGGAAGTTCGGCGAGCAGATCGAGACGGCTTCGACGTCTGGGTCGGCGAGGACCTCGTCGATGTTCTCGGCCGCCCGCTCGAACCCGAGCTGCTCCGTGGCCGCCTGCTGGTTCGCCGGAAGCGGGTCGGCCGCCGCCACCAGCCGGGGCCGCACGCCGAGCTCGGGGAAGCGGGCGGCGATGCGCTGGTAGGACGTGGCGTGCAGGCGGCCCATCCAGCCCAGGCCCACGACGCCGACGCCGATCTCGCGCGGGGTGCTCATGCGTCGATCATTCCCCACCGATCACTCCCCGCCGAGCTCTGCGAGGATCCGCTCGCGCATGCGCACGTTGATCTCGTCGGCGTGCTCCTCCCAGCCGAAGACGCACACCGTCACCGGTCCGTCGTACTCGCGCTCGCGGAGGTAGGCGAAGGCGGCGTCCCAGTCGATCTCGCCGTGGCCGATCTCGTTGTGCTGGTGGATGCGGGCGTCGACCCCGGGCGGGTTCATGATGTACCGGTTGCCCACGTTCGCCGTGTGGTCGAAGACGTCGGCGATGTGAAGGTGTGCCAGGCGCTGACCGGCGTAGTCCATCATCTCGCGCGGGTCCCGGGCGCCGCGGCCCAGGTGGAAGGCGTGCGGGAAGCAGAACTCGTAGTTCAGCCAGTCGCGGTCCACGCCGCGGATGATCTGCACGGCCCGGTCGTTGTCCTCGACGAAGTCGTAGGGGTGCGCCTCGATCGTGCACTCGATCCCGTACTGCTCGAACACCGGGCCCAGCTGCTCCATGGACCGGTAGAACTGGTGCTCGCTGCGCCGCGGCTCGTTCGGGTCCCCCGAGAGCTCGGTCGCGATCAGCGGCACCTCGAGGGCGTCGGCGATCTCCAGCAGCCGCCGCCAGTTGCGCACCTGCGCCTGTCGCTCCTGCTCATCGGTCGCCGCCCAGTCGAAGACGGGGTTCAGCGCGTGGATCCGTACCCCGGTCTCCGCCATCGCCTGCCTGACCTCGGCGATCTGGTGACGATCGACCTTGGGGTAGTGGTGCCACTCGTGGAAGTCGGCTCGCGGGGACAGCTCGAGGTAGCGGTAGCCGAGCTCGGCCGCCTTGTGCAGCTCCTCGGCGACCGACAGCTGCGGGTGGTACATGCTCGGATCCAGCAGCACCTTCACCATGGCTCAGCGCACCCCCAGGCCGCAGTCGGCGAGGAACTCGCGGGTGGCGATCGCGTTGGGCAGCGGCAGGGACGGATCGCAGGGGTAGAGGTCCTGCTCGCAGATCACGTACAGCTCCCGGTCGAAGGTCGCCAGCTTGGCGACCAGGTCCTTCATGTCCGGCAGGCCGGCCGGCGGACGCACCGAGGCACCCTTGGCCACGGCCTCCCCGAACGGCCAGTCCTTCTCGTGCGCCTCACGCGTGAGGTCGGGGTCGAACGCCTTGATGTGCACGTAGCCGATCCGCTCGGGGTACTCGTCGATCATCGCCAGCGGATCCCCGCCGCCGTAGACGATGTGGCCCGTATCCAGGCAGAACGAGACCAGCTCCGGGTCGGTCGCCTCGAAGATCCGGGCGATCTCCTCGGGGGTCTCGATGTGGCTGTCCCCGTGGGGGTGCAGTACCATCGTCAGCCCGTAGTCCTCCTTCAGGAGCCTGCCGAGCCGGTTCGCGTTCTCGACGTACAGCCGCCAGGCCTCCCCGGTCAGCTCCCGCTGGTCGGTGAACTCCCAGGTCTTGTCGTCGCGGTACAGCGGCGGCAGGTGCACCATGTACTCGGCGCCGACGGCCGCGTGGGTCTCGGCGATCGCCCGGAAGGTGCGCTCGGTCTCGGGCCAGGCGTCCTCCTGGTGCAGAACGCCCCAGCCGGTGCCGGCCACGACCCGGAACCCGTGCTCGTCCATGACGGACTGCAGCTGCTTCGCATCCTGCGGGAAGTACCCCCAGGGCCCCGTCTCCATCACGGAGAACCCGGCTTCGGCCATCTCTCCCAGCGCGGTGCGCCACGGGATCTGCTTCTCGTCCTCGGGGAACCACACGCCCCACTGGTCGGGGCACACCCCGATGGTGAGATTGTCGTACGGCGGCTCGGGGTTGCGTGAGCGGTCGGTGGGGCCTGCGGGAGCAGCGGTCACGGCGATGATCTCCTTCGGTCGGGAAGCGGGGCGGCGGTGGGGGAGGCGCCGGTCAGTCGTGGGTCGGGAAGCTCATCGAGCTCTCCAGGTGCTCGTCCTGGTGGGGCCAGCGGGTGGTGATCGCCTTCTGCTTGGTGTAGAAGCCGACGGCCTCGGGGCCGTGGGCGTGGTGCTCGCCGAACAGCGAGTCCTTCCAGCCGCCGAAGGAGTAGTAGCCCACGGGCGTCGGGATCGGCACGTTCACGCCGATCATGCCCACCTGCACCTCCTCCTGGTAGCGCCGCGCGTAGTGGCCGGACCCGGTGAAGATCGCGGTGCCGTTGCCGAACGGCGAGGAGTTCACCAGGTCGAGGGCCTCGTCGAAGTTGGGCACGTGCATGACCACCAGCAGCGGGCCGAACACCTCGTCGGTGTAGGTGGGATGGGTGCGGTCCAGATCGGTGATGACCGTCGGGCCCACGAAGTTCCCGTTCTCGTACCCCTCAACCACCAGGGAGCGGCCGTCCACCAGCACGGTGGCACCGGCCTGCTCGGCCTCGTCGGTCATCCGGATCACCCGGTCGCGGGCCTCGGCCGTGATCACCGGCGGCATATCGGTCTCGGGGGAGTCGCCGGGACCGACGACCAGCTTCTCCGCCTCGGCCCGGATGGCCTCGAGGAAGGGCTCGTGCGCATCACCCACCGTGACCGCGACCGGGACGGCCATGCAGCGCTCGCCGGCGGAGCCGAAGGCCCCCGAGGCGATCTGGCCGGCGGCGAAGGCGATGTTCGCATCCGGCATCACCACGGCGTGGTTGTTGGCGCCGCCGAGTGCCTGGACGCGCTTGCCGGCCGCCGTGGCGGTGGCGTGGACGTGCTTCGCGATCGGGGTGGAGCCGACGAAGGAGACCGCGGCGATGCCGTCGTGGGTGCACAGCGCATCGACCGTCTCCTTCCCGCCGTGGACGACCTGGAAGACGCCGTCGGGCAGCCCGGCCTCCTGGTAGAGCCGGGCGACGATGTTGGAGGCCGACGGGTCGCGTTCGGAGGGCTTGAGGAGGAAGGCGTTGCCGGTCGCGATGGCGATCGGGTGCATCCAGAACGGCACCATGGCCGGGAAGTTGAAGGGGGTGATGCCGGCGACGACGCCGAGCGGCTGACGCATGGTGTGGGCGTCCACGCCGCTGGAGACGTTCTCGGAGAAGCCGCCCTTGAGGTCCTGGGTGATGGAGGTGGCGAACTCGAGGGTCTCCAGACCGCGGGCGATCTCGCCCTTGGCGTCACCGAGGGTCTTGCCGTGCTCGCGGGTGATCGCGGCGGCGATCTCGTCGGTGTGCTCGAGCATCAGCTGGCGCATCCGGTAGAGGATCTGGGTGCGCTTGGCCAGGGAGACCCGGGCCCAGTCCCGCTGCGCGGCCGCGCCCGCCCGTACCGCCTCGTCGACCGTGGCAGCATCGCCGAGGTGCAGGGTGCCCACCTCCTCGCCGGTGGCGGGGTTCAGGATCGGCTGGGTGGAGCCGGTTCCGGCGCTCTCGCGCCCACCGATCCAATGGGTGATCTCGTAGCTCATGCGAATCTCCTGGTGCAGTGAGGGTGGCCGACGGGGCGGTGTCGCCGGTCAGAGGTAGTGGCGCTGCGGGGCGAGGTCCGCCTCGTACTCGGCGCGGGCGGCGCGGGTGGAGTCCAGGCGCGCGGTGGCCGAGACCGGCACGTCCCACCAGCCGCTGCCGGGCGGGTGCGGGCCGTACAGGTCGGTGTTGACCACGATCGCGGTGGCCCGCGTGCGCGCCGTCGCCCGGCGATAGGCCTCCCGGAAGGCGTCGGTGCTGGAGACCTCGTCGACCTCCAGCCCGTACGAGCGGATGTTCGCCGGAATGTCGAAGGGCAGCTTCTCGCCGTCGAGCAGACCGGTCTCCTTGTCGCGCAGGCGGTACTTCGTGCCGAAGCGCTGGGAGCCGTGGGACTCCGACAGCGAGCCGATCGAGGACCAGCCGTGGTTCTGGAGGATCACGAGGATGACCTTGACGTCCTCGGCGACGAGGGTGGCGATCTCCTGCGGCGCCATCTGGAAGGTGCCGTCGCCGATGATCGCGACCACCTCGCTGTCCGGGGCGGCCATCTTCGCGCCGAGCGAGGCGGGCAGCTCGTAGCCCATGCACGAGTAGCCGTACTCCAGGTGGTACTGCAGCGGGGACCGTGCGGTCCACAGTGCCTGGAGGTCACCGGGCATGGAGCCGGCGGCATTGAGGAGGATGTCCTCATCGCCCATCAGCTGGTTCAGGGCGCCGAAGATCTCCGTCTGCGCGGGCAGCTCCTGGTCGTGCGGCGCGAAGCAGGGCGCGATCCGCTCCTCCCATTCGCGGCGCAGACGCGCGGCGTTCTCGGCGTGCTCGGAGGGCGCCTGCCAGCCCTGCACGGCCTCGGTGAGCGCCTCGAGGCCCGCGCGGGCGTCGGCCACGACCATGGTGGCGGCGTGCTTGGCCGCATCGAACGCCTTGACGTTGAGGTTCACGAAGCGCACGTCGGGGTTGCGGAACGCGGTGTGCGAAGCGGTGGTGAAGTCGGTGTACCGGGTGCCGACGCCGATGACGACGTCGGCCTCCGCGGCCAGCGCGTTCGCGGCATCGGTGCCGGTCGCCCCGACGCCGCCGACGCTGAGGGGGTGGTCCCCGCTGATCGCGCCCTTGCCGGCCTGGGTATCGGCCACGGGGATCGAGGTGGCCTCGGCGAACGCGGTCAGGGCCTCGCTCGCCTCGGAGTAGATGGCCCCGCCGCCGGCGACGAGCAGCGGCCGACGGGCCGAGCGGATCACGGAGACCGCGCGCTCGAGCGCCGCCGGTTCCGGGACGGGCCGGGCGATGTGCCAGGTGCGCTCGTCGAAGAATTCGACGGGCCAGTCGTGGGCCTCGGCCTGCACGTCCTGCGGTAGGCAGAGAGTCACCGCGCCCGTCTCGGCGGGATCGGTGAGCACCCGCATGGCGGCCAGGGCGCTGGGGATCAGCTGCTCGGGGCGCCAGATGCGGTCGAAGTAGCGCGAGACGGGCCGGAAGGCGTCGTTGACGCTGACGTCCATGGCGCGCTCGTCCTCGAGCTGCTGCAGCACCGGGTCCACGGCGCGACCCGCGAAGATGTCGCTGGGCAGCAGCAGCACGGGGATCCGGTCGATGGTGGCCAGGGCGGCGCCGGTGACCATGTTCGTCGAGCCCGGCCCGATGGAGGCGGCGCAGGCCAGCAGCTGACGGCGATTGCGGGTGCGCGCGTAGGACACGGCCGTGTGCACCATGTTCTGCTCATTGCGCGACTGGTAGTACGGCATCGCGGCCTCGTCCTTGGCCCCGTCGCCGCGGGCGGGGTCCGTGGCGTTCTGCAGCAGTGCCTGGCCGACGCCGGCCACGTTCCCGTGCCCGAAGATGCCGAAGGTGCCCGGGACCAGGCGCTCGCGGATCCCATCGCGCTCGCTGTACTGCGCGGCGAGGAAGCGGACCAGGGCCTGGGCGACGGTCAGGCGCACCGTGCCGGCGGCGGTCGAGGTGGGGACGCTCATGCTGCCTCCGAGGAGAGGGTCGGCACCGTCGGACGCGAGCGGTTCGAGCGCGAGCGACTCGACGGTGAGTTCGTATGGGCCCAGCATGCCGATCGCGACAGGCTGTGTCAATACTTTGTCATGACAAGGCGTGCGACGACTCGTGTGTCCTGGCTCTTCGCCCGCCCGACCTGCAGGGACGGTCGGACCGGCCCTCCGCGGCGGGATTCTCGCGACAGGGGCGCCGGTGCAGGATCGCAGGGCGGAGGGCGAATCCGGGGGTACCGTTCCGGCCGGGGGTCGTGCTAGCGTCCCGCATGTTCGTCCGGATGCACCGTAAGACCGGACAAAGCGACTGCGGTTCGATACACCGTGATGACATGGCGGTCATCGTCCGATCGGTCCGCAGTCGATGTGCACAGCCCGCAGCCACCCCGTCGTACCGCTCCGACGCCGTCGCGGCCCCGATCCGCATCGTCGTCACACGGTGCCGCTCCCGGCACCGGACCGGCCCCGCGCCGGACTCACGTTCCGAGGAGGGAGCATGAGCTCACAACCCACCGCGGCCTCGCCGCGCATCCCGGACCTGGTCGAGCAGACCCCGCCGTCAGGCAAGAGGCGCCCGATCGCCCTGCTCGCCGTGGTCGCGTGCCTCGGCGGCTTCCTGTTCGGCTACGACACGGGCGTCATCTCCGGCGCCCTGCCGTACATGTACATGCCCACCGAGGCCGGCGGGCTCGGCCTGAACTCGGTGGAGGAGGGCCTGGTCGGCGGGATCCTCCTGCTGGGCTGCGCCGTCGGCGCCGTGGTCGGTGGCAGGCTCTCGGACCGCTACGGGCGCCGACGCAACATCATCTGGCTGGCCATCGTGTTCTTCGTCGGCGCCGTGGGATGCGCGCTGGCACCGAACATCTGGCTGATGTACCTCGCCCGCTTCGTGCTCGGCCTCGCCGTCGGCGGCGCCTCCACCACCGTGCCGGTGTACCTCTCCGAGTCCGCGCCCAAGGAGCAGCGCGGCATGCTCGTCGCGGTCGATCAGCTCATGATCGTCACCGGCCAGTTCGCCGCCTTCGCCACCAATGCACTCATCGCGGGGGTCCAGGGCGGCCCGACCGCAGTGGTCGAGAACGACCCCAGCGGTGCCCACCAGGCCGGCGAGAGCGTCTCGTGGGACGTGCTGGCCGGTATCGGCGGTGTCACCGTGGCCGACGGCAACGGTCACGCCTGGCGGCTGATGCTGCTGATCTGCTCGATCCCCGCGATCGCCCTGTGGATCGGGATCCGCATGATGCCGGAGTCCGCCCGCTGGCACATCCGCCGCGGCGAGATCCGGGAGGCCATCGGCTCGCTCAAGCGGATCCGTGTGCCCGGCCGGCACGACGTGGCGGCCGAGACCGCGGAGATGGTCGAGAGCCACCGGCTCGAGCAGAAGCGGCAGAAGCTCAGCCTGGGCGCGGCGTTCCGGATCCCGTGGCTGCGCTCGATCATCATCTTCGGCGGCGCGATCGCCGTGCTCCAGCAGCTGACCGGCGTGAACACGATGATGTACTACGCCCCGCGCGTGCTGATGGCCGCCGGATTCGACTCGCAGGCCTCCATCATCCTCAACGTGTTCACCGGCCTGGCCTCGGTGGTCGGTGCCGCGGCGGGCCTGTTCGCCCTGCGCCGCTTCGGCCGCCGGCAGGTGCTGCTGGTCGGTCAGGTCGTCCTGACGCTGTCGCTGCTGGCGATGACCGCGATCTTCCTGCTGGGGATCAACCCGTACCTCACCGACACCGGGGCCGTCTCCGAGGACATCCCCACCTTCGTGCCCTACCTCGTGGTGGTCGTGATCGTCCTGTTCATGCTGGGCATGCAGTCCGGCCCCGGCCCGGTGGTGTGGGTGCTGCTCTCGGAGATCTTCCCGAACGCGATCCGGGGCGCCGCGACGGGCTTCGCGGTCATGCTCATGTGGCTGGCGAACATGACCGTCACCTTCCTGTTCCCGGTGCTGATGGACGGGATCGGGCCGGTGCTGACCTACGCCATCTTCGCCGCGGTGAACATCTTCGCGGTCATCTGGTTCCTCCGCCGCGTGCCGGAGACCAAGAAGTTCACCCTGGAACGCCTCGAGTGGGAGTTCCGGGAGGCCGGCGGAGTGATCCGTCTACGCTGACAGCACCGCAGCCGATGCACATCTTTGTCTGGACAAAGCGCGTTCCCGATGGTTCGATGGAGGCATCGAGAGGCGCGGCGGCCCGGACCGATCCGCCGCCGCCCGTCCGACACCGCCGTCGACGCAGTGCTGGACACAGGCAGCACCGCAGCACACGCAGCGCAGACAGGCGCAGGCAGACATGGAGCACCTCATGGCAGCACCCGACCTCGACATCATCACCTTCGGCCGCAGCGGCGTCGACCTCTACCCGCTGGAGATCGGCAAGGGCCTCGAGGACATCACGAGCTTCGGCAAGTTCCTCGGCGGCAGCCCCACCAACGTCGCCGTCGCCGCGGCCCGCCTGGGCCGCAGCCCTGCGGTGATCACGGGCGTGGGGAACGATCCCTTCGGCCGCTACGTGGTGGGCGAGATGGAACGGCTCGGCGTCTCGGGACGGTTCGTCGTCCGCAACGACGAGCTGAACACCCCCATCACCCTGTGCGAGATCTTCCCGCCGGACGACTTCCCCCTCTACTTCTACCGCCGGCCCAGCGCCCCGGATCTGCAGGTCGCCCCGGAGCATCTCGACCTCGACGCGATCCGGGCGGTCCCGCTGTTCTGGTTCTCGGGCACCGGACTGTCCGAGGAGCCCAGCCGTTCGTCCCACCTCGCCGCCCTCGAGGCTCGTGGCCGCACCACCCACACCGTCTTCGACCTGGACTATCGCCCGATGTTCTGGGCCTCGCCGGAGGACGCCCGAGAGCACTACCGCGAGGCGCTGAAGCACACCACGGTCGCCGTCGGCAACCGGGAGGAGTGCGAGGTCGCCGTCGGCGAGACCGATCCGGAACGCGCGGCCGACGCCCTGCTCGAGGCCGGCGTGCAGATCGCCATCGTCAAGCAGGGCCCCAAGGGCGTGCTCGGCAAGACCGCCGACGAACGCGTCGTGGTCGCCCCGAATCCCATCACCGTCATCAACGGCCTGGGTGCCGGCGACAGCTTCGGCGGCTCCCTGTGCCACGGCCTGCTGGCTGGCCAGGACCTCGAGACCATCCTCACCCGCTGCAACGCTGCCGGCGCCATCGTCACCAGCCGCCTGGAGTGCTCGACTGCGATGCCCACGGGCGAGGAGATCGACCTGCTGCTGGGCGGCGGCGACCCCAATCACGGTCAGACCGTCGAGCAGATGCTCACCGCGCTGCGCAGTCGCGGCGTCGCCACGGGGGAGCAGCCCGCATGAGCACCGACGTCGACCGCAGCACGGAGTTCGTCAGCACCTACGAGGACGTCACGCGGGTGCGCCTGGAGGATCCGGGGCGCATCGCCCGCCTCGCCGCCGCCCGTCGCCGCCGCACCGTCGCCGACACGGGCGGGCGCCTCATGGTGATCGCGGCGGACCATCCCGCCCGCGGTGCCCTCGGCGTCGGCCCCCGCCCCGACGCCATGGCCAGCCGCACCGAGCTGCTGGACCGCATGCGCGAGGCCCTCGCCGTGCCCGGCGTGGACGGCGTGCTCGGCACCGCCGACATCCTCGAGGATCTCCTCCTGCTGGGCGCGCTCGAGGACAAGGTCGTCTTCGCCTCGATGAACCGGGGCGGCCTGCAGGGCGGATCCTGGGAGATCGAGGACCGCTTCACCGCCTACGACGCCCCCTCCATCAAGGCCTCCGGCTTCGACGGCGGCAAGATGCTCACCCGCATCGACCTCTCCGACGACCGGACCTCCTTCATCCTCGATGCCAGCGCCAAGGCCGTCACCGACCTCGCCCGGCACGAGCTGATCGCGATGGTCGAGCCGTTCATGTCCGCCCGCCGCGACGGCAAGCTCGTCAACAACCTCTCGCCCGAGGCCGTCATCAGGTCCATCCACATCGGTCAGGGCCTCGGCGCGACCAGCGCCTACACCTGGCTGAAGCTGCCGGCGGTGGAGGACATGGAGCGGGTCATGGACGCCACCACCCTGCCGACCCTCATCCTCGGCGGCGACCCGGTCGACGCCGACCCCGCGGGCCTGCGCGCCACCTGGCAGAGAGCGCTGGACCGGCCCAACGTCCGCGGGCTGGTCGTCGGCCGCACCCTGCTCTACCCGGCCGACGGCGATGTCACCTCCGCAGTGCGCGCCTCGGTCGAGATGATCCGCTGAGAGAACGGAGCCCCCATGACGCAGCTGCACATCCCCGCCCGCTCCTCCGGCGAGGGCCGCTACGACACGGTGATCGATCCCGGCCGGCGCGAGGGCTGGCACCACACCGGCCTGCGCGTGCTCGCCCTCGGCCCGGGTGAATCAGAGGCCTATGCGGCCGACGGCGTCGAGGTGATGGTCGTGCCGCTCAGCGGCGGCTGCCAGGTCACCGTCGAGGGCACGACGCACACCCTGCGCGGCCGCGAAGACGTCTTCGCCTCCGCGACGGACGTGCTCTACGCCCCCGTCGGCTCCCACCTGGAGATCTCGTCCGAGCGCGGAGGCCGCTTCGCCGTGACCGCCGCCGTCGTCGAGGCCGACGCGGCCGGCGGCCATCCCGTCGCCCTGATCCGCGCCGAGGACATCCCCGTCGAGATCCGCGGCGGCGGGAACATGACCCGCAAGGTCCGCAACTTCGGCGCCGCCGGCGTGTTCGACGCCTGCGACAGCCTGATCGCCGTCGAGGTGATCACCCCCGGCGGGAACTGGTCCAGCTACCCCGCCCACAAGCACGACACCGCCTCCGAGAGCGAATCCGCGCTGGAGGAGATCTACTACTACGAGATCCAGCCCGCCCCCGGCGGGAGCGCCGGCTTCGGATACCACCGGAGCACCGCCAGCGACGAGCGCCCCATCGACGTGCTCACCGAGGTCCGCGCCGGGGACACCGTGCTGGTCCCGCACGGCTGGCACGGCCCGTGCGCCGCCGCCCCCGGGCACGACATGTACTACCTCAACGTCATGGCCGGCCCCGAGGCCGAGCGGGCGTGGAAGATCACCGACCATCCCGACCAGACCTGGGTGCGCGGCACCTGGGCCGACGCCGGGATCGACCCCCGTCTCGAAGGAGAACCCCGATGACCCCGCAGGAGACCCAGCAGGATCTGCCGCGCGACCTCCGCATCGGCGTGATCGGCGTGGGCCGGATGGGCGCCGATCACGTCGAGCGCATCACCCGCCGCACCAAGGGCGCCCGCGTCAGCGCGATCAACGACTTCCGGCGGGAGACCGCCGAGCAGGTCGCCGCCGCCGCGCCCGGTGCACGGGTCGTCGACTCGCCCGAGGAGCTCATCGCCGCCGACGACGTCGACGCCGTGCTGATCACGAGCCCCGGCCAGTTCCACCGCGACCAGGCCATCGCCTGCATCGCCGCCGGCAAGCCCGTGCTGTGCGAGAAGCCGCTGGCGATGAACCCGGCCGACGCCTACGACGTGGTGCGCGCCGAGCACGCCTCCGGGCAGCGGTACGTCTCGCTGGGGTTCATGCGGCGGTTCGATGCCGAGTACGCCGAGCTCAAGGACGCCCTGGAGGCGGGAGAGGTCGGCACCCCGATGCTGCTGAACTGCAAGCACCGCAACGCCGAGGTCCCGCCCGGGTTCACCGATGCCCACATGGTCTACGACTCCGCCGTGCACGAGATCGACGCGATCTCGTTCTTCCTCGACGAGCCCGCGACCTCGGTCCAGACGATCATCCCGCGCAGCACGGAGAACGCCCCCGAGGGACTCCACGACCCGATGCTGCTGCTGTTCCGCACCGCCTCGGGCGTGGTGGTCACCGACGAGCTGTACGTGAACACCGGCGCCGGCTACGAGGTGCGCACCGAGGTGGTCGGCTCCCGCGGAACTGCCACCATCGGCCTGGACATCTCCCGCGTCACCACTCAGCAGCCCGGCGGGACCTGGGGAGGTTCCGTGCCCGCCGACTTCCGGCCCCGCTTCGTCGCGGCCTACGACGCCGAGGTCCAGGCCTGGGTCGATGCGATCGCGGTCGGCACGAACATCGCCGAGCGCTCCGCGACCGCCTGGGACGGGTATCTCGCCGCCGCCGTCTGCGATGCCGCCGAGAAGTCGCTGACCAGCCAGGACGCCATCGACGTGCAGCTGGAGGCGCGTCCTGCGTGACCGTGGTCCCTATGCTGGAGTCCCTGGACGGTATGTCGTGACATGCCTGCGAGCACGAAGGAGAGACCCATGGACACCGGAAGCACCGAGGTGAGTCCGTTCGTCCTGGACCTCACCGTGGACCGCGACAGCACCCAGCCGCTGTACCTCCAGCTCGCCTCCGCGATCGAGGACGCCGTGCGCACCGGAGGCCTGCCCCCGGGCAGCCGCCTGGAGAACGAGATGGCCCTGGCCAAACGGCTGGGGCTCTCGCGCCCGACGGTGCGCCAGGGCATCCAGGAGCTCGTGGACAAGGGCATGCTGGTGCGCAAGCGCGGGGTGGGCACCCAGGTGATCCAGGCCCCCGTGAACCGGCAGGTCGCGCTGACCTCCCTGTACGACGACCTGCGCACCGCCGGGAAGGACCCCCGCACCGAGATCATCGAGTACCGGATCGGCCGCCCGTCGGTCGAAGCGACCGACCGGCTCCAGCTGCGCCCCGGCGAGCAGGTCCTCGACCTGCTGCGCGTGCGCTATGCCGACGACGAACCCCTGGCCGTCATGCGCAACACCCTGCCCGAACGCATCGCGCCCTCGCGGGAGTCGTTGGCCGCCACCGGCCTCTACGCCTCCCTGCGCGAGATGGGCGTGATCTCCGTCCTCGCTCAGGAGCGCATCGGCGCCACCACCGCTGACGAGGAGCACGCCGAGCTGCTGGACGAGCAGGTCGGCGCGGCCCTGCTGACCATGGAGCGCAAGTCCTTCGCCAATGACGGCGGCGTCGTGGAGTACGGGTACCACGTCTACCGCGCCTCGCGGTACTCCTTCGAGGTCACCCTCGTCGACTCCTGAGAGGCCGGCGCACGGGCAGCGGGCACGCCACACCCCGGCGAGGAGGCCGGGGTGAGTTCAGGCGGCGCGTGAGTCGCCCTCCACGGTCTCGGCGAGGGAGGCGAGGGAGGCCTCGAGATGATCGGGGCCGACGGCCGGCATGCCGCCGATGGCTGCGGCGACCTCCGGTGGGGTGGCGCTCCAGTCGTAGGTCAGGCTCACGCGAGTGCCCTCGGCGACGGGCTCGAGATCGTAGCGCCAGATCCATCCGCCGCCCTGCAGCGTGCCGTCGGCGCCGTACTGGGACGGCTCCCAGGCGATCGCGCGCTCCGGCTCCAGGAGGGTCACCAGGTTGTGCATCTCGTAGCGCCCGCCCGCGTTGACGTGGAACATCTCGATGCCGAACACCTGGCCCGCCGCGGTCAGCCGCTCCGGAGCCCCGTCCAGGGCGCCTCGCACCCAATCCGTCGGCTCCGTCTCGTGGTGGCGGGAAGGGTCGGTGAGCAGGGCGAAGACCTCGCCGGGCGGGGCCTTCACCACGCGGTGGGCGACGAGGCGGACCTCGGCGTCGCCATGCTGGCCGCGCTCGGCCTCCGGCGTGGTGGATGCCTCTGGTGTGGTGGGGGCGGTCGGTGCGGCGGTGGGCTCGGTCATGACTCGTTCCTTTCCAGGGGTGTGGCGGAAGACCAGCGCGTGTAGGTGACGCCGGTGGCGAAGGAGCGGTGCTCGGTGAGGCGAAGGCGCTCACGGTGGCCGTCGGGGAACAGCCGCCGGCCGCGTCCTTGGACGTAGGGATAGGTCCACAGGCAGTACTCGTCGACGAGACCGGCGGCGATGAGGGTGTGGCTGAGCGTGATGCTGCCGGTCAGGGAGATCGATCGACCGGATCGCTGCGTGAGCTCCCGGACCGCGGCGACGGGGTCGGTGTCGATGATCGTGGAGTTCTGCCATCCAGGGTCGGTCATGGTCGTGCTGACGACGTACTTGGCGAGGGCGTTGAGCTCGTCGGTGATCCCCGTGGTGTCGTCGCTCTGCTGGGGCCAGTACCCGCGGAAGTCCTCGAACGTCTGCCGGCCCAGCACGATCGCATCGCATTCGGCGCTGTCGCGCTGGGTGAGCTCGAGCATCTCGGGGTCCTGCTCGCTGGGGTCGAACCAGTCATCGAGCATCTCGACCGAGCCGTCGGCGGTCATGTTCTGGGTGAGGATCAGCGAACGCATGGCGCTCCCGGGGCGGGGCCCGTCCGGACGGCGCTCATGAGGGTGTCCTCCCGTAGAGGGCGGCGACGTCGGGGGAGTCCAGCCACCTGTCGTAGGTCTCGGAACGGGGCCAGCCCGCGGGGGAGTCCTGCCAGGGCTCCTGCCGGCCCCACGGCAGCAGGTCCACCAGGGCGAAGGTGTGGGAGAGCTGCTCGGTACTTCGGCCCGTGGTGTGCCAGGTGCGATAGACACGGTCCCCGTCGCGGAGGAGCACGTTGACCGCGAATCCCCCACCGGGTGGGGCGTCCACGTCCGCCCCGAACGAGCTGTCGGCGGTGGAGTACCACTCCATCTCGTTGCCCACCTTCTCGCGGTAGGCCAGGGCCTCGTCGATCGGGCCCTGCGTGACGACGACGAAGCGGGCGTCGTACCGGTCCAGGAAGTCCAGGCGGGTGAACTGCGAGGTGAAGTACGTGCAGCCCCCGCACTGCCACTCCGAGCCGGGGGACCACATGTGGTGGTACGTGATCAGCTGCGAACGGCCCGCGAAGACGTCGACCAGGCGCACCGGGCCGTCCTTCGACATCAGGGTGTACTCGGGCAGCTCGACCATGGGCAGGCGGCGACGCTGGGCGGCGATCGCGTCGAGCTCGCGGGTCGCAGCCTTCTCGCGGGCGCGGAGCTGGTCGAGCTCGCGGCGCCACGTCTCGGCATCGGTGACGGGAGGGAACGGGGCGGGATTCGTCGTCATGACGCTCCTCGGGAGGGATACAGTGCATGTGAACACCATCCACATTGGTGTGAACACCGTAAACTTCCTTCAGGAGGGCGTCAAGAGTGGTGGAGCGATCGCGGCCGTATCATCACGGCGACCTGCGGGCTGCGCTCGTGGCCGAAGGGCTCGAGATCTCGCGCCACCAGGGTCCCTCCGCTCTGTCGCTGCGCGAGGTGACCCGCCGCGCCGGGGTCTCTCCGGCGGCTGCCTATCGCCACTTCCGTGACCGTCACGCCCTGATGGTCGCGCTCTCCGGCGAGATCCAGGCGCGCATGGTCCAGCGCATGCGCTCGCGGACGCGGCACGGCTGCTCCGGCGACGAGGACGGCGACGACGAGGCGGGGGCGGCCCTGGCGAGACTGCGCGGTGTGGGCCTGGGGTACATCGACTTCGCGATCGAGGAGCCGGGATGGTTCGAACTGGCCTTTTTCGGCGAGCGCGCCCGGGACGGGGCCGAAGCGGGTGCCGCCGACGATGCAGCGCTCGACCCGGCCGGGGAGGTGGAGCTCCAGGACGTCCCGCCGTTCGCCGAGCTGCTGGCCGCGCTCGACGAGTGCGTGCGCACCGGGGTGCTGCCGGCGCACCGCCGCGACGGGGCGGAGCTGTCCTGCTGGTCGGCTGTGCACGGGTGCGCGGAGCTGATGGTCCACGGCCCGCTGCGGGGCGCACCTTGCGAGGTGGCGTCCACGGTCGCACAGCGCGTGGTCGACGACATCATCGCCGGTATTCGGTGACTCTCTCCGGAGGCGGCCGACGCGCCGGTCAGCGACGGCTCGGGTCCGCGCACTCGACGCAGGTGCGCGCCGCCGGCCGCGCCAGGAGCCGCCCGCGGGGGATCGCCTCGCCGCAGACCTCACAGCGGCCGTAGGTCCCGGCGGCCATGCGCTCCTGGGCACTGCGCACCTCGGCCAGCTGGTGACGGGCGGTCTCCAGGAGGGCACTGGTCCGGGAGCGGTCCACGGCCGTGGTGAACCCTTCGGGATCATGCTCGTCATCGGTGGAGCTCAGCTGCATGCCGTCCACGATGGCCCCGTAATCGCGCTCCAGGGCGGAGATCCGCTCAGCGGTGCGTTCGGCCTCCGCGGCGAGCCGTGCGCGGAGCTCCGGGTCCTCATGGACCATCGGTGCCTCGGCCCTTCACGGCCGCGGCGACGAGATCTCTCGCCCCGCGGCGCTGACCACGGACGCCGAGGTGGGCGCGGGGATCTCCGCGTCGAACGGGATCATGGGGCGCTGGATGCGCTGGTGACCGAGCCGCACCAGGTCCTGGTCCACGCCGCCCGGGGTGAGCGCCAGCATCCAGTCCGCCGCCGCCTCGTACTGGTCCGGCTCGAGGTAGCCCATCTTCACGGTGACCACGTCGAAGCCGGTCATGGACATCCCCAGCCGCTCGAACATGCCCTGGCGTGCCCACTGCGAGCGGCGTGCCGTGACCACCACGCTCAGGCCCGTCGGCCGGTCCCCATCCAGCACGCGCAGCCGCGCGGCACGGCCGGTCTGAGTCGTCTCGTCCAGCGCCTCGACCTCGGCGCGCAGCGCGACCGGGCCGGGCTCGCGGGTATCGATGTGCCCTCCGACCAGGAAGTCGCCGCGCCCGCCGACTCCGAGCTCGGTCGCGGCATCGGCCGACGCGGGATCGGCCAGGGCCACCATCAGAGCGCTGACCTCCCCGGAGCGGATCTCCTCGCGGGCGATCAGCCGCGCCAGGCAGTACGTGGTGTCGTCGGCGCCGCCGGCGCCGGGATTGTCGCCCGAGTCGGAGATCCAGAACGGCCGGGCGATCGAGGTGATCGCACGGTCCAGACACTCGTCGAAGGGAGCGGCGGGGGCGACGAAATCGACGTCGTGGCGAACCTCCCACAGCGCGGTGGCCAGCTCGAGGGCCGCGGCGTCGACGGCATCCGCATCCTCGCCGTAGGCCACGATCGCCGCCTGGCAGCGGGGCTGATCCGCCCAGGCGAAGCCGATCCAGCACGAGATGTCGGTGATGCCCTCACGCTCGGTGATCGCCGGGATCCTCCCGTACAGCGACTTGGCCGGCTCGATGCGGGTGGACGTCTTCTCCCCGGGCAGCAGGATCGGCACGTGCACCAGTGCCTTGTGGGGGAGGGCGCCGCCGGCCCTGACCCGCGCGCAGGTCTCGACGAGATCCCGCAGTCCGCGCTCCCGGGTCTCCCAGGCGTCGATGTGCGGGGCGTGGCGGTAGCAGGTGAGCAGGTCGCACGCCTCGAACAGCGTCTCGGAGACGTTGCCGTGCAGGTCCATCGCGGTGCCGACGACGACGTCGGGACCGATCGCCTCGCGGATCGCGGTGATCAGGTCTCCTTCGGCGTCATCCAGCCCCTCCACGCTCATGGCGCCGTGGATGTCGAAGAAGAACCCGTCCAGCGGTGCCTCGGCGTGCGCCGCGGCGAGTCCCTCGGTGATCTCGCGCTTCCAGCCCTCGTAATCGTCCCGCACCAGCTGGCCGCCCGGCAGGGCCCGGGCCTGCAGCACGCCGACGTACTCGGCGGCCTCCCGCAGCGCCTGCCCGCTGGCCGACGGGGTCCCGGCCGGGGCGCCGGACGCCGGCCCGGGGGCGGATCCGGGGTCGACGGCGCCGCTGAAGAACGGGAACCGTGCCAGCACCTCCTCGGTGCCGCGCCGGACCTCGAAGTCGCGCTCGGAGGAACGGTACGGGGTGAAGGTCGAGGACTCGATGGCGATCCCGGCGATGCCGATGCGCGGTCGTGAGGCCGTGGTCGGGGTCGGCGTCGTCTGGGTCATGGGGGAACTCCCGGGGTAAGCGGTTGTCAGGGATCCGTTCATCCTTGCAGGTCCGCCGTGAGCCGGCCACAGGTGGTCACGACCGGGACGGACGGTCTCGACATGGTCTCGGGCGGCCGCGCGGCCGGCGTCGGGCCGGGTGCCGACCACGGGCGCGGACGCCCCGGCCCCGCTCGAGACCGCCTCAGCGACGCGTCAGCAGCGCGTCGATCTGCGGGTGGCCGGCGATGTAGCCCTCCAGCAGTCTTGCGCCGAGCGTGGGCGAGCTGACCAGGGGATGGGTCGAGAATCCCTGCCAGGCGGCCTGGCGCGAGCCGGTCACGGCGGCCTCGAGGATGGAGCGCTCGGCGGCGCGCAGGGAGGACATCAGCCCGAGCCGTCCCAGCTCCACCGGTGCCACCGGCCGGGGGTGAACGCCGTCGCCGTCCACGGTGCACAGCACCTCCAGAACGGTGTCCGCCGGGAGCTCCGGCACGATCCGGCGGGAGACCGGGTCGGCCTCGTGACCGGCGGGGACGTTGCCGACATCGAGGATCATCCGTTCGCTGCGCCCGGTGGCGATCGCCGTCATCAGGCGCAGCGCCACCTCCTGGTACCCGCCCCCGGCCACGTCCTCCTCGCGGCGCTCCTCGTCCCGGGACTCGGCCATGTAGGTGGCCTCGCGTTCGTGGAGGGTGGAGCGCCACATCTCCAGCGGCGAGGAGCAGCACGATCCCTCGGCGGCCGCGCCGTAGAAATCGCCCTGCTGCGTGGCGAGGAACTCGCCCCGGGTGCTGGTCGAGCCCACGATCCGCTCGAGCGCCGAGGAGGTGTGCAGGTAGTAGTACAGGTACTCGTTCGGCAGCGCCCCGTCGGCCCGCACCCAGTCCTTCCCGATCAGGCGCGCCTCCTCGATCTCCTCGAGCGCCGAGTCGTCGGCCAGCAGGCCGGGCAGGCGGTCGTGGCCGTCCACGCTCACCGAGCGCAGCCATCCCAGGTGGTTCAGGCCCACGTAGTCCACGTCGGCCCCGCGCTCGCCGCCGACCAGGTCGACGCCCAGCAGACGGCCCACCCGCCGTACCAGCCCGATCGGGGTGTCGCAGATGCCCACGACGCGATCGCCGAGGACGGTGCGCATGGCCTCGGTGACGATCCCGGCGGGATTGGTGAAGTTGATGACCCACGCCCCGGGGGCGGCGTCGGCGACGGTGCGGGCGATGTCCAGGGCCACGGGGATGGTGCGCAACGCGTAGGCGAGACCGCCGGGGCCGATGGTCTCCTGGCCCAGCAGGCCCAGGTCGAGGGCGACGCGTTCGTCGATGGTGCGTGCCTCGGCGCCGCCGACGCGCACGGCGCTGAAGACGAAGTCGGCGCCGGCGACCGCCTCGCGCAGCTCGGTCGTCACGGTCAGCGCCGGCGGCCGGGTGGTGCGCCCCTGTGCGACCAGCTGCTCCCGCAGCCCCTCGATCACGGCGCTGATGGTGCGCAGCCGCCCGGGGTCGACGTCCTGCAGGGTTATCTCGTCGACGTGCAGGCCGGTGGCGCCGGTGGCGACGGCCTCGTAGACCAGCGGGACGCGGAAGCCGCCCCCGCCCAGGATCGTCAGCTTCATGGCAGCAGGACCTCCAGGTCCTCCCCCTCGGGGAGGGAAAGTTGTTCGGGACGGGGGGAGCGGTCGGTGATCAGGGCGGTGAAGCGCCCCAGCGGGGCGACCTCGAGGAAGCCGGAACCGGGGAACTTCGAGTGGTCCGCGAGCAGGTAGGCGGAGGAGGAGACGGACAGCAGGCCGCGCTTGACGGGGATCTCGCTGGGGGTGGAGTCCAGCACCGTGCCGTCGGCCCGCACCCCCGAGGTGCCCAGGAAGGCGGCATCGACGCGCACCTGGCGCAGCGCCGCCTCGGTGAGGGTCCCCACGAGGGACTGATAGTTCGGGCGCAGCAGCCCGCCGAGGACGACGATGTCGATCCCCGGCGCCTCCGCCAGGGATTTCACGACCGCGAGGGACGCGGTGACGACGGTGAGGGACCGCCCCGTCAGCAGCGGGCACATGGACGCGACCGTGGTCCCGATGTCCAGCGCGATCACGTCACCGTCCTCGATCCGGGCGACGGCCTTCTCCGCGATCCGGCGCTTGGCGGCGGGGGCGGTGGCCGCGACATCGGCGAAGGGGCGTTCGTCGGCCTCCGGGCGGATGCTGC
This sequence comes from Brachybacterium sp. GCM10030268, assembly GCF_042666305.1. Lineage (NCBI taxonomy): Bacteria > Bacillati > Actinomycetota > Actinomycetes > Micrococcales > Dermabacteraceae > Brachybacterium > Brachybacterium sp. GCM10030268. The sequence goes on along the minus strand of NZ_JBHTCW010000012.1, from coordinate 29,834 downwards.
TGTGGACGTCGGTCGCACCCCCGCGGACCCGGCGCAGCACCCCGGCCTCGGCCAGCAGGTCGAGGTCCCGCCGGATCGTGGCCTCGGAGACCCCGAAATCCGTGCTCAGGCCGCCGACGGTGGCGGAGCCACGACGACGCACCGTGGCGACGATGCTCTCGTGGCGCTCCTCACTCAGCATGGCGTCACCGTAGCACCTTTCGAGCATCTTCATGCAGGTTCGAACATGGCACTGCAGAATCGCGCACTTCATGTCATGATGGGTGTCCTGTGCCACAGCGCCCGAGCGCTGCCGCCCGCTACCTCTGGAGGACCCCATGCGTCGACGCACCTTCCTCGGCTCCAGCGCCGCTGCCGGAGGCCTCGGCCTCCTCGCGGCCTGCGCCCCCGGCTCCGACTCCGGCGGCGGCTCCGGCAGCGACGGCGGGGGAGGCCCGGCCGCGAGCGACGTCGAGACCGACCCGGCGGTAATGGGGGAGATCACCCTGAAGGTCTGGGACCAGGAGGTGCGCGGTGCCCAGAACGACGCGATCACCGCTCTGATCGAGTCGTTCCAGTCGGAGTACCCCAATATCACCGTCGACCGGGTCTCGCAGTCCTTCGACGACCTCCAGCAGCAGACGGGCCTGGCGCTGTCCGGCAACGACGTGCCCGACGTCCTCCAGGTCAACAATGCCCGCGGGGACATGGGTGAGTTCGTCAAGGCCGGCCAGCTGATGGACCTCTCCGGCTACGCCGAGGCCTACGGCTGGGAGGACCGGTTCCCCGCCTCCGTGCTGTCCAAGGCACGCTACTCGAGCGACGCCGTCACCTTCGGCGAGGGGTCCCTGTGGGGCCTGCCGCAGACCGGCGAGGTGTGCGGCATCTACTACAGCGCCGCGAAGCTCGAGGCGATCGGTGCGGAGCCCCCGGCCACCTGGGATGATCTCTTCGCGCTCGTCCAGACCGCGCAGGACGCCGGGGAGCAGCCGCTCGTGCTCGGCAATCTCGAGCAGTGGCCGGCGCTGCACGTCTTCGGCCCGCTGCAGGCACAGTTCGTGCCCGCCGAGGAGATCGTGACCCTGGCGATGGGCAACGCGGGCGCGGAGTGGACCTCCGACGCCAACGTGCAGGCGCTGACCCAGCTCGCCGACTGGGCGAGCAGCGGCGCCTTCGGCGACTCCCCGAACGGGCTGGCCTACGACACCGCGTGGGCCGAGTTCACCGAGGGCACCGGTGTGATGCTCATCGGCGGCTCCTGGCTCGCCCCGGACATGGAGGCCGTGATGGGCGAGGACCTGCGCTTCATGGCGCCGCCCGCCGGGGCCGACGGCACGGTCGCGACGACCGGCGGTACCGGCCTGCCCTTCGGCATCCCCGCCCAGGCCGCCAACCCCGACGCGGCCGCCGCCTACATCGAGTACATCACCAGCGACACCGCGATGGAGCTGATCGCCGAGAAGGGCGGGATGCCGGTGCTGCGCACCGCCGAGCTCGCTCCGGCCTCAGGGGTCAACAAGGACGCCTACGAAGCCTTCGATGCCGTCTCGAACGACGGGGTGCTGCTGCCGTACCTGGACTACGCGACGCCGTCGTTCGCCGACACCGCCGGGGCCGCACTGCAGGAGGTCATCGGCGGGCAGAGCGACCCGTCGGCCGCCGCCGAGGCGCTGCAGGCCGACTACGGCGAGTTCACCGCGGAGGGTTGAGCGGCGTATGCCGAGAAAGGCCCCGTCGGCGGTCGTGCGCTCGCGCGCGACCCCTTACCTCTTCATCCTGCCCGCCTTCGTCGTCTACGCGGCGTTCTCCCTGTACCCGCTGGTGCGGGCGGCGCAGTTCTCCCTCTACGAATGGCCGGGATTCGGCCCGTCCACCTTCGTGGGGCTGCAGAACTACACCGACCTGATCGGGGACGAGGCGTTCCGGGCCGCCATCGGCAATGCCCTGGGGCTGATCCTGTTCTACTCGGGGCTGCCCCTGGTGATCGGCCTGGTCCTGGCCGCCGTGCTGCGCCGCGGCCAGGTGCGCGGCATGGGCTTCTTCCGCACCGTGGTCTTCCTGCCCCAGGTGATCGCGCTGGTCGTGGTCGCCGTGGCGTGGCGGAACATCTACTCCCCGAACGGACCGCTGAACCAGGCGCTGCGGGCGGTGGGGCTGGACGAGCTGGCCCGCGGCTGGCTGGGTGATCCCGGCGCGGCGCTGCCGGCCGTGGGCCTCATCGGCACCTGGCTGCAGATGGGCCTGGTCATGCTGTTGCTTCTGGCCGGGATGAGCCGGATCCCCAACGACCTGTTCGAGGCGGCCCGGCTCGACGGCGCGGGCCCGCTGCGGGAGTTCTTCGCCATCACGCTGCCCTCTGTCCGGGGCGAGATCGTGGTCTCGCTGGTGCTGACGATCATCGCGGCGCTGAAGACGTTCGACCTGATCTACATGACCACCTCGGGCGGTCCGGGCAACGCCACCACCGTGCCCAGCTACGAGGTCTACTTCCGGGCCTTCGAGCTGCGTGAGGTGGGCTCGGCCAGCGCCGTCGCCATCGTGCTGACCGTGCTGGTCTTCGCCATCAACGTGGCCGTCACCCGGATCGGCGAGCGAGGGGAGCAGGCACGATGAGAGTCTCCGCCGCCGAACGCGCGATGAACTACGTCGTGCTGGTGCTGTTCGCCGTCTTCGCCCTGACCCCGATCCTGACGATCCTGCTGACCGCCTTCTCCCCGCAGATCGGGGCGGATGCGGCCGACGGAGGATTCTGGAACCTTCACCCGGAGAACTTCGTCGAGGCCTGGCAGGTAGGCGGCTTCGGCCGCTCCCTGGCCAACTCGCTCGTGGTCGCGGCGATCGTGGTCAGCGCCGCCGTGGTCCTCTCCGTGCTCTCCGGCTACGCCTTCGGGACCATGCGCTTCCCGGGCGCGACGCTGCTGTTCTACGTGTTCCTGCTGGGCCTGATGATCCCGGCCGAGGCCGTGGTGATCCCGCTGTTCTTCGACCTGCGCGCGATGGGGCTGACCGACACCTACGCGGCGATCGCCCTGCCGCAGATCGCCCAGTCCGTCGCCTTCGGCACGTTCTGGCTGCGCGCGCAGTTCCGCACCCTGCCCGAGGAGCTTCTGGAGGCAGCGGCCCTGGACGGCGCGGGGCCCGTGCGCACCCTGCTGCGGATCGTGGTCCCCGCCTCCGTCCCCGCCGTGACCACGCTGATCGTGCTCGCGTTCATGTGGACCTGGAACGAGTTCCTCATCGCTCTGGTGATGACCCCCGGCGGCAGCCTGCGCACCGCCCCGCTGGGCCTGGCGAACTTCCAGGGCCAGTACACCGCCGAACTCGCCCTGCTCTCGGCAGGCGCCGTCATCGTCGCCCTGCCGATGGTGATCATGTTCCTCGTCCTGCAGCGACACTTCATCCGCGGAATGCTCGAAGGAGCCGTCAAGTGATGACCCCGAACCCCACCCCGGAGCCGACCCGGCCCGAGCCCACGCGGCCCGAGGGCCCCGCACCCGCGAGCCCGACCACCCCGGAGGAGATCGCCGCCCGCGACGCGGCCGCCGGATGGGACCCGCTGGCGAGCACACGCCAGGACGGGGACCCGCCGCTGGACGTGCTGCTGTCCGGCACGGTGTTCTTCGACATCGTCTTCACCGGATTGGAGCGACTGCCGCGGCCCGGCGAGGAGCTGTGGTCCAAGGGCATGGGCTCCAGCCCCGGCGGCATCGCGAACCTCGCCGTCGCCGCCGCCCGCCTGGGCCTGCGCACCGGGCTGGTGGCCGGCTTCGGGGACGACGCCTACGCCGACTGGATGTGGCACACGATGGCGCACGAGGAGGGCATCGACCTCTCCGCCTCGCGCCGCTTCCCCGACTTCCACTCGCCGCTGACCGCGTCGGTCGCCACCCAGGGTGACCGGGCGATGGTCACCCACGGCCACGATCTGCCCGAACCGCTCTCGAGCCTGATCGCCCGAGCGCCCGCCGCCCGCGCCGCCGTGGTCGACCTGGCGGGGGAGACCGGCTGGTGGGCGGATCTGGCCCGCCGCGGCTCGTTGATCTTCGCCGATATCGGCTACGACGAGACCGAACGCTGGGACCGGGCGGACCTCGCCCCGCTGGCTCACTGCCACGCCTTCACCCCCAACGCCCTGGAGGCCATGGCGTACACCCGCACCGAGAGCCCCGACAAGGCGGTGCGCGCCGTCGCCGAGATCGTCCCGCTCGCCGTGGTGACCGACGGGGCCGCCGGCACCTACGCCATCGACGGCTCCACCGGTGAGGAGGCCTACTGCCCGGCCGTTCCGGTGACCGCCACGGACACCACGGGCGCGGGCGACGTCTTCGCCGCCTCGATGGTGCTGGGCACGCTGGCCCAGTGGCCGCTGCCGGAGCGATTGAAGTTCGCCTCCCTGTGCTCCGCCCTGGCCGTCCAGCAGTTCGGCGGATCCCTCGCCGCCCCCGGCTGGGGCGACATCACCGACTGGTGGCGCCAGCTCACCGACGCGGCCGACGGAGGCGACCTGCGCGCCGCCTACACCCGCGACGGCTACCGCTTCCTCGACGGCATCGTCCCCGACCGCCCTGTGCAGGGCCGCCGACGGGCGCAGGGCACCTTCGCCCTGCGCTCGGACGCCGGCAAGCACTGAGGCGGCACATGGGGAGTTCTCCCCGGGGAGTTCTCCACGGGGAGTCTGACCGGGGAGTTCACCCCATCGCGCTGCGTCGAGGGGACCCGTAGATTCCCGGTACTGGGTGCGGGTCACGAGGGGACGCGAGGCCGGGCCACGGGATCGGATCCGCTGCGGGAGCCGGCAGCCGACGGTGGGGGCCGTCGGGGCCGGCGGGGGCCGCAGCGTCACAGATCCCGGGCCGGCCCTCGGCCAGCTTCAGGCAGAGGAGACGGCCGTCCGCGGGGAGCGGGAAGCGGCCCGTCGGGCCCGCACCCGGTGCGGCCCGGCCTGTCGGTGACGCCGGCGTTCCGGATTGATGGTGCGGCAGACCGTGCTTCCGCGCGAGGATGAGCAGATGGCCCATGACGAAACGCTCGTGATCGGTGTCGATATCGGGTCGATCCGCAGGCCGGGCGGCTTCGCCTGGGCCGACGCGTCCGGCGATGCCCATGGCACCGACGACCCGTCGGAGCTTGCGGCATACATGGGAGCTGCTCTCCGGAATGGGCGGCGCGTCGCGCTCGCGATCGAATCGCCGCTGTCGGTGCCGATTCCTTCCGTCTCCGGTGACGGATGGCAGGACCTTGGCCGCGCCCGCACCGGCGAGGGCAATCGTTCCTGGAGCGCCGGTGCCGGATCCGGCTCGCTTGCCACCGGGCTGGCGCAGCTGACGTGGCTGCTCTCCCATGTCGCGGCGACAGCGTCACGTGCCGTCGCCGCAACCGTCCTGCTCGAGCGGTTCCACGACGGCGATGCGGACCTCCTGGTCACCGAAGCGATGGTCACCGGGGAAGGGAAGCCCGAGCCGGTCGACGACCTCGGCAACCATCGTGGCCAGGACCTCGCTGACGCCGTCGCAGCAGCTCGTCGCCTCGAGGAGATCCTCCGGCGTCCGTCCGCCGCCGACGAGTTCACCGTCGAATGCGCTCCGGCGGAGTCCTTCAACCTCGCCGCAGCCGCAGCTCTTCGGGCACAGCTCGACATCGCAGTGTCCGAACTCGCCGCAGAGGTCGTCATCGCCCGTGTCCTCCCGGTCGGCCCTCCGTCGTGATACTCCGCCGACGTCGAGTTCTGGAACACTGGTGAGCATCCGCTCCGTCGCCGTTCGGCGGCTACCCGATATGTGAGGTCACCGATGTCCATGCAGTACAGAACCCCGTCTCGCCTCGGCCGTCCGCTGTCCGTGATCGGCCAGGGCTGCTGGCAGATCGGCGCCGACTGGGGCGACGTCTCCGACGACTCCGCGAACGCGGTGCTCGAGGCCGCCCTCCAGGCCGGCGTGACGTTCTTCGACACGGCCGACGTCTACGGTGACGGCCGCAGCGAGCGCCTGGTGGGCGGTCTGCCCGAGCGGGCCGCGGCGCTCGCCGGAGAGGCCGGGTCCTCGTCGGCCCCGCTGTTCATCGCCACCAAGGCCTCGCGCCGCGCCGATCCCTTCGCGCCGGAGTCCTTCACCGAGGAGAACCTGCGCTCCTGGATCGAGCGCTCCCGGCAGAACCTCGCCACCGATACCCTCGACCTCGTCCAGCTGCACTGCCCGCCGCCGGAGATCTACCGCGACGACCGCGTGTTCGACGTGCTGGATGCGCTGGTCGGCGAGAAGAAGATCGCCGCCTGGGGCGTCAGCGTCGAGACCTGCGAGGAGGCGCTGATCAGCCTCGAGCGCGAGCACCTCGCCTCGATCCAGATCATCCTGAACCCCTTCCGCCTCAAGCCCCTGGACGAGGTGGTGCCCACTGCTCGCGAGAAGGGCGTGGCCATCATCGCCCGGGTGCCGCTGGCCTCGGGTCTGCTGACGGGGAAGTTCTCCCCGTCGACCACCTTCGCCGGCAACGATCACCGCAGCTTCAACCGTCACGGCGAGGCCTTCGACCAGGGCGAGACGTTCTCCGGCGTCGAGTACGAGACCGGCCTGGAGGCCGTCGCGCGCCTCGAGCAGGCGCTGGACGGCGCGATGCCCCTGCCCGAGGCGACGCTGCGCTGGATCACCGGCCAGGAGGGCGTGACCGCCGCGATCCCCGGTGCCAGCACCGGTGAGCAGGCCCAGCGCAACGCCGCGGCCGGCAGCGAGCCGACCGCGGAGCAGGCCGACGTGCTCGAGCGCTTCGACACGGCCGTCCGCGAGACCTACGAGGAGCTGCTGCGGGAGTCCATCCACCCGCGGTGGTGACGCCGCACGCGTCCCGTCTGCGGTTCTGGTGAGACCTGGACCGTGGGGGCGCGGAACCCTGAGCAGGTCACGGTTCAGCACCGTTCCTGACAACTTCCTTGAGGTGAGCCGTGCGAACCGATTCGGTCTACCCCATGACTCACATCACACGACGAAGCGCTCTCGGTGCACTGACCGCCCTTCCCCTCATCTCCGTGCCGGTTGCCGCCCATGCGGTGGGCAACGGGCCGGAGTGGGGCGGGAACGGCAACATCACCACTGCCCACCTGTCCACGTACGAGGATGTCGCCTCGTTCCTGGAGGCGCAGGCCGCCAAGCAGCCGGCGATGGAACTGACGGTCATCGGTCAGTCGCTGAAGGGGCGGGACCTCTACCTGGCCTCATGGGTCAGCGATCTCGACAATCCGACGGTCCTCTATCTCACACAGCAGCATGGCAACGAGCAGCTCACGACGGAGGGCGCGCTCGAGTTCATCAAGCACCTCGGCACGGGGCGCAACCGTGACGTGCTCGAGGGAGTCAATGTCCTCGTGGTCCCGATGCTCAACCCGGATGGGGCGATGGGCGACGTCGACTTCTCTCTCGAGGACTACATCGCCCACGGGGACCGACACCTCACGCGGTACAACGCTGCCGAGGTCGACCTCAATCGCGATCATGTCGACCGGCTCCAGCCGGAGACGCAAGCGCTGCACGACAACGTGCTCGGCGCGTTCGACGTCGATTACATGATCGACCTGCACCACCAGGGTGCGTACAGCGCCATCGGGGAGGAGTGGGTATCCGGTTCGATCCTCTACCCGACCACCCCCAACGTCGCGCCCGAACTCGTCGAACGCTCCAAGCAGCTCGGCGGAGTCGTCTACGACTCCGTCGAGGCGAAGGGGTGGGGACTGATCGGCAAGTACAACGGCGGCAGCGCCGAGACCATCAGCCGCAATGGCCTGGCAGTCGAGTACGGCATCGCGACGTTGCTGTTCGAGATGCGTGGCATGTCCGATCATTCATACGAGGACTATGTCCTCGGGGCGCGCAGCAGCGGATACCTGATCCGACAGACCGTGACCACACTCGAGGAGACGGCGCGCGCCATCGCCGACGGGTCGATCGAGACCGTGGACACCTCGTTCTGGGACACGCTTCCCACGCAGAGCACGTACAACCCCGACGAGTGATCGACGGTGATTCCGAGGGCGGCGCGCTGAGGCCGACCCCAGCGCGCCGCCTCCGGCAGCGCTACGCTCGAGGCACACGCCGCCGTCTCGAGGAGCGCCCATGCGACGAAGCATCATCAATGATCCCGACGACCTCATCCCGCAGGCCCTCGAAGGTCTCGCGCTCAGCCACCCCACCCTGCTGGAGCTGAACGCCGAGCACCGTTTCCTCACCCGCAAGCAGCCCGCCCGGGACAAGGTCGGTCTGGTCTCCGGCGGCGGCTCCGGCCACGAACCGCTGCACGCCGGGTTCGTGGGCACCGGCATGCTCGATGTCGCCGTGGCGGGCGCCGTGTTCGCCAGCCCCACCGCACTGCAGGTCCTGGAGGCCACCAAGGCGGCCGATTCCGGCCGCGGCGTCGTCCAGATCGTCAAGAACTACACCGGCGACGTGCTGAACTTCCGCATCGCCGGGGAGATCACCGGGGACGACGCGATCGAGACGGAGATGGTGCTGGTCGACGACGATCTCGCCACCGATACCGAGGACGACGAGGGGCCCGGCCGGCGCGGTACGGCCGCCACCGTGATCGTCGAGAAGGTGTGCGGAGCCGCCGCCGAGGCCGGAGCCTCCCTGCAGGAGGTCGCCGAGATCGGTCGCCGCGCCGCCGCGTCGGCCCGCACCATGAGCCTCGCGCTGACCGCTGGCACCCACCCCGGCGACGACCAGCCGCAGTTCGAGCTCGAGGCCGACGAGATCGAGCTCGGCGTCGGCATCCATGGCGAGCGGGCCGCACAGCGCGCGTCCTTCGCCGACGCCGACGGGCTGACGGACCTGCTGCTGGACCCCCTGCTCGAGGAGCTGGGCCTGGCCCGCGGCGACGAGGTGATCGCCATCGTCAACAGCCTCGGCTCGACCTACCCGCTCGAGCTCAACGTGGTCGCCCGTGCCCTGCACCACCGCCTCGGCGACGCCGGCATCGAGATCAGCCGCTCCCTCGTCGGCCCGTACGTGACCAGCCTGGACATGCACGGCGTCTCGATCACGCTGATGCCGCTCGATGACCAGCTGCGGAGCCTGTGGGACGCACCGGTCCGCACCCCCGCACTGACCTGGTGAACCCCGACCCCGCACACACTGACCCGGTATGCCCTGACCTGGCAAGGAGCACCGACATGACCGCCACGACCAGCAGCGAACCCCTGGGCGACGACTTCGGGCGTCAGAGCGTCACGCTCGTGCGCGACACCCTCTCCGCCGCCGCCGACGCCCTCGGCGACCTCGACCGCCGCGCCGGCGACGGCGACTTCGGCACCAACGTCCGCACCGCCATGAAGCTCCTGGACGCGAACATCGACGCGGAGGGCCCCGGCACCTATCGCGAGTGGTTCACCGCGCTGTACATGGCGTGGCTCGGCGTGGGAGGGACCAGCGGGCCCCTGTTCGGCATGTTCTTCCGCGACCTCGCCAAGGCCGGTGAGGACGACGGGATCGGAGACGGCGCGGACCGCGGGACCGGAGACAGTGGCGCCGACGGGCGGACCCCCACGCTCGCCCAGTTCGCTGAGGCGCTCGCCGCAGGCCAGGCCACCGTGCAGAAGTACGGCGAGGCCAAGGTCGGCGACAAGACCATGGTCGACGCGCTCGACCCGGCCGTGGGCGCCCTGCGCGAGGCCGTCCAGGCCGGGAAGGGCCCCGCCGAAACACTCGCCGCCGCCGAGCAGGCCGGCCTCGAAGGAGTCCGCTCCACCGCGGAGACCACTGCCCGTCGCGGGCGCGCCAGCTACGTGGGCGACGCCTCCAAGGGCGTCATCGACCCCGGCGCCGCCGCCATGGTGCTGGTCATCGGCGCCGCCCGTGCGGCTGCGGCGGGGGAGTCCTCGGTGGATATCAGCTGGATCCGCTGACCGGACCCCGGCTACCGGGAGAGCCCGGCATGCCGGAGATGGCTGGCACGAACTTGTCGCTGAGCGGCGTGTGACCCCCGTGAGAGCAGGGCAGATGCAGCTCAGCTACATGTTCTTGCCGGAGGGCCGCGGTGACCCGCCATCGCACTGCCCAGAGTTACCCCGGTGCCGCCCGGCGCTGGTAGGTTCACCGACCATGCCCGACCTCGCCGCGCTGCTGCCCACCCTCAGCGCCGCCTCGTGGCTGCTGGTGTGCGCCGGCGCCCTCGTGGTGGGCTTCTCCAAGACGGCCCTGCCCGGCGCCGGAACCATCGCCGTCGGACTGTTCGCCCTGGCCATGCCCGCCAAGGAATCCACGGCGGCGCTGCTGCTGATTCTGATCGTCGGGGACGCGACGGCGCTGTGGGTCTATCGGCGAGAGCCCGATGTGCGCACTCTGGTGCGGCTGATCCCCAGCGTCCTGGTCGGCGTCGTGGCCGGCACGATCTTCTTCGCCACGGTCGGTGGGGAGGCCGTGCGCGGCACCATCGGCGTCATCCTGCTGGCATTGGTGGCGGTGACCGTCTGGCGTCGCCGCGCCGCTCAGCGCGAGAAGGCGGCCGACGGAGCGAGCGCCGACACCTCGAGTGCCGACACCTCGAGCGCCCTGCCTGCCACCCGGGCCGCCGCCGCACAGCAGGCTCCGCGTTCGAGTGCACGCACCGCGCTGAGCCGCGCCGGGTACGGACTGCTCGGCGGGTTCACCACGATGGTCGCCAACGCCGGGGGACCGGTGATGTCGATGTACTTCTACGCCATGCGCATGCCGGTGCTGACCTTCCTGGGCACCGCGGCCTGGTTCTTCGCCATCGTCAACGTGCTCAAGCTGCCCTTCTCCGCCGGGCTCGGCCTGATCACGCGGGAGACCCTGGTGATGGACGCGCTCCTCATCCCACTGGTCCTGCTGGGCGCACTGGGCGGCGCGAAACTGGCCCGGCGCATTCCCCAGGGCGTGTTCGAGAACGCCGTCCTGGTGCTCACGGTCGCCTCGGCGATCGGACTGCTGCTCGTGTGATGCGCGGGCAGGCGCGCGAGCGGCCCGGCCGGCTCAGGATGAGGCAGCGCGGGCGCTCGCAGCCCAGTGGCCCAACTCCTGCAGCGCGGTGAGCATCTCCGGGGGCTCGATCACCTCCACCGGCGCCCCCAGCTGCGCCAGGCGCGCGACGAGCCACCGGAGGTCGTCGGCACCCGCCCGCAGGATGCAGGCGTTCTCCCCGTCCGGGGTGATGGTCGCGGTGCGAGCGGGGACCCGCGGGGCGATCTCCTCGTAGGGGCGCAGCAGCCGGACCGTCACCCAGGTCTCGTACCCGCCGACGGTGATGGACTCACGGACGGTGCGCTCGATGTCCGGCGTCGGCCGTGGGGTGATCGGGAAGGTGCTGGGGTGGACATCGTGCATCCGGTCCAGCCGGAAGGTGCGCCAGTCCTCGCGATCGAGGTCCCAGGCGAACAGGTACCAGTGGGCGTCCACGGTCAGCACGCGATGCGGTTCGATGCGTCGTTCGGCGCGCTGACCGTCGGCGCGTTCGTAGTCCACCCGCACGCGCGTGCCGTCGCGGACCGCCGTGGCCAGGGTCAGCAGCACCTCCGACCGGGCGCCCGGGACGGGCCGGGCGACGACCCCCATCGCATCGGCGATGGCCGAGACCCCGGTGCGGACCTCCGGCGGCAGGATCCGATCCAGCGCGGCCAGGGCACGCAGCGCCTCGGCGTCCAGTCCCTCGATGCCGGAGGTCGCCGCCAGGCGCAGCCCGACGGCCACAGCCACCGCCTCATGCGCCCCCAGCAGCAGCGGCGGCAGCTCCCGGCCCGCGCCGAGCTGATACCCGCCGCCATGCCCGGCCGACGTCAGCACCGGGTAGCCCATCTCCCGCAGGCGGTCGACGTCACGGCGCACCGTGCGCACCGTGACCTCGAGCCGCTCGGCGAGCTCGGGTCCGGTCCACACGGTGCGGGACTGCAGCAGTGCCAGCAGCTGCAGGGCTCTCCTCGTCACGTCGCTCATGGGCACAGTCTGCCTCCCTCCGAGGACAGAATCTGTCCGCGCAGCCCCGCAGAGTGGATCCCGACCGCATCGACCAGCGGGCCGACGAGCAGCAGGGGAGAGCACGATGCCGTTCCTGACCCGAGACATCACCACCGAGCGCGAGGGCCTCGCCGTCTTCGCGCACCAGCAGATCCGACAGGTCGCGACCACCCTCCAGGGACTGGACCGCGACCAGCTCACCGCGCATCCCTCCGCCTCTGAGCTGAGCCTCGCGGTTCTCGCCCGCCACGTCCTCGAGGTCGCCGACGCCTTCGTGGCTCAGGTCCAGGACGCCACGGCCCGCTCGCACTCGGCGCAGGGAACCTCCGATGACTCGCCGCCCACCGCGCTCAGGTCCGAACACTCCGAGGCGCTCAGCGGGGGAGGGATGAGCGCGGCGCACGGTGAGGACACAGCGGACTCCCTGCGCGAGGCGCTGGAGACGGTGGCGACGCGACTGGCGGTCTCTCTCGAGGACGCCGACCTCGACGCCCCCGTCGCGGTCCCCGAGGCACCGTGGCTCAGTGGAACGGAGCAGTGGACCGTGCGCTGGATCGCTCTGCACAGCATCGAGGAGTTCGCCCGCCACGCCGGCCACGCCGACATCATCCGGGAGAGCATCGACGCCAAGATCGCCTACGAGCTCAACGCCCTGGCCGACGGGCAGCCGTGCCTGCCCACGAAGTGCCCACCCGCTCAGCCCGCATCCACATCAAGGAGATGACCACCATGGTCCCCACCACCGATCCCCACGAGACCATAGGTTCCCGCGAGACCACCGAGCAGCCGGCCGGCGTCGGCGGCGACCTCGCCACCGTGCTGTTCGACCAGATCGACCACCACGTGCGCGAGTACGTGCGGCCCCGCCTGGAGGGTTTGATCGACGAGGAGTACTTCTTCGATCCCACGCCCGACGGCAGCGCCTGGAGCGTCCACCCCCGCACCCCCCCGGGGCAGACGCCGCCGGCGGCCCTCCAGGGCGGCGCCGGCGACATGGTCATCGACTTCGAGTTCCCCGAACCGGACCCGGCACCGATGACCACCATCGCCTGGCGGTTCGGGCACATCATCGTCGGCATCCTGGCCGCGCGCAGTGCGGCCCACCTGGGCGGGCCCGCGGCGGATTACATGAGCTGGACGTACGCGGCCACGGCCCACGACGCCCTCGCCCAGTTCGATGCGGAGTACGAGCGGTGGCTGAGCGGCGTGCGCGCCTGGGACGAGGCGGACCTGCAGGTCGCCGCAGGAGAGGCCGAGGGCCCGTGGGCCGAGTACTCCCGTGCCACGCTCGTCGCCCACATCAACCGCGAGCTCATCCACCACCTGGCCGAGATCGCCCTGCTACGTGACCTCTGGGCGCACCGGGGGTGAGCCCGGTCAGCGCACTGGCCGCGGACGGCGCGGCCAGTGCGCCACGAGCAGATGCAGGGGCAGGGTCACCGCCAGCACCGCCGCCGCGAGCAACGGCAGGCGGCTCGGATCGAGGCCGCCGGCAAGGGCCAGTCCACCGGCTCCGCCCCCGAGGGCATTGCCGAGCGAGATGGCGCTGGCGTTCAGCGCCATGACCACGGAGGCGGATGCCGGTGCCATCGCGGCCAGCCGCGCCTGCTGCGGGACGGCGTGGCCCCCGTTGCCGATGCCGGCGAGGACGAACCACACGACGCTGAGCACGGCCACGGCCGCCGGCGCCGCCAGGGCGAGGGAGAGCGCTCCGAACAGCGCATTGACCAGCAGGCCCGCCAGGATCAGCGTGAGCACGCGCACCGGGGAGAATCGGTCCGCGAGCCGCCCCGTCGCGGCATTGCCGCTCATGCTCGCCACCCCGTAGGCGCACATCAGCACGATCATCATCCACGGCGCCGAGTGCGTGGGCCCGAGGATCAGCACCGCATAGGTGAAGCAGATGTAGCTCGCGCACAGCACACCGGTCGAGACCAGCAGCCCCGCCACCAGCCGGGGCTGCGCGAGGGGCCGCAGCCGCGCACGCAGGCTCGAGGAGGGATACCGCAGGTGGGGCAGGCGGAGCGCGATCCCCACCAGCGCCGCCGCCCCCACCGCGGAGACCAGGATCAGGGGCAGGCGCCAGCTGCTCTGGCCGAGGATCAGGCCGACGGGGACCCCCAGCGCCGTGGCCGTCATCCACCCACCCAGCACGAACGACAGCGCCCGCCCGCGATGCCGCTCCGGCACCAGATGCACGACGTAGCCGGTCACCGCCGCGCCCAGCAGGCACCCGCCCAGCGCCGCGACGACCCGGCCGCTGAGAGCCATCGCGTAGGTCGGGGCGATCGCCGTGAGGAGGTTGCCGGCGATGAACGTGGCCAGCGCTGCCAGGATCGTGCGGCGCTGCTCCCAGCCGCTGGTGAGGGCACCGAGGATCGGCCCGGCGACCGCTGAGGTGAGGGCGAAGACCGCCACCAGCTGCCCGGCCAGCGCGGCGGTGACGTCGAGGTCGGCGGCGATGTCCGGCAGCAGCCCGGCCAGCACATAGCCGTCGATACCGGTGGTGAAGGTGGCCACCGCGAGCCAGATCAGCGTGCGGTACGGGACGCGGCTGGGCGCGGTGGCCTGGGCGTCGACAGTGCCGGAGGTGTTCACTGGACCGTGGGGTTCCTTCGCTCGGACGGGCCGCACGGCCACGCAACGGTGCCTGCGAGCTTACCCCGGGGCACGCCGGCTCTCAGCGCTGCTGGCCGCCGGGCTCCATGAAGGTCTGCAGGGCGAGCACGGCGGCGCCGACCGCCCCGGGATGCGGCTGGACCTGGGAGACCGCCACGTCCAACGGGATCCCGGTCGCGTGCGAGCGTTCCGCGAGGTAGCGGCCAGCGGTCGCGTGCAGCAGTCCCGGTGCGGCCTGGATACCGGCGCCCGAGAAGACCACCGCCCGGATGCCGACAGCGCTGGTGATGGTCCAGGTCGCTCGGGCCAGTGCGGTGAAGGCATCGTCGAGGACGCTCAGTGCTCGGGGATCCCCGCGCGTGGCGGCCAAGGCGATCCGCACGACGTCACTGGTCAGGGCGGGACCGGCCAGCCCGTCGTCCTCGGCCGCGGCGTCCCGGATAGCCCCGGGAGAGGCATAGCGCGTCAGGCAGCCGGCGGCCCCGCACGAGCACGGCGGTCCGTGCGGGTCGACGCAGACGTGGTCGAGCGTCGCGCCCGGGGCGCTCTCCAGCGGCTGGCCGTCCCGCAGGATCGTCAGCCCGAGACGGTCGTCCATGTGCACCGTCGCCGTCATCCCGTGCTCCGGCTGCTCCCCGCTCCAGAAGCTGCCCAGCGCGGCACAAGTGGACGCGTCGGCGCTGGTGGTGGGGAACGCGAGGTCGCCGGTAACGGCCGCGAGCAGCTCCTCGCCGCGACCGTCGGCCCGCACCGGGGTGGCGAAGCCGATGCCGGTGGTCGAGTGCGGATCCCGGTCCGGTTCCATCGTCTCCAGGGCGTCGCGCAGCACGGCCGAGACCGCGGCGGGGGAGGCGTCGGGGGCCAGGGGCAGCACCACGCGGGAGCGGAGTGCCCCGGTCATGTCCACGCCGACCATCGAGAGGCGGTCGGCCTCGATGGTGCAGCCGATGGCGCGCCGTGCCCGGTTGTTCAGCCGCAG
This sequence comes from Brachybacterium sp. GCM10030268, assembly GCF_042666305.1. NCBI lineage: Bacteria > Bacillati > Actinomycetota > Actinomycetes > Micrococcales > Dermabacteraceae > Brachybacterium > Brachybacterium sp. GCM10030268. The sequence goes on along the minus strand of NZ_JBHTCW010000012.1, from coordinate 14,306 downwards.
CAGTGAGGCCCGCTTGCCACCGTTGGAGCGGGCCAACCCGGTCTCGACCAGGAGGCCGGCAGCCATCAGGCGTTTGACGGCGTAGGTGACGGTGGCGGGGGTGACCCCGAGCTCGCGGGCGATCTCCACCCGGGTGGTCTCCGTGCGGCGGCGGACCATCTCGAGGATCGCGGCATCGGTCGAGGACGCTCGGCGCTCGCCGGTGGCAGTCATGGTGCACCCCCTGATGCGGGTCCGTGCCGGGCCCGGGACGTGCCCGGCTCCGCGGTGTCCTCGTGATTCTCCGGGATCGTCGTGACCGTTTCGTTGCCTGTGTGAGCCACGACATCCCTTGACGGATGGTCGGCCGCTCCGGAGACTACTCCTACTTCATTAAACAGATGAAGGAAGTTCCCCAGTGAACGACTCATCACGCGACGATGCGTGACCAAGGAGAGCAACGATGCACCTCAGTCGTCGAGATCTGTACAAGCTTGCCGCCGTCAGCGGCACCGGCACCGTCGCGCTGGCCTCGTGCGCCCCGACCTCCAATCTCGAAGAGAGCGAGGAAGGGCGCCCGACCATCACGGTCCTCACCGGGGCCGGGGAGATCAGCCGCAACCTCAACCCCCACTCGCCCTCGGTCATCTCCCTGGTCCAGGGTCCGATCTTCGAGCCGCTGTTCTACTACGACCCGCTGAAGGCCATCGACGTCGAACCCAAGCCGCTGCTGGGCGAGAGCTTCGAGTGGAACGAGGACGGCACGCAGCTGACCGTGGCGATCCGCCAAGGGGTGACTTGGCACGACGGTGAGGACTTCACCGCCGAGGACGTCGCCTTCACGTTCAACGCCATCCGGGACAACGAGGCGCTGAACCCGGCGGGGACCGCCCCGTCGGCCGAGGTCGTGGACGAGACGTCGGTGACCATCACCTATGACCGCCCCTCCTTCACCGAGGGCCCCAACGCGCTGGGCCGCACCTGGATCCTCCCCGAGCACCTCTTCGCCGACGTCGAGGATCTCGCGACCTATCCCAACGAGGAGCCGATCGGCACCGGGGCCTTCCGGCTCAGTGACTTCACCCCCGAGTCCTACCTGCTCACGGCCAACGACTCCTACTGGGAAGAGGGCGTTCCCGCCATCGGGGGCGTGCGCGCCCTGACCCAGTCCGGGAACCAGGTCGCCACCGACAAGTGGCTCGCCGGCGAGATCGACTACATGTCCACCGCGATCCCGGACATCGACGCCCACGTCGAGGACAACCCCGACCTCAGCTACACCAACACCCCCACCTCCCAGGCCGCACTGTTCGCCGCCTGCAACCCTGACCTGGGGTGCGAGGGACCGCAGACCGACGTCGCCGTGCGCCAGGCCCTGTACTACGGCGTGGACCGCGAGCAGCTGTCCGCGCTGGCGTTCTTCGGCCTCGGCAGCGACATCTCGCCCGCCTTCGCCCTGCCCGAGCGCGACGCCGAGTTCATCGACCCCTCGATCGAGCTCGCGCCCTGGAACGCCCAGCCCGACGAGGCCCGGCGCGTGCTCGAGGACGCCGGCTACACCGAAGGGTCCGACGGGATCTACGAGAAGGACGGGGTGCGCGTGTCCATGACCGCCTCCTGCCCCTCGGGCTGGTCCGACTTCGTGACCGCGCTGGACACCCTCGCCCAGCAGTACAAGGAGGTGGGCATCGAGCTCGTCCCGCAGCAGGTCTCGGTCAACGAGTGGAACGACTCCAAGGCCAAGGGCACCTTCCAGCTGGTCATCGACTCCGTCGGCCAGGGACCCGCGCCCGATCCGTACTACCCCTATCGCACGCACTTCTCCACCGAGAGCACCGTCCCGGTCGGGGAGAACGGCAACCCGTACCAGAACATCACCCGCTTCTCGGACCAGGCGCTGGACGACGCCCTGGAGGCCGCCTCCGGCACCGACGATGTCGAGGAGAAGAAGCAGCAGTACTTCACCGTGCAGCAGCGACTGGTGGAGCAGATGCCCGCGATCCCGCTGCTGATCGGCTCGAGCCTGACGGAGTACAACAACTCGCGAGTGACCGGCTGGCCGACCCAGGAGGACCCGTACGTGTACCCGATGGCGTGGTCCGCCCCGGACAACGCCGAGGTGCTGAAGACGGTCACCCCGGTCCAGGGCTGAGGGCACCTGCATGCATCTGGTGCGCAAACTCGGCTTCTACCTGGTCGCGCTGTGGGCGGCCGTGACGCTGAACTTCCTCATCCCCCGGATGCTGCCCGGCAGCCCGGTCGACGCCGTCCTGGCCAAACTCTCCCTGCGGGGTCCCGTCCAGCCGGAGACCCGCCAGGCCATCGAGGTGATGCTCGGGGCCGACGACAGCGGCAACCTGGTCCAGGAGTACGTCGAATACATCGGGCGGCTGCTGAGCGGGAACCTCGGGGTCTCGGTGACCTACTTCCCCACCCCCGTGGGGCAGGTGATCGGCCACTCCCTGCCGTGGACGTTGGTGCTGGTGGGACTGGCCACGGCCATCACGTTCGTCATCGGCGTCTCGCTCGGCATGATCGCCGGCTGGCGCCGGGGGACGTGGCTGGACTCCCTGATCCCCTCGACCACGGTCATGCAGGCGGTTCCGTACTTCTGGCTCGCGCTGCTGTTCGTGTACGTGTTCTCGGTGAACCTGGGCTGGTTCCCCGTCTCCGGCGGCTACGACGTCACCCTGGTGCGTCCCGCCGTCGACTACCCGTTCATCTCCAACGCGATCTACCACGGCTTCCTGCCGGCGCTGACGATCGTGCTGTCCTCGCTCGGCGGCTGGCTGCTGGGGATGCGCAACATGATGGTCTCCACCCTCAGCGAGGACTACATCCTCACCGCCGAGGCGAAGGGGCTGGCCCCGCGTCGGGTGATGCTGATGTACGCCGCCCGCAACGCGGTGCTGCCCAGCGTCTCGGGCTTCGCGATCTCGCTGGGCTTCGTCGTCTCCGGCTCGATCGTGGTGGAGACGGTGTTCTCCTACCCCGGCATCGGTTACACGATGCTGCAGGCCGTCCACAACAACGACTACGCGCTCATGCAGGGCCTGTTCCTCATCATCACGGTCTCCGTGCTGGCGACGAACCTGGCGGTGGACCTGCTCTACGGCGTGATCGACCCGCGGACCCGGGTCCGCGGCTGAGGAGGCGACATGACGACCAGAGCTCTCGCCACGGCGCGTGCCGCCACCGGCAGCGCCCCCGCTCGCCGCGGTGACCGCCTCCGGCGGCTGCTGACCCCGTCCCTGATCGTCGGCGCGGGACTCGTGGTGGCCATCGTGCTGTTCGGGATCATCGGGCCGTTCGTGGTCCAGGACCCGCTGGCGGTGCACAACAGCGGCATGCAGCCGCCCAGTTCGGACCACCTGCTGGGCACCACCCAGACCGGTCAGGACGTGCTCGCCCAGCTCGCCCACGCCACCCGCGGCTCCCTGATCGTGGGGGTGCTGGTGGCGGCGCTGGCGCTGTTCCTCTCCGCGTTCTTCGGCATCCTCGGCGGGTATCTGGGCGGCTGGATCGACGAGTTCTTCTCGCTGTTCACCAACGTGGTGCTGATCCTGCCGGGGCTGCCGCTGATGATCGTGATCGGCTCCTACGTCCAGCAGCGCGGGCTGGTGCTGATCTCGGTGATCCTCGCGATCACGTCGTGGGCGGCCGCGGCGCGCGTGCTGCGGTCCCAGACCCTCTCGATCCGCACCCGCGACTATGTCTACGCCGCGCGCATCGCGGGGGAGAGGCCCTGGCGCATCATCTCGGTGGAGATCCTGCCGAACCTGCTGCCGGTGATGTCCAGCGGCTTCGTCTTCGCCCTGATCACCGCGATCCTCGGGGAGGCAGGGCTGAGCTTCATCGGCCTCGGAGTGGTGGGCACGCAGACCTGGGGCTCGATGCTCTACTACGCCCAGAACGGCCAGGCGCTCACCCTGGGCGGCTGGTGGTGGTTCGTCCCGCCGGGCCTGCTGATCGCCGCCCTCGGGGCCGGGCTGTCGCTGGTGAATTTCTCCATCGACACCATCATCAACCCGCGGCTCAAGCTCGCCCCGAAGGCGATGAAGCAGGTCAGGGCCGCGGAGAAGGCCGATCACGACGGAGCTGACGCATGAGCACCGAGACAACCGAGCTCTCTGCAGGGTTCGAGGAGGAGCGCTCCGGCTCACCGGTGCGAGAGGAACCGGTGCTGACGGTCGAGGGTCTCGACGTGGTCTACGAGGTCGAGGAGCCGGTTCACGCCGTCCAGGGTGCTTCGTTCGTCCTGCACCGCGGCGAGATCCTGGGGCTGGCAGGGGAGTCGGGCTGCGGGAAGACGACCCTGGCCTACGGACTCAATCAACTGCACCGGCCGCCGGCGCGGATCACCGGCGGTTCGGTGACCTTCCACGACCACGTCACCGGGGAGGACGTCGACGTGCTCGCGCTGGAGGGGGAGAGCCTGCGAGCCTTCCGCTGGTCGAAGGTGGCGATGGTGTTCCAGGGCGCGATGAACTCGCTGAACCCTGTGCTGAGCGTGCGGACGCAGCTGGGCGACGTGTTCACCACGCACCGTCCGCACATGACGAAGCGGCAGCGCCTGGAGCGCAGCGAGGAGCTGCTGGAGCTGGTGGGCGTGGACCCCGCCCGCCTCAACGCCTTCCCGCACGAGCTCTCCGGCGGCATGCGCCAGCGGGTCATGATCGCCATGGCGCTGGCACTGGACCCCCAGCTGATGATCATGGACGAGCCGACGACGGCACTGGACGTCGTGGTCCAGCGGGAGATCCTGCAGGAGGTGCTGCGGCTGCGCCAGGACCTCGGCTTCGCGGTCGTGTTCATCACCCACGACCTGCCGATGCTGCTGGAGGTCTCCGATCGCATCGCCGTGATGCGCTCGGGGAAGATCGTGGAGCTGGAGACCGCCGAGAACCTGTACTTCGAGCCGAAGGCCGCCTACACGCGCAAACTCCTGGGCTCCTTCCCCTCCCTCACGGGGAGCACCGGGGACTTCGTCCGCGCCGGCTTCGGCGGGCCCGGGCAGGAACCCGCCGGACAGGAGCCCGCCGGGACGGATCCTGCCGAGGCGGGAACGGGCACGCACACCGACGGATCACAGGAGACACGATGACGACTCTCGCCGTCGACAAGCTCAGCAAGACCTACCGGATCCGTCAGGGCGTGCGCTTCTTCGCCCTCCGCGCGGTCCAGGAGGTCAGCTTCGAGCTCGCTCCCGGCCGTACCGTCGCCGTCGTCGGCCAGTCCGGTTCCGGCAAGTCCACCATCGCCAAGCTGATCGCGCAGCTGGAGCGCCCCAGCTCGGGGACGATCACGCTGAACGGCCGGCCCATCGGCCGCCGGGGTCGCGCCCTGCGCGAGTACCGCGACGAGGTGCAGATGGTCTTCCAGGATCCCTTCGCCTCGCTGAACCCGTTCCACAGCATCGGCCACCACATCGAGCGGCCCCTCCTGCTCCACGGCAAGGCCACCCGAGCGAACGTGCGCCAGCGCGTGTGCGAGCTGCTGGACCGCGTCAACCTCTCCCCGTCGGCCGACTTCATCGACCGCAAACCGCACGAGCTCTCCGGCGGGCAGCGCCAGCGGGTGGCGATCGCCCGTGCCCTCGCCCCCGAACCCAGCGTGCTGATCGCCGACGAGCCCGTCTCGATGCTGGACGTCTCGATCCGCCTGGGGGTACTGAACCTGCTCGCGCGCCTGCAGCGCGAGGAGAACCTCGCGATGCTCTACATAACCCACGACCTCGCGACGGCCCGCCACTTCTCGGATGAGATCCTGGTGATGTACCGCGGAGAGGTCGTCGAACGCGGGCCGGCCGACGACGTCATCCTGCGCCCGCAGGCGTCCTTCACCCGGCAGCTGCTGGTGGCCGCCCCGGAACCCGGGAACAATCCGCGGTTCCTCGCCGAGGCGGAGCGCCGCGGTGTACCCATGCCGGACCACCTCGCCCCGTCGGAGGACGCCTGAATGAACGAGCTCGTCGATGTCGATACCGCCGCCGCCCTCGCCGCACGCCGCCACGAGCTGCGCGGCGGCTGGACGATGACCATCACCGCCGGGCCCGCCCCGTTCGAGGCGGTCGACGTCCCCGCGATCGTGCCGGGCAGCTTCGTCACCGATCTCCACAATGCCGGCCTCATCCCCGATCCCTACGTCGACCGCCACGAGCACGAGCTGCAGTGGACGGGCGAGTGCGACGTCCTCTACCGCACCGAGTTCGAATGGTCCGACGGGAACGGCACCGCAGCGGACCGGGTGGACCTGGTCGCAGCCAGCCTCGACACCGCCGCCACGATCATGCTCAACGGCCGGCGCATCGCCGCCGTGCAGAACCAGCACCGCTCCTGGCGCTTCGACGTCACCGACGCGCTGCGTGCGGGCCCCAACGAGCTGGAGATCCTCTTCGCCTCGCCGCTGCGCACCGCCCGCGAGAACACCGCCGTGCTCGGCGAGCTCCCCGTGGTGGGCAACGACCTGCCCTACAACGCGATCCGCAAGATGGCCTGCAACTTCGGGTGGGACTGGGGTCCGGTGCTGGTCACCAGCGGCATCGCCGGCCCGATCGCGCTGGAGGAGTGGTCCACCGCGCGCCTGGCCGAGGTGCGCCCGCGCGTCACCGTCGAGGGAAGCTCAGGAGCGGTCTCCCTGGCCGCAGCCGTCGAGCGCGCCGACCTGCTCGATGACTCCGAGTTCGAGCTGCGCGCGCAGCTGCTGGACCCGGCCGGAACAGAGGTCGACCAGGCGATCATCCGCGAGTCGGCCGACGACGTCGATCTCGCGCTCAACGTCGCTGAGCCGCAGCTGTGGTGGCCCCGCGGCTACGGCGACCAGCCCCTGTACACGGTTCAGCTCGAGCTGCGTGACGCCGACGGAGCGGTTCTCGAGAACCGCGAGCACCGCATCGCCTTCCGCACCGCCGGGGTGGTCGAGGAGCCCGACGAGATCGGCACCTCCTTCACCGTCGTGGTCAACGGCCGCCCGATCCTCGCCAAGGGCGCCAACTGGATCCCCGAGGACTGCTTCCCCACCCGCCTGAGGGCGGCGGACTACCGCTCCCGCGTGGACGACGCCGTCGAGGCCGGGATGAACATGCTGCGCATCTGGGGCGGCGGGCTCTACGAATCCGACGTGCTCTACGACCTGTGCGACGAGGTGGGCATCCTGGTGTGGCAGGACTTCGCCACCGCCTGCGCCGCCTACTCCGAGGCCGAGCCGCTGCGCAGCGAGTTCGAGGCCGAGGCCCGCGAGAACATCGTCCGCCTGGCCTGGCATCCCTCGCTGATCCACTGGAACGGCAGCAACGAGAACGTGGAGGGCTACTACCACTGGGGCTGGAAGGAGACCCTGCCCGAAGGCACCGCCTGGGGTCTCGGCTACTACACCGAGCTGTTCCCCGCCCTGCTCGCCGAGCTCGACCCCACCCGCAGCTACACCCCCACCAGCCCCTACTCGCGGCCGCTGCCCGAGGATCCCCGCAACCCCGATCACGGGACCGTGCACAACTGGGTGGCCTGGGCCTCCGAGCAGGACAACGACTACGAGCGCTACCGCGACACCATCCCGCGGTTCTCCGCCGAGTTCGGCTATCAGGGCCCGGCGAACTACGCGACCATCGCCCGCGCCATCACCGAACGCCCCCTGGACCCGGACTCGGAGACGATGCTCTCCCACCAGAAGGCCGTGGGCGGCCAGGACAAGCTGCGCCGCGGCATGGCGCCGCACCTGCCTCCGGTCGAGGGGTTCGACGACTTCCACTTCGCCACCCAGTTGAACCAGGCCCGCGCGCTGACCTGCGGCATCGGCCACTACCGATCCTATTGGCCGATCTGCGGCGGCACCATCGTGTGGCAGCTGAACGACTGCTGGCCGGTCACCTCCTGGGCCGCGGTCGACGGCGACGGTCGCCGCAAGCTGCTCTGGTACGCGCTGCGCGACCTCTACGCACCGGTGCTGCTGACCATCCAGCCCGGCCAGCAGGGCCCGGCCATCAGCCTCGGCAACGACACCGACCAGGCCCTCACCGGGCGGCTCCGGCTGCGACGCCAGGATTACGAGGGCACCGTGCTCGCCGAGGACAGCCTCGACGTGCGGGTCGAGGCCCGTTCAGCGGCCACCCTGCCCGTTCCGGCGCTGCTGGCGAGCCCCGGGGACGCCGCCCGCGAGGTGCTCGTCGTGGAGTTCGACAGCTCGAGCGAGGAGCCCGACGGGTCGGCGACGGCTGCGGGGGCGGCCCCCTCCGCCCCGGTGCGCACGGTGCATTTCTTCGCGGAGGACCGTGACTCCGCGCTGGCCGACGGCGCGTTCACCGCCTCGGCCGCGACGACGGAGGACGGCGTGGCGATCACCGTCAGGGCGACCGGGACCGTCCGCGACCTGTGTGTCCTGGCCGACAAGGTCGATCCGGCCGCCGACGTCGACCGCCAGCTGACCACCCTGCTGCCGGGAGAGAGCGCCGTCGTGCGCGTGCGCACGAACTCGACGGCCGACCCGCAGGCATTCCTGGCCGAGGACGTGCTGCTGACCGCCAACGACCTGGTGGCGCGGGCGCGTTCGCGCGCCGTCTGAGCATCGGCGCGCGGAGGGGGAGCATGGGCACCATCGGCATCGCGATCCCCGAATCCGTGTGGTCGGCGAGGTCCGAGCAGTTCTACACCCAGGTGCTGCAGGGGCTGGAGGACACGGTGGTCCCTCTCGGACACACCGTCCTCAGCCGCGTGTGCCGCAGCGTCGACGAGGAGATCGAGGCGCTGCGGCGATGGGCCGAGCGGCCCCTGGCCGACGTGGTGATCCTCAAGGACCTCCACGTGGACGATCCGCGACCGTCGGCCGCCCGGGAGCTCGGCCTGCCGTTCATCGTGATCGGCGACGAACGCCAGCGCCGGATCTCCTCGAGCGTGACCATGGACAACGGCGGGACCATGCGCCGGCTGCTCCAGGACCTGCGCGAGCTCGGCCACGAGGCGATCGCCCACGTGGGCGGGCCGTCGGACCTGCTGCACAGCGCGTGGAGGCGCGAGGCCTACGAGGCCTTCGTGCGCGAGCACGGCATGGCGATGCTCGCGGCCGACGGGGACTACGGCGCGGCCAGCGGCGCCGAGTGCGTCCGGACCCTGCTGTCCGGATCCCTCCGGCCGACGGTGATCGTCCACGACAACGACGCCATGGCCATCGCCGGCTGCGACCGGGCGGTCGCGATGGGTGTCGCCGTCCCGCAGGACGTCTCCATCGTGGCCTGGGACGATTCTCCGGCGTGCCAGACCCATGACCCGCCGCTCGCGGTGATCGACCGCCAGCCGCATCAGCTGGGGGTGGATCTCGGACGGGCTGCGACCTCGCTTCTGGCGGATCCGGCCCGACCCGTCCACCTCACGCAGGATGTGCCGCGGCTGCTCCCGCGGGGAACCGTGGCGCCACGACGCGGCTGACGGTGTTCATCGGCGGTGCCGGTGCGCGCCGTGGACGCCGGCGCTCAGCGCCGGCGCGAGGTCACGGTTCTGAGAACCCGACCCCCGCGAGCGCCGGCTCGGGAGACCATGAAGCATGATCTTCGATCTCGATCCCCTCGAGCTCCTCGCCTCGGCCCTGACGGCCGTGTCCCTGGCCGTGCCGATCGCCTTCCTCCTCGCCGCGGGTGTCGTCGCGGCGCCGCGCCGGATGTGGAGCGGTGCCGGGCTCGGCCTGGGAGCCAGCCTGCTGGTGGGAGTGATCATCGCGGGGGCGGCGAGCTTCGTGGGCCGCGGGGGACTGATCGGGTCCCTCACCGGCGTGGGGATCGTCCTGGGAGTGCTGTGCGCGCTGGCTGCGGCGGTGCTGGTCGTGCTGCGGCGCGACGGCTCGGCGCTCGGGGCGGGCCTGGGCATCGCCGCCTGCGTGCTGATCGGGCTCAGCGATCCCAGCCGGATCCTTCCCGCCTTCTTCGGGATCTCCTCCTCTGAGGTCATCGCGCTCGCCGCAGTCGTCATCGACGCCATGGCCGTGGTGGCCCTCGCATCTGCTCTGGTGGCACTGAGCGGGCGGGTTCGGGCGCTCCAGATCGGCACCGCCTGCGCCGCCGCCGTGGCGGGCGTGCTGACCCTCGCCTCGATGATCGTCGGCGGAGCGCCCGGCACCTCACTGTCGACCCTGCTGATCGTCCTGGTCATCGCCTTCGCCATCGGCAGCATCGCCGGCGGCGTGCTCGAGGCGCGTCGCTCGCGCGAGGCCGACGCGACGGTGGAGGGGTGAGGGGCGCGGACCTCGAGGGGGACTCCTCGTCGAGGCTGGTGCACCGGTGAAACGTGTGTCGCTTGCGCTGCGCTCGCTGGAGTACGGCATCCAGCACGACATCGCCCACCTGCTGCTGATCGCGCTCCCGCTGGGTGCCCTGCTCCTCGTCATCCCGGCGAAGAGCCGACGCCGAGTCGCCGTCTTCGCCGGGCTCGGCGTCCTCCTGGGACTCGGCACGATCGTGCTGGACAGGTCACTGTGGTGGGCCCCCTCACTGTGGGGAACCTCCGGCCAGGGGCTCTCCCCCTTCGACGTGCTGCGCCCGGGACTGCACGCGGTGATCCTTGCCGGGGCGCTCTGTGCCGTGGTGGTGGTCGTCCGGTCGTGGCAGGGAAGAGAGGCTGCCGGTAGGGTGCTGGCCCCGTCGGCCGGCCTGCTGCTCGGACTGGGCGCACCGTACGACTTCCGCACGACGGGGGAGCAGATCTTCTATCCCGTCTTCTCCCGGATGTATACGCCGGAACAGCTCGAGGCGGCGCCCATCCGAACCACCCTGAGCAGCTTCGCCGACGACGCCTTCCATGTCGCCGTATGGACGCTCGCCACGACGGTGGTGGTGCTCGTTCTCGTGATGCTCGGCCGGCGATCCGGCGCCGTCGCCGTGGGTGCTGCCCTCGGGGCGGTGGTCAGCGCCGTGCTCGCCGGGGGCGAGCTCGTCCTGGACATCCTCGTGAGGGCATTGACGCTCACGGGCCGGCCAGGTGTCTGGTTCCATATTCCGTCGGACCAGATCGCCATGTCGTGCGTGGCCGCGATCGTGCTGGGAACCGTGGCGGCGCTGCTCTCCTCGCGAGTGCCGCGTCCCCGGATCCGGTGAGCGGAATGCGTGTCGTGGGGCGCTGATGCCCGTTGCTCACGCCTGCTCCGGCAGCGGAACGTCCTCGGTCAGTGAGGTGAAGACGTCCTCAGCATCAGCCGAGGGGACGACACGGTTCGGGTCTCCCGGAGCCGGCTCCCACGGCATCGTGACGATGGTGATGTCGTTCTGGTCCACGTGCGAGACGCGTGTGGCGAGGGTGGCCAGCGCTCTGACCGACCCGAGATCGTCGTCGACGGTGAGGGAGGCGATCACGGCGTCCAGGAAGGAGTACAACCGGTCCGGACGGTTCAGCACCCCGTCGTGACGCACCGTGTTCGCGATCGCGTCGATGACCTCCTTCTGGTGATCCAAGCGCGCGATGTCGCTGCCATCGCCCACGGCGTGCCGGGTGCGAGCCCAGGCCAGTGCCTGGTAGCCGTCCAGGACCTGATCACCCTGCGGGAGATCCAGATCGGCGAAGGGATCCTGCAACGGCTCCTCGAGGTGGACAGGGATGCCGCCGAGGGCGTCGATGATGTCCGCGAACCCATCGAAGTCGACCTCGACGAAGTGGTCGATGCCGACCCCGGTGAGCTCCTCGGCGGCGCGCACCGAGCACGCCGGGCCGTAGTTCAGCGCAGAGTTGATCATGCCGCGCCTGCTCGGCGCCTCGCCGCGCCCGGCGTCAGCACAGGCCGGCAGCTCGAGCACGGTGTCACGCGGGATCTGGACCACGTCGATCCGGTCGTCGTCCTCGGCCAGGTGGACCACCATCAGCGAGTCGGAGCGCTTGCTGCCGTCACCCTGCTCGAAGTTCCCGCTGGTCAGATCGCGACTGTCTGATCCGAGGACCAGGATGTTCATCCCGTCGGTCGGGAGGGGATCGGCCTCGTCGGTCCCGGCCCGCAGCGGAGCCGTCTCGAGGCTGCCCTGCAGGCGCATCGCCGGGATCATCACGCCGGCCAGGACGGCGACCGCCAGGAGCGCACCGGTGACCAGGAGAGTGCGGCGCAGGCGCACCTTCCGCCGCGGTGACATCGCGCGATGCCGCCCGCGCGGCCGCTGCACAGAACTCATGAGCACCTCTCCTTCGCCCCACCCGGTGGGCGCCTGCCCGTACCGGCGCGGCATAGTATGCGGCCCGGAGCTGGGCACTTCGTCATCAGGGCGTTCCATGCTGCGTGGCCGGGCATCCTCGCGCCGTCGTCACTCCCGCTGCCTGCGGGCGTGGTCGTCGGCGTAGGCGCGGAAGACCTCTTCCGGCTCTCCCTCCACCTTGACGAACCCCTGGATCTTCTGTGCCAGGTGGGAGATCACCTCCGACAGTGCCCGGGCTGTGGCCCGCACGTCGGCCGACGGCGCCTCCCGGCCGGCATCGCGCAGCTCGAGCACGTGGGGCAGCTGGCGTGCCAGGGACTGTTCCGGATCCTCCTCCTGGAAGAAGTAGCTCTCCGAGTGCTGGGAGAGATCCACGCAGACGCCGGCGAGATCGGCGGTGAGGGTCTCCAGGGTCCGCGCCGCCGAGCTGGGCTCGAGCTGTGAGAGCTCCGCGGCGTACTCGGCGTCGGCCAGAGCGGCGAGGCGCAGGGCCAGGGTCCGTCGGCGCGCGAGGGCGGGATGGACCTGCATGAACCAGGTCATCGCGGCCGTCAGCAGGGCGAATCCCGTGAGGGCCTCCAGTGGCGCGATGACGCGCACCCAGTCGGCGTTGGGGACCACGTCGCCGTAGCCGAGGGTCGACAGGGTCATGAAGGCGACGTACAGCGGTTCGGTGAGGGGGCCCTTCTGGGCGGGATCGACGCCGGAGTACGAGAACGCCTCAGGCAGGTGGGGCGCGTAGATCAGCGCCCATCCCACGCCCTGCAGCAGCACCCACAGGATGATGACGGCCACCATGCCCCCGGGCCCCACGGCGGAACCGAACCGGTGACCCAGCGCGGCGGACCCCTTCCAGAACGCCACGATGACGGCGTGACTCAGCCGTCCCTTCCCGCGCGGGTGCAGCAGCGTGTGGAACATGTCGAAGAGGCCGACGAGGACGAGGGCGATCCCGGCCAGCATGGAGAGGGCGGTCATCCGGCTCTTCTTCTTTCCCCGCGGTGGCGGTGGAGACGACGTTCGCTGATGTCACGCTCGGCGACGCCGCGAAGACTACGGGATCAGCCCTCGTCCCCGGTGCCGGTGCGGCCAGGGGCGCCCGATCGGTCGGTATCGGCGAGAGAGAACCCGGCCGGAGCCAGGCGAGCGAGCTCCTCGCGCAGCAGCGCGCCGATCTCCGCGCGGCGCTGCTCTCCCATCCGTTCGATCGGACCGGTGACGCTGACCGCCGCCGACTTCCCACCGGGCCGGACCATGGCGACCCCTACGCACGCGATACCCCTCTCGTTCTCCTCGACCTCGCTCGCCCAGCCACGGCGCGCGGCCTCCTCGACGACGCCGGCAAGACGCCGAGGAGTGACCTCGGCTCCGGGCTCGGCCGCACGGGCGGCGGTGGCCTGTGCGTATGCGTCCAGAGCGGACCCGCGGATCCCGTCGGCCGCGAGCATCGCCCGGCCCATGGCGGTGCGCCCGGCGGGAGCCCGCTTGCCGACGCGGGACCACACCCGCAGGGTGCGCTCGGGCTCGACCTTGTCGAGGTAGAGGACGTGTGCGCCGTCCATCCGGCCGAGATGGACGAGCTCCTGCGTGCGCTGGGAGATCGAGGCGAGGGCGGGCGCGAACAGGACCGGCAGATGGTCACCGCCCTCGAAGCGACCTGCCATGACCAGGGGCGCGCTGCCCAGGCGGTATCGCTGGTCCGGCGGCACCTGCTCGGCGAAGTCGCGGTGGATCAGGGCGCGCAGCAACCGGTGCACCGAGGCCTTGTTCAACCCGCTGCGCCCGGCGATGTCGCGCAGCGTCATCCCGTCGGGCCCCGCGTCGGCGAGGATCTCGAGCAGGGCGAGCGCCTTGTCGACGCTGCCCACGGGGGAGGAGCCGCCGTCCGGGGTGGTGGCCATGGCGTCGATCGTCTCCTGTCCGTCTGGGACCGCGTTGCTGCGGGGTACTCCTCGCCCTACGCTGACATGCATTACGGAATACCTGTTCCACGATACAGAACATGCCGTTCCCCCGCGCCGACGACGCCGTGTGCTCTCGGGGCGTGGACCGCAGCAGCGCCTCAGGAGGGGCAGTCATGAGTTCCCTGAGTCAACCTCTAGGCCGTGAGAGCGCTGCTGTGGTCGTTTCTGTCGGTTCTGCGCCGCTCGTGGATGGTGGGGTCGTAGCACGT
>NZ_JBHTCW010000011.1:0-124463 GCF_042666305.1 Brachybacterium sp. GCM10030268 | reverse complement strand
ACCCAACTGATCCCGCCCCAGATCCCCGAGGACGCCGCCACGATCATCGAGCAGATCACCGGGCAACCGGGACACTAAGCAAATGCATCAACTCAGGTCTGATGGAGGAAACCCGGATGCTTCGCGGCCGGCGACACCTGACGCCCCTCAGGCTCGGCGCTCGGCAGTATCCGCACCGGCGGCGATGCCATCGAGGATGACGTCGAGGCCGTCGGCGAACCAGTCCCGCTCATCCGGCGGAAGCTCATCGGTGATGAGGGCCCGGAGGCGGGGAAGCGCGTCGAGGTCGACGCCGGCCAGGCGCTGCTGCCAGTTGCGACCCGGGTCGTCCGACGCGGGGTCGGAGTCATCCGGGGAGTGCTGCGCGGCGCCGAGCGCGACGCGGGCGCTGCCGTGGACGTAGTTGTTGATCGTCAGGATCGCCCGTCCCGCCGACAGCGTGGGCAGCCCCAGCTCGTCGAGAGCGGACAGTGCCCACTCCATGGTCGTCAGGGAGGAGAGGCCGAACGGGGGAGCGGGGGTCGCCGTCGCGGTGAGCATCCAGGGGTGGCGGAGGAAGGCGTCCAGGTCATGGCGTGCCAGCGCGTGCATCGCCTCCCGCCAGTTCGCTGCGGCTCGCTCGCGATAGGAGGTGTCGGCGGTGACGTCCTCGACCATCGCGGTGATCAGCTCGTCCTTGTCGGCGACGTGCCGGTACAGCGACATCACGCCCGCACCGAGATGCAGTGCGACCCGTTTCATCGTCATGGCTTCCAGACCGAGCTCATCGGCGACCTCGATCGCCGCCGTGACGATCCTGTCGCGCGTGAGCGGGCCGGAGCGGCCGACGCGGGGACTCATCAAGGACACCTCCGAGGGTGAGCCTAGCGTGTGCGTATCTCGTACGCTACAGTGCGTGCGAGATACGCAACGGAGGGACTTCGCTATGAACACACCACCTTCGGCCGTCGGGTCCAGCTCCCGGTGGCTCGCCCTGGCCGTGCTGACCCTGCCCGTCATCCTCACCTCGATGGACATCACGATCCTGCACATCGCGATCCCCTCCATCACGCGAGAGCTGCAGCCCAGTTCGAGCCAGACGCTGTGGATCCTGGACGCCTACGGCTTCCTGCTCGCCGGGCTGCTGATCGTCATGGGCAACCTGGGGGATCGGATCGGCCGACGGCGACTGCTGATGATCGGCGCATCCGTGTTCGCACTCGCCTCCGCCCTCGCGGCGTTCTCGCCGTCGCCCGAGCTGCTGATCCTCGCCCGCGCCCTGATGGGGATCGGCGGAGCCACCCTGATGCCCTCCACGCTCTCGCTGATCCGGAACCTGTTCACCGACCCGGCCGAGCGCACCCGGGCCATCGGGATCTGGACCGCGAGCCTGTCCGCCGGCATCGCGCTCGGGCCGATCGTCGGCGGGTTCCTGCTTGAGGAGTTCTGGTGGGGCTCGGTCTTCCTGATCAACGTCCCCGTCATTCTCGTCCTGCTGGTCGCCGCCCGCGTTCTGGTCCCGGAGCACCGCAACCATGCATCTCCGCGGCTCGACTTCGCCAGCGTCATGCTCTCGTTCGCCGGGATCATCCCGTTCGTGTGGGCGATCAAGATCATCGCCGAAGACCTGCGGGTCTCGTCCGCAGTCCTCGGTGCGCTAGCCTTCGCCGCGGTCGCGGCCACGGTGTTCATCGCGCGCCAGAGGCGGTTGAGCGATCCGCTGGTCGACATGGCGCTGTTCCGGGGCCCGCGATTCTCGGGCGCCGTCCTCGGAGCCGGGCTGGCCATGTTCTCCCTCGTCGGCGTCATGCTCTACAACGCGCAGTATCTGCAGCTGGTGGTCGGCCTCTCGCCGCTGCCCGCGGGCCTGGCGCTCCTGCCCGTCATGGTCGGGGTCGCTTCGATGTCCGTACTCGCTTCGGTGCTCGTGCGACGGGTCGGCTACCCGGTCGTGTTCGGAGCCGGAGCCGCTCTGGCCGCGGCCGGCATGATCGCCTTCAGTCGCGTACCGGCCGACGACGGACTCCCTCTCGCCGTCGTCGCCTCGGCGTTGATCGGGGCCGGGATCGCCCCGATGATGACCCTGGCCACGGACGTCGTCGTCGGGTCCGTCCCACCGAGCCGCTCCGGGGCGGCCTCGGCGCTGACCGAGACCGCCGCAGAGCTCGGCGCCGCGCTGGGGATCGCCGTGCTCGGATCCGTCGGCACAGCGATCTATCGCTCACGACTGACCGACGCGATCCCGGCCGACGTGCCGGCGGGCACCGCGGACGTGGTGACCTCCAGCCTCGGCGCGGCGCTCGAGATGGCTGGGCATCTGCCGGCGACCGCTGCCGGTCACCTCGCCGAGCAGGCACGGGAATCCTTCGTCGACGGCCTCGCGGTGGCCGCCCTCGTGGGCGGCGTGATTCTTGCGGGAGCCGCCGTGGTCTGTCCGGTGCTGCTGCACCGCGGCGGACCACCCCGGCGCATGGCATCACCCGTCGCGGAGTGACCAGGCAGCGCCGGCTCGGGCGTGGTCCGATCCGGCGCCGGTTCGACGGTTGCGCCGCCCGCCCGGATAATGAGCCGTCGCCCGCCCCCGTGATCGATGAGGTCCCCGCCATGAACGCCCCGTCCCTGGCTCGCGCCGAGCACCGCCGATCCGAGGTCGGCCCGGTCGAGCTGTTCTTCGACCTGGTCTATGTCTTCGCGATCATCCAGCTCTCCCACCTGCTGATCGAGCATCTCTCCTGGGAAGGCGCGGCGGAGACCGTCGTCGTCTTCGCCGCCGTGTGGTGGGGGTGGAACTACACGGCGTGGGCCATGAACTGGCTCGACCCGACCCGCACGATCGTGCAGCTGTTCTCCGGGGTGCTCATGCTCGGCGCGCTGGGCATGTCCATCGCCATCCCCACGGCATTCGGCGACGGCGCCTGGCTGTTCGTCGGCTGCTATCTGTTCATGGGCATCCTGCGCCCGGTGTTCATGATGCTCGCCCACCGGGGCCAGCAGCTCGCGGCCAACTACCGCATGCTGCTGCTGTGGACCCTGCTGGCCGGCATCTTCTGGGTCGCGGGAGCGGCCCTGCCGGCTGAGTGGCGGCTCCTGCTGTGGCTGGTGGCGGTTCTGATCGACTATGCCGCACCGCTGGCCCAGTTCCGCATCCCCGGCGTCGGAGCGGCCCCGATGCACTTGTGGGACACCGACGCCGAGCATCTGGCCGAGCGCAACCGCCTGGTGTTCATCATCGCCCTCGGCGAGTCGATCCTGCTCATGGGCGGGACCATCGTCGACCACGGTCACTTCACCGCGAGCCTCGCCCTCAGCGCGCTCGTCGGGTTCGCCTCCCTGTTCGTGCTGTGGTGGAACTACTTCGCACTCGCCGGCCCCGAGACCAGCGGCGGGGACGCCTCCACCGGTGCCCTGCGCTCGGCCTACGCCTACGCGCACGCCCTGATGGTCCTCGGCGCGATCCTGGTCGCGGTCTCCATCGAGCTGCGTCTCGCCCACGAGCACCTCACATCAGGGGCCGTGCTGGTGACGACCGCGGGACCGCTGGTCTACCTCGCCGGCAACCTGCTGTTCCTGCGGTCCCGTTTCGGGCGCCTCGCCCGGTCGCGGTTCTTCGCAGCGGGTGTGCTGGTGGCGATCACCGTCGTCGCCCTGCCCCTGGCCGAGCAGCTGCCGGTGGTCCTCTTCAGCGTCGCGGTGCTGGCCGTGACGGGCGCGCTCGCCGCGCACACCGCCTACACGACGCGGACCCGGGCGGCGTAAGCGGCGGGGCGCAGCGCTCCACCGATATCGGGCCCGCGCGGGTGTGCGGGTCCGGCCGTCGGCGCTCAGGCCTCGGGGTCCGAGTGCTCGGCGGGGAGGAGCAGGCCGTCCCAGAAGCCGCGCAGGCGCTCGTCGCCGACGGCCAGACGCGCCCGCGGACGCCAGGTCCACGCGGCTGCCCACCCCGCATGCAGAGCGATGTACCCACCGATCGCCGTCATGATGAACATCGGCCACATCTGGGTCCCGATCGCGGCCGCGCCGCCGGAGATGGCGATCACCAGCGCCTCCGCACCCGCCAGCGCATACAGGCCCGCGCGCGTCAGGCGTCCGGCACGACCGGCCGCGGGGTGGGAGACGAGCACGGCAGCCGGGCCAGCCCGTCGCCGCTCGGCGCGGATCCCGCCGATGACCGCGACGATCGCAGCGAGCAGCAGTGGCAGGGTCAGCACGACAGGGAGCGCGACGTCGTTCACGCGGTGCTCATCACGGGGTGACGAGAGAGCGTGCGACGGTCAGGAGGTCATCGACCCGCCGCTCCAGGTTGTCGATCTCCATGGCCTCAGGCCCTCTCGCTTTCGACGCGTGCCAGAATGCGTGCGATGAACCGAGTGGCCGGCTGGGCGCCGGGGGCCTCGTCCGGATGCAGGTCGGTCACGGCCGTCAGCGTAATCGGACCTGCGTGAGCAGGGCACGCCGGCTCACGCGGCGGCCGTCCAGTTCTGGGCCGTCTGTCTTCCGGGCTTATACCGTCGGGGCTTGAATGGTCCGATGCCGCAGCACAGGCCAGGAGGGAGGGCGCATGGCGGGCTCCGGCGAGGTCGCGCTTTTCCGCGCACCCATGCGCTCCCGGGACGATGACGTGCCGGACGGGTCGGGCGTCGCGCGAGCCCTGCGCGAGGGAGTCTGCGGCATGGGCGGAGTCCTGCAGCGTCCGCCCAGCTCGCTGGACGAGGCGATCACTGCTGCAGCCGCTGAGCACGACGAGCGGCTCGCGCGCCGCCTCGAGCGATTCGCGGAAGCACCCGAGGGTGCCTTCGTGTGGACCCGCGATGCCGAGGGCCACTACTGGCTCGGGCCGATAGCCGGCCCCTGGCGGTACGACGAGCGGCAGGCCGCCGTGGCCGCCGATCTGGTTCACGTGCGCGCGTGCAACTGGCGTGACGAGCCGATCGATCCCCGCAGTGTGCCCGCAGCCGTCGTCACCACCTTCGCCCGCGGTGGCCGGAACTGGCAGCGCATACGGTCGGCAGCGGCTTTCGAGGCGACAGCTGCGCTGTAGACGCCGGCTCACAGGTCGTCGAGCCGCCGCAACAGGTAACCGGCGACTGGGGGCGTGGGGAACGGGCACCGGGTCACTGCCCGATACGCTCCTGCGCCTGCGTGCCCACTGGCGAGAAAACGTTGACCAGGTTCCCGTCGGGATCATGGAACAGCAGGGACCGGTTGCCCCACGGCATGGTCGTCGGCTCCTGCACGAACGTCGCGACGATGCCCTGCAACCGGGCATAGGCCGCCTCCACGTCCGCGACGAGGAGATCGAAGGTGACCGAGTGATTCGCGCCGGCGCGGACCGCACCGGCCAGCAGCGGGGCGGTCTGGGAGCTGGCGATGGCGAGAGTGCCGGTGTCTGTCCGCAGCTCGGCGAACAGAGGATGGAGGCGGGTCGCGGCGACCTCGGTGATCTGCTCGTAGAAGGCCACGAGACGGTCGACGTCGTCGGTGATGATGCGGGTGGCGGCAAGCTGCATGAGTGAACTCCTGATCGTGAGCGGCCCGGGCACGGGCTGTGGTCTCGACGCTATGGGAGCTTCCGGTCAGAAATTGCCCGGTATTGAGAGAGACTTGGAGCATGCCAGGCCCTTCCGCGCGAATGCTCCGGTTGCTCGAGCTGCTCCAGTCCGCCCAGATACGCACTGTCGGGGAGCTGGCCGAGCTTCTGGAGGTCGACGAGCGCACGGTGCGCCGCTATGTCGCCCACCTCGCGGAGATGGGCATCGAGATCGACGCGGTGCGGGGGCGCTACGGCGGGTATCGCCTGGCCGCTGGCTCCCGCATGCCGCCGGTCATCCTCGATGACGACGAAGCCGTCGCCGTGATCCTCGGCCTCCTGCGGGCACAGTCCTCGACCGGAGCACCCGACATCGACGCCCAGACCGCGCTGGCGAAGTTCCGGCGCGTCCTGCCCGCGGCGTCGGTGCGCCGGCTCGACCAGCTGATGGCCACCGCCGTGTTCGCCGACGCCCCGTCACCGCGAGAGGGGGCTGACGGCGACGCTCCCGACGGCAGCATCCTGCTGGCGCTCGCCGACGCGATCAGCGAGCGCCAGCCGCTCCAGATGCGCTACCGCAACGCCGACGGAGAACCCTCGCTGCGCACGGTCCATCCTTACGATCTCGTCGCCCGCGCCGGGCGCTGGTACCTCGTCGCCCTCGATGTCGCCCGAGGCGAGGAGCGCACGTTCCGCCTCGACCGCGTCCGCACGGCGCGCGCAGTGCCGGGCACCTTCGTGGCGCCCTCACCACGCGATGCGGCACGCCGCCTGGTCGACGGGTTCGCCGCCGCGGACTATCGCTGGCTGGTGCGCCTCCGCCTCCGCGCCTCCCGCGACCACATCCGCGCACACCTCCCGGACTCCGTGGCCCAGCTCCAGCCGTGCGACGGGGATGACGAGAAGAACGATCCGGGGGATGAGCCGTGGTCCCGGGCCGAGATCCGGGCTCAGCACCTGGATTGGCTGCCCGGGGTGATCGCTGCGCTCGGATGCCCCGTGCTCATCGAGGAGCCGGAGGAGCTGCGCGACCTCGCGCGCGTCGCGGCCGCCCGACTGCTGCGCGCCGCCGGCGACGAGGCGGAGTGAGCGCGACGCGGAGTCATGAGCTCGGCGGAGAGCGGTGAGCGCGACGAGAGGTGGCAGGCATGGTTCTCGTGCACCGTCGCGGGGCCCAGGGCCGGTGCGTGCCCGGCGAGAACTCACTCGGTCCCGGGCCGTCCGCGGTTCCGTTTGATCTGCGCGCGGCGGCGTTTTCCTTCCAGTCGGCGACGCTGAGATCCCTTCGTCGGCCGTGTCGATCGGCGTGCCACCGGTGGGACCAGGGACTCGCGCAGGAGCGCAGCCAGGCGTTCCCGGGCGGCGGTGCGATTCCGGCGCTGTGCGCGGTTCTCCTCGGCGCTGATCGTGAGCGTCGTTCCCGAGAGCCGCGCAGCGAGCCGGTCCATGGCCCGTTCGCGCTGGGTATCGCTGAGCGCCGTCGTGGTCGCGAGATCGAGGCTGAGCTGGACGCGGGAATCTGTGGTGTTCACGCCCTGGCCGCCCGGCCCGGAGGAGCGGGAGAACTGCTCGGTCAGGTCCGCCGCCGGGATCCGTAGACCGCGGGGCGCGCCGGGGCCCGGAGGCACGTACAGATCGTCCATGCCTCGAGTGTGCCCGGTCGCGAGGGGATGTGCAGAGCTCAGCGTGCTCGCTCACGCGCGTCGGCGCGGCGCAGCTTCTCCCGCAGCGCCTGCCGATCGGCATCGGCCCACGGGCCGGACTCCGTGAGCGGGATATCGACCAGGAAGCGCCGCTCCGTCTCGGGGATGCGGGCCACCAGCAGATCGGGATCGCGCTCCGCGGTGGCGTACAGATCCGGTCCGTCCGCGTAGTAGGGGTCCGCCAGGACGAGCCGCCCTGTCCGATTGCGCATGATGTTGGACGGGTTCTCATCGAGGGGGCCGCACCATGGGAGATCGCGCCGGGCCTCGAGGTGGATCTCGACCACCAGAGCCGCGAGCTCCGCGAGCTCCGGCTCGGGCGCCTCGAGACGGGCCAAGAATTCCTGCGCCTCCGGGACGGACACCGCGCTCAGGCGCTCCATCAGCTGGAGATCACCGCCCCCGGCCAGCCGGCGGTGCGCGAACAGCTGCGGTACACGCCCCGTCGGGGCGGCCGCGCGGTACAGCCGCGCCGTATAGGGGCCGACGGGATCGAAGGGGCTGAGTCGCGCGACGACGTCACCGTCCGGGGAGGCGAGCGCGATCGCCCAGTCACCGGCGCCGCACCGCGCCCATCCGGCACTGCGCAGTGCCCGCTCCACATCGGTGTGCGTGGAGTCGAGCGTGACCGCGCCGGTCGCGGCCCGCACCGCGGTGTCCATGGCGGTGACCATAGCGGCCCGGGGCCGCCGCGGCACAGCGAATAACCGCGCGGCGACGGAACCTAGTCCAGGCTGTCCTCCTCGCGCAGCCGGGGCTCGACGCGTCGCTCGGGGGAGTGGCCGGCCTTGTCGGCGTAGAAGGCGCGGATGCGATCCATGTCCTCGGCGACGTTGCCGGTCAGCTCGAACGTCGGTCCGAGTCCGGTGGTCATCGTGGTGCGGTCGACGAATCCGAGAGTGACCGGAATTCCGGCCCCGCGGGCGATGCGGTAGAAGCCGGACTTCCAATGCGTGTGCTCTCCGCGGGTGCCGTCGGGGGTGACGACCAGGCCGAAGGTCTCGCCCGCACGTGAACGCCGAACCACGTCGTCGACCACCCGACCGGCATCCTCGCGATCCACCGGGATCCCGCCGAGTGCGCGCATGATCGGGCCCCGCCAGGTGGTGAACAGGCTGTGTTTGCCCAGCCAGTGCAGCCGGATCCCGAGCCGCCAGGCGATGGCGAGCATGAACACGAAGTCCCAGTTGGAGGTGTGCGGGGCGCCGACCAGCACGGTGGGACGATCAGGCTTGGGCTCGGTCACCAACCTCCAGCGGCTGATCGACCAGAACGCGCGGGCGGCGAGGTGGCGGAGCATGCGCTCAATCTAGAGCACGGGGGTGAGGATCCCGGCACGGGGCCCTCTGTGAGGCAGGGGCAGGACCGGGAGGAGCCGGACCGGGAGAGGCAGGACCGGGAGGAGCCGTTCGGCGAGGCTGACAGCGACGGAGCAGCGGCGTCAGGCCTCTCCATCCGCCGTCGGCCAGGCATTGGGTCGACAGCCCTGGAGGTCGATGCTCTGCTGCAGCATCACCGGCGCCGCGAGTCCGTCCCCGCCGCACGAGACGTGCTGATGGCCGAGGAAATGCCCCACTTCGTGATTGACCAGGTACGCGCGATACTCATCGAGGTCGTCGTACGTCGGCGTCATGTGCGTCCAGCGATCCGAGTTCAGCGCGACATCCTCACCGATCCGGCAGCTCCAGAGCCCGTTGGTCCTCGCCGGCAGGCACATCTGATCGACCGTGGGCGGCGAGGCGAGGGAGATCGTGAAGTCCGCCTGGCCGGGGTCGGAGATCTGCTGGAAGTGGACGTCCTCGGTGCTCTGCCAGCCGCGGTCGTCCCCGAGGATCTCCGCGATCGTTCGTGCCGTCTCCTCGGCGTCGATACCGATCCCGTTCTCGACGCGCAGCGCATAGGTGTGGACCGTCTCCGATGTCGGCTCGGCGCTGGTGACCGGTTGCGCCGTGGTCCAGGTGCCGTCGCCGACGGTGCCGGACTGCACGATCTCCTCGTCCCGCGCGTCCGGTTCGTCGGTCGACGTCGACGTCGGCGTTGCGGCCTCGGCGACGGCCGACGGGGTCTCGGTCTCGCTGGGGGCCGCGGGGCTCTGGTCACTCGGGCCCGGTGCCGGCGAGGAGTTCTCCGGCGGGGCGAACGGCGTGATGCTGAGGACCAGCGCCACGCCCGTGACCAGCACCGCGGCGGCGACGATCCCCGACCGGAGCAGGCGCCCGCGCCGGGTGAGGACGATCCGGGAACGGGCCGTTGATGTCCTGGGCACGCATCAACGATACGGGCTCGTCCGAGCGAACAGGCAGGCACGCCACACCGGGAACGACAACTGCCGAACTCTGTGATCGACCTGATGGAGAGCCGGGACCGGCGCCCGTCGGGACGCCGCAGTCAGGCCCTCTCCTCGCGCAGCAACACCGTGGCGGTGATGGCATCGCCGACATCGATCTGTTCGGCACGCTGGACCGCGACCTTGATGGGCAGCAGGAACCGCCCGTCCTTGGGCCACATCGCGGTATCGAACTCGGTGTCCCCGATCGTGGCGACGACGGGGACCTGACCCCAGTACATGAACCCACGAGCGGCGTCTCTCACGTCGTGAGAGATGTCTGCCGGCAAGGGCGCGAAGACGTACGGGGCCGGGCCCCGCCACGGGATCAGCTCTGCCGTGAACTCCCACTCCATGGCTCTGAGAGTAGCGGCGGCGCGACCCCACCGCACCGGTGGGGTCGCGCCGTGCCATGCGGGACGACACGTGGCCGGGCTCAGCCGACCGCTGCGGCGGAGCCGGCGAGCGCCGGATAATCGGTGTATCCGCGCTCGTCCCCGCTGTAGAACCTCGTGGGGTGGGGCTCGTTGAACGGTCCACCGACGGCCAGACGGGCCGGCAGGTCCGGGTTCGCCAGGAACATCCGTCCGAAGGTGAGGACGTCGGCCGTGCCGTCCTCGAGGAGCGCGAGCTGCTTCGGACCCGTGGGCTCCGCCCCCGTGAACGGGTTCAGCACGAGCGTCGACGGCCACAGCGACCTGACTTGGTGGGTGAAGGCCCGCTGGCGATCCTCGAGCAGGTGCAGGTACGCCAGATCCAGGTCGGCGAGGCCGCGTACGAGGTGCTCGTAGACGCGGCGCACGTCCTCGACATCGGTCTCCTCGATCCCGTTCAGCGGATTGCCGGGGGAGATGCGGAAGCCGACGCGGTCTGCGCCGATCTCGCCGGCGACCTCGCGGGCCACGAGCAGGCCGAAGCGGGTGCGGCCCTCCAGGGAGCCGCCCCAGCGGTCCTGACGCCGATTGGTGTTCGGCGCGAGGAACTGGTGGATCAGGTACCCGTTGGCGCCGTGCAGTTCGACCCCGTCGAAGCCGGCGTCCACCGCGTGACGCGCCGCCCGCACGAAGTCGCCAATCGTCTGCTCGATCTCCTCCTCGCTCAGCTCACGGGGCGCGGCGAGGTCCTTCTTCCCCTCGCTGGTGTGGACGTATCCCTCGGCCCGCACGGCCGACGGCGCGACCGGCTGCAGGCGGCCGGGGGTCAGCAGCGGATGGCCGATGCGGCCGGTGTGCATGAGCTGGGCGACGATGCGCCCGCCCTCGGCGTGCACGGCCGACGTGACCGATTTCCATGCCTCGACCTGCTCGACGGTGTGCAGTCCCGGGGTGTCCGGGTATCCCTGGCCCACCTCCGAGGGCTGGATGCCCTCGGTGACGATCATTCCTGCGGAGGCCCGCTGGCGGTAGTACTCGGCGTTCAGGGACGTGACGGTGGCGCCGGGCCCGTAGGCGCGGCTGCGAGTCATGGGGGACATGGCGATGCGGCTGTGAAGCTCGATAGATCCCAGGGTGAGTGGTTCGAAAGCGATGGACATCAGGGAGTTCCTCTCGGTCGGGCGACGTGTCGCGCAAGCCAATGCTTCGACATCGAAGTAATATGACCATAGCAGTGCTTCGAGATCGAAGCAATGGGCATGGTGTCGAGCAGCGACAGCGACGTTCGAGGACAATGGGCTGATGGCTGAGGACCGACAGATCTCCCCCCGCGAGCTCGGGGTGTACTTCGCCCTGATGGAGTCCGCGACCCTGCTGCGCTACCAGGTCGAGCAGCAGCTCAAGGTCGATGCCGGGCTGGGGTACGTGCAGTTCGAGATGCTCGCGACCCTGGTCGATGCCGGGGGAGAGATGACGATGACGGCGCTGGCCGATCAGCTCGTCCACAGCCGCAGCGGTCTCACCCACCAGGCGGGGCTGCTGGAGAAGTCCGGGTTGATCGCGCGGTCTCCGCACCCGAGGGACCAGCGGTCGACGCTGGTGCAGATCACCGAGGCGGGGCGCGACGCGGTGGCGACGGTGATGCCCGGCCATATCGCGATCGCGCGCGAACTGTTCCTCGACGAGCTGAGCCCCGAGGAGCTCGAGGCCCTCGACGCGGTGCTGCCCCGGGTGCGCGAACACATGCGGGCCAGTACCGAGGCGCGTTCGAAGCGATCTCGCTAGGACCCGCTCAGCTGTCCGCTTCCCGCAGCGCCCTCCCGGTCGCCGTCTCCGGCAGGCCGCTCACGGGGCCGGTGAACAGCACCGTCCCGCCATGGCGACCGGGACCCGGCCCCAGATCAATGACCCAGTCCGCCCGGCGGATGACATCGAGGTTGTGCTCGATGACCACGACGGTGTGGCCGTGATCGATCAACTCGTCGAGGACGGACAGCAGCGTGGTGATGTCCCGCAGATGCAGACCCGTCGTCGGCTCATCGAGCACGTAGATGCTCGGGGCGTCGGCATCCCGCAGCTCCTTGGCGATCTTCACCCGCTGTGCCTCGCCGCCGGAGAGGGTGTTCAGGGACTGGCCTAGCCTCAGATACCCCAGGCCCACGCGATCAAGATGCTGCAGCTTCGAACGGATGGAGCGGTCCTGGAGACGCTCGAGCGCCTCGGTGATGCTCAGATGCTCGATGTCGGAGATCGTGAGCCCGTCGAGAGTGTGCGAGAGCGCCTCAGCGGTGAATCTGGTGCCGTGGCATGCCGGGCACACGGTCTCCTGGCCGTCCATGAAGGCGAGGTCCGTGTACAGCACGCCGAGCCCGTCGCACTCGGGGCATCCGCCGGTGGAGTTCGCGCTGAACAGGCCTTCCGGGGCTCCGGTCTCACGCGCGAACAGCTTTCTGATCGCAGTCGCGATGCCGGTATAGGTGATCGGCGTGGAACGTCTGTTCGCGGCCACGGG
Source organism: Brachybacterium sp. GCM10030268 (assembly GCF_042666305.1). Taxonomy (NCBI): domain Bacteria; kingdom Bacillati; phylum Actinomycetota; class Actinomycetes; order Micrococcales; family Dermabacteraceae; genus Brachybacterium; species Brachybacterium sp. GCM10030268. The sequence goes on along the minus strand of NZ_JBHTCW010000011.1, from coordinate 112,042 downwards.
GCGTTGGTCCACGACGATCGCCGGATGCTGGTCGACGAGTTCGGTCGCGAGGCTGGACTTGCCCGATCCTGCCACGCCGGTCAGAACCGTCATGACGCCGGTGGGGATCCGCTCGGTCACATCCTGGAGGTTGTTCCGCCGGGCGCTCTCGACGCGGACCCAGTCCCGAGGTACCCGCGGGGTCTGCACCGTGGGCCGCTGAGCGGCCAGGGCATGTCCTGTGGGGGTGTCGGCCTCGCGCAGCTGCTCGAAGCTGCCCTGGAACACGAGCCGCCCGCCCTGTTCGCCGGCACCGGGCCCGATCTCGACGATCTCGTCGGCCATCGCCATCAGTGCCGGATCGTGCTCGACCACCAGCACCGTGTTGCCCCGGTCGCGCAGCTGCTGCAGCAGTTCCGCCATGTCGGCGACGTCGCTCGGATGCAGGCCGACGGTGGGTTCGTCGACCACGTAGAGCATCTCGATCAGGCTCGAGCCCAGGTGCTTGACCGCCTTGATGCGCTGGGACTCCCCGCCGGAGAGCGTGGTGGTGGCGCGCGCGAGGTGCAGATAGCCCAATCCCACCGTGATCATTGCCTGGAGTCGTTCACGCAGCGCCTGCACGGCGGACCCGACCCCGGGCGCATCGATCCCGCGGAGCACGTCGCGCAGCTCGGGGATCTCCAGGCGGCTCATCTGCCCGATCGTGAGTCCCCGGACGGTGGCGATGCGCGCCGCCTCGTGCAGTCGTTCGCCCTCGCACTCGGGGCACGTCGCTGCGTGTGTGAACTCCTCGATCGTGCGGCGCTTGCGCTCGGAGGGCTCGTCGGAGGTGCGGAGGTAGATGCGCTCGAAGCGCTCGAGGACACCCTCGTAGTCCGACGGGGGCCTGGTCCCGAGCGCGGCGGCATGCTGCCCGCCGTACAGCAGGGCGTCGCGCTCGCGCTGCGTCCATTCCCTCAGCGGCGCCTCCGCGTCGAACGTGCCGATATCGGCATACTGCGCGTACCAGTAGCCGCCCTCGCCGAAACCGGGCAGCCGGATCGCCCCCTCGGAGAGGCTGCGATCCAGATCGAGGACGCGATCGACCGCCGGTGAGAGCACCTCGCCCAGCCCATCGCAGCGCGGGCACATGCCCGAGCGGTCGTTGAAGGAGAAGCAGTTGGACTCGCCGACGAATGGTGTGCTCAGTCGGGAGAACAGCAGCCGCAGATATGTCCAGGTGTCGGTGACGGTCCCGACCGTGGAACGAGCGTTGCCGCCCAGGCGTCGCTGGTCGATGACGATCACCGGCGACAGTCCGTCGATGGAGCCGACCTCCGGTCGGGTCCACTTCGGCAGGCGGTTGCGGGCGAACGGCGGCAACGTCTCGTTCAGTTCGGCGCCCGCTTCTGCGGCGATCGTGTCGAAGACCAGTGACGATTTCCCGGACCCGGAGATCCCGGCGAACACCACCAGCTGATGACGCCCGATGGTCAGATCGAGGTGGTCGAGATTGTTGGTGCGTGCATCCCGGATCCGGATCATGTGCTCGCGCATGAGGTCAACGGTAGAGCCAGATGCGGCCGGATCCTGGCCGCATTCCGTGCGAGGATCGCGGCGTGCCCGATGTGACCCGGCGGATGCTCGACCTGCTGACCCTGCTGCAGACCGGCAGGGAGTACTCCTGCGCCGGCCTGGCCGGCAGTCTGGGGGTCAGCGAGCGCACCGTCCGGCGCGACGTGGACCGGCTGCGCGGTTACGGGTACCCGGTGCGAACCCGCCCCGGTCCCGGTGGGCACTATCGCCTCGCGGCAGGGCGGGCGATGCCGCCTGTGATGCTGGAGGACGACGAGGCAGTAGCGATCCTGCTCGGTCTCGCGGCGTCCTCCGCGGGCAGTCCGGGCGAGCCGGGGAGCATCCGCGAGGCGGCCTCTCGTGCCTATGGCAAGCTCGAGCAGATCCTGCCCTCCCGGCTGACTCCGATGGTGACGTCGCTGCGCACGAGCCTGGAGGCCGATTCGTTGCCGACGGTCGATGCCGGGATAGCTGACATCTCTGCCCTCGCGACGGCTATCCGCGACCGCCGCGTGGTCGAGTTCGAGTATCGGCGGGCGGGTGACGCCGGAGCCTCGGAGCCGCCGAGTCGTCGGCGCGTCGAACCGCACCGGCAGGTCCACCATCTCCTGCGCTGGTATCTCGTGGCCTGGGACCAGGACAAGCAGGACTGGCGCATCTTCCGCCTCGATCGTCTCCGCGCGCTCCGTCAGCGCACGCAGACCTTCGAGCCGCGCTCCCTCCCGACCGGTACTGCGCTGGATCAGGTGCAGGCAGGGGCCAACCGTGACCGCACCAGGGTGGTGCTGACCGTCGAGGCGTCACCTGCCGAGGTCGCGGCAGCGCTGCCCTACGAGGCCCTGGAGCTGCATTCCGCTCAGCACGGATACACGCGCGTGGTGCTCCACAGCGAGAGCTGGCGATGGCTGCTGCTCCAGCTCAGCCACCTGGACCGCCCCGTCGTGGTCCATGAACCTCGGGATTGGGCCGAGCAGATCCGTCGCGTCGCCGGCACGCTGCTCCGGGACACGGGGCATCCCGGGTTCCGCGGCCCGGAATAGACTCCCCGAGGATGAGCGCATCGGACCCCGATACCACGGCTCGAGGACGCCTCGGGCCCGTCTTCTACGCCTCGCTGACCCTGTCGGTCGCCTTCGTGATCGTCGGGATGCTGCTGCCGGTCGCGCTCTCCGACTCTCTGGCAGCGATTCGCGGGGTCGTGGTCGGCACCTTCGGGCCCGTGTACCCGGTGACCGTGACGCTGCTGCTGACCTTCGTCGTCGTCCTCGCGTTCCTGCCCGTCGGGCGGGTGCGGCTGGGCGGGCCGGAGGCGGAGCCGGAGTTCGGCGCGGTGTCCTGGATCGCGATGCTCGTCAGCGCGGGGGTGGGGCTCAGCTTCCTGTTCTGGGGAGCGGCCGAGCCGCTCATCCACCTCGCCGAGCCGCCGCACGGCACCGCCGAGCCTGGCTCGAGGGAGGCCGCCCGCGCGGGGATGCGCTACGCGTTCCTGTTCTGGGGCCCGCACGCGTGGGGAATCTACGCGGCCGTCGCGATCGCCATCGGGTACGCGGGCTTCAACCGCGGCAGCGGCATGCTGGTCAGCTCCGCCTTGCGCCCGCTGCTGGGGCGGCTCGCCGACGGCTGGGCGGGGCACGTGATCGACACTCTCGCCGTGCTCGCGATCCTGTTCGGCGTCGCCACGTCCCTGGGGCTCGGCACCGGTGAACTCAACGCCGGCCTCGCCGACCGGTTCGGTGTGGCCGACTCCTACGGGGTGAAGATCCTGATCATCGCCGCACTGATGACGTTCGCGACCATCTCGTCCATGACAGGGCTCGGGCGTGGGATCCGATGGCTGAGCCTCGCCAACGCCGCCTGTGCGGCGTGCTCCTCGTGCTCGTGCTCCTCAGCGGTCCCACCGCCGCGATCCTGTCGACGCTGAGCACCGGCGTCGCGGACTATGCGCGCGGGTTCGGCGGGATGAGCCTGGCGACCGAGGGCGGGGCGGGCAGCTCGTGGACGGGGGAGTGGATCTACTTCTTCTGGGCGTGGTGGATCGGATGGGCGCCGTTCGTCGGCACGTTCATCGCGCGCATCTCGCGGGGTCGCACCATCCGCGGCATCGTCGTCGGCGTCGTGCTGGCCCCCAGCCTGATCAGCGTGGTGTGGTTCTCGGTCTTCGGAGGCACCTCCCTCGAGCGGGAGCTCAGCGGCGCCGTCTCGGTCTCCGGCATCGCCGGGCAGGCGAAGTCTGTGGCAACGTTCGCGGTGTTCGACACGCTGCCGCTGACGGGATTCGTTCTCGCGCTGCTGGTCCCGGTCCTGGCGCTGCTGTTCATCACCTCAGCGGACTCGGCCTCGTTCATGCTCGGCAGCACCACCACCGGGGGCGGGCTGAAGCCGCCGCGACCGGTGCGCCTGATGTGGTCGTTCGGGGCGGCCTTCGCCGCGGTGCTGCTGCTCAGCGGAGGGCAGGACGATCTGCGCAGCGCCGCGGTCATCGCCGCGGTGCCCTTCACGCTGATCCTGCTCGGCCTCGGGATCTCCCTGGTCATGATGCTGTGGCGTGACCGGAGGCGGCCCGACGGATCGCAGCCGGGGGCAGTGTCGCGCTCGTGAGCGCGGCGCCGTCGGGCCCTCCGCCCCGCGACGGGCCCGACGGATCAGCTGTGGTGCGCTCGGCCGCCTTCAGCTCGCAGCGGGCTCCGCCTCCGCGGGGGACGACGGGCCGGCCTCGGACCTGCGCGAGCGCGCATCCCGGAGGAAGAATGCGCCGACGATGCCGAGGGCGGCGACCACTCCGGCCACGATGAAGGCGACATTGACGCCGTGGACCGCGCCGGCCATGCCGTACTTCTCGGGATCGCGCGCCGCCGCGGACATCACGGTCACCAGCACTGCGGTGCCCACCGAGGCGGCGATCTGTCGCAGCGTGTTGTTCAGTGCTGTGCCGTGCGGGATGAGGTGCGGGGGGAGCTGGTTCAGTGCCGCCGTGGTGACCGGCATGATCACCATGGCCGTGCCCAGCATGCGCACGCTGTTGACGATCGCGATGTAGGCGAACGTGGTCTCCGGGGTCAGCGTGGCGAGCATGAACGTGGAGACCGCAACCAGCGAGAAGCCGGGGATGGCGAGCCACTTCGCCCCGAACCGGTCGAAGATGCGCCCGGTGACCGGGGACATCAGTCCCATCACGACGGCGCCGGGCAGGAGCACGAGGCCGGAGGAGACCGCTGAGTGCCCGGCCATGTTCTGCATGAACAGCGGGATCAGCAGCATGCCGCCGATCATCGCGATGAACACGATCATGCCCAGCGCGGTGCCGAGGGTGAAGATGCGGTAGCGCAGCACCCGGAACTCGAGGAGCGGCTCGTCCAGGCGCAGCTGGCGCCGGATGAACCACGCCAGGGCGAGGGCGCCGACGGCCAGCGGCACGATCGCCTCGGGGCTGGTCCAGCTGGTGTTGCCGGCGTTGCCGAGGCCGAACAGCAGTCCACCGAATCCGACCGTGGACAGGATGACCGAGAGCACGTCGAGGGTCGGGAAGGTGCGCTCGGTGACGTTCTTGAGGATGAAGTGGGCGACGATCATGTCGATGACGGCGATGGGCAGCATCATCAGGAACAGGGTCTGCCAGGGCAGATGATCGACGATCCAGCCGGACAGGCTCGGGCCGATCGCCGGGGCGAAGGCGATCACCAGGCCGAAGGTCCCCATCGCCGTGCCGCGCTTCTCGATCGGGAAGACGACGAACAGGATGTTCTGCATCAGCGGCATGATGATGCCGCCGCCGGCCGCCTGGATCACGCGACCCACCAGCAGGATGCCGAAGGCCGGCGCCACGGCGCACAGCAGGGTGCCCACGGTGAACAGGCCCATCGCGGCGAAGAACAGGGTGCGGGTCGTGTACTTCTGGACCAGGAACGCGGTGACCGGGATCATGATCCCGTTGACCAGCATGAACGTCGTGGTCACCCACTGTGCGGAGACCGCGGTGATGCCGAAGTCGCGCATGAACGCCGGTAGCGCGGTATTCAGCAGCGTCTGGTTCAGGATGACGACGAACGCGCCGGAGACCAGCACCGCCAGGACGGCGTTGCGGTTGACCGTGCTCGGCGTCGCGGATCCGGTGTCCGTGCCCGTCCCTGGCGGGGCCGGCCTGCTGCTCTTCTCTGTCTCAGTGGTCACGCGAAGGTCTCCTCCAGGTCTGGTGCGGTCGGTTCGTGCGCCGGCCGGGATGGTGCAGGGTGTGTCGTCGTCCGTCGTCCGTCGTCCGTCGTCCGTCGTCCGCGGGCTGGGTGCTCAATGGGCGGGGGAGGGCTGTGCTCCCAGCAGATCGCCCTGTTCGAGGAGCGCGAAGCCTTTGTCGATCTGGCGTTCCAGGCTCTGCTCCCCGTCGGTGCTCCAGCGGCGCATCGCCACCCGCAGCGTGCTGACGGCGATCGCCGCGAGCAGGTCCGGGCGGAGGTCGGGCCCGGGGTCGGTCCCGAGCCTCTCGGCGAGGGCCTCGGCAAGGGCTCGTTCGACCCAGGCGTAGTGCGTGAGCTGGCGGGCCATCAGGGGCGGGTGCTCCTGGACCAGCTTCTTGCGCGCCAGCGCCCGTCGGCGACCCATGTGGTTCGTCCCGAAGAAGTCGCACTGGGCGAGCACGACGCGCAGCGCCTGCAGCGGCGACTCCTCGGAGGGGCGCTCCAGCAGCATCCGCTGGATCTCCTCCACGGGCACCGCCGGTTCGGCGACCAGGGCATCCTCCTTGCGGGCGAAGTAGTTGAAGAACGTCCGCGGAGCCACCATGACGGTCGCGCTGATCGCTTCGACCGTCAGCGCCTCGATCCCGTACTCGAGCGCGAGATCCAGGGCGCTGTCCTTGAGCGCCTGACGGGTCTCGAGCTTCTTCTGCTCGCGCCGTCCCACGGCTTCCTGTGCTGCGTCCAAGTTCCTCATTGATTTTTACAGTACGTGCAAGTTTGCACGGCATGCAAGGTTCGTCGTGTGTGCGCCTCATCGCGTCGGGGTTCGGGACGGCGGCGGTGCGGCCGCGTGCGAGGGGTCGGCGGGCGCCGGGCCGTGCCCGCAGCTGAACGCCCCTCAGGCCGTGCTCGACCCTTGACTGGTGTACGGTGTACACCTACGCTCGAGGTGTACGCAGTACACCTCTGATCGGGAGCATGCCATGCGTATCGAACCTCTCGCCCTTCAGGCGGCCGCGGCGATCGCGGCCGTCGCCGCCGGCACTCTGTTCGCCGCGATCCAGTTCATCCATCCGCCCGATGAGCTGGCCAGCGTCACCACGCCGGCCTGGGCCCTCGTGGCCGCGCTGACCCTGGCCATGGCGATTCTCGGGCTCGCCGGTGTCAGCGGCGCCTATCTCCGTCAGGCCCGCCGGTCCGGCGTACCGGGCCTGGCCGGATTCCTGCTGCTGGCCGCCTTCTATCTCCTGACCGCGATGGTCATGTTCGTCGAGGCCCTCGTGCTTCCCGTCACCGCGGAGGAGGCTCCCGGCATCACCATCGACTTCATCGCACTCGCCGGAGGCGGGGAGGTCACCGGGGATCTCGGGGCACTCACGGCACTGGGGCCGCTCTCCGGTGTGCTGTTCATGGGCGGAGGCGTGCTCTTCGGCGTCGGCCTGTGGCGCTCCCGGGTCCAGCCGCGCTGGGTGGCCGTGCTCATCGGGCTCGGCGCGCTGGTTCCGCTGGCGACCTCGTTCCTGCCGCATGAGCTGCATCGATTCGCAGCACTCCCGTTCGCGCTCGCCCTGATCGGCCTCGGCCTCACCTGGCGGCCGCGCCGCGGTCGGACGGACTCGAGCCCGCGCTCGGAAGCCGCCGTAGTCTGACCCTCCGACCCGATTCGAGGAGGGACATGGCACCGGCCGACGGACGTACCCCCGTCACGCGAGGGCGCGCACTGCGCGAAGCGGTGGCACTGGCCGACGAGGACGGGCTCGCAGCGGTGACCATGCGCAAGCTGGCGGCACGTCTCGGCGTGGTCCCGATGGCGCTGTACAAGCACGTCGAGGGCAAGGAGGATCTCCGGGACGGGATGGTCGACGAGCTGGTGTCGAGCATCGCCCCGTCGGATCCGTCCCTGGCGTGGAATGCCCGGGTGCGGCACACGGTGCTCGCCGCGCGGGAGCTGGTCCTCGCCCATCCCTGGCTGCGGACGCTGATCGAGACCCGCACCCGGCGCACCCCCGCCGTGCTCGAGCACATGGAGCGCGTGACCGGAGCGTTCCTCGCCGGAGGGTTCTCCCCGGATCTCACCCACCATGCCATGCACGCCCTGGGGCACCGCATCTGGGGCTTCAGCCCCGAGGCCTTCGACGCTCCAGGCGTCCCGGACGCGGCGACCCCACCGCCGGACCCCGAGGCGCGAGCGCAGATGGTCGATCGGATGGCCCAGCAGTATCCGAGCATCGCAGCGGTGGCCCTGGCCACGGTCGGCGACGACCTCTCCCGGCTGGATGCGGGGTGCGACGAGCAGTTCGAGTTCGAATTCGCCCTCGACCTGCTGCTGGACGCCGTCGAGCGGCTCCGCGACGCCGGATGGTCCTCGCCGCGCCGCTGAGCCGCTCGCCGCAGTCTGCTCTCGCCGGCGACGCCCGGGCCGGTCAGCTCTGGCGGCTGCGGCGCAGCATCCAAAAGCCGGCGCCCAGGGCCGCGAGGGCCAGAGCCGCCACGCCGGCCGCTTCCGTGCCCGTACGGGCGAGCGTTCCCTCTGCCGAGGGGCCGGAGTCGACGGCGACGGCGTCGGAATCCGAGGAGCCCGGGACGGTCACGGTGACCGTGCCGTCACCGGCCGGGTCGCTCTCGCCGCCGGCGGGCTCGCTCTCGCTGCCGGCGGGCTCGCTCTCGCTGCTGGCGGACGGTGCCGGGTCCTGCCCCGCGTCTGCGCCGTCCCCGGTGCCGGTCCCCGCGTCGCCGGTGCCTGCGTCGGTGTCGTCGCCGGTTCCCGGATCCGTGGCTTCGTCGAGTTCCGTACCCGGTTCCGTGCCCGGGTTGGTGGCCTCGCCCGCAGAGCAATCCAGCCCGGTCAGCTCGGCTGCGCGCAGCGAGTGGCCGTCGGTGTCCGCGTCATCGGCGTAGTAGATCGCCAGGGCGCCGTCGGCGCAGGTCTCCAGCGGGGCGAGGGCCACGCCCTCGTTGGCGATGTTGTCCATCCCGGCGGGACGGGCGGTGCGCTCGGAGGCGGTGACCTCACCGGCCGTGAGGTCGTAGCTGACCGATTCGCCCTCGCAGGCCTCGTCGCAGAAGGCGCGCAGCGTCCCGGTCGATTCCTGCAGATCCAGCGCCATCACGCCGTCGAAGGGGGAGGCGAGCGTGGCGACGAGATCGGCGGACCCGTCGGGCATGAGCGCGAGGGCGTACACCTCGCCCGTCGCCTCGAGCGCCACGAAGGCGTAGGCCTCGGCGCCGGCGGGGACCTCGCCGCCGAGGTTGTCCAGGGCACTGGCCGGTGCGACCTCGATCGCCTCGAGGCCTGCGTTCGCCGCCGTCTCCGGCAGCAGTGCGGTGAGGTCCCATTCGGCCTCGGCGACCAGTTCGTCGGCCCCCTCGGCCGCGGCCGGGTCGTAGCGCAGCACGGCGTTGTGGCTGGTGCCGCCGGTGTCGTTGTCGCGCTCGATGGACTGGTAGAGCTTGCCGTCCTCGCCGTAGGAGATGCCCTCGCCGTCCGGCGTGCCGGTGCCGTCCGGGAAGCGCGTGGGGATGCCGCCCGCGGGCCAGCCCTCGGAAGGTGCGAACGTGCCGTCGGCGTTCTCGACGAGCCGGGAGATCTGGCCGGCGTCGTTGTTGGTCGCCCACAGCACCATCTCACCGTCGATCATCGCGGCGTCCAGCCCGGAGAGGTCCTCGCCCCATGCGGCCTCGTCATCCAGCACGGCGACCTCACCGCTGGTGGGCAGCTCCGCGGCAGGCTCGGGCTCGGCGCAGTCGTTCGTCTCGCCCGGGGTCGCGCTCGCCTGGGGGACGTACTCGTCCTCGCACAGGCCGTTGCTGGGGGAGACGTGCTCGCTCCAGGAGGTCTCGCCGAGCTGCGCACCGTCCGGAGCGAACAGGCGCGCCGCGTCCTCTCCTCCCAGCCCGAAGCCCAGTTCGTCGCCGGTGATCAGCAGCAGTCCGCCGGCCTCGAGCGTGGTCCCGGCCGGGATCTCGTAGGTGTGCTCGTCGTCGTCATCGCGGACGACGTATCCGCCGAGGTCTGCCGGCTCGTCACCGGTGTTGCGCAGCTCGACGAAGTCCTCGCCCTGGGAGCCGGTCTCGTTGATGACCACCGGGGCCGCGCAGTTGTTGGCGGCGCCCTTGGTGGGGAGCATGCTGAGCTCGAACGCCCCCGTGCCGTCGGCGCAGCGCTGCAGGGAGGGCTTGGCGTGCGTGTCGTCCGCCCAGTCGGCTGTATCGACCAGGGTGCCGGTAGGGGCGAACAGCCGGGCCATGTCGCCCTTGCCCAGTCCGAATCCCAGTTCGTCGCGGTCGACGACCACGTACTCGCCGGGTTCGATCACGGTGCCGTCGGTGAACACCGAGGGCTCCTTGGCGTCGTCGTCGTCCAGCAGGTACCAGCCGCTGAGATCCACCGGCTCGGAGCCGGTGTTGGTCAGCTCGACCCAGTCGTCGGGATCGCCGCCGTTGGAGACGACCTCGTTGATCACCACGGAATCCTCGCCGGGAACGGGCTCTGCGGGCTCGGTGGGCTCATCCTCGGGCATCGGGCCCGAGTTCTCGGCGCCCTGGGTGACCTCCTCGGCCACGACGAGCTCTCCGTCGATGACGATGTACGTGGTCTCGGCGTGAGAATCCCACGCCACGGAGTCCACCTCGGTCGTGCCGTCGGGCAGGTACAGACGCGCCTGGTCGGACTTCCCCAGCCCGAAGTCGAAGCCTCCGTCGCCGTCGGTCTCCTCGCTCTCGAGCACCAGATGCGCACCAGGGGCGATGGTGGTTCCCTCCGGAACGGTCCAGTCGCGGTCGTCCTTGTCATCGCGCAGGTGCCACCCGGAGAGATCGATGGGCTCGGAGCCGTTGTTGACCAGCTCGACCCAGTCGGGGCCGTCGCCGCTGGACTCGACCTCGCTGATGCGCACGTCGTCTGCCGGGGCGGCGAGCGCCGGGGCGAGGCCGATACCCAGAGCGGCGGGAACCGCAAACAGGGGAGCGGCGAGAGCGAGCGCGGAGAGGCGCAGGACAGGGCGGGGGCAGCGGCGCAAGGGCGCTCCTCGGATCGGGATGTACTGGACGACCTGGACATCCGATCACTGCCAGGTGAACGCGGGGCGTCCTGGGCGTGACCGACAGCGGACGGGCCGACGGGGCCGACGGGGCCGACGGGGCCGGCGGTCCGCGCCGACCGGGGCCGGGCGGCCGTCACGGACCGGGTGGTCGCCACGGGAATGTTCGCGGCGCGTCGCGTGTTGTCCCGGGTATGCGCGCTATGACTTACCCCGAGTACGGAGACCCCAGCACCCTGGAGCTCACCGAGCAGCCCACCCCGAAGGTCAGCCCGGGCACCGTGCTGATCCGGGTCCAGCGGGCCTCGGTCAACCCCGTGGACTGGAAGCTGATGGCCGGCGGGCTCGACCAGATGATGGATGTCTTCTTCCCGGTCATCCCCGGCTGGGACGTGGCCGGCGTGGTCGAAGCCGTCGGCCCGGACACCCCCGAATTCGCCCCCGGTGACCGCGTCGCCTCCTACGGGCGCAAGGACGCCGTCTACGGCGGCACCTACGCCGAGTACGTGACGCTGCCCGCCACCTCGGTGGCCGCGATCCCGGACGAGGTCGACGACGAGGCCGCCGCCGGGCTGCCGCTGGCGGGCCTGACCGCACTGCGCTCGCTGGAGACGCTGGAGCTGACCGCTGAGGACACCCTGCTGATCCATGCCGCCTCCGGCGGGGTCGGCTACTCCGCGGCGCAGCTGGCCCGGGAGATCGGCGCCACCGTGATCGGCACCGCCTCCGAGAAGAACCACGACAAGCTCCGCGCGATCGGCGTGACCCCGGTGACCTACGGGGACGGCCTCGTCGAGCGGGTCCGCGAGGTCGCGCCCGACGGCGTCACCGCTGTCGCCGACTTCGTGGGCGGAGTCCGCGAGGACACCCTCGCCGTGCTGGCCGATGGGGGACGCCATGTCTCGGTCGCCGATCCCTCGGTCGAGGAGAAGGGCGGCCACTGGGTGTGGGTGCGACCGGATGGGCAGCGTCTGCGCACGCTGCTGGAGAAGGTCGCCGCCGGCACCCTCAGCGTCGAGATCGACCGCACCTTCGCGCTCGCCGACGCGGCCGAGGCACTGGAGACCAGCAAGAACGGCTCGGCGAACGGCAAACTCATCATCGACGCCACCCGCTGAGGCTCGGCTGGCCCTACGGCCCGCCGAGCTCCTGCAGCTCGCCCAGCAGCGCGAAGATCTGCTCGTCCATCTCCACCTGGGTCATGAGGATGCAGATCGTGCCGTCGGGATCGGCGAAGAAGTCGGTGCCCATCCCGCCGGACCAGCCGAAGCGGCCCCGGTGCGGGCCGTCGGTCACCACCGAGACCCCATAGCCCCAGCCGTTGCCCTCCCAGAACCCGGGGAAGAAGCTCTCCGGGGTCTTCACCGAGTCGGGCACCTGGTCCCGCCGCAGCTCGCCCAGCAGCTCCGGGCCCAGCAGGTCGCCGTCCAGCAGCGCACGCAGGAACGCGTGGAAGTCAGCGAGGGTCGAGACCAGCTCGGAGTGGCTGACGTCGAACGGTGGCGGGTCGGCATAGAAACCGGCACCGGCGGGCTCGATCTGCTCGAGACCGTGCTCGGTGCGACGGTACGCAGGCAGCAGGCGGTGGGCCTGCTCGCGAGGGACGGCGAAACCCGTGTCGGGCATGCCCGCCGGATCGAGCACCGTCCGCCGCAGCACGTCCTGGGTTCTCTCCCCCGTGAGGCGACCGAGCAGGATCCCGAGCACCCCGAAGGAGACGTGGTAGCGCCAGCCGTCGCCGGGCTGGAACGCGACGGGCAGGGCGGCGAGAGCCTCGAGCCACTCCTGGGCACCGAGCTCGAGCGGCTCGTTGCCCGGCTCGACGCGGGAGGCGACCATGGCGCGCTTCAGCGGCGAGTCGGTGGTCATCATCCCGTAGCCGGACCGGTTTGTCAGCAGGTGACGCAGCGTGATCGGGCGGGAGGCGGGCACCGTGTCCTCGAGCTCCGCGTCAGGGCTGCTGAGCACGCGGGGCTCGGCCAGCTCCGGCATCCACTCGGCGACCGGGTCGTCCAGGCCGAGCACGCCGTCCTGGACGAGGCGCAGCGCCGCCACCGAGGTGACGATCTTCGTCATCGACTGGATGCGGAAGATGGCATCGGTGCGCAACGGTGACCCGCCCGGGGCATCGGTGCCGACGGCGACCGGCTCGTAGTCATGGCCGCACGTGGCGACAGCTCCGGGCATGGTGCCGGACTCGACGTGACGGGACAGCAGCTCGCTCAGGTCAGTGGCCAAGAGGCGACTCGGCAGAGTCATCAGCCCGCGGTCGCCGCGCCGACCTCGGGCTCACCCGCGGCGGCGCTCTCACCGACGGCCTCCGACATGGCGCAGATCTGGAACGTGGCGCCGTCGGGGTCGGCGACGGTGGCGATCCGGCCGAACGGGGAGTCGATCGGACCGTCCAGCACGGAGCCTCCCAGCTCCTGGACCTTCGCGGCCGCCGGGTCCGCGCTCTCGACGGCCAGGTAGGCGCGCCAGCCCGTGGCCTCCTTCGGCATGAAGGCCGTGCTGTCCCCGAGCCCCCAGGTGGCGCTGTCCATGGGGCCGGCGTTGAGGTACCGCATCATTCCGTCGTCCATGGATTCGCCCATCGGCTCCAGCTGGATGTCGAGCAGGGTCGAGTAGAACTCGCGGGCCGCGTCGAACTCGTGGGTCATCAGTTCGAACCACACCGGCGAGCCGGGCGCGCCCGTGAACTCGAAGCCCTCGAACTCGTTCGCCTGCCACAGGCCGACGCGCGCGCCGGTGGGGTCGGTGATCATCGCGCTGCGGCCGAGCGGGCCGATGTCCATGGCGGGGGAGAACACGCTCGCGCCGTGCTCGGTGGCCCGGGCGAGGCGGGCGTCGACGTCGTCGACGGCGAGGTAGACGTCCCAGCCGCTCTCGAGCGGTGTCCCGTCGGGCATCGGCATGCCCGCCACGTCCATGAGGCCGCCGACGGGCGCACCGTCGTTGCTGATCATGTGGTAGTGACCGAACTCCTCGCCGGTGTCCTCGAACATCCAGCCGAAGAGTTCGGAGTAGAAGGTGAGGGTCGCCTCGAGCTTCGTCGTGCCGAGATCGAGCCAGGTCGTGTCTCCGGTGGGGCGGGCCATGATTCCTCCAGGAGTGAGTCGCGGAGTGCGGCGGACAGTGCTGTGGCTCACAGTAGAGGCTCGCGAGGGTCTGGTCTTGTCCGATCCTGCGCACATCCGGCCCTGCGCACCTCTGATGCTGCCGGGCCGGGCGCTGTCACCGCCGGCACAGGCTCGGCAGTGCCGAGAGCAGGGGGATCCCGACCGCGTCCTCCTGGGCCCGGAATCGCAGGGTGACCTCGCCGGCGGCGGTGATCGGATGTGGATGGGCGGCGACGACGGGGGTCGACGGCGTCAGGTGGGCGCGTGGGTCGGCGTCAGGGGCCACCGCGAAGCCGAGCAGGAACGGGGCGCTGTCGCACAGCGGGAGGTCGATGAACTGCTCGCCGGAGGTCAGCGTGCCCGAGCGTGGCAGCCCGATGGGTGCAGGGTGCGCGTACCAGCCCACCCAGATCGAGGCATCTCCGCGGCGGCTCAGCTCCTCCGGCACGTCGAGGTGGATCCGTACGGTCCGCTCGTCGGGGGCAGTCAGCGAGAAAGGGCGCGGCGGGTGGTCGCTGATCCGCTCCGCCAGGCGGCGGAGCTCGGCCGGCGGTACCCCGACGGTCTGGCGGAAGCGCCGGCTGAAGCTGGAGAGGGAGTCGAATCCGACGGCGGCGGCCACGTCGATCACGGGGTGCTCTGCGCCGAGCAGCATCCGTTTGGCGGCGTCGATCCGCATCGCGATGAGGTATTGGCCGGGACCGATGCCCACGTGGGCACTGAAGCGCCGGGCGAAGTGGAAGGGGCTGTAGCCCGCCTCGTCGGCGAGATCTGCGACCTTCAGCGTCGCGGCCTCCCGCCGCGCGAGAGCGAGCACGGAGTCCCACGGCGCGGACGTCTGCCGTTCAGTGGTCTGGGTCACGCGTCGAGTCTAAATCGTTGTACACGGCAGTCGCAGGCGGGAAAAGCGCTTGCGGGGGACGTGGCCGGTGGGTCCTGTCCCTCGGCGCCGGCTCCCGCCCGGCCGGTCTCCGCACGGCGGGATGACGGTGGCAGTACGTGACTGCCCAGCGCATGGTTAGAGTGGCAGAGCCCTACTCCCCGTGGTCCGCGTGATGCTGGACCCGATCACCGGTGCCGGCTGGTCCGATCCGTCGGAGGTCGTGACCGCCCCGGTGCAGGGGAGTCCGCCATCCCGAACGGAGAAGCTCTGTGATGACCGAGGACGAATCTGCCACCGGCAGGAGAGGGCCCGCCGGGTCACGACGTACCGACCGGCGCGGCGGAGACCGGCTGCCCAGCCTGGACTATTCCCGTCCGAAGTATCCCCACGACATCCATCCAGCCCTGGTGCCCGGCATCGGCATCGATGACCAGCGCCGCATCTACCACGTCGACAAGATCGTCTTCGGGGTGGCCGGGATCCTCACCGTCGCCTTCGTGATCTGGGGCATCGTCGATCCGGCGAGCGTCGGCACCGTCGCCAACGCGGCGTACGCGTGGACGATGAGCCACCTGGGGTGGCTGTTCAACGCCGTCGCCACCGTGGTGCTGGTCGCCATGATCATCCTCAGCCTCTCGCGGTACGGGAAGATCCCGCTGGGCAAGGACGGGGAGAAGCCGGAGTTCTCCACCTTCTCCTGGGTGGCGATGCTGTTCGCCGCCGGCCTGGGCATCGGCGTGATGTTCTGGGGCCCGGCCGAGCCGCTGACCTACTTCCTCTCGCCGCCGCCGCTGACGAACGAGTCGGAGTCCGTCGAGGCCATGCACTACGCACTGGCCCAGACGTACTACCACTGGGGCTTCCACGCCTGGGCGATGTACGCGCTGGTCGGCGGAGCCGTCGCCTATGCGGCCTACCGTCGCGGGCGCTCCCTGCTGATGTCCTCGATCTTCCAGCATCTGTTCGGCAAGCGGCGCACCGAGGGCTGGGCCGGTCAGCTGGTGGACACCTTCGCGATCATCGCGACTCTGTTCGGCACCGCCGCGGCCCTCGGTATCGCGGCCCTGCAGATCGGTCAGGGTGTCGTCATCGTCTCCGGCGCCTCGGAGCTGACCAACACCGCCCTGCTCCTGGTCATCGCGGTGCTCGCCGTCGGGTTCGTGATCTCCGCCGTCTCCGGCGTCTCCCGCGGCATCCGCTACCTCTCCAACCTCAACATCGTGCTGACCATCGGCTTCACCGGTCTGGTGTTCCTGCTCGGTCCCACGCTGTTCCTGCTGAACCTGCTGCCCTCGGCCATCATGGAGTACGTGGGCTCGCTGTTCCACCTCATGGCCCGCTCGGCCTCCTGGGGCCAGGAGACGCTCGACTTCCAGTCGGCCTGGACCGTGTACTACTGGGCATGGTGGATCTCCTGGTCGCCCTTCGTCGGCATCTTCATCGCCCGCATCTCCCGGGGCCGCAGCATCCGCCAGTTCGTCCTCGGCGTCATCCTGATCCCGTCCTCGCTGCTGTTCGTCGCCTACGGGATCATGGGCGGGACCGCCATCTCGATGTACCGCGAGGGCGGCCTGGGCGTGATCGAAGAGGTCAACGCCCCCGAGGTGCTCTTCTCGATCGTGGACAACCTGCCCTTCGCCAGCGTGATGCCGCTGCTGATCATGGCGATCCTGGCGATCTTCTTCATCACCGCCGCCGATTCGGCCTCGGTGGTGATGGGCATCCTCACCACCCGAGGCAGCTCCAACCCGCCCAAGGTCCTGGTCGTCTTCTGGGGCCTGGTGATGGCCGGCATCGCCGTGGTCATGCTGCTGCTGGGCAACGAGTCCGCGCTCCAGGGGCTGCAGTCACTGGTGATCGTCACGGCCGTGCCCTTCGCGGTCGTCATGCTCCTGATCGTCGTGGCGTGGTTCCGTGAGCTGCGCACGGACCCGAACACCCTGCGTCAGAAGTACGCGGAGGCCGCCGTCAGCAACGCGGTCGTGGACGGCGTGGACAAGTACGACGACGACTTCAGCCTGCAGGTCGTCCGGGCCGAGCCCGGGGAGGGCGCCGGCGCCGGGGTCGACTCCACCCATGCGGATTACACCGAGTGGTACCAGCGCACCGACGAGCACGGCGAGCCCGTCGGCTTCGACTTCGAGACCGGAGAGTGGGCCGACGGCTGGACCCCCGAGACCGAGGAGGACGACACCGGCTCGGTGTCGCCCGAGGTCACTGCCACCCCGAGCACACGAAAGGACACGCCATGAGACCGAACATCGTCGTCATCCAGGCCGACCAGATGGCCGCGCAGGCGCTCGGCGCCTACGGGGACCAGGCGGCTCTGACCCCGAACATCGACGCCCTCGCCCAGGAGGCAGCGGTGTTCGACCGCGCCTACTGCAATACGCCGCTGTGCGCTCCCTCGCGGGCATCGATGATGACGGGCCGCATGCCCTCGGACATCGGGTGCTACGACAACGGGGACGACTTCGGCGCCTCCACGCCGACGTTCGCCCACCACCTGCGCGCCGCCGGCTACCACACCGCGCTGGTCGGCCGCATGCACTTCATCGGCCCCGACCAGCACCACGGGTTCGAGCAGCGACTGACCACCGACGTCTACCCGGCGGACCTGGACATGGTCCCGGACTGGCAGCGGGATCTCGGCGACCGGCTGCAGTGGTATCACGACGCCGACGCCGTCTTCACGGCGGGCGTCTCGAAGGCCACCGTCCAGCAGGACTTCGACGACGAGGTGGGCTTCCATACGCTGCGCCACCTCAACGACCGTGTGCGCGCGAACCAGGCCGCGGGGGAGGACATTCCCTTCCTCATGGTCACCAGCTTCATCCATCCCCACGACCCGTACGAGCCGCCCCAGGAGCACTGGGACCGGTTCGAGGACGTCGACATCCCCGATCCCGCGCACCCGCAGGTGCCCAGCGCGGACGAGGACCCGCACAGCCATCGTCTGCGGGCGATGAGCGGATTCGACCGGCGCGAGCCGACCCTCGACGAGGTCCGGCGCGCCCGGCGCTCCTACTACGCCGCCGTGAGCTACATCGATGACCACGTGGGCCGGATCCGCGAGCGCCTGGAGAGTCTCGGGCTGCTCGAGAACACGGTCATCATCGTCACCAGCGATCACGGCGACATGCTGGGCGAGAAGGGCCTGTGGTACAAGATGTCGCCGTACGAGGAGTCCTCGCGCGTGCCGATGATCGTCTACGGGCCCGAGCACCTGGTCCCGCGCGGCCGGTACGCGAACCCGGTCTCGCTGCTCGACCTGATGCCGACCCTGCTGGACCTGGCCGGTGCGCCCGGCGACCAGGACAGGGAGGGCCGTGACCCCGCGCGCCGGGGCATGTCACTGCTGGAATCCGCGCGTCGCGAGGCCGACGGGAAGGCCGGCCCCGAGGACCGCGACGTGGTGATCGAGTACCTCGCCGAGGGCACGCTGCGCCCGCAGCTGACCCTCGTGCGCGGTCAATACAAGTACGTGGTCTGCCCGGGCGATCCCGATCAGCTCTTCGACCTGGTCGGCGACCCGCACGAGCTGACCAACGTCGCCGAGCGGCCCGAGCGGCCCGAGCACACCGAGCTCGTCAGCCGGCTGCGCGGCGCGCTGGAGAACCAGTACGATCTCGCCGCTCTCGAGGAGGCCGTCCTGGCCAGCCAGGCACGGCGTCGCCTCGTGGCCGAGGCGCTGCAGACCGGCACCCCGCGCCCGTGGGACTTCGTCCCCGACCCCACGCAGCGCTACGTGCGCGGCGACTTCTGGGGTGCCCTGGAGTTCGGGCAGATCCGCGACGCGATCCCCATGGAGGAGACCTCCTGAGCCACTGACCGCAGCGCGCCCGACGGGCCAGCGCACGCCCGACGGACCGGAGGGCACCCGACGGACCAGCGCACGCCCGACGGACCAGCGAGATCCGCGACTTGTAGGGAATGAGCGAGCCATTCCCTACAAGTCGCGGATCTCGTTCGTTGCGCTGTTCTCCCGGGGAGAGAGGGAGCGGGGGTCAGGCGCCCTGTGCGCTCCGGATCAGGTCCGCGGCGCGCTCACCGATCAGCATCGTGGTGATGTTGGGGTTCACCGCGACCAGCTGAGGCATCACCGAGCCGTCGACCACGCGCAGCCCCGTGACGCCCTTGACCCGCAGCTGCGGATCCAGCGGTGAGGAGTCGTCGTCGGCCGAGCCCATCCGGCAGGAGCCGGCCGGGTGATAGACGGTGTTGTGGGTGCGGGAGACGTAGTCGGCGATCTCCTCGTCGCTCTGGACGTCCTCACCGGGGTAGAGCTCGCGGCCGCGGAAGGCGTCCATGCCGGGCTGGGAGACGATCTCCCGGGCCTTGCGGATACCGGCCACGGCGACGGCCATGTCGTGGCCGTCCTCGTCGGTGAAGTAGCGCGGGTCGACCTTGGGCTTGTCCCGGTAGTCGATCGAGCGCAGCCGCACCGTGCCGCGGGAGCGGGCATGGGTGATGTTCGGAGTCAGCGCGAAGGACTCCGGGGAGGTGGGGTAGCCCTGCCGGCGGGTGTGCATGTCGAAGGGCACCGAGCCGTAGTGCATCATCAGATCCGGCAGGTCCAGCCCCTCCTGGGTGGGCGTGAAGATCCCGATCTCCCACCACTGGGTCGTATCGCGCGTCATCTTCTGCGTGGACTCCCACGAGATCACGGCTTCCGGGTGGTCCTGGAGGTTCGAGCCGACGCCGGGGGAGTCCACGCGCACCTCGATGCCGAGCTCGCGCAGATGATCGGCCGGGCCGATGCCCGAGAGCATCAGCAGCTTCGGGGAGTCGATCGCGCCGGCGGAGAGGACCACCTCGCGGCGTGCGTGCATCACCGAGGAGCGGCCGAAGGCGTTGTCGACGTACTCGACCCCGGTGGCCCGCTGGTCGGCGTCGAAGAGCACCTGTGCCACGTGATGACCGGTGAGGATGTGCAGGTTCTCCCGCTCCATGACCGGGTGCAGGTAGGACACCGAGGACGACGACCGGTTGCCGTCGGCCCTGCGGTTGACCTGGAACCAGTTCGCCCCGTTGACCACGGTCTCGAAGTCGTTGAAGGTCGCCGTGGGGATGCCGGCCTGCTCGCACGCCTCCAGCAGTGCGGCCCCCAGCGGATCCTCCGGGGGAACGTCCATGAGGTGGACCGGACCGTCGGTGCCGTGCCCCTCGCCGCTGCGGGAGCTGTTGGTCTCCAATCGCTTGATCAGCGGCAGGATCGCCTCGGCGTTCCAGCCGTCGGCGCCCAGCTTCTCCCACAGGTCCATGTCCTCGGCCGGGGGGTAGAAGGCGATGCAGGAGTTGTGGGAGGAGCACCCGCCCAGGACCTTCGCGCGCGCATGGCGCATGAAGGAGTTGCCGTGCTCCTGCGGCTCGATCGGGTAGTCCCAGTCGAGCCCGGATTCGAGCAGCTCGGGCCAGCGCTGGAGGTCCAGCACCTCGGCGTGGTCGAGGTCGTTGTCACCGGCTTCGAGGAGTGCGACCTCGAGGCTGGGGTCCTCGCTGAGCCGCGAGGCGACCACAGCGCCGGCGGACCCGCCGCCGACCACGATGTAGTCATATTCGGTGACGGGGTTCTCGGAGGGAAGGTCCTGGTCGGACATCGTGTCTTCTTCCTGTCGTTCCGTGAGAATGAGGGTCGATCAGCTGAGCGCGCCGGGCTGGTCTCCTACCGCTGGCAAGCTCGCAGTACGTCGATCAGCTGAGCTTGCTGGGCTGGTCTCCTACCGCTCGCAAGCTCGCAGTACGTCGATCAGCTGAGCTTGCTGGGCTGGTCTCCTACCGCTCGCAAGCTCGCAGTACGTCGATCAGCCTTTGCGCGGGAACCAGCCGGAGACCGCGGGCTCGGTGTTCTCGTAGATGTGCTTGGCCTCGGTGTACTCCTCGAGTCCGCTCGGGCCGAGCTCGCGGCCGATGCCGGAGCGCTTGAAGCCGCCCCACTCCGCCTGCGGCAGGTAGGGGTGGAAGTCGTTGATCCAGATGGTGCCGTGGCGCAGACGCCGCGAGACCCGATTGGCGGTGCCGGAGTTCGATGTCCACACCGCGCCGGCCAGGCCGTACTCGGTGTGGTTGGCGATCTCGATCGCCTCCTCCTCCGTGGAGAAGGTCTCCACCGTGATCACGGGGCCGAAGCCCTCCTCGACCACGGCCGGGTTCTCGGCGGTGCACTGATCCAGGACGGTCGGGGCGTAGAAGAAGCCCTGCTCGTGCTCGGGGCCGCCCCAGTTCCCGCCGGTGCGCAGCCGGGCGCCGGCCTCGACGCCGCGATTGACGTAGTCGGTGACCTTGTCACGGTGCTCGGCGGAGACCAGCGGGCCGGTCTCCGCATCCTCGTCGAGCGGACCGCCCATGACGATGCCCTCGGCGCGGGCGACGAGGTCGTCGACGAACTGCTCGGCGATGGTGTCCTGGACGATCAGGCGCGTGCCCGCGGAGCAGACCAGGCCCGAGTCGAGGAACCCGGCGTTCAGCGCATTGTCCAGCGCCGCCTCGTAGTCGGCGTCGGCGAAGACCACGTTGGGGTTCTTGCCGCCGAGCTCGAGGGCGACCTTCTTGATGTCGCTCGCCGCGGACTCGGCGATCTTGCGGCCGGTGACCAGGCCGCCGGTGAAGGAGATCAGGTCGATCTCCGGATGGGAGGACAGGGGAGCGCCGACCACGCCACCGGCGCCGAGCACGAGGTTGGCGACCCCGGCGGGCAGCCCGAGCTTGTCCAGCACGTCCAGGATGAGGATCGTGGTGTGCGGAGTGAGCTCGGCCGGCTTGATGATGAAGGAGTTGCCCGCGGCCAGTGCCGGGGCGATCTTCCACGAGGCCTGCAGCAGGGGGAAGTTCCAGGGCGTGATCATCCCGCACACGCCGACGGGCTCGTGGACGACGCGGGAGATGACGCTGCCGTCACCGGCGTCGACGAGGCGCCCGGGGTTCTGATCGGCGATCTTGCCGAAGTAGCGGAAGCAGGCGGTGATGTCGTCCATGTCGCCTTCGGCCTCGACCAGTCGCTTGCCGGTGTCGAGCGCCTCGGCGCGGGCGAATTCGTCCTTGCGGGCCGCCAGCGCATCGGCGACCTGCAGCAGGAAGTCCCCGCGCTCGGAGGCCGGCTTGTCGGCCCAGACGCGGGACTCGAAGGCGGCCCGGGCCGCGAGGATGGCCCGCGCGACGTCCTCGGCGGTGGCCTCACTGACCACTCCGACCTCGCTCTGATCGGCCGGGCAGGTCACGGTGCGGGTCTCTCCGGACGAGGAGGGGACCCACTGGCCGTCGATGTACAGGGTGGCGATCTGGTCAGTCATGACGCTCATTCTCCTCCGTCGCGGGTGGTGCGGGGGGCCGGGCCCGTCCGGTCGGGCGCAGCGGTCGTCGGGGCGGGGTCGTCGAGCTGGTCGGTGTCGACCCATTCGTCCGGAGCGGTCACCGGGACCGCTCCGGTCACGGTGCCGATCTGCCGGCTCATGGTCAGATACATGATGTGGGCGTCGTAGGCGTCCAGGACATCGGCGATGACCTGATCCTTCGTGTACCCCATGATGTCGCGTCCCCGCGACCCCAGCGCCGAGAAGATCTCGATGCGGTAGTAGGTGTCCTTCACGGCGGCCAGGTTGGCCGCGAAGTTCGGGACGGAGTAGGCCACGGGGTAGGTCTGGTACTTGAAGTCCTCCCCCTCGGGGAAGGAGACGACCAGGTCGACGAAGGGGATGGAGCTGTCCGGGTGGGACCCGCGGTGGCAGGTGACCTCGCAGCCCAGTTCGCTCAGCTCCGCGGCGACCTCCTCCACGGCGGGCGTGGCGACCGTCTCGACGAAGTCCGTGGCCTGCTCGGCGGAGGCGTAGGACATGCGGTGGCGCAGCCGGTCCCGCCAGGTTCCGCGTTCGCCGCCCTCGCGCACCCGGCTGGTCAGCAGCGCGGGCAGTGCCGCCTGGCGCGACTCGAGGTTCATCCGCTCGGTCCTCAGCACCTTCCACAGGCTGAACATCACCAGGTACACCATGATCGACAGCGGCAGTCCCACCATCACGGTCGCAGCCTGCAGCGTGTACACGCCGTCGATGAACAGCATGACCACGGTCAGGGCGCCGGTGATCACGGCCCACACGATCCGCAGCCACGGCGGGCCGTCCGAGTCGGTGCTGGAGGCCTTCGAGGTCATGTTCGCCATCACCAGCGAGCCGGAGTCGGCCGAGGTGACATAGAAGAACAGGCCGGTCAGCAGAGCCAGGGACACGGTGAACAGCGACCCCGGGTACTGCTCCAGCAGGTTGAAGAAGCCGGATTCGGGCTGATTGACCGCGAGATCCAGGAACTCCTGGTCCCCGAAGAAGCCCAGCGCGGCGTTGCCGAAGATCGAGACCCACAGCAGGATGAACGAGAAGGGGATCAGCAGCACGCCGACGATGAACTCGCGCAGGGTGCGGCCGCGGGAGATGCGCGCCAGGAACAGGCTGACGAACGGCGCCCAGGCGATCCACCAGGCCCAGAAGAACAGCGTCCAGTCCGCCATCCACTGATCCGCGGGATAGCCCTCGGCCCCGTCGCTGTAGGCGAAGGTGGTCATCAGCATCGAGGGGAAGCGGGAGAAGAAGTCGCCGATGTTCTGGACCAGGGCGTTGAGCAGCTGGTGGGTCTCACCGGTGATCAGCACCCACAGCATCAGGGCGATCGCGAGGTAGACGTTCAGCTCCGCCAGGCGGCGGATGCCCTTGTCCACACCCGAGACGGTCGAGGCGATGGTGATGAACACGGCCAGCGCCATCAGAGCGATCTGCACCGCGATCGAATTGGGGATCCCGAACAGCGCGGAGAGCCCGAAGTTCAAGAACACCACGCCGATGCCGAGGGAGACCGAGATGCCGAAGATGGTGCCGATCGTCGAGGCGATCTCGGCCGCGTGCCCCACGGCGCCGTGGATGCGGCGGCCGAAGATCGGGGCGAGAGCGGAACGGATGCTCAGCGGCAGGTGATACCGGTAGGCGAACAGGCCGAAAGCCATGCCCATCAGGGCGTACATCGCCCAGCCCGGGATGCCGTAGTGGAAGATCGTCCAGATCGGGGCCATCCGCGCGGCCTCGGCGGAGCCGGCGGGGACGTCCGGCGGGGTCAGGTAGTTCGTCGCCGGACCAGAGATGCCGAAGAACATCAGGTCCACGCCGATCCCCGCGGCGAACAGCATCGCGGCCCACGTGAACATGTTGTACTTCGGCTGCGAATGGTCCGGACCCAGCCGGGTCTGGCCCACCTTGGAGGCTGCCACGATCACGACGAACACCACCACGAGGGCGGCCGTGAGCACGTAGTACCAGCCGAAGTTCGTCGCCACCCAGCCCATGGAGCCGAAGATGACCGTCTCGGCGGTGCCCGGCCAGATCGCGGCGAACAGCACGAACGCCACGATGAGCACCGAGGTGCCGATGAACACCGGCCAGTTCACGGGGGAGTGGGAGCCCGCCGTGCGGGTCGCGGGGCCGCCGTCCTCCCCACCGGGGTCCCTCCCGGGTCCGGGAGCTGACGTGGGCGGGTGGCTCTGGGCGGCCTGGGCCATCACGGTCCTTTCGATCGACGAGCGAGGGGTCCGACGGTGCATCGGCCGGCGCCGGGAATTCTTCGTTCCGGCGGGTTCGGCCGACGCACGACACTAAGGTGATCTCCGCTCCGCGGGCCACTATCGGTGCACAGTCCGTGATCCACCCATCAGATGACGATTTCTCGGGTGCGGAATGCCACGCCGGGGCAGGTGCAGATCAGTCTCGCGCGTGTTCCCGTCGCTGTCCAGGGTCCCATCGCAGGTGCGTACGGAGCCGACCGGGGTCGTGCCGCCGGCCGCAGGGCCGCGGACCGCCGGAATCGTGAATGCTCGCGAGGGGCCGGCGCGAGAATTCTCGACGTTCGCGAAGACCGCGCGGGGCACACGAATTCCGTGCCTTCGCGCAACTCTCCGGAATCGGCTCGGCGCCCAGCGGCGCCCGGGCGGCCGAGCGGCCCCGCTCAGTCGCGACCGACGTCCTCGCGCAGCACCTCGGGCCATGCCGCCACCTGCTC
Source organism: Brachybacterium sp. GCM10030268 (assembly GCF_042666305.1). Taxonomy (NCBI): domain Bacteria; kingdom Bacillati; phylum Actinomycetota; class Actinomycetes; order Micrococcales; family Dermabacteraceae; genus Brachybacterium; species Brachybacterium sp. GCM10030268. Next base: position 87,267 of record NZ_JBHTCW010000011.1, on the reverse strand, counting down.
GGGTCGCTCGGCGATCCGGAGCCGGGCCCGCGGCAGCACCCGTGCGAGTGAGAGCGCAGTGGAGACGGGATGGCCTCCGTCCCCGGTCCACGCCAGGATCGACACCGGCAGCCGGAGGCCCGCGAGCTCCTGCCGGGAGGGCAGGTCACTGAGCGCAGCCCCTCGGTAGGCCGCCGGGAGCAGCCGTTCGGCGACGTCCGGGGTCGCCGGAGGATGGCTCGCCGCGGCCGGAGGCAGCGCGTGCAGGCTCGCGCCGGCACCGGCGAGGCGTTCGGCGCCATGGCGCTCGACGAATGCTGCCAGTCGTTCGTAGTCCCTCGCCTGCGCGGCGCGGGTCTCCCACGCCGTCGGCGGCAGCAGCAGAGTCAGTCCGTCGAACCGGTCCGGTTCCCGCACTGCCGCGTGCAGCAGGGTGCCGCATCCCATCGACGGTCCGACGCCGTGCACCGCCTCCCCGGGGAAGTAGGCCTCCACCAGCGCCAGCAGGTCCTCGGCCAGCAGGCTCCAGCGGTAGTCCTCCGGCAGTGGGCACCCGGTGGAGCGGCCGTGGCCGCGCGCGTCATAGCGCAGCAGGCGGGTCCCGGACTGGCCCCGACCGAGATCCAGATCGAGCAGTCGGTCCCGAGCACGGCTCGAGGTCAGCCCGTGCAGCTGGACCACCGGATGCCCGCCCTCGTCGCTGTACTCACAGGCGAGCTCGGCCCCTCGGACACGGAATGGTGACAACGGGACCTCCGGGTCGGTGGCGAGACGGGTGCCGGTTAGATTACCGCCATGCGGCTCACCCACGTCGCCCATCTGCGGCTCCCGTTCGGTGCTCTGCGCAGCTACGAGGTGGAGACGTCCGCCCCTGGCGCCGAGCTGCCGGTCTCCTTCGATCAGCGCCGCCACGTGGCCGCCGGCAACCGGCCGGGCTCGTGGATGGCCATCTCGCTGACCCTGCCCAGCCGGGTCGACCCCGATCAGCTCGGTGCCGCGTGGCTGGGCGTGATCGCCCGCCACGGCACGCTGCGCACTGTGTTCGACGAGACCGACGAGACCGAGCATGCAGGAGTGCGGCTCAGGAGCATCGAGGTCGGGCCCGGCCGCTGGGTCGATCATCCCGTCGGCCCCGGTCGTTCCATGCACGAAGTGCTCCGCGAGGTGCTCGATGAGCACTGCGTGTCCCTGGCGCGCCCCGCCCACCGGCTGTGCATGATCGACACCGCCCAGGGCCCCACGCTCGTGCTGGCCGCGGATCACGCCCACGTGGATATGTGGTCCATGCTCGTGCTCGCCCGCGACCTGCTCACCGCCCTGGCGGACGTCGGCGCCGGCCGCGAGCTCTTCCCCGGCTGGGTCCCGACCTTCGCCGAGCACACCCGGATCCTGCGCGGCCGCGACGCTCCCGAGGATGTCCAGCGCCGCTGGCGGGAGATCATCGCCGCGGGCGGGGACGTCATGCCTCGTTTCCCGCTGCCGCTGGGGGAGGCCGGGCCGCAGCCCGAGCGGGTGGAGGTCCGTGACGTCCTGGACGTGGACGATACCGCCGCCCTCTCCGCGCAGGCCCGCTCCGACGGGGTCTCCACCCTCGCGCTGGCGGTCTCCCTGATGACCGAGGTGACCCGCGAGCTGGCAGGGGTCCCGCTGCGCGCCGTGTTCCCGGTCCACAGCCGGTACGACACCACCTGGCACGACTCGGTGGGCTGGTTCATCACCAATTCCGTGCTGGAATCCGGGGACCCGGCGCCGGCCGCCGCCGCGGCCGCTGTCAAGGAGGCGATCCGCCTCGGATCGTGGCCGCTCGAGAAGGTCCTCGCTCCCTGGGGAGGCATGCCGGAGGCCCCGGGCATGTTCGCGATCTCCTGGCTGGACCTGCGGCGGCTGCCCGTGCGCATCGACGACGTCGGCCTGCAGGCCCAGTACGTCAGCGCCGCGACCCGCCCCGACGGGGTGATGCTCTGGTTCATCCTCGACGAGGCGGGAGTGCATCTGCGCTGCCGCTACCCGGACACCGGCGAGGCCCGTGCCGGGGTGGGCGCCTGGCTCGACGCGCTGGTCGCCCGGATGCAGCAGCGAGCACGATCCTCCGCCGGGGACGTGCTGCGGTGCGGGCAGAGGACCTATCGCCTCCAGCGGGCCGAGCGGGGAGACCTCCCGGCGATCCGGGACCTGCTGGCCGACGACGACATCGGCCGCACCCGCGAGGCCGGGGACCTCGAGGAGTACGAGGCCGCGTTCGACCAGATCGCCCACGATCGTGCGCACTATCTGGCTGTGGTGCGCGACGAGGGCGGGACCGTGGTGGGCACGATGCAGCTGACGATCCTGCCCGGTCTCTCGCGTCGCGGCGCCACCCGCTTGCAGATCGAGGCGGTGCGCGTGGCACTCTCCGAACGCTCCCGCGGCCTGGGCAGGGCGATGTTCGAGTGGGCCCATGCCCACGGGCGCACCCGCGGCGCATCCCTGGCCCAGCTCACCACGGACCTCGAGCGCACCGGCGCCCGCGAGTTCTATGCGCGGCTCGGCTACGAGGCGACCCACGCCGGTCTCAAGCGCGCCCTGTGACGGCGTGGGCCTGGTCGAGGTGACCTTCAGGCACTAGCGTGGACGCACCGCGCACGCGCCCCCAGCGCAGCGCTCGATGACGAGGACCGGTCATGGCCGACGCCCAGACTCCGCAGGCAGAACAGGAACTGATCGTCGATTTCATCCTCTCTCTGGACGGCTGCGCCGCCGCCGAGGGGTGGCCGGGGTGGTGGGGACTGGAGAGCCCCGAGTACCTCGAATGGCTCGCGCAGGAACCCGAGCGCCTCGTGCTGATGGGCGCGACCACCTACCGGCTGATGTCGCAGATGGCGGTCGAGGCCGCGCAGATCGACGTCTCCGCGGAGGAGAAGGCCAGCTTCGAGCAGATGACCGCCACGGACAAAGTGGTCTTCTCCGCCACCCTGGAGGAGCCGCTCTCCTGGCCGAGCACCACGCTGATCAGCACTGATGCCATCCAGGGGGTCAGGGACCTCAAACGCACCTCGAGCAAGCCGCTGACCACCATCGGCAGCATCCGTCTCGCGCATTCGCTGCTGCGGGCGGGCGTGGTGGACCGATTCCGCGTCATCCTGTTCCCGGTGATCACGGGCCGTACCGGCCTCGAGCGCATCTGGGAGCAGTTCGAGGACTTCCGTCTTGATCTGCGGGAGGCGCGCACCTTCGCCGGCGGACTGCAACTGCTCGACTACTCGCCGACGCACCTGCCCGAGCCGCCCGGGACGGCGTGGCAGCGCTGACTCCATCGGGTCTCAGCTGAACTGGATCCCGCCGTCGACCAGCATCGTCTGACCGGTGACGTAGTCCGAGTCCTCGCTCGCGAGGTAGGAGACCATGCGGGCCACATCGTCCGGGACCGAGACCCGTCCGAGGTGGATCGAGCGGGCGTTCTCGGCCAGGGCCTCACCCCGCTGCTGGCCGTTCTTGGCTGCCAGCTTCTCGTCGATGAGATCCCACATCGTGGTGCCGACGATGCCGGGACCGTAGGCGTTCACCGTGATCGCGTGCTCGGCCCACTCCATCGCAGCGGCCTGGGTCAGCCCGCGGACCGCCCACTTCGTGGCCGAGTAGGGCCCCAGCAGCGCGAAGGGGCGGAAGGCGACGATCGAGGCGGCGCCGATGATCTTGCCGCCATGACCCTGGGCGACCATCTGCCGGGCCGCCTGACGGTAGGAGTTGAACACTCCGGTGATGTTCACGTCCACGATCTTCTGGAAATCCGCGGCGTCGTAGTCGATCAGCTCCTGGACCTGGGCGATGCCGGCGTTGGCGACGAACACGTCCAGGTGGCCGCCGGCCTCGACGGCAGAGGCGACCAGGCGCTCGACCGAGGCCTCGTCCGTGACGTCCACGTCCGTGCCCGTGGCCGTCCCGCCCGCCGCGGTGATCGCCTCCACCGTGGAGTCGATGCCCTCCTGCATGGTCGGCAGATCCGCCACCACGACGTGCAGGCCGTCTCGCCCCAGGCGCCGGGCGATCCCTTCGCCGATGCCGCGGGCCGCTCCGGTGACGACGGCGACCCGCTGGCCCTCGGGGGCCCTGCGCCGCGCCGCCTCGATGGTCGACAGATCGTCGGTGCCGCTTTGCGTGGTGCTCATGGTTCTTCTCCTCATCGAGAGTTCCGGCGATGCCGAGCGGCGCCGCAGCGACAGCACAGCAACGCCTGGCCCCGACGGCAACGAAGGTTCTCGCCGCACGAGAACCTTCCGCGGCGCCACCCGGGTGACCGAGCACGACCATGAGCCGACCGAACGGACGAGGACGCGCCCGATCCGCGGCGGGGCGCAGTGCGCGCACTAAACTGTCACCACGATCAGGACCCCGCCGGCCCGATCCGGCGGCCGTCATTCCAGGAGGCTCCCGATGACCGATCCGACGCCTGATGATCCCTCCCGTGCGGCGGACGACCGCGGCCAGGAGACCCTCGGCGCGACAGGCGATGGCCAGAGCGACCCCGCGCTGCAGCGCGACCCCGAGGAGTGGGTCAGCGGGGACGACCCGATGACCGAGGCCCAGAAGTCCTACCTCGACACGCTCGCCAAGCAGGCGGGGGAGGAGCTCCCGGCGAACCTCACCAAGGCCGAGGCCTCCGAGCACATCGACCGGCTCCAGGGCGGGCGCCCGGGCTGAGCCCTCACGACGGGACGGGGCGCGGTGGTCATCCACCGCGCCCCGTCGTCGTCCTGCCCTGCTTCAGCCGGCTCAGTCGAGTCAGTCCACCGTGAGCTCGCCCATCGGGCCCCAGCCCTCGACCTCGACCTGCTGGGAGATGATCTGCGGGGTCGCGGAGAGGTACTGCGGGAACTCCTCCTGCATCTTCTGGAAATGCGGGGAGTTCACGTGCGGTTCGGCGCCGTCGTCGGTGAAGGCCTCGATCAGCACATAGGTGTTGGGGTCCTTCACGCTGCGAGACCACTCGAACCACTTGTTGCCCGGCTCGGCCAGCGTCGCCTCGGTGAACTCCCGCGAGAGCTCGGGCCACTGGTCGGCGAACTCGGGCTTCACAGGGAACTTGACGTTGATCAGGATCATGTCGGGTCCTTTCCGGATCGGTGATGCGAACAGCCTGCCCGGCGGGCGAGGCGTGCGATAGAGCGATTCTCGCAGGACAAGAAGAGCACAATGGGGGTCGATCGCAAGGAGGCAGGATGACCCTGATGAAGGACCGGGACGACGAGGCCCCGGCCGGACAGATCGCCAGGGCGCTCGCCGTGCTCGAGGCCGTCGCCCAGCACGGCAGCAGCTCGGCACGCACCATCGCCGACGCCACGTCGATCCCGCTGCCGACGGTGTACCGGATCGCCCAGGAGCTGATCCGTGAGGAGTACCTCGTCCACCTCAGGGATGAGAGGCGGTTCGCCCTGGGCTACCAGCTGCACCGCCTCGCCGTCGGCCTCCACGAGGATCTCGGCATTCCGCGCGCGGTGCGCGAGGAGGTCTGCGCGATGCACCGCGACCTGGGAATGGCCGCCTATCTCGCGATCCACCGGGGCACGGACTTCGTCGTCGTCTTCGTCGCGGACTCCCCGCAGCACCCGCGGCTGAGTCCCATGGGATTCGGCTTCCATGAGAGCCCGCACTCCACCGCCTTCGGGAAGGTGGGGCTCAGCGCCCTCACGCTCGAGGAGCGCGACGCCTACCTCGCCGATCGCGAGCTGCGCGCCCACACCAATCGCACGATCACCGACCCCGAGCTGCTGCGCCGGCACCTGGAGGAGATCTCCGCGCGGGGCATCGCCTGGGAGCACCAGGAGTTCCAGACGGGGACGGACTGCCTCGCCGCCTCGATCAAGGCCGACGACGGCATGCTCATCGGGTCCGTCGCGGTCTCGGCGCCCGTCGCGGCGTACGAGGGCCGCACCCGGCACGTCGAGGACCGGGTGCGTGCCTGCGCCTCGCGCGCCGGCCGGGCCTACCGCCTCGGCACCCACCACGGCTGATCCCCGTTCTCGTTCTCGCCCCGCGATAAGCGGAGTTGCCGCGGCTGGGGGCCGTTCCTAGGTTGTGCTCCACATCACTGACGACGACGCAGTGGGAAGGAGATGTCATGAGCGCATCGCGCAGCAGCGAGGCCGTCAACGACGTCGAAGGGACACAGGAAGCCGACCGCACACTGGTCGCCCTGATCAAAGCCGCGTTCCCGCACGAGCGGGTCCCCGACGCGGCCTACGAGCGCACCGCCGCGGTGGTGCGGAAGCAAGCGGAGGAGAGCACCTGGATGCGGGTCAAGCTCGCCCAGGGTCTGGACTCCCTGCAGGGACTTGCCGGCGGGATCTTCCACGAGCTCACGCCGCAGCAGGCACTGCCGCTGCTGGGGAGGATCCAGCACACCACCTACTTCGGGTTCGTGCGTCAGACCAGCGTGGTCACCCTCTACGAGGACGAGGAGGTATGGGAGGCGCTGGGCTACGAAGGGCCGTCCTTCGACCAGGGCGGCTACATCGACCGCGGATTCGACGACCTCGACTGGCTGCCTGATCCCCGGATCGAGGAGTACGACGGCGAGCCCCTCGAGGAGGTCGTCTCCGATCTGCCCACGGCCGCCAGCACCAGCAGCACCCGCGGTGCCGCGGTGCCCGCCGGGCAGAGTCGCGCCAGGGCGGGCCGAGTCGGCAACGGAAGGACGAAGCAGGCATGAGCACCATCGACCACGACACCGAGACCGTCGTCATCATCGGCTCCGGCGCCGGCGGCGGCACCCTGGCCTACGAGCTGACGAAGCAGGGCATCGAGTGCGTCGTCCTCGAAGCCGGCCCGTACCTGCGCAATGAGGACTACATGAACCTCGAGTGGGAGGCCTTCAACCAGATGGCGTGGACAGATCCGCGCACCACGTCGGGCTCCTGGCGCATCGCCCGGGACTTCCCCAACCTCCCGGCCTGGATCGTCAAGGCCGTCGGCGGCACCACCACCCATTGGTCCGGGGCGACCCCGCGTTTCAAGCCGCACGAGTTCCGGGCCCGCAGCACCTACGGTCGCATCGACGGGGCGAACCTGATGGATTGGCCGCTCTCGTACGACGACCTCGAGCCGTACTACACGCGCGCCGAGGACGCGATCGGCTCCACCCATCGCGGTGGCCGCCCGCCGCTGCCGGCGAACAACAACTACAAGGTCCTGGCCGCCGGCGCGGAGAAGCTCGGCTATCGCTACTACGCGACCGGGCCCTACGGCACCAACGCCGCCCCGTACGACGGCCGACCGGCCTCCATCCAGGACGGCTTCAACTTCCAGGGCGACAAGAACGGCTCCAAGTGGTCGACGATGGTCCGCGAGATCCCGCGCGCCCTGGAGACCGGGAAGCTGGATCTGCGACCCGACTCGCACGTCTGCCAGATCCTCCACGACCGCACCGGCCGCGTGAACGCCGTGATCTATCTCGACAAGGACGGCGACCTCCACCGGCAGGCGGCGAAGGTCGTGTGCGTGGCCGGGAACTCGATCGAGACGCCGCGGCTGCTGCACCTCAGCTCCTCCTCGATGTTCCCCGACGGGCTCGCTAACTCCTCCGGTCAGGTGGGGCGCAACTACATGCGCCACATGACCGGCAGCGTCTACGCCCAGTTCGACAAGCCGGTGCGTATGTACCGGGGCGAGACCATGGCCGGGAACATCTACGACGAATCCGTGCACAACCCCGCGCGCGGGTTCGCCGGCGGCTACTACATCCAGACCATCTCCCTGGGCCCCGCCTTCATGGCGAGCTTCGTCGAGCCCGGCGCCTGGGGACCGGACTTCACCAAGCTGCTTGACGGCTACGAGAACACCGCCGGATGCTGGCTGGTGGGCGAGGACATGCCCCAGGAGTCCAACGCGGTCACCCTCAATGCGACCGTGACCGACCAGCACGGACTGCCGGCCGCCCACGTCCACTTCGACGACCACGCCAACGACGTCGCGATGCGCAAGCACGCCTACGGGGCGGCGACCACGCTGTACAACGCGGTCGGCGCCGTGAGCACGCACCGCACCACGCCGTACCCCTCCACCCACAACCTCGGCACCTGCCGTATGAGCGAACGGCCGGAGGACGGTGTGGTGGACAAGTGGGGCCGCGCCCACGACGTGCCGAACCTGTTCGTCTCCGACGGCTCGCAGTTCACCACCGGGGCGGCCGCGAATCCGACCCTGACCATCGTCGCCCTGGCCATCCGGCAGGCGGAGTACCTGGCTGATGCGCTGTCGAAGGGGGAAGTCTGAGTCTGCGCCGACGGGGTCAGGGCTTGATGCAGATGACGGGCTTGTTCGCCTCGAGGATGATCTGCTGGGCGAAGGAGCCGAGGAAGAGCTTGGCGACCGCCGAGCGGTGACGCACGCCGATCACGACGGCGGAGATGTCCTCGCGCTCCGCCCGGTCGATGAGGTCGCCGGCCTCGGAGTGGCCGCGCTCGTCGGGCCGTTCGACCTGCTCGACGACTTCGCCGAGGTCCGGGGAGGGAGTGTGCTCGCCGTCCATGAGGAAGTAGACGAGGTCCTCCCCGCGGCGGCGGGCCTCGCTGATCCCGTAGCGGTAGGCGGCCCGGCCGGCGGGAGTGGCGGTTCCTGCCACGAGAACAGACATGGGCGCTCCTTCGGGGGTTCTTGCCAGGCACCCTAGCCGACGCGTGGTCGCGACGGCACCGGCGGTGGTGAGGGTGTTTAGACTGTCGGGCCACCTCATGACGAAGGAGTCGTGCCCATGCCCCATGCGGCAGACAGCCCGCCGCCGGCCGGATCCCCGACCCGCCGCCGCGCCCTCAGCATCGGGTTCGGGATCCTCGCGGTCCCTGTCATCGCAGCCGCCGGCTACGAGTCGATCCGCTCCGCCTCGGGCGGCAGCAACATCCGTTCCGCCCTGACCCTGGTCGCTCCCGCGGCAGCGGGCGGCGGCTGGGACGCCTTCCAGCGCGAGATGCAGCAGACCATGCGTGCCAACTCCCTGGTGGGCAATGTGCAGGTGGTGAACGTCCCCGGTGCGGGCGGCACCATCGCTCTGGGCAGCGTCAGCCAGATGGACCAGCCGAACACGCTGATGGTGGGCGGCACCGGCCAGATCGCGGCGCAGATCCAGTTCGACACCTCGTCCGTGATCACCGATGTCACCCCGATTGCCCGCGTCATCGAGGAGTACGACCTCATCGCCGTGCCCGCCGACTCCCCGCATCAGGATCTGGAGTCACTGGTGACGGCGTGGCGGGAGGATCCTCCGTCCCTGGCCTGGACCGGGGGCGGTTCCTTCGACCAGCTCGTGATGACGGACCTCGCGCTGGCCTCGGAGATCGCGCCGGCGGAGTCGACCTATATCCCCTCCGACGGCGGGGGCGAGGCCATCCAGGCCCTCCTGAACGGAACCGCTCAGGCCACCGCGGGCGGCTTCGCCGACATCTATCCCCAGGTCCAGGGTGGAAGGCTCCGAGCCCTCGGCGTCGTCGCCCCGGAGCGCCTCGAGGGCGTCGACATCCCGACCCTGCCCGAGCTCGGCTACGACGTGACCCTGACCAACTGGCGCGCGCTGTTCGCGCCGCCCGTGGTGACCGACGAGGAGGTCTCGGAGCTCGAGGCCCTGATCGACGAAGCCGTCGCCACCCCTGAATGGCAGGACGCCGTGGAGCGCAACTACTGGGTCGAGGTGCCGCTGAGCGGCGAAGAGCTCACGCAGTACGTCGCCGAGGAGACCGACCGCATCGCCGGGCTGTTCGAGGAGATCGGAGGATGAGCGAGATGGAGAGGACCAGGAGCTTCTGGCACGGCCGCTCGGCGCTGCTGATGCCGGCGATCATCGCGGCCTTCAGCCTGTACCTGCTGATCGGTTCGTTTCTGCTGGAGGCAGGGGAGGCCGAGTTCCCCGGTCCGCGGTTCGTGCCGGTCATCCTCGGCTCGGTCGGACTGCTGCTGGCCGTGCTGCTCGCCATCGGCGTGCTTCGCCACCCCGAACCGGCCGAGGAGACCTCCGGGCGGCGCTACCGCACCCACTCGGACTTCGTCGCCCTGGCCTGGGTGGCGGGCGGCTTCCTCGCCTTCGCGCTGCTGCTGCCCTGGCTGGGCTGGATCCTCGCCGGTGGCCTGCTGTTCTGGTGCGCGGCGCACGGCTTCGGCTCCCGCCGGCCTGTGTTCGACATCCTGGTGGCGCTGTTCCTCAGCTCGCTCGTCTACCTGATCTTCGCCACCGGCCTCGGCCTGGTGCTTCCCTCCGGCATTCTGGGAGGCGGTTTCTGATGGAGCAGCTCGATCTGCTGATGCAGGGCTTCGCCGGCGCCCTGACCCCGATGAACCTGCTGTGGGTCGTCGTCGGCTGCCTGCTCGGCACCGCCGTCGGCGTGCTGCCGGGAATGGGCTCCTCGATGGCGGTGGCGCTGCTGCTGCCGATGACCTTCGCCCTGGATCCCACCGCCGCGTTCATCCTGTTCGCCGGGGTCTACTTCGGCGGTCTCTTCGGGGACTCGACGATGGCGATCCTGCTGAACACCCCGGGGCAGGCCTCCGCGATCGCCTCGACCTTCGAGGGCCATCGGATGGCGAACGACGGACGCGCCCCGCAGGCCCTGGCCACAGCTGCCATCGGCGCGTTCATCGGCGGCATGGTGGCCTCGGTCCTGGTCGTCTTCCTCTCCCCGGCGCTGGTGGCGCTGTCGGCCAGCTTCGGGCCCGCGGAGTTCTTCGCCCTGGCCCTGTTCGCCTTCGTCGCCACCTCGTCGGTGGTCGCCGACAACGTGCTCAAGGGGCTGGCCGCTCTGGTCCTGGGCATCGGGATCACCCTGGTCGGGATCGACGGGGTCTCGGGGATGGAGCGGTTCACCGGGGGAGCGCCGCAGCTCTTCGACGGCATCTCGCTGGTCACCGTCACCGTCGGCATCCTCGCCCTCGGCGAGGTCTTCTCCGTGGCCTCCCGCGTCCGGCGCGACCGGGAGGACCTGCAGATCCGCGCCGCCGGCCGGCCGTTCCTCAGCCGCCACGAGCTCGCCGAGGCCGCGCCGGCCTGGGGCCGTGGCACCCTCATCGGTCTGCCGTTCGGCGTGGTCCCCGCCGGCGGCGCCGAGGTGCCCACCTTCCTGGCCTACGAGGCGGAGCGCAGGCTGGACCGCCGGCGTCGGGTGCCCATGTTCGGCAAGGGAGCGATCCGCGGCCTGGCCGCCCCCGAGGCGGCGGGCAACGCCACCACCGGCATGGCGATGGGTGCGCTGCTGGCACTGGGCCTGCCGGTCTCGGCCACCGCGGCGATCATGCTGGCGGCGTTCCGCCAGTACGGGCTCCAGCCCGGCCCGCTGCTGTTCGATCGCAGCCCCGAGCTGGTCTGGGCTCTGCTGGCCAGCTTCTTCCTGGCGATGGTGGTGCTGCTGATCATCAACCTGCCCTTCGCCCAGCTGTGGTCGAAGCTGCTGCTGATCCCCAAGCCCTACCTGTACGGCGGGATCACGCTGTTCTGCGGGCTCGGGATCTACGCGACCTCGGGTGCCGTCTTCGATCTGCTGCTGCTCCTGGCCGTGGGCGTGCTCGGCTTCGTGATGCGCCGCTACGACTACCCGCTGGCACCGCTGATGATCGGCATGGTGCTGGGGCCGCTGGCAGAGAGCTCACTGCGCGATGCGCTGCTCTCGTCCGTCGGCGACCCCAGGGTGCTGGTCTCCAGCCCCATCACCATCGGCATCTACGTCCTGCTGGCCGTGGTCATCGCCCTCTCGGTCCGCACCGCCGTGCGCAGGCGCACACGCCGGGACGTCTGACACGGGCGCTGCCGGCCCTCAGAGGTTGACGGTCACCTCGCCCTGTTCACGCAGGTCCTCGGTGATCTGCGGGAGCGCCTCCTGCCGCTGCTTCATGAGCATGTCCTCGGCGAGCTTGTCGCGTGCGTCCTCGAAGGGCGGGATCTCCTGCTGCTGGCCGCCGGACTGGGGCTGCTGACCGCCGGACTTCGACTGCTCGACGAGCTGGTCGTACTGCTTCTTGACCTCTTCCTCGCTCGGCTCCTCGATGCCCGCCTCCTGATCGACATAGCCGGTGAGCTGGAAGTTGTCGGAGGCGTCGGCTCGCAGATCCTCCTCGGAGATGCCCTGCTGCTCCGCGGCCTTGACGAGCTCGTCGACCGACCCTGCGCCTTGCTGCGCGGCGAACTGCTCGAGCTGGGCGTCGATGTCGTCCTCGGTCGGCGTGATACCGGCATCATCGGCGGCCTGCAGCACGAGACGGTTGTCGATCAGCTGAGCGGCGACCTGCTCCTTCAGCTTCGCCTGGTCGAGCGGTTCGCCGCCGCCCTGCTGCTGTTGCTGCATGGAGGCCTGCTGGAACTGGCTCTCGTAGGCCTGGACGAACTCGTCCTTGGTGATCTCCTCACCGTTGACCTCGGCGACGACGTCCGGGACGTCCGAGACGTCGGGCTGAGCCTGCTGGCCGCCTCCGTCGCTGGGAGCCGGCGGCTGGCCGCCCCCGTCGCTGACGGAGGGCTGCTGGCCGCCTCCGTCGCTGGCGCCCGACGGAGCGGCCTGATCTCCGCTGCAGCCCGCGAGGGCCACGACAGCCGCCAGCGAGGCGGCGGCGAGCGTATTGCGGATTGTCGAGGTGCTGGGGACCTTCACTGTGCCTCCTGAGGTTGACGGCCCGGGCGACGCTACAACCCGAAACCTGGCACCGTGTTGCAGGAATACTCAGATAACGGTCAGATAACGCCGCTGGTGAGGCGCAGGACCGATGCCCTCTACGGGCCTTCCCGGACGCGGCGTCGCCGGCGGCCCGAGAGAGCTCGGGCCGCCGGCGACGCCGTGCGCTGGGTCTACGCCAGCTCCTCCGCGGCGTGGACGGCCATCGCATCGCGCACGTAGGGCGCGAGCTCCCGGCCCTCGAGCGTGAAGGTCTTCGCGAATCGAGGATCGGCGACATACATCTCACCGAGCCCCATGAACGCCTCCGCGTCGGGAGCCTTCCCGCCCCAGCCGGCACTGATCCAGTCGTATAGCCGGCGGGTCAGGGCCCGCACCTCCTCGCTGTCCACGGCGACCCCGCGCCGGGCGGCGTCGTCGTAAGCGGCGATCAGGTCGGTCAGCTCCGCCTGGAACGCCTGCTTCCCGGCCTCGTCCAGAGACCTCCACCACGCCTCGGAATCGGCATAGGCCTGCGCACCCCAGCGCTCCTCGACCTCATCCTTGTACTGCGTATGGTCGAATCCCTCGAACATCTTCTCTGCCATGAGTCCTCCTCCTGTCTCGATCATCGAAAGGGTCGCTCGCACCGACGCGACGGCCTGTGCCAGGCGCTCCCGTTCACGCTCCAGCTGCCGCACGTGCTCACGCAGCGCGTCGGCCACGTCCACCTGCTTCTCGAGCACGCGGCCGATCTCCGCCAGGGAGAGGCCGAGCTCGCGCAGCACCAGGATCCGCTGCAGGCGCAGCAGCCCGTCGCGGTCGTAGAACCGCTGGCCGCCGTGCCCGGTGCGGGAGGGCGTCAAGAGCCCCACCTGCTGGTAATGGCGCAGGGTGCGGCTGGTCGTGCCGGAGCGGCGGACGACGTCCTGCATCGACCACTCCTGCTCTGTGTTGCCGGCCATGTCCGGTTCCTCCTCTCTCCACCGTGGTGCATGGACCACAGTGACGCTTGACGTCGCGTCAAGCGCAAGGGGTATTCCGAACCGGGCCCCGAACCGTAGGGTGGCGAGCCATGGAGATGACGATGCCCGGGGACTGCGGCAACTCACCGCGCATGGCGATCGTGGCCGACGTCGCCGCGGCCTGGGCCTCGGGCGATCATGACGCCATACGCGAGTGGCTCACGGACGATGCCCGCTGGGTCCGCGTCGGCGCCGACGGACCCGATGCCTCCCACGGCGGACCCGCGATCGTGCCGCCTCCCTTCGAGGCCGAGCGCGGCGAGATCCTCACCGTCGTCAACCACGGCCGAGGGGCCGCGTGCGACGGCTACCTGATCCGCGGTGAGGATCGCGCGGACTTCTGCCACGTCTTCCGCTTCGCCGGCGCCGCCAGGACGGCCCGCATCCGGGAGATCCGCACCTACCTGCAGACCTGAGTCACCACGGGATCTGCTCCGCGGACTCCAGCACCGTCGGCTCCAGCTTCTCCGCGCGGGCCCCGTGCGCCCCCGCAGCCGCCGGAGCGAAGGCCAGTCCGGTGCGCGAGGTCAGCTCCTGGAGATCCACCAGGTAGGTCGAGAAGGCGGAGAGGTCCAGGCGCTCCAGCCCACCGAGATCCTGCGCCAGCAGGAAGGCCTGCACGCGCAGCTCGTCGTCGACCATGTAGTAGGCGGCCTTGAAGAACTCCTGGGGCAGGCGCACGCCGCGGTACTCCCGGTCCCGCTCGCCGAAGACCGGGCCGCCGACGACGCTGACCCGCAGATCCTGCACCTCGACCTGGTCGAACAGGGAGTTCTCCACCTCGCCCCAGACACCGCCGCGGCCGGACTGGTTGAACCGCGCCATCTGCGGGGCGATGTTGGTGAAGCAGAAGGAGTCCTCGTTGGCGCGCCGGGCCTCGGCCCGCTCACCCCAGGTGAGATCGGCGCGGCGGGCGATGTGCCCCCGATCGAGGCCGTTGCCGCAGTACAGGTCCTCGCCGGCCTGGGCGTCCTCCGGGAGCCGGTCATCGAGGCGGAAGTCGATCCCGTCCCGGCTGATCCGTTGCAGGCGTGCACCGTCGATGTTCCAGGCGACGACCCGCGCGAACCGTCGGGAGGCCGACTGGACCAGCGAGAAATGCGTGTACGGCACCACGGGTGATCCGTCGACGCAGGCCGCATCCTCGCGATGCTCCGCCGCCAGCTCCGGGAACGGCACCGGCTCGGCGAGGAAGTCGGGATCGTAGCCGCGGGCGCTCGCCCGGGAGGCCGCCTCGGCCTGCGCGGTGGCGGGGGAGAGGGAGAATCCCAGTGCCGTGCGGACGGACGAGGCATAGCAGGCCAGGGCACGTTCCTGCCCGTCGGCCGAATCCGCGCCCGCGAAGTGCAGCCCGCCGAGGACCGACGAGGTGTGGCCGTTGCCGGCCTTCAGCATCCACGCCGCCCCGGAGTCCCCGCCGTCGCTGAGCGCCGTCTGCTGGCCGGTGCGCCGTGGATCCGGCTCGATCTCGAAGCCGCCGATGCTGTGCTCACCGGCGCCGTCGCCGTAGTCGAGGGCGACCATCGTGTGGATGCGCGCGACGACCCCGTGGCTGACGCCCGTGGTGCGGCCGGACTTCACCACGCGATCGCCGAGCTCGGGATCGCCGATCTCCTCCGGCACCACGTCGAGTTCCAGGATCGAGGGGTCGCTGCTGCGCTGGTCGAGCGAGGCAAGGGCTGCGTCGCCAGCCGCCCCGAGATGGGACCGCAGCAGGCGGCCGAAGACGTTGCGCGGATCACCGGAATTGTCGTCATGGGTTCCGGGTTGGAGCACCTCGTCCCCGATCGTCCCCTCGGGACCGTGCAGCACGTGCCAGTTCGAGAGGACCACCGGCGCTCCGGTCCTCCGGTCGTGGACGATGGCGCCCGCGGTGCCCGCCGAGACCGTCGGGTGCGAGATGCTGACACCGGGACGCAACGGGTCCATGCGTCCCTTGCGGTCCTCGTCGAAGGCCTCGGGCACCACCTGGTACGAGGGGACGTAGACCCGTTCGATCACGTCGGTCGGCACCTCGACGGACTCGATGTCGACGGCCTCGGGCAGAGCTCGGGTGGGGGCCATCTCCAATTCAGCCGGCGCCAGCTTCGCCCGCACGGTGAACTGGATGCATACCTCGCCGGTGCGCTCGCCCTCGACCTCCTTGGTGCCGATGCCGAGGGAGGTGACGTTGCCGTCCTCGAGATAGAGCCGGCCCCAGCGGCGGATCCAGGTCCGCATCTGCTCGATGGTCGCTCCAGGTCCCTGTGTGCTCGCGCTCATGGCTCCAGTGTGGGAGGCGGGGGTGACGCGCGGGCGACGGGGACGTGAAGGATCGGTCCGTCACGGGCGCATGACGGCTCCGCGAACGGCGTCGTACAGCAGTGCGCGCCGGGCAGCATGGACATCGTCGGGTTCGTCGGCCGTCGCGGCGTAGACGTTGCTGACCGGGGACCATGCCATCGACATGCCGATGACCAGCGCCATCACGTCGAACGGGTCCCCGTCGCGGACAGAGCCGTCGTTCTGCCCCTGGGCGATGTGGGCCAGTTTGCGGTCGTCGAGGCGCTCGGCATCCTCGACGAGGTGGCCATCGGGTCGGCGCTCCAGACGGGCCCAGGTGGCCAGACGGATCAGGTCCGGCCGGCGCAGATACTCGTCGTAGAGGCGGACCGCCCAGTTCGCGAGGTCCGAGTCCTCGAGCGGGACGGCGTCCATGATGTGCGTCAACGAGTCGCGGAAGATCGCGTCGAAGAGTGCGTCCTTGTTCCCGAAGTAGCCGTAGAGCTGTGCCTTGTTCGTGCGTGCGGTCTCGACGATGCGCTCGATGCGGGCACCGGCGATGCCGTACCGGGCGAACTCCTGGGTCGCGGCCTCCACGATGCGCTCGCGAGTGGCGGCGCCGCGCGGCGTCAGATGCTTCGTCGTCATAACGACAGCCTAGCAACAGACCAGTCGGTTTACTTTGTCACGCTGTGGACGTACGCTGCGGCAGACCGAACAGTCTGTTTGCAACTGAGGAGAGAAACATGAGAACCACCGACGGATGGGCCGCCGACGGGGCCGGCAGACTGCGACGCACGACCCTGGAACGGCGCGACCTGCGACCAGGAGATATCGCAGTCCGGGTCGACTACTGCGGGGTGTGCCACACAGACCTTCACGCCGTCCACGCCCATGGTCACGCCGAGGAGCAGCTGGTCCCGGGCCACGAGTTCACCGGAGTGGTCACGGCCGTCGGCCCGCAGGTGATGGATCGTGCCGTCGGCGAGGCGGTCGCGGTCGGCAACATCGTCGACGCCTGCCTCGAGTGCGACATGTGCACAGCAGGTCAGGAGAACTTCTGCCGAGAGTTCCCGACGCTCACCTACGGCGGCCGAGAGCGCGGGGACGGCGCGATGACCCTGGGCGCCTATTCGCGCGAGTACGTGCTCCGCGAGGACTTCGCGTACCCCCTGCCCGAGGGGCTGGACCCCGCGGCGGCTGCCCCACTGCTGTGCGCAGGGATCACCGTCTGGGAGCCGATGCGCGCCCTCGAGGTCGGCCCGGGGGTCCGTGTCGCAGTGGTCGGCCTGGGCGGGCTGGGTCACCTGGCAGTGCGCCTCGCCCGCGCACTGGGCGCCGACGTGAGCGTCATCAGCCGCACGGCAGCGAAGACGGAGGACGCCCGGCGCCTGGGCGCCGTCGACGTGGTGATCTCGTCGGATGAAGCCGCAATGGCGGAGGCGCGCTCGCGGTTCGACGTCCTCATCGACACCGTGGCTGTGGCGCACGAACTCTCGCCCTACCTCGCGCTGCTCGCCCTGGACGGAACACTCGTTCACGTCGGCTACCTCGGGCCTCTCACCGTGGAGACCACCGAGCTGCTCATCGGACGCAAGCGCATCACCTCGGCGGGCAGCGGTGGCCGGCGCGAGACGGCGGCGATGCTGAAGTTCTGCACCGAGCACGGAGTCGTCGCCGACATCGAGCTTCTGCCCTCAGTGCGGGTGAACGAGGCGTTGGAACGGCTCGAACAGGGTGACGTGCGCTATCGCTTCGTCCTGGACCTCTCGGACCTCGACGGGGAATGACGGGGATCCCGTTTGCTGGCTGTTCGTCCGCAACAGGGCCACCGGGCATGCCCGGACGAGGACGACGAACGGCCGGGCCGTCCCTGAAGACGACCCGGCCGGTCGGATACGCGGTGAACTCGCGTCAGCGGCGTCGTGCCGCAGAAGGATCAGTAGAGGTTGAGGAAGGTCTGCAGGACCTCCGCGGTGTCCTCATCGATCTCGTCGGAACCGTTCTGGGCGGCACCGATCTCGTGCTGCAGGCCGGCCACGGTGTCCTCACCGATCACGCCGTCCTGCTCGGTGTTGGCCCACGCCTGGAGCGCGAGGGTGGTCTCCTCGTCCATCTCACCGGTCTGCTCGACGCCCAGCCAATCCTGGAGCGCGGTGATGGTCTTGGGGCCGACCTTGCCGTCGACCTCGAGGGTGCCGGCGACGGAGAGGTCACCGGTCGCCTTGGAGCCCGGCTCGCCGGCGGACTTCTCCGGCTGCTCAGCCTGCTCCGGCTGCTCGGACTCCTGAGCCTGCTCGGACTGCTGCTCCTCGGACTCGGACTGCTCGGACTCCTCCTGCTTCTGCTGGGAATCCTCCTCGTCCTTGCGCTCGCTGCGGTCCTCGTCGCGGCTGCTGCTGTCGTCCTCGCGGGACTCCCGCTGCTCCTGCTCGCCGGACTGCTGCTCCTGGGAGTCCTGCTCCTGCTCCTGCGACTCCTGCTGCTGGGAGTCCTCCTGCTGGGAGCTCTCCTCCTCGCCGTCGTCGTCGGACGCAGCGGGAGCACCGCCGGTCTCGGCGCCGCCGCTGAGGTGCACGCCGCAGTTCGGCCATGCGCCGGCACCCTGGCCCGCGAGGACCTTCTCGCCGATGGCGATCTGCTCGCTCTTGGAGGCCTGATCGGCGCTGGGGGCGTACTGCGTGCCGCCGTAGCCTTCCCAGGTCTGCTGGCTGAACTGCAGGCCGCCGTAGTAGCCGTTACCGGTGTTGATGGACCAGTCGCCGCCGGACTCGCACTGCGCGACGTCGTCCCAGCCGCCCGCGGCGTTCGCTGCGCTGCCGCCGGCCAGCATGCCGGTGGCGACGACTGCGCCACCGGCGAGGGTGACGGCGGTACGGGTCAGGCCACGGCGCAGGGCCGGGGTCCTCATGGCATGCGTGTTGTGCTTCGGCATGAACACGTCCTTTCGGATGTCTCGCGTATCTCGAACGTCGGCCACGGTAGGGCCCGCACTCCCCCTGAAGGCAAGAGAGATGGGGGAGGGGTGACGGCTTTTTTACTCTTGCGTTTCAGGACTATGACATTCGGCGACGGCGATGCCGGTGCTGTGACCTGCATGAATGGAGATGCCCTCACGTGTTCGCGCACGTCATGTGATGTAGGCGCCCTTTGTTCCTCAGATCACGGGGCTATAACAACGATAGTGACGTGCGCCTCCAGGAGGCTTAGTGAAGGTGGTGTGTGCGGCCGGTTCCGATGGCGAACCGTCGCATTTCCGACGCACCGGACCGCGGCGGTGCGGCCAGCTCGCCGCCACGGAGTGGCAGGGCGCAGGCGGTCGGGCTCCGGGTCGGGTGGATCGCGCGGCGGGAACGGTCAGCGGGCGGTGTCGATCAAAGCCCCGACCGGCCCGGTGGAGCACGTCACGCGAAGGGGACGGGATCAGACCGGCGTCGCGGCACCTCATCACCCGGGGACGTCGACGGGCCCCGCCGCTATGCGACGGGGCCCCGGTCGACGTTCCTAGGAGATCAAGCGCGGAGGTCAGCGCTCCTCGGGGCCGTCGTTCTCCTCACGAGAGGCCGAGTCTCGGGACTGATCCGCCGGAGCGGAGCCTGCCCGAGGATCCTCGACGAGGATGTTCCCGTCGGCGTCCTTGCGGACCTTGCCGTCGGGCCCGATGGTCGACAGCCCTTCGGGGTGCTCGTCGCTGCGCGTGCCGCCCTGACGATCGCTCCAGCGCTTCTGGGCCATCGCGTGGGCATCGTCCAGCAGCTCGCTGAGGGACTTCTCCTCGTGCACCAGGTCCTGGTACTTCTCCGGCAGGTTCTTCAGCTTCTCCTCGTTCTCCATCAGGCGGCGGTACACGCGCTCCCGCTCCTGCTCGAAGGACGTGTACGTCATCGACACGTACGCTTCGGCGTCGCGGCGGGCGCTGGAGACGGTGTTCTGTGCGCGTCCGCGCCGCGAGACCAGCGACGCGATGACCGTGAGGGTCAGGACGGTGATGATCACCCCGAGGGAGAGCGAGGTCGTGACCTCGGGAACCGGGACCGGCTCGCCGTGATTGATGATGCCGAGCTCGTTCTCATGCAGCGCGTGGAGGATGAGCTTGACGCCGATGAAGCCCAGGATCGCCGCCAGGCCGTAGGAGAGGTAGACCAGGCGATCCAGCAGGCCGTCGAGCAGGAAGTACAGCTGCCGCAGGCCCAGCAGCGAGAACACGGTCGCGGTGAAGACGATGAAGGTGTTCTGAGTCAGCCCGAAGATCGCCGGGATCGAGTCGAGCGCGAACAGCACGTCGGTGCCGCCCACGGCCACCATGACCAGCAGCATCGGGGTCATCACGCGCTTGCCGTCCACCTGCGTGGTCAGGCGGTCGCCGTCGTAGACGTCGGTGGTCGGCAGCACGCGCTTGGCGAGGCGGACGACGAAGTTGTTGGCGTCGTCCTTGTCCTCGTCCTCCGGCTTGAGCATGTTGCCCGCGGTCAGCAGGAGGATCAGGCCGAAGAAGTAGAACGCCCAGGCGAAGTGCTCGATGATCGCGGCGCCGCCGGCGATCAGGCCGGTGCGGGCGATGATCGCGAAGGTGATGCCGAACAGCAGCACCTTCTGCTGGTCCTCGCGCGGCACGCGGAAGCTGCTCATGATCACGAGGAACACGAAGAGGTTGTCGACCGAGAGCGCCTTCTCGGTGATGTAGCCGGCGAAGTACTCGCCGCCTGCCTGTCCGCCGCCGAACAGCAGTACGAGCAGGCCGAAGACGACGGCGATCGCGATGTAGATCGACGACCAGACCGCGGCCTCGCGGAGCGTGGGGATGTGCGCCTTGCGCACGTGGAAGATGTAGTCGAAGGCCAACAGGCCCACGATCACGGCGATCGTGAGGGCCCAGATGAGTGGGGAGACAGTCATGGTCCTGCTTTCCGGGTCGCTGTATGGACCCGGGTCTCTCCACCCGCCGATTCCTGTCGGCGGGCCGTTGCGCCCGGAGAACCCTCGTCAGTTCTCGTGATGACGTGCGCAGCGTGGCGGATACTCCCCCGTTGCCGACACGGAGTCTACACAGGAGCCCTGAACGCCCGCGAGAACGGTGAGAGCAAGGGCACCTCAGAGCAGGTCGTCAGGCCCGGTGTCCCGGTGGGCGTGGAGGAACTCGTCGACCACGGCCGCCCCGAGATCCTCGGGGTCCGGGGCGACGACGGTGCCGCCGACGCGTCGGGCCATCGCCGCCAGGAACCTGGTGAGGCCAGGGTCGTCCCCGAGCCGGAAGAAGGTGGTCGAGGCCCCGGCCCGGCCGAGTCGGTCCAGCTCCGCCACGGTGGCGGTGATCGTCTCGGCCTCGGGCGGGTAGGAGAACCAGGACTCGCCGCCGGGAAGCAGCTGCGCGGTGGGCTCGCCGTCGGTCACCACCAGCAGCACGGGCTGCATGCCGGGGTGCTTGCGGAAGAACTGTCCGGCGAGCATCAGCCCGTGGTGGAGGTTGGTGCCCTGCTCGTGCACCGCCTCGAGCGCCAGCAGCTCGCCGATCTCGCGGGTGCGCGCGTAGCGGCCGAAGGAGACCAACTGCAGCGCATCGCCCCGGAATCGGGTGCTGATGAGGTGGTGCAGCGCCAGGGCGGTGCGCTTCATCGGCACCCAGCGGCCCTCCATCGCCATCGAGAACGAGGTGTCCACGAGCAGTGCGACGGCCGCCCGGCTGCGGGCCTCCGTCTCCCGCACCTCGATGTCCTCGACCTGCAGGTGCACCCCGGCACCGGGGTCGCCGCCCTCGCCGGCGGTGCGGGTGATCGCATTGGTCAGGGAGCGGCCGACGTCCCACGGCTCGGCATCGCCGAACTGCCACGGGCGCGTGGCCCCGGTCTGCTCGCCGGCCGCGCCGGCCTGGCGGGTCTCGCGAGCCCCGGTGCGGGAGGAGAGTCTGCTCGCGGTGTCGCGCAGCAGGGACGCGCCCAGCTTCCGCGTCGCGGCGGGGGAGAGCCGCAGAGTCCCGTCGGCGGAGCGACTGAGGTACCCGGAATCCCGCATGGCCTGTTCGAGCTCCTGCAGCGTGCGGGCCGAGACCGCGGCGTCCTGACCCAGGTGCCGGGTCAGGGCTTCGATGTCGAGATCCGACAGACTCGAGCCCGCATAGGACTGCGAGAGCTGTTCGGCGAGATTGTCGAGATCGGCGAGGTCCTGCATCACGCCCGCACCCTCGCCGAGACCGAGCCCCTCCTCCCCGTCGAAGGACTCCGAACCGGTCCAGTCCTCACCCGGGCGCAGCGCCTGCAGAGCCCCGTCCATGCGGGCCAGCTGCGCCATCAGCTCCGGTGACCCGAAGGCCTGGCCGGACAGCGCCATCAGTTCCTCGCGCTGCTCGGGCGTCATCGAGCGGAGCATCCGCGCGGCGGCGGCCGAGCGCTGGGCCAGCACGTCGATCAGCTCGTCGATGTCCTGGGGGTCCTCGGGGAAGGCATCCCCGTGCTTGGCCATGAACTCGTCGAAATCCTGGGAGGTGTCCTCGCCGCGAGCGTGCTTCTCCAACAGGTCGCCGAGGTCCCGGAGCATCTCGGTGATGGCCGCGCGGTCCTCGTCGGTCGCTCCTTCGAGGGCCTGCTTCATCCCGGCGAAGCGCTGGTCGAGCATCTCCCGGCCCAGCAGCTCCTGGATCTGCTGATAGGTCTCCCGGCCCTCGGTGGAGGCCCAGTCGTAGCCGGCGAGCTCGGTGACCGCGGCCGACGTGGAGGCCGGCAGGTTATCGATCGTCATCTCCCGCAGCGTGCGGTCGGTGGGATCCATCTCGGTGTCTCGGGCCAGCTGCCCGCGCTCGGCGAGGACCGCCTTGTCCAGCAGCTTCTTGACCTCCTGCAACGTGCCGTCGAGGCGGTGCCGGCTCAGCAGATCGCGCCGCCGCTGCTGGACGCGGCCGGCGAGCTCGTCGAGTCCCTCACGGCTGCGGCCGCCGCGGCGCAGGAACTCCCGCAGGGCGTTCTCGGGCGAATAGCCGTCCATGACCCCCTCGGAGACGGCATCGAGGGCCTCGGCGAGGTCGACGGGGGGCGCGAGCGGATCGGGGCCTCCGGTGAACCGCCCGTAGCGGGCGCGGCGCTGGGGTCGGGGCATCGCGTCATCCTCCTTCTCGGCCGAGGAGCACTCAGCCGTAGACCGTCTCCCCGGCCCCGCTCTCCTTGGAGAGGCGGCGGACCAGGAACAGGCCCTCCAGGGCCAGCTCGATCGCCCCGGCCCGCTCACCGGGACTGTGCGCGCCGAGCCGTTCGGCGATCTCGTCGTACACCTCCGGGGCGGACAGCTCGGGCAGGGACTCGAGGAATTCCGTGGCCGTCACCTTGTCGCCGGTGGTGACGGTCTGGGACCCGTCGAAGGCCTCCACCAGCGGGCCCAGGTCGAGGTTGCGGAAGTGCTCGCGGACGGTCTCGGCGGTGGCGGTGCGCAGCAGGTGCTCGAGGATCTCGAGTTCGCGCCCCTCCTCGCCGGATTCGAACTCGACCTTGCCGCCGAGAACGTCGATCGCCGTCTCCAGGTCGACGGGCCGGGCCACGGCCTCGTCATCGCGCACCGTCGCGCGGTGCAGGGCGGCCGCGGCGACGGTCTCCGCGGCGGCGATGGCGAAGCGGGCCGAGACCCCGGAGGCCTGGTTCACGGCCGCGGAGTCACGCAGGTTGCGGGTGAAGCGGGCGAGGATCTCCAGCAGCACGTCGGGCACCGCGGCGGCGAGCTCGGCCTCCTGGCGGGTCACGGCGATCTCGTCGGCGATCTCGAGCGGGTAGTGGGTGCGGATCTCGGCGCCGAATCGGTCCTTCAGCGGGGTGATGATCCGCCCGCGGTTGGTGTAGTCCTCCGGGTTCGCCGAGGCGGCGACCATCACGTCCAGCGGGAGCCGCAGCACGTAGCCGCGCACCTGCACGTCGCGCTCCTCCATGACGTTCAGCAGCGCGACCTGGATGCGTTCGGCCAGGTCGGGCAGCTCGTTCAGTGCCACGATGCCGCGATTGGCGCGGGGGACCAGCCCGTAGTGGATGGTCTCGGGGTCACCCAGCCGGCGGCCCTCCGCGACCCGCATCGGGTCGACGTCACCGATCATGTCGGCCACCGAGGTGTCGGGCGTGGAGAGCTTCTCGACGTACCGCTCGCTGCGGTGCAGCCAGACGATCGGCAGGGTCTCGCCCTCGGCCGAGAGGCGTTCACGGGCCGCGTCGGTGATCGGGTCGAAGGGGTCCTCGTGCAGCTCGGAGCCGCCGACGGCGGGGACCCATTCGTCGAGCAGGCCCGCGAGGGTGCGCAGCAGGCGGGTCTTGCCCTGCCCGCGCTCACCGAGCAGGACCACGTCGTGGCCGGCAATGATGGCACGCTCGAGCTGCGGGATGACGGTCTGCTCGAAGCCGTGCATGCCGGGCCAGGGGGAGCGGCCCTCGGCCAGGGCGGCCAGCAGGTTCTCGCGCATCTCCTCGCGCAGGGTGCGGTGGGTGTATCCGGCGGCGCGCAGCTCGCCGAGGGTGGTAATCTCAGGCTTCTGGCTCACACCCACACGGTAGACCTCTCTGTCCTTCGTGTGGGAGGCGTGCCTACTCTGTGATCGATGAGCGAGCACACGGGCACCCTGATCCTGCTGGTGCGTCACGGGACCACCTCGACCACCGGCACCCTGCTGCCCGGGCGGGCGAGCGGCCTGCACCTGGCCGACGCCGGTCGCGCCCAGGCCGAGCAGGTGGCCGAGCGGCTTCTCGAACGCCACGCGCATCGCCCGCTGAGCGCCCTGCTGACCTCGCCGTTGGAGCGGGCAGTGGAGACGGCGACGCCCACGGCCGAGCGCACCGGGCTCAGCCTGAGGCACGAGGAGCTGCTGCTGGAGTGCGACGTCGGGGAGTGGACCGGGCAGAAGCTCGCCGACCTCTCCCGGCTGCCCGAATGGCGCACCGTGCAGTCCGCGCCCTCGCAGTTCACCTTTCCCGGCGGGGAGAGCTTCGCCGACATGCAGAACCGGATGGTCTCGCTCGTCGAGCGCCTGCGCACTGAGCACCCCGGCGGCACGGTGGTGTGCTTCTCCCACGCCGATCCCATCCGCAGTCTGCTCGCGCACGCCCTCGCCGGTGGTCTGGATGCGATGCAGAGGCTCTCGGTCTCCCCGGCCTCCGTCTCGGCCATCGAGTATCCGAAGCACGGGGACCCGGTGGTGCTGCTGACCAACTCCGGAACTCGTTCCCTGGCCGATCTCACCGCGCAGTGAACGAGCTCCACGCCCTCGAGACGGAGCCGATCGAACTGCTCGGCGGGATCGTCGGCTCGAGCAACGAGACGTTCCTGGTGCGGCTGGGCGAAGCCTGCGCTGACGTGCACGCCGTGTACAAGCCCGAGCTGGGCGAGCGGCCCCTGCACGACTTCCCGCCCGGCCTGTATCGGCGGGAGCGGGCCGCCTACCTGCTCTCGCAGCATCTGGGCTGGGGCCTGGTGCCGCCGACGGTCATCCGCGAGGACGGACCCTTCGGGGTCGGCTCCTACCAGCTGTTCCGCCACCACGACCCGGACGAGCACTACTTCACGCTGTACACGCGCAGCACGGGGCACGTTCTGCCTGTCGTGCTCGAGGGATTCGGCGACCCCTTCGGGCTCGGTCTGCTCGAGGCCTCGGCCGACGGGGCAGGCGAGGACGTCCAGGAGCAGCTGCGGCGACTGGCCGTCTTCGACATCCTCGCCAACAACGCGGACCGCAAGGCGGGTCACGTGCTGCGGGGGACCGACGGGCGGGTGTGGGCGATCGACCACGGGCTGTGCTTCTCCGAGGATCTCAAGCTGCGCACCGTGATCTGGGACTTCGCCGGGGAGGCGTTGGAGGACGAGACTCTGGAGTCGTTGTGGGATGTCGTCGACGAGGTGCCCGCAGAGGTCGCGGACCTGCTCGAGCCCGCGGAGGTGCGAGCGCTGCAGGGACGCGCCCGCTGGCTCACCGCGGTCGGCGAGCTGCCCGGGGACCCGACGGGGATGCGATTCCCCTGGCCGCTGATCTGAACCTGGCCGCTGATCTGAGAGGAGCGAAGGATGGCACGGGAGCACGAGAAGACCGTCGCCGAGCTGCTGGAGACGTATGGGACCACCTATGCCCAGCAGGCGGGCATCACGCTGCGGGACAAGCCCTCGCCGCTGTACCGGCTGCTGGTGCTGTCCACGCTGCTGTCGACCCGGATCAGCGCCGACATCGCGGTGGACGCCGCGATCGAGCTCTCCCGCGCCGGGTATCGCACGCCGCAGCGGATGCGTGAGGCGAGCTGGCAGCAACGGGTCGACGCACTCGGTCGTGGGCACTACCGCCGGTATGACGAGTCCACCGCGACGCGGCTCGGGGACGGTGCCGAGCTGCTGCTCGAGGAGTACCGCGGTGACCTGCGCCGGCTCCGCGAGCAGGCCGAGGATCGTGAGGGCGTCCTGGATCTCCTGCAGGCCTTTCCGGGCATCGGGCCGACGGGCGCTGCGATCTTCGTCCGCGAGGTGCAGGGCATCTGGCCGGAGCTGGGCCCGTTCCTCGATGCCAAGGCACTGGACGGGGCCCGGCGCGCCGGGCTGCCCGAGGACGTTGCGGCACTGGACGCCCTCATCGACCCCGGCGACCGGCCCCGGCTGGCTGCGGCCCTGGTGCGGGTCGCGCTGGAGGGGTAGGAATCACTCGCGGTCCTCGACCGCGTCCTCCAGCTCGTCCTTGTCCATCTTCGAGCGGCCCTCGACGCCCTGGCGCTTGGCGTCCTCGTACAGCTGGTCCTTTGTGCGGCCCTGGGGGCCCTGGCCGGACCGCTCGCCGCCGCGCTCGGACGGGGACTTGTCCGCGGTGGAGGTCTTCGAGGCCTCGTCGGCCTCGCCTTCCTGGGCCCGCGTCTTGTTGACCGTGCGGGCGGCGATCTCCTCCGCCGTGTCCTCCGAGCGGCCCTGGTCCTTCACACTGTCCTTGACGTGCTCGTACTGCCGTTCGCGCTTCTCGCTCCATGCCTCGGGCATGATCGGCTCCTTCCCTCAGGGAAACTCGTCCATCTCCATACTGGAAGTCCTCGCCCCGAGCGTCGAGCGCCCGGACCAAGCGGTTCTCAGCTGCGCAGCTGCTCCTCCTCCTCGGCCCGCGGCGAGGGCTCCTCGCGCTCGGGCTCGACCGCGTCCTCGCGCTGGGTGTCTCCGCTCATGCTGCCGATCCGGTTCGACGGGGTGGCCTCGTCGCGCCAGCGCAGCAGGGCGCCGACGCCTTCCGGGATCCCGTCGAACTCCGCCTCCAGCGCGGAGACGGAGGCGTCGGTGAGGATGGCCCGGCGCAGCAGACTCTCGATGCCGGCCGGCTCGGTGCCGGAGACGAAGATGAGCTCCTCGACCTGACCGCGGTCCAGGGCCTGGCCCACCTCGCGCGCACCGCCGACGGAGGCGCCGTCGCGGGCCTGGCTCTCGTGGAACCGCTCCGAGAGCGCGCGCTGGCGCTCGTCGATGAACTCCCGGGTGGTGCGGGCGACGACCTCGCGGAACGAGTCGCGCTCCAGCGCCACGCCGCGGGTGCCGCCGGAGACCTCCTGCAGCCGCTCCCGGACCTCACGGCCCACGGCGTCCTTGCACAGGCTCATCGCGCGCACGTCGCCGCTGAGCAGCACCATGTCGGGGTCGTGCTCGCGCACGATCCGGTCGACCTTCTCGGCGACCGCGTCGGCATTGCGCTCCCAGGAGTCCTCGACCCGGGCCTCGTAGTTGTTGGCGCGCCACCCGTGCTGGGTCCCGCCGCCGAGGTTGGCCTTGTGCAGCTCGTCGTGGCCGCCCTCGACCGTGTCGTCCGCGCCCAGCCCGTTGGGCCCCTGTGCGATCGACGGGTTCTCCGGGGCGCGCAGATGCAGATCAGCGCCCGCTCGATCCACGACGATCAGCAGCTGGCTGACCGCGAACGGCGTCAGTTGCAGCAGCGGCAGCAGCTGAGGCGACTCGCCCCGGTGCACCGACTCCTGCAGCGGCGGCACGGGCAGGACGCGGTCGATGAGGATCTCGTCGTCGGTGGCGATGATCGTGCGGCCGTGGCGGCCGCCGATCGGGGACGGGCTGAGCACCGTCTCCTCGATCTGTGTCAGCAGGTCGTCCGGGGCGCCGTCGGCCGCGAGCGAGGAGCGCATCTGCGACCAGCGCGTCTCGAGCTCGGCGGCGGAGTGCGGATCCGTCCTGGTGGTGTCGAGGTGGACCGAGGTGAAGGGACCGGACCGTTCGAGTGCCGGCTTGAGCCAGGGCAGTTTCACTGTGACCTCCTGCGTGCTCGACGTGCGGGGACCGAGCTCCCAGCTCGGCCTCGTTGCACCGCGTGGGTCGTCCCACCCTTCCACGCGGTGGGGGCCGCCGCAAGCGGCATCCCGAGGCGGTGGCCGAGTCAGTGCTCGCCGCCGGTCTCCTGACGCAGCAGACCGCCGAGCCAGCGCGCGATGTGCCGGGCCGCCGGCACCTCGAGACCGTTCTCGACCTCCGGGTTGTAGTTGGTGTTGGTGTTGATGTCGTAGGTGACGGTGCGGCCGTCGACCGTCCGCATGTACTCGACGCCGGCGATCTCGATACCGTGCCGCGCCAGCAGGTCCCGGTAGCCGCGGATCAGGGGATCCTCGGCGGTGACCTCGGGGCGGATGCGGAACATCGGCTCCGGCTCGACGCCCGGTTCCGGCACGGCGCACGCCTCGGCGGGGCACAGCTCGAAGCCGCCGCCGGAGGTGTCCACCCGGACCGCGTAGACGAACTCGCCGCCGACGAACTCGGCGCGGGTGATGGCCGGCTCGGCGGCGACCAGGAGCTCCTGCAGCAGGGTGATCCCGTCGGCCGCCTCCTCGAACTCCTCGCCCTCGACGTACGCGGCGAAGGAGGCGTGGTCCTCGAATCGGCGCACGCCCAGGCCCTTGCCGCCCTGGTTGTGCTTGGTGATGAAGGGGGCCTCGATGCTCCCGGCCGCCTCCAGGAGGCCCTCGCGGCCGTGGACGGCCACGGTGCGCGGCACGTCGAAGCCCGCGCTGCGCAGCACGGAGTGCTGGATGACCTTGCTGACCTCGAGGTCGGCGACGTCGCGGCCGCCCACCACGCGCCGGCCCCGGGAGGCGGCCCAGCTGGTGATCGAGCGGGCCGCGTCCTTCGCCAGAGGCGCGCCGCGGGTGTGGGAGGAGGCGCTCAGCCGCGACCAGAACACCCCGCGCGGCGGCTCGGAGTCCAGGTCCAGGGTGCCCTGCCCCAGCGGCCACTCCACCAGCGGCACGCCTTCTGCCTCGAAGGCGCGGCGGAAGGGCGGCATCCACTCGGGGTTGTCGTGCAGCACGTGCACGGCCGGTTCACCGGTGGCGGCGGAGGTGCTCATCATCTTCTCCTCGTCGGCGATGTCTGGGCGCTTCGTCAATGCGCATCGGCGGCCGGATATTCCAGCGCTCGACCGTGATGGCGGCCGATCGGCACCATCAGCGGCAGCCCGGAGACCGGATCGGTGATGACCCGGTTGGTCAGGCCGAAGACCTCCTGCACGCGGTCCTCCGTGAGCACCTCGGCGGGGCGGCCGCACGCGCGCACGGCGCCGGAGGCGAGCATCACCAGCTGGTCGCAGTAGCGCGCGGCGAGATTCAGGTCGTGCAGCACCATGACGATGGTGATCCCGCGGGCCCGGTTCAGATCCGTCAGCAGGTCCAGCACCTCGACCTGGTGGCTGACGTCCAGGAACGTGGTGGGCTCGTCCAGCAGCAGCAGATCGGTCTCCTGCGCCAGCGCCATCGCGATCCACACCCGCTGGCGCTGCCCGCCGGAGAGCTCGTCGACCGGCCGGTCGGCGAGGTCCGCGGTGCGGGTCGCGTCCAGGGCGGCGGCGACCGCGTCGTCGTCGGCGCGGCTCCAGCGGGAGAAGACCCCCTGGTGCGGGTGCCGCCCGCGGCCGACGAGATCGGCGACCGTGATCCCCTCGGGCGTGATCGGGGCTTGGGGAAGCAGTCCCAGGAGGCGGGCCAGGTGCTTGGCGGGCATGCGGTGGACCTGCTGGCCGTCCAGCAGCACCCGGCCCGCCCGCGGCGTCAGCAGGCGGGACATCGAGCGCAGCAGCGTCGACTTGCCCGAGGCGTTCGCGCCCACGATCGCGGTGACCTTCCCGGGCAGCACCGAGAGGTCCAGTCCCTCGATGACGGTGCGCTCGCCGTAGCCGAGGGTCAGCTCCTGGACGCGCAGGGTGTGGTCACTGGTCACAGGGTGCTCCCTCGACGGTTCACGCGGATGATGAGAAAGATCAGGTACGGGGCCCCGAGCACGCCGGTGACCACGCCGACCGGGTAGCGGGTACCGGTGGCGTACTGGCCCAGCAGATCCGCGACGAGCACCAGCAGTGCGCCCACCAGAGCGGCGGGGACGAGCGGGGAGGAGCCTGGACCGACCAGTCGGGCGGCGATCGGACCGGACAGGAACGCGACGAAGGCGATCGGCCCGCAGGCGGCGGTGGCGAAGGAGATGAGCCCCACGGCGGCGACCACGACGATCAGCCGGGTGCGGCCCACGCGTACGCCGAGGGCCTGGGCGGCGTCGTCCCCGAGCTGGGTGGCGCGCAGATCGCCGGTGCGGGAGAGGAGCACCGGGGCCAGCACCGCGAGCGCGACCAGGACCGGCACCGTCTGCTGCCAGGAGGTGTTGTTCAGGCTGCCGGTGAGCCAGCGCAGCGCCTCCTGCAGGTCCCACTGGCCGGCACCGGTGAGCACCCAGTCGGTCAGGCTCTGGAGCATCGCCGCGACTCCGATGCCCACCAGGATCAGCCGCATCCCGGCCATGCCGCCCCGCGCGGCCAGCAGGTAGATCAGTACGGCGACGCCGAGGCCCGCGAGGATGGCCAGCAGCGAGACCGCGGGGCCGGACAGGCCGAGGACCACGATCCCGAAGGCCGCCGCGGCGCTGGCGCCCGAGGAGATGCCGATGATGTCGGGGCTCGCCAGCGGGTTGCGCAGCATGGTCTGGAAGGTGACACCGCCGAGACCGAAGCACGCCCCGGCCAGGACCGCGAGCACGGCGCGGGGCAGCCGCAGCCTGCCCACGGTGAAGCTCGCCCCGGGCACCTCCTGGCCGGCGATGACGGCCAGCACCTCGGCGGGGGTGTAGAACGTCCGGCCCACCATCAGCGAGAGGCAGAAGACCAGCAGGATCGCCGTGGCGAGGACGATGACGGTCACGGCGGCGCGGGTGCGGCGCCGGCGCCGGGCCGCGGTGACCCGTGCCAGGGTGCCGGTCGTGGGCGCAGCGGTGCTGCTCGGAGCGTGCGTTCGCGTGCTCAGCGTGGCGCTCATAGGGAGGCCAGCCTCTGGCGTCGGACGATGGCGATGAAGACCGGCGCTCCCAGCAGAGCGGTGACGATGCCGACGTCCAGCTCGGCGGGGCGTGCGACGATGCGACCGAGGACGTCGGCCGCCGTCAGCAGGGCCGCCCCGGCCACCGCGCTGAAGGGCAGCAGCCAGCGGTGGTCCACGCCGATCAGGAGCCGGCACGCGTGAGGGACCACCAGGCCGACGAAGCCGATGGGGCCGGTCACCGCGGTCGCCGCTCCGCACAGCACGACGGCGCCGAGCGCGGCCACCGCCCGGGTCACAGCGACGCGCTCGCCGAGTCCGGCCGCCAGCTCGTCCCCGAGCGCCAGGGTGTTCAGCCCCCGTGCGGACAGGAGGCTGAGCACGAGACCGCCGAGGAGGAACGGGGCGACCTGCTGCAGGGAGGCGTAGGTGCCGCCGCCCACCCCGCCGATCTGCCAGGAGCGCACGCTGTCGCCGATGTCGGCGCGGGGCAGCACGACAGCGCTGATGAAGGAGGTCAGCGCCGCGCCGGTGGCCGCCCCGGCGAGGGCGAGCTTCAGGGGGGTGGCTCCGCCCCGGCCGAGCGAGCCGAGCGTGTGGACGAGCACCGCGGTGGCGCCGGCGCCGACGATCGCCACCCAGATGTAGCTCGAGGCGGCGGTGAGGCCGAAGTGGGCGATGCCGATCACCACGGCCAGCGACGCACCGGTGTTGATCCCCAGGATGCCGGGGTCGGCGAGCGGGTTGCGGGTCACGCCCTGCATCACGGCACCGGAGACGCCGAGCGCGGCGCCCGCGGCGATGGCGAGCAGCGTGCGGGGGATGCGCGTGGCGACCGCGGCCGGCCCGAATCCATCGGTCGATCCGCCGAGAGCCGCGAGGATGTCGGCCGCACCGACCTCGCGCGAGCCGATGGTGACCGAGAGCGCCATCAGTGCCGTCAGCACCGCGAGCGTGACCAGCAGCCAGAGGGTGCGCGTGCGCGCCGACCGCCGCAGCGTGGCGGCGGTGCCTGCTGTGGCCGGGGCCGAGCTCGGGGCGGTCGCGGTCACGAGACGGCGCGGTCCAGCTCGGCCAGGTAGTCCTCGAGGATGTAGGAGATCGCCAGCGGGGTGGGGTTCGCCGCGGTGCCCAGCGGGCTGTCGCTGGGCAGGTTCACCACGGCACCGTTGCGGACGGCGGGGATCTGGGAGAGCAGCGGGTCGGCCTCGAGGGCCTCGATCAGGGTCTCGTCGCCGTAGGTCACGATGATGTCGACGTCGTGGAACACGTCGGCCTGCTCGGCGCTGATCGTCGCGGAGAACTCCGTGGCGTCCTGGGAGGCGGCGACCACGCTGGGGGCGATCGCCATCCCGAGATCCTCGAAGAACATCGTGCGGGTGTCGTGGGCCGTGTAGAAGCTGACCTCGGAGAGGTCGGTGGTGTCCACGTGGGTCAGGAACATGGCGTTCTTGCCGGCGATCGCGGGGTGCCCGGCGGCGGCGTCCTCGATCTCGGTCTCCAGCTCGGCGATCAGCGCCTCGCCCTCGGAGGCCATCCCCATCGCGGTGGAATTGACGGTGATCATCTCGCGCCAGGGCGTGCCCCAGGCGATCTCCGGGAACGGCACGGTCGGGGCGATCGCGGTGAGGGTGTCGTAGTCCTCCTGGGTCAGGCCCGAATAGGCCGCGAGGATCACGTCGGGCGCGGTGTCGGCGACGCCCTCGAAGTCGATGCCGTCGGACTCGTCGAACAGCTCCGGGGTCTCGGCCCCCAGCTCCTCGAGCTTCTCGGCGACCCAGGGGAGGACCCCGTCCCCGTCGTCGTCACCGAAGTTGGCCGCGGCCATCCCCGCGGGCACCACGCCGAGGGCCAGCGGCACCTCGTGGTTGGCCCACGCCACGGTGGTGATGACCTCGGGGGCCGCCGGGATGGCCGTGGTCCCGAAGGCGTGCTCGATCGTGATCTCGCCACCTCCACCGGCGTCGGAGGAGCCGCCCTCCTCGGCCTGGCCGGAGGAGGAGCAGCCGGCGAGGGCGGCGGCCAGGACGGCGGCGGAACCGGCGAATGCGCGGCGGGACAGACGGGTCATGAGAGGCCTTTCGTCAGTGGCCGCGCGCGGAGGCGGGCGCCGGTCGGGCATGACACGGCCCGGAGAAGAACAGCTAAGGCTTGCCTCATCAAAATACGCAACAGCAGTGTTGCGTGCAACTGGGTGTCACTGGTCGTGCGGATCCTCGAGCGGGACTCCCGCGCGGCGGGCGACGTCCCGCCAGGTCGCCGCCAGCGATTCCACGGTCGCGTGAGCGTTCAGGCCGCTGGGCTGGGGCACCACCCACAGCGCCACCTCCGCCGGCCACCCGGCCAGACCTGCGGTCTCCTGCGGGCCCAGCTGCGCCCGCGGCACCGTGAACGCGGCGCGGAAGGCCGTGATCCCGGCGATGGCCACCAGGGCCGGCCGCAGCTCGGCGGCACGGCGGCCGAGCACCTCACCGGCCTCGCGCAGCTCTGCCCGGCCGAGCTCGTCGGCGCGCGCGGTGGCCCGGCCGATCAGGTTCGTGATGCCGATGCCGCGCTCGCGCAGTGCCTGCTCGTCCTCGGCCCTCAGCCCGCGGGAGGCGTCGATCAGGTGCGGGGTGAGACCCGCGCGGTGCAGGGAGGGCCAGAAGCGGTTGCCCGGCCGGGCGAAAGGAGCGTTGACCGCGGCGGTCCACAGCCCCGGGTTGATGCCGACGATCAGCAGCCGCAGCTGCTCGCCGCGCGATGGGTCCGGGAGGACATCGTCCATGGCATCGCCCTCGAGGGCGGCGAAGCGGGCGAGATCCTCGCGGGTGGGCCTGCGGCCGGCCAGGGGAGAGGGGAGGCGCGTGCTCATCCGGGCACTGTACGTCGGCTCGGTATCCTGAGCCGATGGAGCTGCGGATCGCCCCCGGAGACATCACCACGACCGCCGCGGACGCCATCGTCAACGCGGCGAACTCCTCCCTGCTCGGTGGCGGAGGCGTCGACGGCGCCATCCACCGCCGCGGCGGGCCCGAGATCCTCGCCGAGTGCCGACGGCTGCGGGAGGACGAGCTGCCCGACGGCCTGCCCGCCGGTCGGGCGGTCGCCACCACAGCCGGTGACCTGCCGGCCCGCTGGGTGATCCACACGGTCGGCCCGGTGCACGCGACGAACGAGGACCGCTCGGAGACCCTGGCCTCCTGCTACCGCGAATCACTGCGCGTCGCGGCCGCGATCGGCGCTCGCAGCGTCGCCTTCCCCACCATCTCCGCCGGCGTCTACGGCTGGCCGCTCCCGGACGCGGCCCGGATCGCCGTCGAGACGGTCCGTTTGATGGACGACGAGGTCGGCGCCGATATCGCCGAGGTGCTGTTCGTGCCCTACGGCGAGGCGGCCGAGGCGGCGTTCCGCGGCGTACTGTGACCTCCATGCGCCGCCCCGAAGCAGCTCGGCTGACCGTGATCGCCGGCCCCATGTTCGCCGGCAAGACCGAGGAGCTGCTGCGACGCGTCCACCGCTCGCGGCTCGCCGGCCTGCGCGTCGACGTCATCGGCCACCGCCTGGACGACCGTGCCGGGCCCGGTCGGCTGAGCACCCACATCGGGCGCTCCACACCGGCCAGGATGCTCGGCGAGGCCCGCGACGTGCTGGAGGTCCTCGACGGGGAGCGTCCGGACAAGCTCGCGATCGACGAGGCGCAGTTCTTCGGCCCCTCGATCGTGCCGGTGATCGAGCAGCTGCTGGAGGCCGGCATCGACGTGGAGGTCGCCGGGCTCTGCGTCACCTACGACGGGGAGCCGTTCGACCCGGTCCCCGCCCTGATGGCCGTCGCCGAGGAGGCCGTGAAGCTGACCGCGGTGTGCGCGGTCTGCGGGGCCGACGCAGCCTTGCACTTGCGCCTGGCCGGGGAGGCGGGCGATGCACTGCGGCCGACGGCCGAGCAGGTCGGGGGCAGCGAGTCCTACCAGGCACGCTGCCGCAGCCACCGGCTCCAGCGGCCGGACGGGGCCCGGATCAGGTGATGGGGTCGTCCCCGGGCTCGACCAGGCGGATCCCGTCCAGATCCCACTGGCCGTCGGTGCGGCGCACGAAGTACTGCAGCTGGACCTCGGTGTCCCGGCCGTCGACGGTGTACGTCTCGGTCACGTCGAAGATCGCGTAGCCCTGGCGGTTGGTGCGCTCGGTGACCTCGTAGTCGATCCCGGACATGCCGCCGACGGTCTCCTCGAAGACCTCGCACGAGGTCAGCCCCGTCGACTCGCGGTACTCCTGCGTCGTCGAGTCCTCGAACAGCTCGCAGTCGCCGGACTGGAGCGAGGAGTAGAAGTCCTCGAGCGTCGACTGGGGATTCCCGCGGGTGAGGACCTGCCAGGCGATGATCACCGCGAACAGGCCCACGATCACGAGGCCGACCGCAGCGATGCCCGCGGCCAGAAGCCAATGGCACAGCGGGCGCCTGCGCGCGGTGCGCGGAAACTGTGCGTCGACCATCTCTTCCCCCCGAGGACCGGCAGCCGTGTCGCGACGCAGTATTCCGCACCGCGAGGCGATGTGCGATGCGCGAGCCGGTATCGATAGCCTTACGGTCATGATCGTCACCGCAGACCCGGGCCCCGTCGGATCTCCCACCAGCAAGGACGGCGCCGGCCTCGTCGCCGCCTCTGCCCTGCGGTACACCGTCGAGCCGGGGGAGCGGGCCGAGTCCC
The DNA here is from genome assembly GCF_042666305.1 of Brachybacterium sp. GCM10030268. Lineage (NCBI taxonomy): Bacteria > Bacillati > Actinomycetota > Actinomycetes > Micrococcales > Dermabacteraceae > Brachybacterium > Brachybacterium sp. GCM10030268. The sequence continues at coordinate 51,454 of NZ_JBHTCW010000011.1, read as the reverse complement.
TGCTGCCGCCCCTCGACGGGGTCGACGAGCCCGTCGGGCGCATCGTGCAGGCCGATGACGTGCTGCGCGTGTTCGTGCACCCGCAGCTGGACGCAGCGCTCACCTGGGGCGCGACCTACGTCGCGGTCGACCTGATCTTCACCGACGGCGCCCGGCTCTCCGAGCTGGAGCCGCGCGACCAGTACGGCACCGAGGCCACCGCCCGGGGGATGGGCGAGGGAAAGATCCTGTACGCGGACCAGTGGAATGACGTGCAGGTCGCCCTGGGGGCCGCGGCCGGGCGCACGATCGCGGAGGTCGTGCTGGTCGCCGACGCCCCGGCCGATCCCGAGGCCGACCTCGTGGACGCCGCCGAGGGCGACCTCGAGGGCGCCGGTCCCGCGGAGCCCGAGCGGCTGACGGGGTGGATCGACGGCCCCTACATCGGTCCGAGGCCCGCGGACCCGCCGGCCGGTGACCCCGTGGCCTGGGTCGACACCCGGCGCGGCACGCACGCCTCCGGGGACTTCTCCCGGGGCAACAACGTCCCGGCCACCGCCATGCCCAATGGGTTCGCGATGTTCACGCCCCTCACCGACGCCCGGACCCGGCGCTGGCTGTACGAGTACCACCGCCGCAACGGCGCTGACAACCGCCCGCGCCTGCAGGGCCTGGCGGTCTCGCACCAGCCGAGCCCCTGGATGGGCGACCGCAACCAGTTCGTCCTCATGCCGCTGGCCGGTGAGGAGCCCGACGCCGATCCGGAGGCCCGTGCCCTGGGCTTCGATCATGCCGCCGAGACGGCGCGCCCGGACCTGTACGAGGTGGCTCTCGACGGCGGCACCTCGCTGCGTCTGGCGCCGAGCGACCACGGCGCGGTCTGCGAGATCGACTTCCCGGCCGAGCCCTCCCCGCGGCACCTGCTGCTCGAGGGGACCGACGAGCACGCCCGGATCGACGCCGCCGGTGCGGTCTTCGACGGGAGGCTGCGCGCGTGGGTGGACCCGGTGGCCGGCGAGGGGGCGACCCGTATGTTCGTCCTCGCCGAGGTCGAGCCCGCGCCGGTGGCCGTCGGCCCCTCGCGCGGCGGTTCGCCCGGCGCCAGCGTGCTGACCTTCGAACCCGGCACGCAGCAGGTCACCGTGCGTCTGGTCACCAGCTTCATCGGGCTCGAGCAGGGCCGGCGCACCTTCGCCCACGAGGTCGAGGGGCGCAGCATCGCCCAGGTGCGCGCGGAGGCCCACGCCGCCTGGACCGAGCGCCTGCGCGTGATCGAACCGGCCGGAGCCACCCCGCCCCAGCTGCGGACCCTGTACGGCAACCTGTACCGCCTGAACCTCTACCCCAGCTCGCACTGGGAGAACGCCGGCAGCCCGGAGCGGCCCGAACCGGTGCACGCCAGCCCCGTGCTCGCGGTCAAGGGCGAGGCCACCGACACCCGCACCAACGCCCAGGTGCTGCCCGGCAGGATGTACGTCAACCACGGCTTCTGGGACACGTACCGCACGGCCTGGCCCGCCTACGCGCTGCTGTACCCGGATCTCGCCGCAGAGCTCGCCGACGGCTTCGTCCAGCAGTACCGCGAGGGCGGGTGGATCGCGCGCTGGTCCTCGCCCGGCTACGCCGACTGCATGACCGGCACCAGCAGCGACATCGCCATCGCCGACCTCGCCGTCAAGGGCATCACGCTGCCGGACCCGCTCGCCGCCTACGAGGCCGGCCTGCGCAACGCCACCGTCGCCCCCACGCAGCCCGAGGTGGGCCGCAAGGGCAACGAGCGGGCCGTGTTCACCGGCTACGTCGACACCGACACCCCCGAATCCGTCTCCTGGGCACTGGAGGCCCACATCAACGATGCCGGGCTCGCCGCGCAGGCCGAGCTGCTCGCCGAGGAGACGGAGGCCGACGACGCCCGCCTCGCCGCCCGGCTGCGCGAGGAGGCGGAGTACCTGCGAGCCCGAGCCCGGAACTATCTGCTGCTGTTCGACCCCGGCGTCGGGTTCTTCCAGGGCCGACGGGCCGACGGCGGCTTCGCCCGGAGCCCCGAGGAGTTCGACCCGCGGGTATGGGGCGGGGACTTCACCGAGACCGACGGCTGGAACTTCGCCTTCCACGTCCCCCATGACGGCGAGGGCCTGGCCGCGCTGTACGGAGGCCGCGCCGGGCTGCGCGCCAAGCTGGAGGAGTTCTTCCACACCCCCGAGCGTGCCGACCTCAAGGGCACCTACGGGCACGTCATCCACGAGATGCTCGAGGCCCGCGCGGTACGGATGGGCCAGTTCGGCGTCTCGAACCAGCCCAGCCACCACATCCCCTTCCTCTTCCACCACGCGGGCGAGCCGCACCGCGCCTCTCAGGTGGTGCGCGAGGTCCAGCGCCGCCTGTTCGTCGGTGAGGAGATCGGCCAGGGCTATCCCGGCGACGAGGACAACGGCGAGATGAGCGCCTGGTGGCTGCTGACGGCGCTGGGTCTGTACCCGCTGCAGCTGGGCACGGGCCGCTACCACCTGGTGGCACCGCTGTTCGAGCGGGCGACGGTGCGGCCGCTGGGTGGTGAGCCGTTCACGATCACCGCCGAGGGGCAGGCTCCGGCCCACGACGTCATCACGGGTCTCAGCGTGGACGGCCGCGAGCACCGGGACTCCTGGATCGAGCACGGGGACCTGCGCGGAACGCTCCGCTTCCGCCTCGGCGCCGAGCCGACGGGCTGGGGCGAGGTGCCGCCCTCACCGACTCCGGCGGGGCACCGGCCGCAGCCGCTGCGGGACCTCTTCGCGGCCGATCCCGCGGATCCGGTGCGGGACGACGACTCCCGCACCGAGCGCTCCTGGGAGACGGCCGACGCGGTGATCGAGCTGCCCGAGCTGGGCGAGCCCCTCCAGGCGCGGTTCCTCACCTTGACCTCCTCGGCGCAGGAGGGCGGGGACCCGATCGCCTTCCGGGTCGAGGGCTCGGTCGACGGCGAGAACTGGACGGTGCTGGACGAGCGCTCGAGGGAGTCGTTCCGCTGGCGCCGCCAGACACGTCCGTTCCGGATCGCGACGCCGCGGGCGTGCACCCATCACCGCCTGGTGATCACCACCGCGCAGGGGCCTCTGCGCCTGGCCGAGCTGGAGCTGCTGGGCTGAGATCTCCTCGCCGTCGCCGCAGCAGCCCGCCACGTCCCGTGGCGGGAGTGCCGCGGCGCCGATCGATCGCGGTGAAGGGCCAGGTCATGAGCGCCCACACGAGAGCGATCGCGATCGCTTCGACCAGCAGGTACTGCGGCCAGGGGCCCATGACGTCCAGAATGCTCGCGCCGTCCGGGGCACGGTTGAGATAGCCGTAGTTGGCGCCCGTGAGTGCATTGCCGGTGAAGGCGATGAGCGCCCACGCCACCGTGGCGGCATACGTGAGCAGATATCCCGGCCACGTGGGGCGATATCCGAGCCCCCACACCAGCACCACCGGGGCCAGCACCCCGGTCGCGTGGGCGACCCAGTACTCCGAGAACTCCAGCGGGACCGAGACGAAGTAGTTCAGGTCCGGGGTCAGCACCGACTGCATGTTCAGCGTCAGTCCCCAGAAGTACATGATCACGATCGCCCAGCGGGCCTGCGTGATCAGCGCGAGTGGGATCAGGAATCGCAGGACGTCCGAGTAGTGCAGGGGCAGCGACTCGTCGATGTTCCAGGACCAGGGCATGAAGCCCCACGCCGTCCAGAACACCGAGTTCGCCAGCAGCACCCAGCCGGCAGCGCGCAGCACCCGGTCCGCCGTGGCGGGCTCGACGCGCCGCGCCCAGACCACGAGGGCGATCGCCGCCAGCACGATGATCAGGAGCACTCCGAGGTGCGTGGTCCCGTAGGCGGGCATGTACCCGATCCGGTCCGACTCCGGCATCGCTGATCCTCCCCGTCGGTGCGGTCCCGGCTCCGCCCGGCGCGGATCCGTCGAAGCGTCCCAGCAGAGCATACGAGGATGCCTGCCCGTCGGGGCCGCTATCGGCCCTCCTTCATCCGGGAGTCGGGAGGCCCCGCCCCGTGGCGGTGCGATGCGGTGCGGTGTGGTGCGGTGCCTACGGTACGGCGCCCCCGGCCGAGGGCCGATAGCATCGGGGGTCCCCGCGCCGAACACCCGAGGAGATGCGATGTCCCAGGCCTTTCACGCCGATTCGTCCGAGCTGGTGACCAAGGAGGTCCTCAGCTGGGAGCTGTTCGGCACCGCGTCGCGGGAGCTGGCACGAACGGTGGCCGATTCCGACTTCGCGCCGGAGATCATCATCGCCGTCGCCCGTGGCGGCCTGGTGCCGGCCGGCGCACTCGCCTACGCCCTGGGGCTGAAGCTCGCCGACGCGATCAACGTCGAGTTCTACACCGACGTGCACGAGACGCTGCCGGACCCGGTCCTGCTCGCGCCGATGCTCGACACCGAGTCGATCAGCGGCAAGCGGCTGCTGGTGGTCGATGACGTCGCCGACTCCGGGCGCACCCTCGCACTCGTGCTGGACCTGCTGCGCGAGCAGGGGGCCGACGCGCGCAGCGCCGTGCTGTACGCGAAGTCCGGTTCGGTGGTCGCTCCCGACTTCGTCTGGCACCGCACCGACGAGTGGATCGTCTTCCCCTGGTCGGCGGAGCCCCCGGTCACCGCTCAGGCAGGCTGACCGCGAGGTCGGCGCGGGAGCCGCGCCGCGAGGCCCCCGCGGGACCGTCCCTCGCGATCTCCCCGGCGGTGCTCCCAGCGGCTCAGTGCTCGGTCCGGGGCTTCTCGGTGGGGGCCGCCGCGTCGTCGCCGGGCTGGTCACCGGCGCCGTGTCCCTCGTCCCCGCCGTGGTGACCGAAGGGCAGGAAGTGCATGATCACCGCGAGGACGGCGCCGACGAGCAGACCGATCAGGAACGAGAAGAACGTGTTGATCAGCCAGCCCAGAACTCCACCGACGGCGGCGATCCCGGCGACGGCCTCCTCGAGGTGATGGACGAAGCCGTAGGGCTGAGCGAGTCCCAGATCGTGGGTGCCGACCAGCAGGATGTGGCCGCCGACCCACAGCATCGCCACCATGCCGACATAGCTGATGATGTCCATGACCACGGGCATGGCCCGGACCAGAGAGTTGCCGATGCGCTGCTTGGCCGCCGAGTTCTCCTCGGCGGCCATGGCCAGGCCCACGTCGTCCATCTTCACCAGGATCCCGACCGTTCCGTAGACCAGGACGGTGATACCGAGCGCGATCACCACGAGCACCGCGGCGCGGGTCCAGATGTCGGGTGCTTCGACGGAGTTCAGCGAGATCACCATGATCTCGGCCGAGAGGATGAGGTCGGTGCGGACGGCGCTGGAGACGATCTTCTTCTCCGCGTCGGCGCCCTTCGCGGCGGCCGGGGCCTTCTTCGGCGTGCCGCTGACCAGCTCCCAGATCTTCTCGGCGCCCTCGAAGCTCAGATACAGGCCGCCGAGCATGAGTATCGGGGTGAGCAGGAAGTCCGCGAACGTGCTGAGCAGCAGCAGGACCGGCAGGATGAAAACGAGCTTGTTGACCAGCGAACCCTTGGTGATCCGCCAGATGATCGGGAGCTCGCGCTTGGGCTTGATGCCCTGGACGTACTGCGGGGTCACGGCCGTGTCATCGATCACCACGCCGACGGCCTTGGATCCGGCCTTGGCGGAGGCGGCGGCGATGTCGTCCGTGCTGGCCGCGGCCAGCCTCGCCAGGGCGGCCACGTCATCGAGCAGTGCGGCGAGTCCACCGGCCATGCTGGTTCCTTCCCTGAGGGCGCGGCCGCCCCGGTGGCGACCCGGGTCAGGATACCGGGGATCGCTCCTTTGTCTGCCCGCAGCGGAATGAAGCTCGGGGTATCTCGACGCGGTCGTCGTCGCGGTGCCACAGTTGGTGCATGGATATCGCACTCATCGGAGGACATGGCAAGGTCGCGCTCCTGGCGGAGCCGCTGCTGTCGACGGCAGGACACACCGTCAACGCGGTGATCCGCGACCCGGATCAGAGCGCTGACGTCGAGGCGGCCGGTGCCCGGCCGGTCGTGGCCGACATCGAGACCCTCGACGCCTACGGCTGGGACGAGCTGCTGCGCGGCAACGACGCAGTGGTGTGGGCCGCCGGCGCCGGGGGCGGCAACCCTGAGCGCACGTGGGCCGTGGACCGCGGGGCCGCGATCGCCTCGATGGAGTCCGCCCGGCGCGTCGGTGCGACGCGCTACGTGATGATCAGCTACTTCGGGGCCGGGCCGGATCACGGCGTCTCCGAGGACGACCCGTTCTTCGCCTACGCCGAGTCCAAGGCCCAGGCCGATGCCCACCTCCAGGGCACCGAGCTGGACTGGACGATCCTCGCCCCGTCGGGTCTCACCCTCGACGAGCCCACCGGGCGGATCGAGGTGGGCGTCCCCGAGGGCGGTCACGTCTCGCGCGGGAACGTCGCCCGCACCATCGTGGCCGCTCTCGAGCGGCCCGGCACCATCGGGAAGTTCCTCGCCTTCAACGACGGCGACCAGGAGATCGGCGCCGCGCTCGACGCGGCGATCTGACCCCGCTCCGGTTCCCCGGCCCACGGCCCCGGCATCGCCCGATGCCGGGGCCGTCGTGCGTCCATGGGCCCCGGCATGCCCTGCCCTGCGCTGACCTGACCTGCACGAGTGCCGTACCGTGAGGGGGTTTGCTCGCAGAAGGAGGATGTGTGGACGTCGTACGGCGGTGGGCGGCGGTTCTCTCGCTCGCGATGGGGATCTTCGTCCTGATCACGATCGAGGAGCTGCCGATCGGGGTGCTCAGCGTGATGGCACCGGACCTCGGGGTCAGTGAGGGCGTCGGCGGCCTGGCCGTGACCGTCCCCGGCATCCTCGCCGGCGTCGTCGCCGTCGTGACCCCGGTGGTCGTCGGCACCCTGGACAGGCGGATCGTACTGGTGATCGCCCTGGTCTCGGTGGTGGTCTCCTGCGCTCTCAGCGTCATCGCCCCGAGCTTCACCATGCTCCTGCTCGCCCGGCTCTTCGCGGGCATCGCGATCGGCCTGTACTGGGCCGTGATGGCGGTCGTGGCCGTCGGCCAGGTGCCGCGAGAGCAGACCGCCCGGGCGCTGACCGTCGCGTTCGCGGGCTCCGGGAGCGCGCTGGTGATGGGCGTGCCGGTGGCCACGTGGATCGGCACCCATCTGGGCTGGCGGGAGGCCTTCGGCGTGGTCGGCGGCGTGGCCGCCCTGGTCGCCGTGGCGATCGCGGTGCTGGTGCGGCCGGTGCACTCCGCGGTCAAGGTCACCCCGGCGATGATGCTGGTCGCCGCGCGCACCCGTGGCGTCCGGTACGCCGTCGCGCTGACCGGGCTGGTGGTCATCGCCCAGTTCATCACCTACAGCTACGTCAGCCCCATCCTGCTGGAGCGGGCAGGGATCGCCGTCACCGACATCGGCCCGATGCTGCTGACCTTCGGCCTCGCCGGCCTGCTCGGGAACTTCGCCGTGGCGCCGGTGCTCAGGCGCAGTGCACCGCTGGGCGTGCTCGTCGTCTCGGCCGGGCTCGGCCTGTCGCTGCTGGCCGTGGTGGCGCTGATGCAGGGAACCGTCTCGGCATTGGCGATCATGCCGGTGTGGGGACTGTTCGCCGGCGCCGCCCCCGTCGCCATCCAGGCGTTCGTCGGCACCGAGGCGCAGGACGTCATGGAGGAGGGGACCGCCCTGAACAGCGCCGTGTTCAACACGGCGATCGCCCTCGGCGCCCTGATCGGCGGGCTGATCATCGACGCCGCCGGCCAGACCACCATGATCCTGACCTCGGCCGTGATGGTCGGGGCCGGGGTGGCAGTGGCGGTGCGGTACCTCGTCAGCCGATGATGCGCATCGTCTCCGCGCCGCGGGGAGCGTCCTCGCGCACCTCGACGTCGGAGACCCGAGCGGCGGGTGGGCCCTGACGCAGCCAGTCGACCATCGCCTCGACCGCGTCCCCGGCGCCCTCCACGTCGGCCTCCACCGTGCCGTCCAGCAGGTTGCGCACCGTGCCGCCGACCCCGAGACGCTCCGCCTCGGCGGCGGCCGACATCCGGAAGCCGACGCCCTGGACCCTGCCGCTGACCCGCACGATCCGGCGGACGTCGTCAGCGCCTGCCATCACGCGTTGTCCCCTCCCGTGTCGGAGGCCTGGGGCGGCGCCTCCTCGCCGGCCGCGTCGGCATTGTCGTCCCACTGCCAGCCCGCGATCTCGGGGACGTCCTCCCCGTGCTCGTACGCATACGCCCGGGCGCGCACGCGGAGGTCGGACATCTGTTGGCGCAGCCCGGCGTAGCGGGTGGTCAGGCCGGCCCGGTCGATCACGTCCATGACCAGGTGGTAGCGGTCGGCATCGTTGCGCATCAGCATGTCGAACGGCGTCGTGGTGGTGCCCTCCTCCTTGTAGCCGCGCACGTGGATGCGGCCGGTGCGGTCGTGACGGTAGGCCAGGCGATGGATGAGCCAGGGGTATCCGTGGTACGCGAAGATCACCGGCACGTCCTCGCCGAAGATGCCCTGGAAGTCGCGCTCGGAGAGCCCGTGGGGATGCTCGCTGTCGTCCTGCAGGCGCATCAGGTCCACCACGTTGACCACCCGCACCTTCAGCCCCGGCACCTGCTCCCGCAGGATCTTCGCGGCCGCGAGCGTCTCGATGGTGGGGATGTCCCCGGCGCAGGCGAGCACCACGTCGGGGTCCTCCCCGGTGACCTCCGTGCCGGCCCACTCCCAGATGCCCAGCCCGCGGGCGCAGTGGACGATCGCCTCGTCCATGCTCAGCCAGTTCGGGTTCGGCTGCTTGCCGGCGACGACCACGTTGACGTACTGGCGGGAGCGCAGGCAGTGGTCGTAGGTCGACAGCAGGGTGTTGGCATCCGGCGGCAGGTAGACCCGCACGATCTCGGCCTTCTTGTTGACCATGTGGTCGATGAAGCCCGGATCCTGATGGGAGAAGCCGTTGTGATCCTGCCGCCACACGTGCGAGCTGAGCAGGTAGTTCAGGGAGGCCAGCGGCCGCCGCCACTCCAGCTCATTGGTGACCTTCAGCCACTTGGCGTGCTGATTGACCATCGAGTCGACGATGTGGATGAAGGCCTCGTACGAGGAGAACATGCCGTGGCGGCCCGTGAGCAGATACCCCTCCAGCCAGCCCTGGCACTGGTGCTCGGAGAGCATTTCCATCACCCGGCCCGTCGGCGCCAGGTGCTCCTCGCGGTCGTGCGGCTCGAACTCGGCGTTCCACTGCTTGTCGGTGACGTCGTAGACCCCCTGGAGCCGGTTCGAGGCGGTCTCGTCGGGCCCGAAGATCCGGAAGCTGTGGGGGTTCTGGGCGATGACATCGGTCAGCCAGGTGCCCAGCACCCGGGTCGCCTCAGCGGTGGAGGCGCCGGGATAGGGGACCTCCACCGCGTAGTCGCGGAAATCGGGCAGCCGCAGGTCCTTCAGCACGGAGCCGCCGTTGGTGGCCGGGTTGGCGGACATCCGCAGTTCACCCTCCGGGGCCGCGGCGGCGATCTCGGCGCGCAGGGCGCCGGACTCGTCGAACAGCTCCTCGGGGCGGTACGAGCGCAACCAGGAATCCAGGTCGGCCAGGTGCTCCTCGGTGTCGCGGGCGTTGGGCAGGGGCACCTGGTGGGAGCGCCACGAGCCCTCGGTCACCTTGCCGTCGATGGTCTTCGGTCCGGTCCAGCCCTTCGGCGAGCGGAAGATGATCATCGGCCAGGCCGGTCGCGTCGTCTCCCGCCCGGCCTCGGCGTCCTCGCGGGCCTGCTGCTTGATCTGCGCGATCTGGTCCAGGGCCGTATCGAGCACCTCGGCGAAGCGGCGGTGCGCGGCCATTGGATCCTCGTCGTCGAAGCCGCCGCGGAACAGCAGCGGGGTGTGCCCGTAGCCCCGCATCAGGTCCTCGAGCTCCTCGTCGCCGATACGGGCCAGGACGGTGGGGTTGGCGATCTTGTACCCGTTCAGGTGCAGGATCGGCAGCACCACCCCGTCGGTCAGCGGATTGAGGAACTTGTTGGAGTGCCACGAGGTGGCCAGCGGACCGGTCTCCGCCTCTCCGTCCCCCACCACGGTGAAGGCGATCTCGTCGGGCCGGTCGAACATGGCGCCGTAGGCGTGGGAGAGGGCGTAGCCCAGCTCTCCGCCCTCATGGATCGATCCCGGGGTCTCCGGGGCCACGTGCGAGGGGATCCCGCCGGGGAAGGAGAACTGGGTGAACAGGCGAGCCAGTCCTCGCTCGTCCCGGCTGACGGCGGGGTAGACGTCGGAGTAGGTGCCCTCGAGGTAGCTCGCGGCGACCAGTCCCGGACCGCCGTGCCCGGGGCCGGTGATGTACATGGCCTTCAGGCCGCGCTGGGAGATCGCCCGATTGGCGTGGGCGTACAGGAACGTCAGGCCCGGAGTGGTGCCCCAGTGCCCGAGCAGACGCGGCTTGACGTGCTCGCGCTGCAACGGGCGGCGCAGCAGCGGGTTGTCCTTGAGGTAGATCTGCCCGACCGAGAGGTAGTTCGCTGCCCGCCACCACCCGTGGAGCCGCTCGAGCTCCTCGTCGGTGGGGGTCTCGGCGGGGGAGTTCGGCCAGCTGGCAACGGTGGTCATGGCGCCTTCCTGCAGCTCGGGCAACAGAGATCCCGGAGGGGATACGTTCACGGTACGACCCGGACCGGGCCGGCGGAAGGGACCTCCGGCCCGCTCGTGCGATGGACCGGCCTCGCTACTGTGGGCCGACAGCGACGGAGCCGAGGAAGCCGAGGAATCGAGGGGAGTGCCGCATGAGCGTCGAGCGGGTCACGGTCGTGATCGCCACCCGCAATCGCGGCGACGAGCTCGTGGAGCACCTCGGCCACCACGAGGCGCCCGTGATCGTCCTGGACAACGCCTCCACGGACGGCACCGTCGCGGCGGTGCGCGGCGCCCATCCCCACGTGCGCCTCGTGACGCTGCCCGAGAACATCGGCGCGCAGGCGCGCACCATCGGAGCCGAACTGGCCACCACCGATTACGTCGCCTTCGCCGACGATGACTCCTGGTGGGCGCCCGGGGCGCTGGCACGAGCCGTCGACGTCTTCGATGGCCACCCGCGGCTCGGGCTGATCGCCGGCTCCATCGCCGTGGGGCCCGAGGAGCGCCCGGACGCGCTGAACGCCGTGCTCGCCGCCTCCCCGCTGGGCACTGCGGACGACGCGCCCGGCCCGCTGCTGCTCGGCTTCGTCGGCTGCGGGGCGATCGTGCGTCGGGACGCGTTCTTGGAGGCGGGCGGCTTCGACGACGTGATCCGCTTCCCCGGGGAGGAGGATCGGGTGGCGCTGGACCTGTTCGACGCCGGCTGGCAGCTGAGCTACGTGCCCGAGATCCGCGCCCACCACCACCCCTCGCCCCATCGCGAGTCCGCCCGGCGCCGTCAGACCGAGGCGATCCGCAGCCGGATCCTCACCGCCCTGCTGCGCCGTCCGTGGTCGGGAGTGCGGGCCGAGGTCGTCACGGCGCTGCGCTCGGGGACGCGCGGCCGACGGGGCCTGCTGGGTGCCCTGCGCCGCGCCCCGGCCGCCCTGCGGCGGCGTCGCCCGGTCTCGCCCTCGACCGAGGCCGCCCTCGCCCTGGTGCGCTCCGGACCCGCTGCGCGCCCGGCCCGCTCGGCGTCGGACGAGGAGCGGCGATGAGTCCCGACGAGCGGGTGGCGGTCGTGATGATCACCTACAACCGGCGCGACGAGGCACTGCTGGCGATCTCGCGATTGCGGGAGCTGCCCGAGCAGCCGCACGTGGTGGTCGTGGACAACGGCTCCGAGGACGGCACCGCCGAAGCCGTCCGGGAGCGGTTCCCCGAGGTGGACCTGGTGGCCAGTGCCGTGAACCTGGGAGCTGTCGGGCGCAACGTGGGCCTCGAGCGGGTCGGGACGCCGTTCGTCGCCTTCTGTGACGACGACACCTGGTGGGAGCCGGGCTCCCTGCGCCGGGCGGCCGACGCGCTCGCCGAGCATCCCCGCCTCGGGGTGGTCACCGGCAGGATCCTGGTCGAGCCGGGCGGACGCGAGGACCCGATCAACGCCGAACTGCTCCATTCGCCGGTCGAGGGCCCGCCGTGGATGCCCGGCCCGACCCTCGGCAGCTTCCTCGCCGGTGCCTCGATGGTCCGCCGCAGCGCCTTCCTCGCGGCCGGCGGCTTCAGCGAACGGCTGTGGCTCGGCGGGGAGGAGGAGCTGCTGGCGGCCGACCTGGCGACCGCCGGCTGGGAGCTGGTCCACCTGCCGGGCGTGATCGTCCATCACCAGGCCTCCACGCAGCGCGACCCCCGGCTGCGCCTCCGGCACGGGCTGCGCAACACCCTATGGTTCATCTGGCTGCGCCGGCCGCTCGGTGCGGCGCTGCGCCGGACCCGCGACGTGCTGGCCACGGCACCGCGCGATCGGCTGACCGCACTGGCGCTCTGGGACGCGCTGCGCGGAGCCGGCTGGGTGCTGCGGCAGCGGCGCCCCCTGCCGGCCAGGATCGAGCGCCGCTTCCGGGCGCTGGAGGAGGCTCAGCGCCGCAGCACCGCCCGGCGCTATGGCAGACCCAGCGGGCCCCGACAGCGCCGCGGCGACCGATAGTGCCGACGCGGCGCGCGACCCGCCGGCGGACGCGCGGCCCCGCCGGCGGTGGACCCGGTTTGTGCCCTCCGCCGCTGACCGTGAGGATGGGGGCATGGCTTCGATCACCTTCAAGAACACTCCCGTGACCACCGTCGGCGAGCTGCCCGCCCAGGGCTCCCCGCTCCCGGCCTTCGAGCTCGTCGGCCAGGACCTCGGGCCCGTCTCCAGTGCGGACCTCGCCGGCAAGCGCATCGTGCTGAACATCTTCCCCTCGCTCGACACGGGAACCTGCGCGACCTCCGTGCGAAAGTTCAACGAGCTCGCCGCCTCGCTCGAGAACACCGTGGTCGTGTGCGTGTCCAAGGACCTCCCCTTCGCCCAGGCCCGCTTCTGCGGCGCCGAGGGCATCGAGAACGTCGTCACCGGCTCCGCGTTCCGCTCCAGCTTCGGCGAGGACTACGGCGTGACCATGAGCGACGGCCCGCTGGCCGGCCTGCTCTCCCGCGCCGTCGTCGTCGCCGACGCCGACGGGAACGTCGTGCACACGCAGCAGGTGGCCGAGGTCGCCGAGGAGCCGGACTACGACGCCGCGGTCGCCTCCCTGAGCTGACCGTCCTGGCCCCGACCGTCCTGGCCCCGACCGTCCTGGCCCCGACCGTCCCGGCGCGAGCTCCCGCTCCTGACGCGACCCGCGAGCGGGGCCCGGGTGCCCGGACCACGCCCGCGCGGCAGTAGGCTCGGACGTCGTGGAACCCGTCTCGCTGATCGTCCTGCTGGTGATGGGCACCCTCGCCGGAGCGATCAACGCGGCGGTGGGCTCGGGGTCGCTCCTGACGCTGCCGGTGCTGCTCGCCCTCGGCATGCCACCGGGGACCGCCGTGCGCACCAACACGGTCGGCATCCTGTTCTCCACGATCGGCTCGACCCTCGGCTACCGCCGGGAGATCGCCGAGGAGAATGGCAATCTGGCGCCGCTGGTCCTGGTCACGGCGTTGTGCGCGGGCCTCGGCTCGATCCTCCTGCTGCTCTCGCCCGCCGAGGCGCTGGACGTGGTCGTGCCGGTGCTGATCGTCGTCGCCCTCGCTCTGGTGATCTTCCAGAAGCGGCTCACCGCCGCGATCCGCGCGCGGCAGGATCGGCGGGCCGCGCGCGCGGCGTCGGCTCCGCAGCGCAGCCCGTACCGGTCACCCGGTCTCGTCGGCGCGATGGGCGCAGCCTCCGTCTACGGCGGGTACTTCACCGCTGCCCAGGGCATCCTCTACCTGGGGATCCTCGGTGCCCTGACGGGGCGCACGATGGGGTCGGTCAACAGCATCAAGAATCTGATGAGCCTGGTGGTCAACGTCGCGGCCGCGGCCGTCTACGTGCTCGCGCACTTCCTGATCGGCTCCGAGATCGTGTGGCCGGCGACCGCGGCGATCGCCGTCGGCGCCCTGCTGGGCGGCTACTTCGGTGCGCACCTGGCCAAGAAGCTGCCCGACTGGCTGCTGCGCGGGATCATCGTGGTCGTCGCGCTGGTCGCGATCGTCCGCCAGGTCACCGGCTGAGGAACGGCAGGACGCGTGCGAGCACCTCGTCGGGCGGGGACAGGGTCCCGCCGTGGTCCCGGCCGGGCAGGGGGACGAAGGCGGCGCCCGGCATCGTCTCCGCCGCGTGCCGGGACTCCTCGAACCGGGGATGGTCCTCGGTCCCGGTCATCCACAGCGTCGGGACGTCACAGGCGGCCAGCGCCGTCTCGGAGACGCCGGGGGTGGCGTCCGTGGCGGTCATCAGGGCCGCCATCGGCAGCGGGTCCGCGGCCAGGAACGCCTCGCGGGTGGCGCGGGCCCGGCGCGAGCTGACGTCCGGCCCCAGTCGCTGGCCGGCGCAGAACGCCTCCATCCCGCCCTCGCGCACCGCGTCGATGACGCCCGGGAAGAACACGGAGTCCACGGCCCCGCGCTGCGCTGCGGCGGAGCCGCCCAGGCACACCAGATGGGTGACCCGCTCGGGATGCTCGAGCGTCGCGGCGAGGGCCACGCGCGCCCCCAGCGAATAGCCCATCAGGCCGGCCCGGTCCACGTCCTCCGCCTCCAGCACGGCCAGCAGGTCCGCGACGAACCGATCCTGGGCGTAGCTCGAGCTCTCGTGCGGCTTCTCGGAGCCTCCGTGACCGCGCAGGTCCACCCGGATCACGGTGTGCTCGGCCGCCAGCGGCGCGAGGTAGCCCAGCCCGCGCCAGATCGCCCGCGACAGCACCGACCCGTGCAGGAGCACCAGGGCCGGCCCGGAGCCGGAGACGTCGTAGCGCAGCCGGACCCCGTCGGCAGGGGAGTGGACGAGGGGCACGGGATCCTTCCGGCGGTGGGCGGTGGGCGGTGGGCGGTGGGCGGTGAGGGTGTGCGGGGTCGAGCGGCGGGACGAGTCCGGCCCGGTCCGCACTGCGGGCCGGGCCGGACTCCAGGACGCTCAGGGCAGAGGAGGCCTCACAGGGCCGCCGAGATCTCATCGAGGATCCGGTTGAACGTCGGCGAGGGGCGCATCACCGATGCGGACTTCTCCAGATCCGGGCGGTAGTAGCCGCCGATGTCCGCCGGGGAGCCCTGCACCGCGATCAGCTCCTCGGTGATGGTGTCCTCGGCATCGACGAGCTCCGTGGCGATGGGCTCGAAGGCGGCCTTCAGCTCGGTGTCCTCGCTCTGCTGGGCCAGTTCCTGCGCCCAGTACAGGGCGAGGTAGAAGTGGCTGCCGCGGTTGTCGATGGTGCCGAGCTTGCGCTGCGGGGACTTGCCCTCGTGCAGCAGCGTCTCGGTGGCCCGATCCAGCGCGTCGGCCAGCACCCGCGCCCGGTCGTTGCCGGCGGTGCGGGCCAGGTGCCGCAGCGACTCGGCCAGGGCCAGGAACTCGCCGAGCGAGTCCCACCGCAGGTAGTTCTCCTCGACCAGCTGCTGGACGTGCTTGGGGGCGGAACCTCCGGCGCCCGTCTCGAACAGACCGCCGCCGTTCATCAGCGGCACCACCGAGAGCATCTTGGCGCTGGTGCCCAGCTCCAGGATCGGGAACAGGTCGGTGAGGTAGTCACGCAGCACGTTGCCGGTCACCGAGATGGTGTCCTCGCCGCGGCGCACGCGCGCCAGGGTGTGCCTGGTCGCCTCGATCGGAGCCATGATCCGGATGTCCAGGCCCTCGGTGTCCTCCTCGGCCAGGTACGCCTCGACCTTGCCGATGAGGTTGCGGTCGTGCGCCCGCGTCTCGTCGAGCCAGAACACGGCGGGCATCCCGGACTCGCTCGAGCGGCGCACGGCGAGCTGGACCCAGTCACGGATGGGGGCGTCCTTGGTCTGGCAGGCGCGGAAGATGTCGCCCGCGGCGACCCCGTGGCTCATGAGCACGGCGCCGGAGGAGTCGCGCACCTCGACCTGCCCATCGGCGGCGATCTCGAAGGTCTTGTCGTGCGAGCCGTACTCCTCGGCCTTCTGCGCCATCAGACCGACGTTGGGCACGGTGCCCATCGTGGTGGGATCGAAGGCGCCGTGGGCCTGGCAGTCCTCGATGGTGGCCTGGTAGACGCCCGCGTAGGACGAATCGGGGATCACCGCGAGGGTGTCCTGCTCCTGGTCGTCCTTGTTCCACATGTGGCCCGAGGTGCGGATCATCGCGGGCATCGACGCGTCGACGATGACGTCGGAGGGGACGTGGAGGTTGCTGATGCCCTTGTGGGAGTTGACCATCGCCAGATCCGGGCCGTCGGCCAGGTCCTGCTCGATGGCGGCCTTGATCCCGGCCCGCACCGACTCCTCGAGGTCCTCCGCACCGGCGAGGATGCCCCCGAGGCCGTTGTTCGGGGAGAGCCCCGCGGCCTCGAGCTGGTCGCCGAACTGGGTGAACAGCGTCGGGAAGAAGGCGCGCACGGCGTGGCCGAACAGGATCGGATCGGAGACCTTCATCATGGTCGCCTTCAGGTGCAGGGAGAACAGCACACCCTGCTCCTTGGCGGCGGCGATCTGCTCGCGCAGGAACGCATCGAGCGCCTCGGCGCTCATCACGGAGGAGTCGACGACCTCACCGGCCAGCACCGGCACGGAGGGCTTCAGCACGGTCTCGGTGCCGTCGGCGCCGACGTGCACGATCGAGAGGGTGTCCTCGCCCTCGAGCACGACGGACTGCTCACGGGAGCGGAAGTCGTCCTGGCCCATGGTCGCCACGGCGGTCTTGGAGTCCTCGCTCCACTGGCCCATCCGGTGCGGGTGGGCCTTGGCGAAGTTCTTGACCGCGGCGGGAGCGCGCCGGTCGGAGTTGCCCTCGCGCAGCACGGGGTTCACGGCCGAGCCCTTGACCGAGTCGTACCGGGCGCGGATGTCCTTCTCCTCATCCGTGGAGGGGGACTCGGGATAGTCCGGCAGGGCGACGCCCTGATCCTGCAGCTCCTTCACGGCGGCCTTCAGCTGGGGGACCGAGGCGGAGATGTTGGGCAGCTTGATGATGTTCGCCTCGGGCGTCTTGGCCAGCTCGCCCAGCTCGGCCAGGGAGTCGGGGACCCGCTGGTCCTCGGGCAGCAGATCCGAGAAGGCGGCGATGATGCGGCCGGCCAGGGAGATGTCACGCGTGGTGACGTCGATCCCGGCGGTGTCCGAGAAGGCGTCGAGGATGGGCAGGAACGATGCGGTGGCCAGCATCGGTGCCTCGTCGGTGTGGGTGTAGATGATGCGCGCCATGTGTCGCGGGGCTCCCTCGGGTCGGTGCGTCATGTGTCTTGACGTCAAGACTAATCGACGGCGGAACGGGGCCGGCGGCGTCGATCCGGTCGCCTCCACGGTACGGGACGCGCCCGCCGGCACGCTCCTGGGGAGGACGGTCAGGACCCTGCGTCCGCCTCGGCCACCTCGACCGTCCACGGGTCGGAGAGGACGACGTGGGTGGCGCCCTCCTCATCCACCGTGACCGCGAAGGCGTGCGCGTCGTACGGGCCGGCCTGCAGGGCGGAGCGGGTGCAGGTCATGCGCGTGGTCCAGGCCGTCTCGGACGTGGTCACGTCCTCCTCGCCGATCCATTGCAGGCCGATGTCGCCGGCGTTGCGTGCGCCGGCGACGACCGTGCCGGACTCGGGGGCGGTGAGCACCACTCCCTGGAGCAGGGCGCGGGTGCCGAGGTCCTCGGACCTGACCGTGACCTCGGCGTCGATCCCCGCGCCGAGCTGATCCTCGGGGACGGCAGCAGGGACGCTGGTCTCCTGGTCGCTCACGGTGACGCTGAGCCCGTCCCCGTCGCCGACGGGCTCCAGCGGGGAACGGCAGCCCAGAGAGGAGAGATCGGCGGGGATCTCGCCCTCGGGAGCGGTGGCCGCCCCGGGGACCGGCTGCGGCGAGCCGTCGACGACGTCGAACAGGACGTCATCGGACGTGCTCCAGCCGGCGTCGTCCTCGCCGCGGTCGGGCCCGTCGATCCCGCCGCCCGAGAGGGCGAGCAGATACTGCCCGTCCGGCAGCGGGGCGTCGTCGCAGGTGCCCAGTGTCAGCCGGGCCGTCACGGCCGACGGTGCCGCGCCCTCGCCCGGGATCTCGACGCGCTCGCGCGCCACGATCGGCGGAGTCGGGGCTCCGTCGGTCCCCATCTCGTCGTACCCCTCGCCCGGCGCACCCCGGTTCGCCGGGTCGGCGGGGACGACGACGGCCTCGGGGACGAACCCGCCATAGCTGTAGCCGTCCTGGAGCTGGAACGGGCCGCTGACCACGATGTCGTTGCCGTCGGTCCGTACCGACTCCGCGGAGAGCACTCCGGGGCCGGCGGCGTGCTCGGGTGCGTCGGCGTCCCCGCCCGGGTCGCACAGCCAGGAAGGGTCCACCGCGGTGGTCTCGGCCTCGGCCACCGCGGTGGGATCCATCGGCTCCGCGGAGGGGGCGGGCTCGGTGGGCCGGTCTCCCGGCAGGGCGTCGCAGGCACCGAGCGCGAGCACCACAGCGGCGGCCGCCATCAGTCGCGCCGCACGGGTCCCGACCCGGTGCGCACTATGCCCGGTCCTCTCGTGCCGGATCCCCACGTTCTCGTCCATCTCGCCCCTTCTCCGTCCTCCGGCTCGCTCCCCGGATTCCCCGCGCCTGCCCGCGTGCCGCTCACAGCACCAGCAGCGTCACCGCCATGATCGCCATACCCGCGATCAGCGAGTAGATCACCGTGTGGTGCTCGCCGGTCTCCTCGGCCGCGGGGAGCAATTCATCCAGCGAGACGAAGACCATCACCCCGGCCACGCCGGCGAGTATCGCTCCCATCGCGCCGCCGGTCAGCAGCGGGGCCAGCAGCAGGAACCCGATGACCGCGCCCGCGGGTTCCGCCAGGCCCGTCATCGTCGCCAACCAGAATGCCGTCCTGCGGGACCCGGTCGCACGGCGCACGGGCACCGCGACCGCGAGACCCTCGGGGATATTGTGCAGCGCGATCGCGGCGACCACGGGGATGGCGACCTCCGGGGCCTGCAGGGCGGCGACGAAGGTCGCGAAGCCCTCGGGCACGTTGTGCAGGGCCAGCGCGGCGGCGGTCACCACGCCGGTGCGCATCAGCCGTGCCTTCAGCGCCCGGTCGGCGACCTGCTCCTCGGGCTCGCGCACCTCGGCCCGCCCGGCGGTGCCGGCCATGCGGCCGGAGAACTCGTGCGGATTGACGGGCTGCGGCACCAGCCGGTCCAGCACGGCGATCAGGCCGATGCCGACGAAGAAGGAGAGCACGGCCACGCTGGTGCCGCGCCCCGTGACCTCTCCGCCGGCCGGCTCGCCGGAGAGGATCCGGGCTCCCTCGGGCATGAGCTCCACGAAGGACACGTACAGCATCACGCCCGCGGACAGCCCCAGCCCGCCGG
The DNA here is from genome assembly GCF_042666305.1 of Brachybacterium sp. GCM10030268. Taxonomy (NCBI): domain Bacteria; kingdom Bacillati; phylum Actinomycetota; class Actinomycetes; order Micrococcales; family Dermabacteraceae; genus Brachybacterium; species Brachybacterium sp. GCM10030268. The sequence continues at coordinate 32,105 of NZ_JBHTCW010000011.1, read as the reverse complement.
CCAGCATCTTCGGGCTCGTCCCGCGCCCCATCACCCCGAGCGCCGCCCCGATGCTGGTGGCCGCGCCCGCGACGAGAGTGAGCAGGAGGGCGACGAGCACGACTCGACCTTAACCGCCCGCGGCGCCCGTGCCGTGGCGCCGAGCCGCCAGCCCGGTGGGACCGGCGCGCCGTCGTCCCGCCGCTCTTCGTAGACTGCTCCCATGCCTGATCCCGCCCCCTTCCTCGCCGTGACCGATCTCCGCGGGCGCACGCTCAGCGCCTCGGAGCTGACGGCGGCCCTGCCGCGCGCCGAGCTGGACGTCGAGTCCGCGGCCCGGGCCGTCCGCCCCGTGGTCGAGGACGTCGCCGTGCGGGGTGCCGATGCCGTCCTGGACGCATCCGAGCGGTTCGACGGGGTGCGTCCTGAGCATCTCCGCGTGCCGCAGGCCGAGCTGGACAGAGCTCTCGATGAGCTCGATCCGCAGATCCGGGACGCGCTGGAGCAGTCCGCGGCCCGGGTGCGGGCCGTCGACGGTGCGCAGCAGCGCCCCGAGGAGACCGTGCAGGTCGTGCCCGGTGGCACCGTCTCCCAGCGGTGGGTGCCGGTGCGGCGCGTGGGCCTGTACGTGCCCGGTGGTCGTGCCGTGCTGCCCAGTTCCGTGGTGATGAACGTCGTCCCCGCCCAGGTCGCGGGTGTCGGCGAGATCGTGCTGGCCTCGCCGCCGCAGAAGGAGTTCGGGGGCCTGCCGCACCCGACGATCCTCGCGGCCTGCGCTCTGCTCGGCGTCACCGAGGTGATCGCCGCCGGCGGCGCCCAGGCGGTCGCACTGCTGGCCCACGGCGCCGAGGACGTCGATGGCGAGGGGCCGCTCGAGCCGGTCGACCTGGTCACCGGCCCCGGCAACGTGTACGTCGTCGCTGCCAAGCGCCTGGTGCGGGGCACGGTGGGGATCGACGCCGAGGCCGGTCCCACCGAGATCGCGATCCTCGCGGACCGAGCCGCCGAGCCCGCCTACCTCGCCGCCGATCTCATCTCCCAGGCGGAGCACGATCCGGCGGCCGCGAGCATCCTGGTCACCGACGCGCCCGAGCTCGTGGGCGAGGTCGAGGCGGAGCTCGCCAGGCAGGTGCCGCTCGTGCTCCACCGCGAGCGCATCGAGCAGGCACTGCGAGGGCCCCAGAGCGGGGCCGTCCTGGTCGAGGACATCGGTCGCGGGCTCGAGGTCGTCGACGCCTATGGCGCGGAGCACCTGGAGATCCACACCGCCGACGCCGCAGAGGTCGCCGCGCGCGTCACCAACGCCGGCGCGGTCTTCGTCGGCCCGCACAGCCCGGTCAGCCTCGGCGACTACGCCGCGGGCTCGAACCATGTTCTGCCCACCGGCGGCAGCTCTCGCTACAGCGGCGGCCTCGGCGTGCAGACGTTCCTGCGCGGGATCCACGTCGTGGACTACGACCGCGATGCCCTCGCCACGGCCCGCCCGGCGGCGACCACGCTCGCCGCCGCCGAAGGGCTGCCCGCGCACGGCACGGCGATCGACATCCGCTTCGAGCGCTGAGCCGGGCGGCGGCCCCGCCCGGCAGGTGATCGCCATGCGGTGGACGTCAGCGCCGAGTCATCCCCTCCTGAGGGCGTGAGAGCGCGCCTGCGTCCCGATTCCTGCGCTGCCGCGGTCCCGGACGGGCTCAGGGCGAAGAGTGCCGGCTTCCGTCGTCCTCGGTGTCGACGGCGGCGGGGGAGGCCTCCTCGGGGTCGGCGTTCGCCGACGCCGCGGCGCTCCCGGTGCCGGCCGCGACGACCTCGACCCGTTCGCCGCGGGTGAGGAAGAGAGCCACGGCTCGCCAGCCGAGCATGCCGATCGCGGTGACCACGCCGGTGACGATGACGAAGGATGTCTCCGTGCCACCGCCGAAGAGGGTGCGGATCGCCATGGCCGTCGCGAGCATGATCGCCCACACGAACAGCCCGTGCGGCCACAGCCGGAACGGTGCACGCCAGGCACGGATCGCCAGGTGGCCCAGCAGCACGCCGACGGCGAACGGCCACCCCACCAGGAAGAGGTTCTGCGAGGTCAGCGGCGTGCCGTGCTGCACGAAACCGATCGCGACGAAGAGGATCACGACCAGCAGGTCACCGACCAGAGCACCCAGGGAGCGGAACATGCCCCCAGGGTAAGGGCGGCTCCCGCAGGGTCCTGACCGAGGAGAGGGCACGCGTGAGGCGGGCCACGGCGGCCCCCGCAGCCCGGACGGCAGGCTCGTCCCCGCCGCCGGCGTTCTACCATGGAGACCATGCCTGCGAACTCCGCTCCGACCACCGCCACCGTCGCGCTGCCCGTGCCGCGCGACGGGATCGTGGGCGCCGCTCCCTACGGCGCCCCGCAGCTCCCGGTCGAGCACGCGCTCAACGTCAACGAGAACCCGTACGGGCCCTCGCCGGAGCTGGCCGAGCACATCGGCCGCGCCGCTGCAGAGGCCGCGCGGGGCCTGAACAGGTACCCGGACCGCGAGGCGCTCGCCCTGCGCGGCGAGCTCGGCGAGTACCTCGCCGCCGAATCCGGCATCCCGGCACCGGCTCCCGAGGCGGTGTGGGCCGCCAACGGGTCCAACGAGGTCATGCACCAGCTGCTGCTGGCCTACGGCGGCCCCGGCCGCACCGCGCTCGGGTTCACCCCGCACTACTCGATGTACCCGGAGTACGCGCGCGACACCTACACCGGGTGGGTCACCGTCGAGCGCGGGCCGGCTCCGGAGTTCGCCCTGACCCCGCAGGCCGTGCGCGAGGCCATCGCCGTGCACCAGCCCAGCATCGTGGTGCTGACCAGCCCGAACAACCCCACCGGCACCGCGCTGACGCTCGACGTCGTCGAGGCGGCGGCCGCGGCGCTGGCCCCCGCGCGAGGTCTGCTCGTGGTCGACGAGGCCTACGGCGAGTTCCGCCGCGACGGGGTGGCCAGTGCCCTCACCGTGCTCGAGGATCACCCGAACCTGGTCGTCACCCGCACCATGTCCAAAGCGTTCGCCCTGGCCGGAGCACGCCTGGGATACTTCGTCGCCGACCCGGCGATCGTGGACGCCGTGCGGGTGGTGCGCCTGCCCTACCACCTCTCCGCCGTCACGCAGGCGGTGGCCCGCGCCGCCCTCGCCCACCGTGAGGAGCTGCTGGGCAAGGTCGCGCTGCTGCGCACCGAGCGCGACGCCCTGGCCGAGCACCTGATCGCCCGGGGCCACAGCGTGGCTCCGTCGGACGCGAACTTCCTCCTCATGCGCACCTTCGCCGACCGCGACGACGTGTTCGAGGCGCTGCTGCGGCGCGGCGTGCTCGTGCGCGCCGTCGGCCCCGCCGGCTGGCTGCGCGTCTCGGTCGGCACGCCCGAGAACAACGCCGCATTCCGCACCGCCCTCGAGGAGGCCGACCCCCGATGACCGACACCGCCGCACCCCGCTCGCCCCGTACCGCGAGCATCTCGCGCACCACCCGCGAGTCCTCCGTCGAGGTCACGCTCGATGTCGACGGAACCGGTCAGGTCGACGTCTCGACCACCGTCCCCTTCTTCGATCACATGCTGACCGCACTGGGCACCCACGCCCGCTTCGACCTCACCGTCCGGGCGAGCGGGGATACCGACATCGACGCCCATCACACCGTCGAGGACACCGCGATCGTGCTCGGTCGCGCGCTGCGCGAAGCCCTCGGCGACAAGCAGGGCATCTCCCGTTTCGGAGACGCCCTGGTCCCGCTGGACGAGGCGCTCGCACAGGCCGTGGTCGACCTCTCCGGCCGCCCGTACTGCGTCCACAGCGGTGAGAGCGAGGCCCAGGCCCACCACCTGATCGGCGGGCACTTCACCGGCTCGCTGACCCGGCACGTCTTCGAGTCCATCGCCCATCACGCCGCGATCTGCCTGCACATCCGTGTGCTCGACGGCCGCGACCCCCACCACATCGTCGAGGCTCAGTTCAAGGCGCTCGCCCGCGCGCTGCGCACCGCCTGCGCCCGCGACGAGCGCGTCCTCGACGTGCCCTCCACGAAGGGAGCCCTGTGAGCACTCCTGACCGCCCCGACCCCACCGAGGACCCGGGCGGCTCCGGCGACATCGACGCCGAGTTCGCCCGCCTGACCGAAGGCCTCTCCCTCGACGAGGAGGCGCCCCTGACCGTCGACGACGTGCTGTCCGACGGTGAGGACGACCAGGAGCCGACCCTGGCCGTCGTCGCCACGTCCGTGGCGTCGGCGAAGGCCCTGGCCGGTGCGATCCGGCTGGGCCGAGAGGCACGCACCGACGGGATCGACATCCCCGCAGCCACCCGCACCCTGGACACCCGCACGGGGGCCATCGCCGTGGGCGCCCTGCCCGAGAACACCGCCCACGACCTCGCGGCGATCGCCTCGACGGCATTGCAGCGCAACGGCATCGTGCTGTTCTGGCGCCGCGGCGACCGCATGACCGCCACTCGCTACCGCAACGGCGAGCGCGGCGAGGACGTCTCCCCGGCGATCGTGCTCGGCGCGGTCGACGACATCGTCGAGCAGCTCCTGCTGGGCGCGACGGGCCTGGACGAGCTGGACGAGGGGATCGACCCCGCGACGATCACCCGCACCGAGGCCCTGAAGTGGATCGCCTCCGGGAAGAAGCGCTCATGAGCGCGATCGGAGCCGAGTCCGCGGGGAGCGGTGCGGCGCAGCAGGACGCACCCCACGTGGTCGTCCTCGATCACGGCTCGGGCAACGTGCGCTCCGTGGTGCGCGCCCTCGAGGCGGCCGGTGCCCAGGTCGAGTTGACCGCCGAGCGGGACCGGGCCCTCGCGGCCGACGGACTCGTCGTCCCCGGCGTCGGCGCCTTCGAGGCGACCGTCGAGCAGATCCTCGGCGTCGGCGGCGACCGCATCATCGAGCAGCGTCTGGCCGGGGGCCGCCCCGTGCTCGGCATCTGCGTCGGTCTCCAGGTCATGTTCGACGCCGGCACCGAGCACGGCCGGCGCAGCACCGGCCTGGGCCAGTGGCCCGGCGAGGTGACCCGTCTGGAGGCGCCGGTGGTGCCCCACATGGGCTGGAACACCGTTAAGGCGGCAGAGGGGACGCAGCTGTTCGACGGCATCGGCGACGAGCGCTTCTACTTCGTCCACTCCTACGCGGCCCGGAGCTGGGTGATGGAGCAGACCGGCTCCCTCCCCGCACCGAAGGTGACCTGGGCCGAGCACCATGGCGACCGGTTCATCGCCGCGGTCGAGAACGGCGCCCTGGCGGCCACCCAGTTCCACCCCGAGAAGTCCGGCGAGGCAGGGGCCAGGCTGCTGGCGAACTGGCTGCGGACCCTGCCGCGCTGGGCGGCGGCGGGCAGCGGCGATGAGCACGCGCGATGATCGGCGCGTTCCTCATGCTGTTCGCCGGCGGCATGCTGCTCGGCGGCGCCTGGTCCTTCTACCGGGCCAGGAAACCGTGGTGGGCGACCGTGGGATTCGCCCTGGCCGGTCTGGTCTGCTTCGCGGTCTCGATCTGGAGGATCCAGACCGGCTGAGTCGGCTCCATCCCCTCTCCCACAGCTCGACCCCCACCCCGCGGCACCGACCCCGGGACCACCCCGCCCCTCAGGAGGCCACTATGACCGCTCCCGTGCTCGAGCTGCTCCCTGCCGTCGACGTGCAGGGCGGCCAGGCCGTCCGCCTCGTCCAGGGTGAGGCAGGCACCGAGACCGCCTACGGCGCACCCCAGGACGCCGCGCTCTCCTTCCAGGCAGGTGGGGCGAGCTGGCTGCACCTCGTCGACCTCGATGCCGCCTTCGGACGCGGCAGCAACGCGTCCCTGCTGGCCGAGGTCGTGGCCACCGTCGATCTGAACGTCGAACTCTCCGGCGGGATCCGCGACGACGAGACCCTGGCCGCTGCGCTCGCCACCGGCTGCCGGCGGGTCAACCTCGGCACCGCCGCCCTGGAGAACCCGGAATGGACCGCCGAGGTGCTCGCCGAGCACGGGGACCGCATCGCCGTCGGCCTCGACGTGCGCGGCACCACGCTGGCGGCGCGGGGCTGGACGCGCGAGGGCGGCGACCTCTGGGAGACGCTCGAGCATCTCGACGAGGCAGGCTGCCAGCGCTATGTGGTCACCGACGTCGCCAAGGACGGCACCCTGCGCGGCCCCAACGTCGACCTGCTGCGCCAGGTGTGCTCGCGCACCGACGCGGCCGTGGTCGCCTCCGGTGGGGTCTCCTCCCTGGAGGACCTGCGGGTGCTGCGCGAGCTGGTTCCCGAGGGCATCGAGGGCGCCATCGTCGGCAAGGCCCTGTACGCCGGGGCATTCACCATGGGCGAGGCACTGGACGTCGCGGGGCGTGCATGAGCAGTGCCGCCTCCGGGACCGGTGAGCAGGACTCGCGCGGGGACCGGGCACGGCGCGTGCTGCCGTCCCATTTCCGCGAGAAGTCCGCACTGACCGACACCGCCGGGGTGCCGTGGGCCGGGCGCGACCATGCGGCCAGCCCCTTCCCGGGCGATGACGGCACGACTCCGCCGGAGCTCGCCCGGGCGCTGGCCGCCCATCGCGCGGGATCGGACCCGCATCGTCAGGCCCTGGTCGCCGCTCTCGCCGCCGCCCGCGTGCTGGTGCCGATCATGGCGGTCGCCGCCGGCACGGAGACCACCGCGCACGGCGTCCACGGCGACAACGGGGCGGATATGGCGATGGTCTCCCTCACCGCCCCCGACGGTGCCCGCGTGCTGCCGGTGTTCACCTCGGTCGCGGCGCTGTCCGCCTGGCGCACCGATGCCCGCCCGGTGCCCGTGATCGCTCCTCAGGCCGCCCAGGCGGCAGTGCAGGAGGGCTGCACCTCCCTGCTGCTGGATGCTGCGGCCCCGGCCGACGAGGGCGGCCCGATCCTGCTGCCGCGCTCGGTGCTGTGGGCCCTGGCCCAGGGCCGCACCTGGATCCCCCCGCACGCCGACCCGGAGGTCACCGCGGCCCTGACCCGCATCGCCGGAGCGACCGAGCACGTCAGGGCGCTGGACGCCCACGCGGGGGAGCGCAGCGAGGTCGACCTCCGGCTGCGGCTGCGACCCGGCCTGACCGAGACCCAGGTGCGCGCGGTCGTCGACGAGATCTCCGCTCGCCTGGGCGCCGAGGAGCTCGTCGCCGAGCGCATCAGCTCATTGCGGCTCGTCCTCGGCTCCTGAGCTGCCGAGCTCCGCCTTCCCCGGTCCCTCCGGGCCCGGCCCGCCCGGTCCGGGCCGCGAGGTCAGGAGACGCGGCCCGTGTACTTCTCCCCGGGAGCTTCACCGGGAGCGTCGGGGAACGGCAGCGCCTCGGCGAAGGCCAGCTGCAGCGACCGCAGCCCGTCGCGCAGCGACCGGGCGTGCTCGTTGCCGATCTCGGGCGCTGCCGCGGTGACCAGACCGGCCAGCGCGGTGATCAGCTTCCGGGCCTCGGAGAGGTCCTGGTACTGCCCGGTCTCCTCGTCCTCGGCGAGTCCGACCTTCACCGCAGCGGCGCTCATCAGATGCACGCAGGCGGAGGTGATGATCTCCACCGCCGCCACCTCGGAGATGTCGCGCAGCGCCTCCGCGGAGAGGTCCTCGTCGAGTGGCGCGGGCGCGAGGGCGGCGTTGTGGTTCTGGGTCTCGTTCTGGTTCTCGTTCACGATGTCCTTCGGGGGTCGGGAGATGCGATGCCCTCATCCTCCCAGGGGGAGGGTCCCGGTTCCGGCATCGGTGTTCATGGACAGGTCGAATTGCACACCGGCCGGTTCGGCACCGACGGGCACGTCGTAGACGGCGTGCATCGTGGCCCTCTGCTCGGGACCGACGAGCCCGAGAGCATCCGTATCGGCCACGTACTCCCGGGAGGCCTCCTCGTCCACGGGGACGACCGTCCCGTCGGCGGTCTGCAGGGCGGCATTGTCGACGAGGTACAGGGCCTGGCTCGACGCATTCACGATCTCGAACGTGACGATGACGAACTCGCCATCGGGTTCCACGGTCTCGGCCCTGTCCCCGACCTGGCGCACTCCGACCTCGGTCCCCAGCTCCCGCACGGTGACGTCGCCGATCGCGACCTCACCGGTCGCCGATGCCCCGCCGGGCGCCGGGTCGGCCGGATCGGCATCCGAGGCGGCGGGGGCCGCCGGCGTCTCGGGAGCCAGCGCGCGGTAGGCGAGGATGCTGCCGCCCACGGCCACCACCAGGACGAGCACTGCCACGACGGCGAGCGAGGCGATCAGCGGGCCGCGCCGCGGGCCACCGGGCGCCGCGTCGCCCGGAGCCGGCGACGGCGCCGGACGGCGATTGGGCCGGGCGGGACGCGGGGGAGGCGTCGGGAAACCCTCCGGGACCGGGCGCAGCACGGCCCGGGGAGCAGTTCCCTCGCGCAGGGCCGTCACCGGCTGCATCCCGGTGGCAGGCTGCACGCCGGTGTCCTCGCCGGCGGACCCGGCCTCGGGGGCACCGGACTCCTCGGGGGCGCCGGACTCGTCGGCGGCGCCGGACCGCTCGGGAGCGCCGGACTCGTCGGACTCGGCAGTGACCGGGCCCGCCTCCGTCTCGGAGGATGACGACGGATCCGACGGATCCGACGGAGCAGAGTCGGCCGGTGCGCTGTATCCGTACTCCTGCGCCGCGGAGCCGGGACCCTGCTGCGGGGGCGACCCACCGACCTCGGTGGGCTCCTCGGGGGTCTCGCGGTCGATCTCCACCACAACTCCTCGCTGGTCGCAGGTCGCGGACGCGACGGACATCACCTGGACTGCCCGGATGGCCCTGCTAGAATAGACGACTGGAACAGGTCGAAAACCCTCGTCAGTCGTTCCTCAAGTGGAGTCCCTTCCCACCTCGTGGCACTCAGCCCCGGGCCTGTCGGTCCTGGGCGAACAGTCACCAGGTCAGTATCGCAGTCGGGCAGCAATGTCCGGTCGGCGCCGCGGCGCCGCGCACCTTGGGGCCTCCGCATGAAGCGGGGGCCTTTCGTCGTGTTCGAGTCGAACCAAGGTGAGGAGCCAACATCAGCGAACAGCGCATCAATGGTCAGATCAGGGTCCCCAAGGTCCTCCTGGTCGGGCCCGCCGGCGAGCAGGTCGGTGAGGTCCGCGTCGAGGACGCCCTGCGTCTCGCCGCAGAAGCCGATCTCGACCTCGTCGAGGTCGCCCCCGGCGCGAACCCGCCGGTCGCCCGTCTCATGGACTACGGCAAGTACAAGTACGAAGCCAACCTGAAGGCGCGCGAGTCGCGGAAGAATCAGGCCAATACGGTCCAGAAGGAAATCCGTATGGGTCTGAAGATCGACACCCATGACTACGAGACCAAGCGCCGCAACGTTGAGAAGTTCCTGGCCGGCGGTGACAAGGTCAAGGTCATCATCCGTTTCCGTGGTCGTGAGCAGTCCCGCCCCGAGATGGGCGTGCGACTGCTCAGCCGGATGGCCGAGGACGTCTCCGAGTACGGTTTCGTCGAGTCGCACCCGCGGCAGGACGGCCGCAACATGGTGATGGTCTTCGGGCCTCACAAGAAGAAGGCCCAGGCCATGGCCGAGGCCCGCAAGCGCAAGACCGATGCCGAGAAGGCCGCTGCCCGCGGTGGGGACGACTCGTCCTCGGCCGGGGCGGACGCCGAGTCCGGCTCCGAGTCCTGAGAACGTACGAAGGAGAACAGGCACCATGCCCAAGAACAAGACCCATTCGGGGACCAAGAAGCGCGTCCGCACGACCGGCTCCGGCAAGCTCATGCGCGAGAAGGCCAACGCCCGCCACCTGCTGGAGCACAAGTCCTCCACGCGCAAGCGCCGCCTGGGCACCGACACCAACGTCGCCAAGTCCGACGTCAAGCGCATCAAGAAGCTGCTGGGCCGCTGATCGCCCGCGCGGAAGCCCGCCTCCCGCCCCCTGAACATCACGATCGAAGGAGTATCACGTGGCACGCGTGAAGCGGGCGGTCAACGCCCAGAAGAAGCGTCGGGAGATCCTCGAGCAGGCCAGCGGCTACCGCGGTCAGCGCTCCCGTCTGTACCGCAAGGCCAAGGAGCAGGTGCTCCACTCGGCCACCTACAACTACCGCGACCGCAAGGCGCGCAAGGGCGACTTCCGTCGCCTGTGGATCCAGCGCATCAACGCGGCGGCCCGCGCCAACGGCCTGACCTACAACCGCTTCGTCCAGGGCCTCGGCCTCGCGGGCGTCGAGGTCGACCGCCGCATGCTCGCCGAGCTCGCGGTCAACGATGCCCCGGCATTCGCCGCCCTGGTCGAGGTCGCCAAGAACGCCCTGCCCAAGGACGTCAACGCGCCGGCAGCCTGACATCGCTCCCTCTGCGATGACCGAGCGCCCGGATCAGTCCCCGATCACCTCGCCCCGCTCCGAGCGGGTGCGGAAGGTGGCGGCACTGACCGGGCGCTCTGCACGTCGCAAGCAGGGCCGCTTCCGCATCGAAGGACCGCAGGCGATCCGCTCCCTGCTCGTCCACCGCCCGGACCTCGCTCTCGAGCTCTTCGTGACCCCGCGGGCACTGACCGCTCATCCGGAGCTCGCCGACCTCGCGCAGGACGCCGGCGTGGCGGCGCGCGAGGTCCCGGGCGAGGTCATCCGTGCCATGGTCCGCGACCCCGGCCCCGGCCACGACGGCGAGCTCGACACGGAGGCGGCCACCGGCTCCCGCGCCGGGGCGCTGATGAGTCCTCAGGGCGTCGTCGCGATCGGTCGACTGCCCGCCGAGGAGTCGTCGGCCGCGCCTGCCGCGATCCAGGCCCTTCCCGGCACCGCGCCGGTCACCGTCGTCGTGCTCCATGAGGTGCGCGACCCCGGCAACGTCGGCACCCTGATTCGCACGGCCGACGCCGCCGGCGCCGACCTCGTGGTCCTGACCCGCACCAGCGCCGACCCCTTCTCCCCGAAGGCGGTGCGAGCCGCCGCAGGCAGCCTCTTCCACCTCCCCGTGGTCGCCGGAGCGGACATCGACGAGACGCTCGGGAGCCTGGCCCCCGCTGGCATCACGGCGGCGGCCACCAGCGGCCGCGCCGAACAGGACCTGTTCGCTGCGGACCTGCCCGCGCGCGTGGCCTGGATCCTGGGCAACGAGGCCCACGGACTGGACGAGAGCACGCTCGCCGCCGCACCGTTGGCCGTGCGCATCCCGCTCGCCGGCCACGCCGAATCCCTGAACGTCCACACCGCGGCGACCGTCTGCCTGTTCGAGACCCTCCGCCGCAGGCAGGCAGGGGTATGACGCGCCGATCCGTGAAGCTCGGTGCCCTCGCCGTCCCGGCCCTGCTGGCCCTGACCATCGCCTCCGCACTGGCCGGCCTGTTCGCCACCGGCGCCGCCGCACCGGCCACCCTGGTCCCGGCCTCACCGCTGGTCACCTGGGGGATCCCGGTGGTGCGGGCCCTTCACCACCTCGGGCTGCTGCTCGCCGTCGGCGCCGGGGGAACCGCCGTGCTCCTGCTCCCGGGGCCGTCCCGGCGGGAGGTCACCACGCTCGACCCGGTCCGGCGCCGCACAGTCCGGATCGGCGCCGCCGGAGCCGCGCTGTGGGCCGTGGCCTCCGCAGCTCTGGTCCCGCTCGGGGGGCTCGAGGCCGCCGGGGCCGATTCGGGGCTCGACGTCTGGGATATCGCACTGGCCAGCGATCTCGGCAGGCTGCAGCTGACCGTCGCCGTCGCCGCTGCGCTGTCCGCGCTCGCCTATGCGCTGGCGCGCTCCACGGTCCTGGCGTGCTGGGCGCTGGCCTTCTCCGGGATCGGAGTCGGCGCGCTGGGTCTCGCCGGCCACGCCGGAGCCAGCCTGGACCACGTCAACGCCGTCAACGCCATGGCCCTGCACCTGATCTCGGTCTCGGTGTGGGCCGGAGGTCTGCTGGTGATCGGCCTGATCGCCCCCTGGCTCGAGGACGACCGGCTGGCCACGACGGTGCGGCGGTTCTCGCCCTGGGCGCTGACCGCGATCATCGCTCTGGCGATCAGCGGCCTGGTCAGCGCCACGATCCGCATGTCCGGCTGGGGGCAGCTGGTGACCACCGGGTACGGCCGCATCGTGCTGCTGAAGGCCACCGGTCTCGTGGTCCTCGCCGGCATCGGCGCGCTGCAGCGTCGCCGGCTGGGGGAGCGGCTGCGCTTCCGGCACCTGGTCGTCACCGAGGGTGTGGTGATGGCCGGCGTGATCGGGGCCTCGATCGCTCTGGGACGCTCCGCGCCACCGGTGCCGCAGGAGATTCCGGCGGTGGGTGACCTGCGGGTCCTCTCGCTCGTGGGGTACCTGCCGCCCGAGCAGGAGTTCAGCCCCACCTCGATGTTCACACTGTTCGAGCCGGACTGGATCGCGCTGCTCCTGGCCGTGGTCATGGCCGGGGTCTACGTGGCCGGCGTGGCGCGGCTGCGGCGTCGGGGCGACGCCTGGCCGTGGCACCGCACCGTCGTGTTCGTGCTGGGCTGCCTGGCCTTCGCCTGGGTCATGAACGGCGGCGCCTCCGCGTGGGGGAAGATGCGCTTCGACGCCCACATGGTCCAGCACATGGCGATGATGATGATCGTGCCACCGCTGTGGGTCCTCGGAGCCCCGGTCACGCTGCTCTCACGCGCCGTCCCCCCGCGCACCGACGGGTCGCGCGGCATCCGCGAATGGTTCCTGGCCGCACTGCACTCCGGCTTCGCGCGGCTGGTCTCCTCGCCGCCTCTGGCCGGAGCCCTGTTCGCGGGGTCGCTGGTGGTCTTCTACTTCACGCCGCTGTTCGAGCTGGCGATGTACACCCACCTCGGCCACGTGCTGATGACCGTGCACTTCCTGGCCTCGGGCTACCTGTTCGCGTGGGTCCTGATCGGCATCGACCCGGCGCCGAGGCCGATCAACCCCATCCTGAAGCTGATCACCCTGCTGGTCACCTTGGCCTTCCACGCCTTCTTCGGCGTCGCCCTGGTCTCGGCGACCTGGCTCATCGCGGAGCACTGGTACACCGACCTCGGCATGTACTCCCTCCAGCGCCTGGAGCTGATCCAGGTCCGCGGAGGCACCATCATGTGGGCCATCTCGGAACTGCCCACCGTGGGCTACGCGATCCTCGTCGCCGTGCTGTGGATGAAGTCCGAGGACCGGCGGGCACGGCAGTTCGACCGCAAGGCCGACCGCGACGGCGGCGCGGAGCTGGCCGCCTACAACGCCTACCTCGCCAGGCTGCGGGGAGAGCCGACGGGGCCGGCGGAGGCTGCGGCATCCAGTCAGGAGCCCGCGAGGCACGAGGCCCCGGCCGCCCGCGACGACGCCGCCCGCGACGACGACGCCGTCGCCGACGACGCCGTCGCCGAGGATGACGTCCCGGGCGGCCCGGCGCAGCGGTAGCCCGACCGCCGGCCCCGGCTCACAGCCACTCGCCGCGGGCAGCCTCCTTCTCGGCACCGATGGTCGTGTCCGGGCCGTGCCCGGTGTGGACCACCGTCTCGTCGGGCAGAGCGAACAGACGCTCCCGGATCGACTCCTCGATCGTCTCCCGCGAGGAGAAGGAACGACCCGTCGCCCCGGGGCCGCCCTGGAACAGGGTGTCACCGCTGAAGAGAGCTCCCAGCGCCTCGGCGTAGTAGCAGGTCGCCCCGGGGGAGTGGCCAGGGGTGTGCAGAGCTTCGAGATCCACGCCGGCGATGGTGAACATGTCCCCGTCGCTGACGTCGTCGTCCCAGGGCAGGTCGCCGTGGGTCAGCTGCCACACCTCCCGATCGGCGGGATTCAGCAGGACCGGCGCCTCGAGCTCCTCGGACAGCTCCGGCGCCATCCGCGCGTGGTCGTCGTGGGAGTGCGTGAGGAGGATGCCGACGCATTCGCGGTCCCCGACGAGTTCGAGGACCGTCTTGACGTCGTGCGGGGCGTCGACGACGACGCACTGCTGGTCGTCGCCGAGGACCCACACGTTGTTCTCGACGTCGAAGGTCTCCCCGTCCAGGCTGAACGTGCCGGAGGTGACGGCGTGAGCAAGTCGCGCGTTCATCGGCCGATCACCGCCACGGTGCGCAGGGTGTTTCCCTCGTGCAGGGCGTCCAGTGCCTCGTCGACGCCGGCCAGATCGGTGCGGCCGGTCACGAAGCGGTCCAGCGGCAGCCGCCCCTGCAGGAACAGGTCCGTGAGGTAGGGGAAGTCCCGCTCGGGCAGGCAGTCGCCGTACCAGGACGACTTCAGCGAGCCGCCGCGGCCGAACACGTCCAGCAGCGGCAGGGTGAGCGTCGCGTCCGGATGCGGAACGCCGACGAGGACGACGCGGCCGGCCAGGTCGCGCGAGTAGAAGGCCGTCTCGTACGTCTGCGGGATGCCGACCGCGTCGATGACGACGTCGGCCCCGAAGCCGTCGGTGAGCTCCTGGACCTTCTCGGCCACCTGCTGCGGCGAGAGGCCCCCGGTGTTCACCGTGTGGGTCGCCCCGAGCTCCTCGGCCGCGGGGAGCTTCTTCTCGTCCACGTCCAGGCCGATGATGGTCGTGGCCCCGGCGAGCTTCGCCCCGGCGATCGCGGCGCATCCCACGCCGCCCAGCCCGATCACGGCCACGGATTCGCCGCGCTGGATGGCACCGGTGTTCACGGCAGCGCCGATCCCGGCCATCACGCCGCAGCCGAGCAGGCCTGCGACCTCGGCCGGGGCCTCCTCGGAGACCTTCGTGCACTGGCCCTCGTGCACCAGCGTCTGCTCGGCGAACGCGCCGATGCCGAGCGCGGGCTCGAGCTCGGTGCCATCGGTCAGCGTCATGGATTGCGAAGCATTGTGGGTGTCGAAGCAGTACTGCAGGGCGCCCTTCGTGCAGGCGCGGCACTGCCCGCACACGGCGCGCCAGTTCAGGACGACGAAATCGCCGACGGCGACGTGGGTGACGGAATCGCCGATCTCCACGACCCTGCCGGCGGCCTCGTGCCCCAGCAGGAAGGGGAACTGGTCGTTGATCCCGCCGTCGCGGTAGGCGAGATCGGTGTGGCAGACGCCGCAGGCCTCGATGTCCACGACGACGTCATGCGGTCCGGGGTCCGGGATGACGATGTCGACCAGCTCGGCCGGCTGTTTCTCGGTGCGGGCGATGACGCCCTTGACGGTCCGGGGCATGAGCTGCTCCTGACTTCCGGTGACGGGGATGTTCCTGCCCCCAGCCTAAGCGGTCGGTGCTGGTCGCACCGCCGATCCGGCGGACGGGCGAGGCCGCGCGCCCGCCGGGTCAGCCGACGACCATCCCCGGGCCCTCGATCTCCGGGTGGACGCGCTCGGCGCTGTGCCAGTTGCCGGCCTCGACGGGGCGGTAGTTGTAGTCGCGCACCATCTCCTCGACGGTCTGGCGCGGACCGTGATGGCTGTCCGAGGCGACGACACCGGTGAGGTAGTCCGTCTCGTTCTGGTACTGCTCCGGGTTGCCGTGCCACGCGGCGCGGTTGTCCGCCATGACCGACAGCTCCTCCTTGGACATCGAGATCGAGAGGTCGTCGCCGCGCTGGAACTGGCCGTACGTCTGGCCGAGCAGATCCGTCATGGCCGGCGTGCGCTCGACGTCGCCGAGCGTCATGGTGTACGAGGTCTGCTTGCCGGTCCCACCCTCGACCATCACGGAGTTGTTCTCGGCCTCCCCGTGCGGAAGGATCTGCTGGGCGAACTCCTGCGACCCGTCGGGGTAGTCGCGCACGATGAGCTCGTCCGAGAATCCCTCGTGCTTGCGGCCGAGCGTCAGCACGTCCTCGTGACCGATCTCGAAGCCGCTCTCGATCACGGTGGACGTGTGCGTCTGCCGGTAGCGGTCCTCGACCCCGGCGCCCGACGCATCCTCGGGCATCCCCTGGTTCATCGCCCGCATGTACGCCTCGGTGCCCGCGGCGTCGTCGCTGAACTCCGAGTACTCCAGGACCTTCGTCTTCTCGATGGTCTCCTGGCCCATGGAGAGCTTCAGGTCACCGTGGCCGAGATCCACGGTGGAGCCGTGGGCGGTCATCTCGGTGGGGCCCTCGAGCATCGAGAGGTTGCCGGTGTCCTCGTCCCGGGAGATCTTCAGCGACTGGGAGTTGCCCTCCTTGACCGATCCGCCGAGACCGAGCTCGAAGCCGCGGTACTCGCCGCTGACCGACAGCGAGCTCTTCTCCTCCACGCCCGTGCCGGTGGTCACGGAGGCGCCGGGCGGGATCGACGAGGGGTCGAAGGGATTGATCTTCATCGCCTCGGCGGCGTCCGTGCCCTTGGGGACCTCGACGCTGTAGACCTGCTCGACCTTGCTGCTGGTGCTTCCCTCGGCCCCGATGACCTTGCCGTCGAACTCGCCCGAGCCGCTGAATTCCGCCAGGCCGGTGAAGGTGTACTTGAGCTTGCCGTCGGCGGTCTCGGTGACCTCCATCGTGTCGCCCACCCGCACCGATGTCGTCACCGTACCGTTCGGCGTCTGGACCTCGGTCTCCACCGTCGTCGTCCCGTCGAGCTTGACCGTCTGGGACCCGTCATCGCCCAGCGTGATCTTCGAGCCGTCGGGCAGCGTGATCGTGGTCTTCGACCCCTCGCCGCGCTTCTGGTCGAAGTCGTCCTCGGCGATCCGGGCACCCATGAGCGTCGAGCTGTCGCCGCCGTGGCCCAGCAGATCGCTCCACCACGTCCCGGTGCCCAGCTGATCGCCGCCCTGACCGAGCAGAGCGGCCAGGGTCCGGCCGATGCTCGAGCCCAGCAGCGCGGTCAGGCCCTCGGGCGCGGAGGCCCGGTCCTGCTGGTCCGCCTCCTCGGTCAGGGTCGTGGACGCCTCGCTCAGGCGGTTCCCGGCCGAGCTCATCAGCCCGGTAGTGCGATGCCAGTCCGTGCGGAACGTCTCCGCGTCGCGGCCCTCCCACGAGCACGAGGCGACCAGCGGTGTCAGGGTCGCGAGGAGATCGTCGAGCCGGCGGGCGCCACGGGCAGTGGCCAGGGCGTGGGCTCGCAGCGCTTCGGT
The DNA here is from genome assembly GCF_042666305.1 of Brachybacterium sp. GCM10030268. Taxonomy (NCBI): domain Bacteria; kingdom Bacillati; phylum Actinomycetota; class Actinomycetes; order Micrococcales; family Dermabacteraceae; genus Brachybacterium; species Brachybacterium sp. GCM10030268. Next base: position 15,239 of record NZ_JBHTCW010000011.1, on the reverse strand, counting down.
GTCGGCGCCATGGGTGATCGCGTCGGCCATCGTTCTCCTCGTCGTCCGCCCGGTCCCTCGTCCGGGCATCGTCGGATCGGTCGCTATCGGTCGCTATCGGTCGCTATCGGTCGCTCCGGGAGGTCGGTCCCGACGCTACGGGAACCGGGCGGCCGCTTCCATGGGGAGAACTCCCCGTCCTGCCCTCCCCGCCGACGACGGCCGGACGGGCGGGGAAGGGCTCGGCCCGTCGTCCGTAGAATGGCCCGGGCCGCCGCCATGGCGCCGCCCCGATCAGCCCGCCGGACGAAAGCGAATCCTGTGTCCGATTCATCCCCCGCGCCCGAGCCGCCCGTCATCGACGAGGCGAGCATCGGCGCCGCCGTGGACGCCGCCCTGGCCGCGATCGCCGCGGCCGCGACCACCGACGAGCTCAAGCAGGTGCGCATCGAGCATGTCGGCGACAACAGTGTCCTGACCAGTGCGAACCGCTCCCTCAAGGACGTGCCCAAGGATCAGCGCGCTGCGGCCGGCAAGCTGGTCGGTCAGGGCAAGGGCCGGGTGCAGAAGGAACTCGCCGCCCGGCAGCAGGAGCTGGCCGCCGCCGAGGAGGAGGCGGCGCTCGCCGCCGAGACGGTCGACGTCACCCTGCCCTCCGACCGTCGCCCGCGCGGCGCCGCGCACCCCCTGACCACGCTGACCGATCGCATCAACGACTTCTTCATCGGGATCGGCTGGGAGATCGCCGAGGGCCCCGAGATCGACGCGGAGTGGCTGAACTTCGACGCCCTGAACGCGGACCCGGAGCACCCCTCGCGCTCGCTGCAGGACACGCTGTACGTCGCGCCCGAGGGGTCCGGGATGCTGCTGCGCACCCAGACCTCCCCGGTCCAGATCCGCGCGATGCTCGAGCGCGGCGCCCCCCTGTACGTCGCGTGCCCCGGCACCGTGTACCGCGCCGACGAGATGGACGCGACGCACTCGCCGATGTTCCATCAGGTCGAAGGCCTCGCAGTCGACAAGGACCTCACCATGGCCAACCTGGTGGGCACGCTGGACGCCTTCGCGGCGCACCTGTTCGGTGGCCGGCCCATCACGCGGCTGCGTCCCAACCACTTCCCCTTCACCGAGCCCAGTGCGGAGATGGACTTCCGCTGCTTCCGGTGCGAGGCCCGCCTCGGGCTGGACCATGACGCGGACCCTGCCTGCCGCGTGTGCGGCGGCACGGGGTGGATCGAGATGGGCGGCTGCGGCATGGTCCATCCGAACGTGCTGCGTGCGGCCGGGGTGGACCCGGAGGAGTACCAGGGCTTCGCCTTCGGCCTGGGGATCGAGCGCATTCTGATGCTCCGCAACGGAGTGGCCGACATGCGCGACATGGTGGAGGGCGATGTCCGCTTCTCCCAGCACTACGGGACGGAGATCTGAGATGCCTCGCATTCCCCTGACCTGGCTCGCCGAGCACGTCACCCTGCCCGAGGACGCCTCGGCGCTGCAGGTGGCCACCGACCTCTCCCGCGTCGGCCTCGAGGAGGAGGCGATCCACGGCGCCCAGGTGACCGGCCCGCTGGTCGTCGGCCGTGTGCTCGAGCTCGTCGGCGAGCCGCAGAAGAACGGCAAGACCATCAACTGGGTGCGGGTGGACGTCGGGCCCGAGCACAATGAGGCCGCCGACGACCCGAAGGATCCGCAGCCCGGCGAGGAACGGCCCAGCCGCGGCATCGTCTGCGGCGCCCACAACTTCGTCGCGGGTGACCTCGTCATCGTCTCGCTGCCCGGCACCGTGCTGCCCGGGGACTTCGCCATCGCCGCCCGGCGCACCTACGGCCACACCTCCGACGGCATGATCTGCTCCGGCGAGGAGCTGGGTCTCGGCCCGGACCCCGCGGGGGAGGACGGCATCATCGTCCTGGGCCGCGGCCACGCCGAGGGGCTGAGCGCCGAGCCCGGGGACGACGCGATCTCCCTGCTGGGCCTGGCCGACGAGGTCGTCGAGATCAACGTGACCCCGGACCGCGGCTACTGCTTCTCGATGCGGGGCGTGGCCCGCGAGTACTCCCACGCCACCGGCGCCGCGTTCACCGACCCGGCCGCCACCGTCGAGGTGCCCGAGCCCGCCGGGGAGGGGCCCGCGGTGCAGCTGCGCGACGACGCCCCGATCCGCGGCGGCCAGGGCTGCTCCCGGTTCGTCGCGCTCGAGGTCAGCGGCGTGGATCCCACGGCGCAGACCCCGCGCTGGATGGCGCGCCGGCTCACCCAGGCGGGCATGCGCCCGATCTCCCTGATCGTGGACGTCACCAACTACGTGATGCTCGACCTCGGCCAGCCGCTGCACGCCTACGACGCCGAGAAGGTCGTCGCCCCGATCGTGGTCCGCCGCGCTCGGGCCGGGGAGCAGCTCACCACTCTCGATGACGTCACGCGGACGCTCGATGGCGAGGACCTCCTGATCACCGACAGCGAAGGCGGCGAGGGCGAGCGCGTGCTCGGGATCGCCGGGGTGATGGGCGGTGCCGACACCGAGGTCGGTGAGGGCACGAGCAGCATCGTGCTCGAGGCGGCGACGTTCCAGCCGGTCACGGTGGCGCGCTCCGCGCGCCGGCACCGCCTGCCCTCGGAAGCCTCCAAACGCTTCGAGCGCGGTGTGGATCCGCACCTGCCTGTGGTGGCCGCACGCCGCGCCGCCGAACTCATCACCCGCTTCGGCGGCGGACGGATCAGCGACCGCCTCACGGATGTGGGCGGCGTCGGCGAACCGGTCCAGATCAGCCTGCCCGTGGATCATCCCGAGCGCGTCGTCGGGATCCCGTACACCCCGCAGCAGGTGCGCGGCACGCTGGAGATGATCGGCTGCACCGTCGAGGACGGCGCCCAGGGCGCCTTCGGTGTGAGGCCGCCCAGCTGGCGCGGCGATCTCACCCTCAAGGAGGATCTGGTCGAGGAGGTGGCGCGGCTCGTCGGCTACGAGAAGATCCCCTCCGTCCTGCCGACGGCGCCCGGAGGTCGCGGGCTCACCGTCGCCCAGCGCGCCCGTCGCAGCGCCAACCGGGCGCTGGTCGAGGCCGGTCTCACCGAGGTCGCCTCCTCGCCGTTCGTCGGCGAAGACGTCTTCGACCAGCTGCGCTACGGGGCCGACGACGAGCGCCGCGGCGCCGTGCGGCTGCTGAACCCGCTGGCCGAGGACGAGCCGCTGATGCGTTCCGAGCTGCTGCAGACCCTGCTGCCGGTGGCTCGCCGCAATCTCGGCCGCGGCGAGGACTCCGTGGCGATCTTCCAGCTCGGCAGCGTCTCCCGCTCCCGCGGGGAGGGGGTCCGCTCCCCGGTTCCGGCACCTGCGCAGCGACCCACCGACGCGGAGCTCGAGGAGACCCTCGGTGCCCTGCCCGCCCAGACCCGTGCGCTGGCCGCCGTCGTCGGCGGCGCCTCCGGGCCCGGCTCGTGGCAGGGGGATCCCGCGCCGTGGGGATGGGGCGATGCCTTCGACCTGGCCCGCCGGGTCGCCGCCGCCGTCGGCGGCGAGCTCGAGGTGCGCCAGGTCGAGCGTGCGCCCTTCCACCCCGGACGGGCGGGGCAGCTGCGTGTGACCACGGCCGACGGGGAGTCCGCGGTGGTCGGCTACGCGGGTGAGCTGCACCCGGCGGTGGTCACGGAGTTCGGGCTCCCGGCCCGCACCAGCGCCTTCGAGCTGGATCTGGAGGCCGTGATCGCCTCCGCCCCGGCCGTCGTGCGGGCGGCCCCGGTCCCGACGTTCCCCCCGGCCAAGGAGGACTTCGCCTTCGTGGTCGACGAGAACGTCCCCGCCAGCGCCGTCGAGGCCGCGATCGTGGTCGGCATGGGCGACCTCGCCGAACGGGTCCGCCTCTTCGACGTCTTCACCGGTGAGCAGATCGGCCACGGCAAGAAGTCCCTCGCCTTCGCGGTCCGGCTGCGATCGGCGGAAGGCACCCTGACCGCCGAGCAGATCGGGCAGGCGCGTGAGCGCTGCATCACCGCCGTGGAGAACGCGGTCGGGGGAGTGCTCAGGGCGTGAGCCCGCCGCTCTCGGAGGCCTGCTGGCACGAGGCCCCGAGCGAGCTCGCCGAGCCATGACAGGGAAGGCCCCGGTCCCGGAGATGATCCGGAGACCGGGGCCTTCCGGTGTGCGAGGGCCCGGACTGCTGCCCGCTCACCGGCGCCGACTGGCTGATCATGCATTCGTCTGTATATACTTCCGGCATGATGTCGGTCCCGGATCCCTCGGCCACCCCTGCCCTCGCCTCGGACGCCGCCCTGTCGCCGGATCGCGGCGGTCGGCCGCGTGTCGCCGTGGTCGGCGCCTCCGGGTACGCCGGCGGCGAGGCACTGCGCCTGCTCGCCTCCCACCCCGGGCTCGAGGTCGCCACCGTCACCGCGCACAGCAGCGCCGGGAAGCGGCTGAGCGAGGTCGCCCCGCACATCGACCTGGGCCGCGACCCTGTGCTCGAGGAGACGACGGCAGAGGTGCTGCATGGTCACGACGTCGTGGTCCTGGCGCTCCCGCACGGGCAGTCCGGCGAGCTCGCCGCCCAGCTGCGCGCGGAGGACCCGAATGTGCTGGTCGTCGATCTCGGTGCCGACCACCGGCTCGAGAGCGCCGAGGACTGGTCCGAGTACTACGGCAGCGCGCACTCGGGCACCTGGAGCTACGGCATGCCCGAGCTGCCGCTGGCCGACGGCACCCGGCAGCGCGACCAGCTGGCCGGCGCGCGCGAGATCGCGGTCCCGGGGTGCAACGCCACTGCCGTCACCTTCGCCGCGGTCCCGCTGCTGCGGGCCGGCCTGATCGAGTCGGGCGCCCTCAGCGCGGTGCTCCCCGTCGGGTACACCGGCGCCGGCCGCACCCCCAAGCAGCATCTGCTGTTCGGCGAGGCCTCCGGCTCGGCAGCCCCGTACGGGATCGGCGGCAGCCACCGGCACATCCCCGAGGTCCTCCAGAACCTCCGGCGAGCCACCGGGCAGTACGGCGCACGGCTGACCTTCACGCCTGTGCTGGTGCCGATGAGCCGCGGCATCCTCGCCGTGCTCACCGCGCCGCTGACCGGATCGGCGAGCTCCGCCGACCTGCTCGATGCCCTCCGCGCCGACTACGCCGATGAGCCCTTCGTCAGCGTGCTCGAGGAGGGCTCGGCACCGACCACCGGGCAGGTGACCGGGTCGAACGTGGTGCGGATCGGAGCGGCCGCGGACCGCCGCAGCGGCCAGGCCACCGTGATCGCGGCGATCGACAACCTCGTCAAGGGCACCGCCGGCGCCGCGATCCAGTCGCTGAACCTGGCGCTCGGCCTCCCGGAGACCACCGGACTCACCCGCACCGCTCTCGTCCCCTGACCCGCTCGCCCGCCACCGCGGAGCCGGATCCGCTGCTCCGTGCCCGTCGCTCCGTGTCCCTGTAGAGGAGATCCCGTGTCGATCACCCGCCCCCGCGGCTTCCGTGCGGCCGGCCTGGCAGCCGGCCTCAAGTCCACCGGCGCCGCGGACCTCGCCCTGGTGGTCAACGACGGCCCGCGCGATGCCGCCGCCGCCGTCTTCACCGCCAACCGGGTCCAGGCCGCCCCGGTGCTCTGGTCCCGTCAGGCAGTAGCCGACGGTCGCGCCCGCGCCGTGGTGCTGAACTCCGGCGGGGCCAATGCCTGCACCGGCCCGGAGGGCTTCGCCGACACCCACCGCACCGCGGAGCACCTGGCCGACCTCCTCGACGTCTCCGCGCAGGACGTGCTGGTGTGCTCGACGGGCCTGATCGGCGAGCGGCTGGCGATGCAGCCGCTGCTGGGCGGCCTGGACGCCGCGGCCGGGCAGCTCGAGCGGGGGGAGCAGAGCGACGCCGCCGCGGCGCGAGCGATCATGACCACCGACTCGGTGCCCAAGACCGCCGAGACGACCACACCCTCGGGAGCCGTGGTCGGAGGCATCGCCAAGGGAGCCGGCATGCTCGCGCCCCAGCTGGCGACCATGCTCGTCGTGCTCACCACCGATGCCGACGTGGATGCCGAGGTCGCCGACGCCGCGCTGCGGGATGCCACCCGCACCACGTTCGACCGGGTCGACTCCGACGCCTGCATGTCCACGAACGACACCGTCATCCTGCTCGCCTCCGGCGCCAGCGGCGTGCGCGTCTCCGTCGAGGAGCTCACCGAGGCGGTGCGCACGGTCAGCGCCGACCTGGCACGACAGCTGGTCGCCGACGCCGAGGGCGCCAGCCACGACGTCCACGTCATCGTCCGCTCCGCCGGCACCGAGGACGCCGCCCTCGCCGTGGCACGGGAGATCGCCCGCTCCAACCTGGTCAAGGCCGCGATCTTCGGCAACGACCCCAACTGGGGCCGGATCGTCGCCGCCGCCGGCTGCGTCCCCGAGCACATCGCACCCTTCGACGTCGCGGACCTCTCCGTCACGGTCAACGGGGTCCAGGTATGCCGAGCCGGCGGCGCCCATCGCGACCGCTCCGAGGTCGACATGACCAGCCGCGAGACCCTCATCGAGGTGGACCTCGGCGCCGGTGACGCGGCCGCGGACATCTGGACCAACGACCTCACCCACGACTACGTCGAAGAGAACAGCGCCTACTCCTCATGAACCGGACGAGCCAGCATCCAGGCGGCGAGCCCGAACTCGTCGGCAAGAACCCCCTCGACCAGCTCGACGCCGCCCGCACCGTGGCGCGCGAGAAGTCCGAGGTGCTCATCGAGGCGATGCCGTGGATGCAGCGCTTCCGCGGCAAGATCGTCGTGGTCAAGTACGGCGGCAACGCCATGATCGACGACGAGCTGCGCCGCGCCTTCGCCGCCGACATGGTCTTCATGCGCCTGGCCGGCATCCACGTCGTCGTCGTCCACGGCGGCGGGCCGCAGATCAACACGATGCTCGATCGCGTCGGCATCGACTCCACCTTCCGCGGCGGGCTGCGCGTGACCGACGCCGACACCATGGACGTCGTGCGGATGGTGCTGGTCGGCCAGGTGGGACGCCAGCTGGTCGGGCTCATCAACTATCACGGGCCCTTCGCCGTCGGCATGTCCGGAGAGGACGCCCGCCTGTTCACCGCCCAGCGCCGCAGCACCGTCGTCGACGGCGAGGACGTCGACCTGGGCCACGTCGGTGCCGTCAGCGGGGTCGACATCGAGGCGATCAGCGACCTGCTCGCCGGTGGCCGGATCCCCGTCATCTCCTCGATCGCCCCGGAGGTCGACGCCGACGGCACGCCCACCGGCGAGGTCCTCAACATCAACGCCGACCTCGCCGCCGCCGCGCTCGCCGAAGGCCTGGATGCCGAGAAGCTGGTGATGCTCACCGACGTCGAGGGGCTCTACCGTGACTGGCCCGACCGCGGCTCCCTGATCCCGGAGATCTCGGCCACCGAGCTGCGCGGCATGCTGGAAACCCTGACCGCGGGGATGATCCCCAAGGCGGAGGCGCTGCTGGGCGCGGTCGACGCCGGCGTGCGCACCGCCGCCATGATCGACGGGCGGATCGAGCACGCCGCACTGCTGGAGGTCTTCACCACCAAGGGTGTGGGCACGATGGTCAGGAGGGACGACTATGTCTGAGCATTCCGAGGCGACCACGCACTCCGCCGGAGCGGGCGAGCCCTCCGGCGACCTCGCCACCCGTTACCGCGAGGCGCTGCTGCCCGTCTTCGGCTCCCCGCAGCGGATCCTCGCCCGTGGCGAGGGCGTGCGGGTCTGGGATACCGAGGGCACGGAGTACCTCGACCTGCTGGCCGGGATCGCCGTCAACGCCCTCGGTCACGCCCACCCGGCGATCCTCGCGGCGCTGACCAAGCAGGCCCAGACCCTCGGTCACGTCTCGAACTTCTTCGCCAGCGCGCCGCAGATCGAGCTCGCCGAGAAGCTGCTGACCCTCGCCGCCGCCCCCGCCGGCTCCGGGGTCTTCTTCGCCAACTCCGGCACCGAGGCGAACGAGGCGGCCTTCAAGCTCGCCCGTCGCACCGGCAGACCCCGGATCCTGGCGCTGACCAGCTCCTTCCACGGCCGCACCATGGGCGCCCTGGCGCTCACCGCGAAAGAGTCCTACCGCGCTCCCTTCGAGCCGCTCCCCGGCGGCGTCGAGTTCGTCCCGGCCGGCGATGAGGACGCCCTCGCGGCAGCCCTCGCGCCGGGTGACGTGGCCGCCGTGTTCGCCGAGCCCATCCAGGGCGAGGCCGGCGTGCGTCCTCTGTCCGTGCCGTACCTGCAGGCGCTGCGCCGGCTCACCCGCGAGCACGGAACCCTGCTGATCCTCGACGAGGTCCAGACCGGGATGGGCCGCACCGGCCACTGGTTCGCCCACCAGGCGGTCGATGGGCTCCAGCCCGATGTGATGACGCTGGCCAAGGGCCTCGGCGGCGGCTTCCCGATCGGGGCCATGGTCACCTTCGGCCGGGAGGTCCACGATCTCCTCCAGCCCGGCCAGCACGGCACCACCTTCGGGGGCAACCCCCTGGCCTCCGCCGCCGGCCTCGCCGTCATCGGCACGCTCCTGGAGGACGGACTGCTCGAACACGTCCGCGAGACCGGAGAGCACGTCAGGGCCGAGGTCGCGGCGCTCCAGCACCCGCTGATCACCGAGGTTCGCGGCGCAGGACTGCTGCTCGGGATCGGGCTCGCCCGGCCGCTGGCCAAGGAGGTCGCCGCCGCCGCACTGGAGGCCGGGTTCATCGTCAACGCCCCGGACGAGTCCACCCTTCGCCTCGCCCCACCGCTGATCATCACCGCGGCAGATCTGGACACCTTCATCGCCGCCCTGCCCGGGCTGCTCGAGCAGGCGGCCCCCGGCGCCGCGACATCCGCCGCCGCGCCGTCCGGCGCCGCCCCCACGCAAGGAGAGCACTGACATGCCCCGCCATTTCCTGCGCGACGACGATCTCAGCCCCGCCGAGCAGAAGGACGTCCTCGCTCTCGCTCTCGATCTCGCCGGCGACCGCTTCGCCAAGCGCCCGCTCGAGGGGCCGCGCACCGTGGCGATCCTGTTCGACAAGTCCTCGACCCGCACTCGGATCTCCTTCGCCACCGGCGTGGCCGAGCTCGGGGGGAACCCGCTGGTGATCGAGGCCGGATCGAGCCAGCTCGGTCGCGGCGAGTCCATCGCCGACACCACCGAGGTCCTCACCCGGCAGGTCTCCGCCATCGTCTGGCGCACCTTCGGCCAGGAACGGCTCGAGGAGATGGCGGCCCACGCCACCGTGCCCGTCGTCAACGCGCTCACCGACCAGTTCCACCCGTGCCAGATCCTCGCCGACCTGCAGACCATCGCCCAGCACGCCGGGGGACTGGCCGACGGCGAGACCGCCCTGGCCGGTCGCTCCCTGGCCTACCTCGGGGACGGCGCGAACAATATGGCCCACTCCTACCTCCTGGGCGGGGTGACCGCCGGGATGGACGTCCGCATCGCCGCACCCGCCTCCCATCGACCCGATCCCGAGATCCTCGCCAGGGCCCGGGAGATCGCCGAGCGTGCCGGGGGCGCTGTCACCGTGACCGCGGACCCTCACGAGGCCGTGACCGGCGCGACCGCCGTCATCACCGACACCTGGGTGTCGATGGGCCAGGAGGGAGAGGACGGACGGGACGCCGCCACCTTCGCCCCCTTCCAGGTCACCGACGAGCTGATGGAGCTCTCCGGCGGCATCTTCCTGCACTGCCTGCCCGCCTACCGCGGCAAGGAGGTCACCGCCTCCGTGCTCGATGGGCCGGCCTCGGTGGTGTGGGACGAGGCGGAGAACCGCCTGCATGCCCAGAAGGCACTGCTGACCTGGCTGCTCGAGCATCCCGACGAGGCGAGCGCCGCGCACGCACGGCCCGTGGGGCAGCGACGATGAGCGATCCCCGTCGGGCCCTCGCGCAGACCAAGACCTCACGCCAGCAGCGCATCGTCCAGCTGCTGACCCACCAGGAGGTCTCCTCCCAGTCCCAGCTCGCCCAACTGCTGACGGCCGAGGGCATCGAGGTCACCCAGGCGACCCTCTCGCGCGACCTCGTCGAGCTGCAGGCCGAGAAGGTGCGCGGCTCGGCGGGGGCCCTTGTCTACCGTCTGCCGCCGGAGGGCGGATCCCCCCGGCCGACCAGCGCCTTCCCGGAGAACGAACTGCTCGAGGCGCGTCTGCCACGGCTCGCCGAGGGGCTGCTCGTCTCCGCGGAAGCCAGCGGCAACCTCGTGGTGGTGCGGACCCCGCCCGGCGGTGCGCAGTATCTCGCCTCGGCCATGGACAGATCGGTGATGCCCGACGTCCTCGGTACGATCGCCGGGGACGACACCGTGCTGCTGGTCGCCCGGGACCCGGCCGGCGGCGACCGTCTCGCCGCCCGGCTGCTCGATCTGGCTGACGGCCGGCGCGAGAGCGCCGACCCGGCCGGGAGCCCCGCCCCCGAGGACCCGCCTCGCCCCCCGCCCACGCACGACCCGGTCGCCGGCCCCGCCGCCGGCGACCGCCCCCAGAACCCGACAGAACTCGACCAGGAGCTCCCGTGACCGAACGCATCGTCCTCGCCTACTCCGGCGGCCTCGACACCTCCGTGGCCATCGGCTGGATCCACGACGCCACCGGCGCCGACGTCATCGCCTGCGCGGTGGATGTCGGCCAGGGCGGTGAGGATCTCGAGGTGATCCGCCAGCGCGCCCTGGACTGCGGCGCCGTCGAGGCCTACGTCGCCGACGCCCGCGACGAGTTCGCCGACGACTACTGCATGCCGGCGCTCAAGGCCAACGCGCTGTACATGGACGCCTACCCCGTGGTCTCCGCGATCTCCCGCCCTGTGATCACCAAGCACCTGGTCAAGGCCGCCAAGAAGTACGGCGCCTCGACGGTCGCCCATGGCTGCACCGGCAAGGGCAACGACCAGGTCCGCTTCGAGGTCTCGATCACCTCCCTCGCGCCCGAGCTGCAGTGCATCGCGCCGGTGCGCGACCTGGCGCTGACCCGCGACAAGGCGATCCAGTACGCCGAGCGCAAGGGCCTGCCGATCGCGACCACCAAGCACAACCCGTTCTCGATCGACCAGAACGTCTGGGGCCGCGCCATCGAGACCGGCTTCCTCGAGGACATCTGGAACGAGCCCAGCAAGGACGTCTTCAGCTACACCGACGACCCGGCCTTCCCGCCCGTGGCCGACGAGGTCGTCATCACGTTCGAGCGCGGCGTGCCGGTGGCGCTGGACGGCCGCCCCGTCACCCCGCTGCAGGCGATCGAGCAGCTCAACCGCCGTGCCGGCGCCCAGGGCATCGGCCGGATCGACATCGTCGAGGACCGCCTGGTGGGCATCAAGTCCCGCGAGGTCTACGAGGCGCCCGGCGCCATGGCGCTGATCGAGGCCCACCAGGAGCTCGAGCGCGTCACCCTCGAGCGCGAGCAGGCACGATTCAAGCGCACCGTCGGCGACCGCTGGACCGAGCTGGTCTACGACGGCCAGTGGTTCTCCCCGCTGAAGAAGTCTCTGGACTCGTTCATCGAGGACACCCAGCGCTACGTCAACGGCGATATCCGCATGGTCCTGCACGGAGGCCGCGCCACCGTCACCGGCCGCCGCTCGGAGAGCGGGCTGTACGACTTCAACCTCGCCACCTACGACGAGGGCGACGCCTTCGACCAGTCCAACGCCCGCGGCTTCATCGAGATCTACGGGCTGGCGGCCAAGCAGGCCGCGGCCCGCGACGTCGCCTTCGGCCACGGCGAGGACCTCTCGGCCCCCGGCGAGGGACAGGCATGAGCAGCGACGGGCACGGGCACCCAGGCGCGGCGGGCGATCCGACCGCCGCCCAGGAGCGTGCCTCGCTGTGGGGCGGCCGCTTCGGCTCCGGCCCCGCCGCGGCGCTGGCGGCGCTGTCGGTCTCCACGCACTTCGACTGGCGCCTGGCCGAGTACGACCTGCGCGGCTCGAAGGCCCACGCCAATGTGCTGCACGCCGCCGGACTCCTGAGCGACGACGAGCTCGGCCGGATGCAGGCCGCCCTGGACCGGCTCGCGGCCGACGTCGCCTCGGGGGAGTTCACCGCGGCACCGGAGGACGAGGACGTGCACACGGCCCTGGAGCGCGGGCTGCTGGAGCGGGCAGGGGACGAGCTGGGCGGGAAGCTCCGTGCCGGCCGTTCCCGCAATGACCAGATCGCGACGCTGATCCGTCTGTTCATCCGCGATCAGGGCCGGGCCGTCGGCGACCAGGTGCTCGACCTCGTCGACGTGCTGCTGGCCCGTGCGCTCGAGGTGCACGGGGCGCCGATGCCGGGGCGCACCCATCTCCAGCATGCCCAGCCGGTCCTGCTGAGCCACCACCTGCTCGCCCATGCGTGGCCGCTGATGCGTGACGTGGAGCGCCTGCGCGACCTCGACCGTCGCGCCGCACAGTCGCCGTACGGGTCCGGTGCGCTCGCCGGCTCCAGCCTCGGCCTCGATCCGCAGGCCGTGGCGAGCGAGCTCGGCTTCGAGGACTCGGTATGGAACTCGGTCGACGGCACCGCCTCGCGGGACCTCACCGCGGAGTTCTCCTTCGTGCTCGCGATGATCGGCATCGACCTCTCGCGCCTGGCGGAGGAGGTCATCCTGTGGAACACCAAGGAGTTCTCGTTCATCACCCTGGACGACTCCTTCTCCACCGGCTCCTCGATCATGCCGCAGAAGAAGAACCCGGACATCGCCGAGCTCGCCCGTGGCAAGGCAGGGCGGGTCGTCGGTGATCTCGTCGGCCTGCTGACCACCCTCAAGGCCCTGCCGCTCGCGTACAACCGCGACCTCCAGGAGGACAAGGAGCCCGTCTTCGACCAGGTCGACTCGCTGACCCTGGTGCTGCCGGCCTTCACGGGGATGATGGCCACCCTGGTCTTCCACACCGAGCGGATGGCCGACCTCGCCCCGCAGGGCTTCTCCCTGGCCACCGACATCGCCGACCATCTCGTGCGCCGCGGAGTGCCCTTCCGCAGCGCGCACGAGATCTCGGGAGAGTGCGTGAAGGTGGCAGAGTCCCAGGGCAAGGAGCTGTGGGATCTCACCGACGAGGAGCTCTCCTCGATCTCCCAGCACCTGGACGGCTCCGTGCGGTCCGTGCTCTCGGTCCAGGGCTCCATCGCCTCGCGCGATGCCAAGGGCGGGACCGCACCCGAGCGGGTGGCGGAGCAGGAGGACGCTCTGGCGCGCGCGATCACGGAGCTGAGGGCCTTCACGCGCGAATGAACCGCAGCGCACCCCGTCGCAGCGATCTGTGACAATGGCGCTGGATACCCGACACACCGCGCCCGACCGGCCGGCGCACCGTGCCCCTGCAGAGAGGAAACGATCGATGCATTCCGTCCTGGACGAGCTCGCCTGGCGAGGACTCGTCGTGCAGACCACCGGGCGCGAGGCGCTCGGCAACGCTCTGGCGGACGGACCGATCAGCCTGTATTGCGGTTTCGACCCGACCGCGGCCTCCCTGCACGTCGGCCACCTGACCCAGGTGCTCACCATGCGACGCCTGCAGCTGGCCGGGCACAAGCCCTACGCCCTGGTCGGGGGAGCCACCGGCCTGATCGGCGATCCCCGGATGTCCGGGGAGCGTGTCCTGAACGATTCCGAGCTCGTGGAGACCTGGGTCGAGACCCTGCGCGGCCAGATCTCCCGCTTCCTCGACCCGGAGGGGGAGTTCGCCGTGACCATGGTGAACAACCTCGACTGGATCGGGCAGATGAGCGCGCTCGACTTCCTGCGGGACATGGGCAAGCACTTCCGCATGGGCACGATGCTCGGCAAGGAGACCGTCTCGCGCCGGCTCCAGAGCGACGAGGGGATCAGCTACACCGAGTTCAGCTACCAGGTGCTGCAGGGCATCGACTACCTCGAGCTCTACCGCCGGCACGGGGTGAGCCTCCAGTACGGCGGGAACGACCAGTGGGGGAATCTGCTCTCCGGCGTCGAGCTGGTGCACAAGGTGGAGGGCGAGGAGGTCCACGCGCTGACCACCCCGCTGGTCACCAAGGCCGACGGCACCAAGTTCGGCAAGAGCGAGGGCGGTGCCGTGTGGCTGGACCCGGAGCTGACCAGCCCCTACGCGTTCCACCAGTTCTGGCTCAATGTGGCCGACGCCGATGTGCTCGACTACCTGCGGTACTTCACGTTCCGCTCGCAGGAGGAGATCGGCGAGCTGGAGCGCGCGACCGAGGAGGCCTCCCATCGCCGTGCCGCGCAGAGAGCACTCGCAGATGACCTGACCACGCTGGTCCACGGCGAGCAGGCGACCGCCCAGGCCACTGCCGCCGCCTCCGTGCTGTTCGGGCGCGGGGACGTCCGCGAGCTCGACGAATCGGCAGTCGTCTCCATCGCGCGGGAGGTGCCGGGGGCCGACCTGGCACCCACCACGTCGCTGGTCGACGCCTTCGTGGCGACGGGGATCGTGCAGTCCAAGGGCGCCGCCCGGCGCGCCGCGGACGAAGGCGGACTGTCGGTCAACGGTCAGAGGGTCTCCGTGGATGACCTCGGGGGCGAGATCGGGGACCGGTCCGCCCTGCCGGGCCGCTATCTCCTCCTGCGCCGGGGACGGAAGAACGCCGCCATGGCGCACCTCGCCGGCTGAGCACGACGACAGGCCGCGGGCACAGGACGCAGACCTCCACCACGCCCCGGGCACTCCGAACACGGAGTGCCCGGGGCGTTCTGCATGCCCGGACGGGCGCGCACGTGGCACCTCGAACGGGCCCTGGTCAAATCGTCCCGCGGTCTCGTGACCCCCCTCTCAGACTCAGGTCACATCAGAGTGAACGAGCGCTTTCCGAGGCCACCGAAATGCATGCTGACCTGCACAAACAGGCGCTGAGAAGGGTGAACGAGGGCTGAACGGGATGGTTTGACGGCCCCCCGCAGGACCCGTAATGTTTTCTCTTGTCAGCAGCGAGGACGCAGACGCGAAAGGCCGGAAGCCCCACGGGGCCGGCGGCACGGAGCGGACGCGGAGGAGCTGCTGACCCGGACTCCCGGAACGTCGGGGGAACGGCCGTGACCTGCTCGGGTGACGATCGCACAGCGATCAGAACGAGACGCGGGACACACGGAGCGGAGTTGGACCGGGCCGCGAAGATCTGCTAGAGTAGTGACTCGCGCCGGGACGACGAAGACAAAGAATCGTCGGACGGTTTTCCGCCTGGCGCATCCGAGCCTCCGAGTCGAGCCGCTGAGCGGCCAGATGACGATGTGCGCGTGTTGCTTGATATCTCAATAGCGTGTCTGTTTGTTGATGCCAATATTTGATTGGCAAATTTTAACGGATGATACAGCAGTTATATGCTGG